>DATAKK010000027.1:0-56764 GCA_036261615.1 Propionibacteriaceae bacterium | reverse complement strand
CGGGCTGCCCCCCCGCACGACGCCGTGCCGGCCCAGGACCAGCTGCGCCGCGAGCACGGCGCGCTCGGTGGCGCCGGCGTCCGGCTGCGCGACCGCGGTCCAGCGCCCGGAGACCGCCGGACGGGGGGACGCCCGCACGGGCACCCGCAGGGACAGCCGGCGGCGCTGCTGGGGACGGCGCGGCGTCCGCAGGGCACCCGAGGCGGCGAGCGCGCGCACCGGCAGGAAGGTGTCGCTCGTGACCCGCCCCGCCCAGGCGAGTTCCCACAGCGCGTCTGCGGTGGCGCCCGGGTCGACCCCGGTGGCCGCGGACAGGTCGCTGACCGTCCACGCGCCGCCGCCCCCGAGGTGCGACAGCAGCAGCCGGGCCGGCTCGGTGAGCTCGTCGGCGGTCGCACCGGGGAGCACGGCGTCGGCCGGCCAGAGTTGCACCCACCCGTCGGAGCGTCCGATCGGTGCCTGGCCGGTCCACACGACCTCCCCGGCGGCGAGCGCCTGGTCGAGCATGGCCGGCTGGTAGCCGCGGATGCGTGCGGGCAGCACCATCGACTCGAGCATGGACGCCGGCACGGGGTAACCGGCGAGCGCCTCGACGGCCACGAGAAGGGCGTCCGGACCCTCGGCCGGGTCGTCGAGCTCGTGCCACTCGGCGAGGAACCCGACCAGCCGCCCCGGGTCGACCGGCTCGACGCCGGCCCGCAGCCGGGCGAGGGTGCGCCGCCGCACCCGCTGCAGCACCTGCCGGTGCACCACCGCCCCGTGCCGGCGTGCCGTGTCGTCGTCGATGCGGACGGCGAGGCCACGCGCCACGAACCGCGACAGCGCGGCCTCGGCGACCTGGTCGGGCAGGCCGTACCGCTGCGCGAGGTCGGGCGGCGTCACCACCGCGTGGGTGAGCAGCCAGCGCAGCACGAGGCGGTCGAGTGCCTCCTCCGCCGAGGTCTGCGGCCCCGTCGAGACGCCCGGCGGCACAGGCACTCCGAGAGCGTCGCGCAGGACGGCGTGGTCGTCGGCCACCGCCATCACCGAGACCCCGTTGACCGACGTGGCGGCGGCCCTGCGGGCGGCGACGAGGTCGGCGAGCCAGAGCTCGACGGGCGCGCCGGGTTCGCTGCGGGCCCGGCACTCCTCGGGCGTGAGAGGTCCGACGGTGCGGATCATGTCCCACAGCGATTCGGCGGACGACGCCCGGTGCGACTCGTCGAGCCCCTGGAGCTCGCGCTCGACCTCGGCGGCCACGTCGGGATCGAAGAGCGCGTCAACCCCCTCGCGACCCAGCAACTCGGCGAGCAGTGCCGGGTCGAGGCTCAGGGCGGCCACCCGCCGTTCGGCCAGCGGCTGGTCGCCGTCGTAGATGAACTCGCCCACGTAGCCGAACAGCAGCGACCGCGCGAACGGCGAGGGCTCGGGCGTCTCGACCTCGACGAGCCGGATGCGCCGGGCGGCGACGTCGTCGAGGATGCGCCGGAGCGCGGCGAGGTCGAAGACGTCCTCGAGGCACTCGCGCATCGTCTCGAGCACGATCGGGAACTGGGGGTAACCGGCCGCCACCGCGAGCAACTGGGCCGCCCGCATGCGCTGCTGCCACAACGGCGCACGCCGGGCGGGATCGCGCCGGGGAAGCAGGAGGGCCCGGCTGGCGCATTCGCGGAAGCGGGCGGCGAACAGGGCCGACCCCCCGACCTCGCGGGTGACGATCGACTCGATCTCGTCGGGGTCGACGGCGATGAGGTCAGCCCCCGGAGGCGCCGCCTCGATGTCGGGAATGCGCACGATGATGCCGTCGTTCGTGGCACTGGCATGCGCCTCCAGTCCGTACCGCTCTCGGGCCACGGCCTCGATGGCCAGCGCCCAGGGGGCCAGCACCGCCGTGCCGAGGGCGGCGTGGACGCACACGCGCCAGTCGCCCAATTCGTCGCGGAAGCGCTCGACGACGACCGCCCGCGCCCCGGGCAGCACCCCGGTGGCGGCCTTCTGGTCGCCCAGGTAGGCCACGAGGTTGTCGGCGGCCATCGCGTCGAGCCGGTGTCGGCGCAGCAGCGCCCGGGCGTCGGCCGGGGGAAGTGCGGCCACCTCGTCGACGAAACCGCCGATGGCCAGCCCCAGCTCGACGGGCCGGGCCGGCTGGTCGCCGTGCCAGAACGGGAGCCGCGACACCTGGCCGGGCGCCGGCGTAACGATCACCTGATTCGGGGTGATGTCCTGGATGCGCCACGAACTGGTGCCGAGGGTGAACACGTCGCCCACGCGGGATTCGTAGACCATCTCCTCGTCGAGCTCGCCGACCCGGCGTCCGGCCGCCCGGCCGCCCCCCTCGTCGCCGGCCGGCAGAAAGACCCCGAACAGCCCCCGGTCGGGGATCGTGCCCCCCGAGGTGGTCACCAGGCGGCGAGTTCCCGGGCGGGCCTCGACGGCCCCCGTGAGCCGGTCCCATGTGACGCGCGGACGCAGCTCGGCGAACTCCTCGCTGGGGTAGCGCCCGGACAGCATCTCCAGTACCGCCTCGAAGGCCGACCAGGGCAGCTCACGGTAGGGGTCGCTGCGGCGGACGAGGTCGAACAGCGCGCTGGCCGTCCAGCCGGGGACGAGGCACGTGCTGGCGATCTGCTGGGCGAGCACGTCGAGCGGGTTGGTGAGCTGTGGGACGCTCTCGATGCGCCCCGCCACCATGCGGTCGGCGACCACCACCGATTCGAGCAGGTCGCTGCGGTGCGCCGGGAGGATCACCCCGGTGGACGCCGCACCCACCTGATGCCCGGCCCGGCCGATCCGCTGCAGGCCCGATGCCACCGAGGGCGGCGCCTGCACCTGCACGACGAGGTCGACGTTGCCCATGTCGATGCCCAGTTCGAGGGCGGACGTGGCGACCACGCACCGCAACGAGCCCGACTTGAGCTCGGCCTCGATCTCGGCCCGGCGGTCTTTGCTCACCGACCCGTGGTGCGCCCGAGCGATGTCGGTGGGCGAGTGCACGGCCGCCACCCCCGACTGGGCCAGCATGTCGGCCGGTGGCCGCCGCGGGGGGCCGGTGGACGGGGCATCGCCCGGAGGCGCGCCCGGGGTCTCGTCTGCGGCGGACAGCTCGCGCCAGCGCTCGTTGAGGTGCGAGGTGACCCGCTCGGCCACCCGGCGGGAATTGACGAAGCAGATGGTCGACCGGTGCTCGAGCACGAGGTCGAGCAGCCGGTTCTCGAGGAAGGGCCAGATCGACTGGGTGGTGGCACCCTCGGGATCGTCGGCGTCGACGGGGGAGCGGAGATCGGTGAGATCGGGCACGGGCACCTCGATCGCGAGATTCCACGTCTTGTCGGCGGGAGGTGCGACGACCGTGACCGGCTCGACCCCTCCGACGAACGCCGCGACCCGCTCGGGGGGATTGACCGTGGCGGACAGGGCCACCCGCTGGATGCGGCGACCCGGGTTGAGCGCCTGCAGCCGCTCGATCGAGACCATGAGGTGCGCTCCGCGCTTGGTGCCGGCCAGCGCGTGCACCTCGTCGAGGATGACGGTCTCGACGCCTTTCAGCACCTCCGCGGCCTGGCTGGACAGCATGAGGAACAGCGACTCCGGCGTGGTGATGAGCACGTCGGGAGGGTGGGTGACGATGCGGCGGCGCTCGTTGGCGGGCGTGTCGCCGCTGCGCACCGCCACGGTGATCTCGGGTGCGGCGACGCCCATGCGGGCCGCGGCGAGGCCGATGCCCCGCAGCGGTGCCCGCAGGTTGCGCTCGACGTCGACGGCGAGAGCCTTGAGGGGGGAGACGTAGAGCACCGAGACGCCGCGGGTCGGGGTGCCTCCAGCCCGCCGCCCCTCAGCCGGGCTCGTGCGTGGTGGACGCCGACCCAGGCGGTCGATGCTGTGGAGGAAGGCGGCGAGCGTCTTGCCGGACCCCGTCGGAGCGACGACCAGGCAGTGCTCTCCCCGGTCGATGACCTCCCACGCGGCCGCCTGCACCGCGGTGGGTTGGTGGAAGACCGAGTGGAACCACGCCCGGGTGGGGGGCGAGAACGGCCGCAGCGGACCGGCGTCCGGTGTCTCGCTCGCGGGGGTGGTCATGGAGCGATTGTGCCGTGACCCACCGACAGTTCCCGGGTCAGCGCAACCGATCGGGCAGTTCCTCGTGCTTCCACACGGCACGCCAGATCTGCTTGAACTCCAGCCCGTCGGCGATCGCCTCGACGACGGTGCGGTTGCCGAGGTCGGCGAGTACGACGCTGGACGCCCACGTGCGCACGTAGCTGGGGCCGAAATGGTCGGTCATCCGCGCCCACATCTCGGTCTCCTGCATCGCCCCACCATAGTCGGCCGATCGCGGCCGGCACCGTTCCTCGCGGGCCGACGGCGACACGCCGACGAGGAGGTCGACCGTCGAACACACGTTCGGTAAAGTGGGCGTCAGTCGGCTCGCTCCTCCGGGTTGCCGTCCGCGTGGCGGGTCAGTTATCCACAGGTTCACGACTGGCGCCGAAACTGTCAGGGCCCGTCCATACAGTTTGTGGCGTCACTGGTCATCAGGCCGGCGGCACCACTCCAGAACACAATCCGCATACCGTTCGCTCGGCGAACACATGCCCCACGGCGCTAGAGGTGCCAGGAAAGGAAGCCCCCATGGCTGTTGCAGATCGCCAGAAGGCCCTCGAGGCCGCGCTCGCCCAGATCGAGAAGCAGCACGGCAAGGGCTCGGTGATGCGCCTCGGCGACGAGACCCGCCAGCCGATGGCGTTCATCCCCACCGGATCGGTGGCCCTCGACGTCGCGCTCGGCATCGGCGGGCTGCCGCGCGGGCGCATCGTCGAGATCTACGGTCCCGAGTCGAGCGGCAAGACGACAGTCGCGCTGCACGCGATCGCGAACGCCCAGGCGGCCGGGGGCATCTGCGCGTTCATCGACGCCGAGCACGCCCTCGACCCCGACTACGCCGGCAAGCTCGGCGTCGACACCGACGCGCTGCTCGTCAGCCAGCCCGACAACGGCGAACAGGCCCTCGAGATCGCCGACATGCTCGTCCGCTCCGGTGCCCTCGACCTCATCGTCATCGACTCGGTGGCCGCGCTCGTACCGCGAGCCGAGATCGAGGGTGAGATGGGCGACAGCCACGTGGGCCTGCAGGCCCGGCTGATGAGCCAGGCGCTGCGCAAGATGACCGGTGCCCTCAACAACGCCAACACCACCGCGATCTTCATCAACCAGTTGCGCGAGAAGATCGGCGTGATGTTCGGCTCGCCCGAGACCACCACCGGTGGACGGGCGCTGAAGTTCTACGCGTCGGTGCGACTCGACGTGCGCCGGATCGAGACGCTCAAGGACGGCTCCGAGATGGTCGGCAACCGCACCCGGGTGAAGGTCGTCAAGAACAAGGTCGCCCCGCCCTTCAAGCAGGCCGAATTCGACATCCTCTACGGCCAGGGCATCAGTCGTGAGGGCAGCCTCATCGACATGGGCGTCGACGGTGGCATCATCCGCAAGGCCGGCGCCTGGTTCACCTATGGCAGCGACCAGCTCGGGCAGGGCAAGGAGAACGCCCGCACGTTCCTCAAGAACAACCCCGAGGTGGCCACCGAGATCGAGCAGAAGATCCTCGCGTCCCTGGGCCTCACCGGTGAGGGCGAGCAGCCCGAGACGGCACAGCCCACCACCCCGGCGGCCAAGTCCGGGGGCCGGCCCAAGGTGCCGGCGGGCATCGACCCGGTGACCGGTGAAGTGGCCTTCTGAGCCGCCGGCGGACGCCGACGACACGCCCCCTGCCGACCCCTACGAGGTGGCGCGCACCATGGCGCTGCGTTACCTCGACCGGCGCGACCTGACGGTCGCCGAGCTGATGACCAAGCTCGGCGGCCGAGGGGTCGACGACGAGGTGGCCGAGGCGGTCGTGCACCGGTTCGTCGAGGTGGGTCTCCTCGACGACCGGCGCTATGCCGAGCGCTACGCCGTGTCGCGGCAGTCGCTCCGGTCCCTGTCGCGCACCAGCGTCCGCCGTGAACTGCACCGCAAGGGCGTCGACGCCGAGGTCGTCGCAGAGGCCACCGCCTCCCTCGACGACGAGTCCGAGTACCGGGCGGCGCACGAGTTCGGCGCGCGCCGGCTGCGGGGTCTCTCGCACCATCCTCGGGAGGTTCAGTACCGGCGGGTGGGCGCGGCCCTGGCTCGCAAGGGCTTCTCCCCGTCGCTCGTGCATCGGGTGCTCGGGGAGTTGTTGAGTGATTTTCCCGCCGACCCGGCGGCCGAGTGACCCTCTGTGCGGGTGAGTTGCGCGGCTGTGTGAGCGGTCATAGATTCGCCGTGGGCGCCCCGGCGTCCACACGATGACTGACCAACCTGAGTTGACATCACACCGGTGTGGGTTCCGCTCGCACCGGGGATATTCGCACTTGTAGATACCGCCTTGCTCACGGACGATCGATCGCCGATCGCCCGATGAGGGCGTCGTCGTCCCATCGTGTGGGCCCCCGCCCCCGATGACAGGAGGTTGCGATGCCCGGCTCCGCGGAGTTCGTCGGTCTGGCGGTCATGCTGGCGGCCATTCTCGTGGCCCTCGTCTGGCTCATCGTGTCCCTGCGCCGGCCGGGTGCCGAGCCTCGCCCCGAGGCCACCGCCTCCCAGCCCGAGCAGCCGCCGGCCCCGGACGCCGAGGAGTTGCGGCACGTCGCCGAGGCGCTCGAGCGGCGCGAGCAGCTCCTCCAGGAGCGGGAGCGCACGGTGGTCGTGTCCCGGGGTGAGCTCGACCAGCAGCGGACGCTGCTCGACCAGCAGCGGGGCGAACTCGAGGCGGCTCGCGCCGAGCTGGACGCCCAGCAGGCCGGGTGGCTGTCCGAACTCGAGCGGATCGGCGAACTCACCGTGGAGCAGGCGCGGGCCGAGGTCCTCGCGGCGGCCGAGCGCGACGCGCGGCGGGACGCGCTCGTGCTGGCGCGCGACATCGAGGCGACGGCAACCCGGGAGGCCGAGCAGAAGGCCCGGATGACGATCGTCACGTCGATCCAGCGGCTGGCGGCCGAGCAGACGTCCGAGTCGGTGATCTCGACGGTCGACCTGCCCAGTGACGAGATGAAGGGCCGCATCATCGGCCGGGAGGGCCGCAACGTCCGTACCTTCGAACAGGTGACCGGGGTGAACGTCGTCGTCGACGACACCCCCGGAACCGTTCTCCTCAGCTGCTTCGACCCGGTGCGGCGCGAGATCGCCCGGCTGACACTGGAGGAACTCATCGCCGACGGCCGCATCCATCCCGCCCGGATCGAGGACGTCTACGCCCGCAGCCAGGACCGCATCACCGAGCGCTGCCAGCGGGCCGCTGAGGACGCCGTCGCGGAGGTCGGCATCACCGACCTCGACCCGGAGCTCATGCGGGTGCTCGGCACCCTGCGCTACCGCACCAGCTACGGCCAGAACGTGCTGAAGCACCTCGTCGAGAGCGCCCACCTGGCCCGGCTGATGGCCTCCGAACTCGGGCTGGACGCCACGGTGTGCAGCCGGGCCGCGTTCCTCCACGACATCGGCAAGGCGCTCACGCACGAGGTCGAGGGGTCGCACGCCCTGGTCGGGGCGGAACTCGCGCGCCAGCACGGCGAGCACCCCGACGTCGTGCATGCGATCGCCGCGCACCACAACGAGGTCGAGCCGGCCACCGTCGAGGCGGTGCTCGTCCAGGCCGCGGACGCGATCTCCGGCTCCCGCCCGGGCGCCCGCCGGGAGGCTCTGGAGGCCTACGTCCACCGGCTCGACCGCCTCGAGCAGATCGCCCTCGACCATCCCGGTGTGGAGAAGGTGTTCGCGATGCAGGCCGGCCGGGAGGTGCGGGTGATGGTCGCGCCGGAGACCGTCGACGACCTCGCCTCGCAGGCGATGGCCCGCGACATCGCTCGGCGGATCGAATCCGAGCTCAGCTACCCCGGGCAGATCCGGGTCACCGTGGTCCGCGAGTCGCGTGCCACGGAGGTGGCGCGCTGAGCCTGCCCACGTCCCCGACGGGTGGGAGCCGACGTCGCCAGCAACTACAGTTGGCGCCGATGTCTGAGACCATGAGCACCGCCGAGGCCGGGCGGCCGCGCACCTACGAGGTGATCACCTACGGGTGCCAGATGAACGTGCACGACTCCGAGCGCATCTCGGGGCTGCTGGACGCCGACGGGTACCTGCGCAGCGAGGTGCCCGTGGCCGACGAGGGGGGCGCCGACGTCGTCGTCTTCAACACCTGCGCGGTGCGCGAGAACGCCGACAACCGGTTGTACGGCAACCTCGGTCACCTGGCCTCGGTGAAGGCACGGCGTCCCGGCATGCAGATCGCCGTGGGCGGGTGCATGGCGCAGAAGGACCGGGACCTCATCATCCAGAAGGCGCCCTGGGTCGACGTGGTGTTCGGCACCCACAACGTGGGGTCGCTGCCGGTGCTGCTTGAACGGGCCCGGGTCGAGCAGGAGGCGCAGGTCGAGATCCGGGAGGCGCTCGTCGAGTTCCCGAGCAACCTCCCTTCGCGCCGCGAGTCGCCCTACGCCGCCTGGGTGTCGATCAGTGTCGGCTGCAACAACACGTGCACGTTCTGCATCGTCCCGCATCTGCGCGGCAAGGAGACCGACCGTCGTCCCGGCGACATCCTCGCCGAGATCCGCGCGCTGGTCGACGAGGGCGTGCAGGAGATCACCCTGCTCGGCCAGAACGTCAACAGCTACGGCGTCGAGTTCGGCGACAGGCAGGCCTTCGGCAAGCTGCTTCGGGCGTGCGGTGAGATCGACGGCCTCGAGCGCGTGCGGTTCACCAGCCCGCACCCGGCCGCCTTCACCGACGACGTCATCGCCGCGATGGCCGAGACGCCGAACGTCATGCCGCAGCTGCACATGCCGCTGCAGTCGGGCAGCGACCGCATCCTCAAGTCGATGCGTCGCTCCTACCGCTCGAGCCGGTTCCTCGGGATCCTCGACCGGGTGCGCGCAGCGATCCCGGACGCCGCCATCACCACCGACATCATCGTCGGCTTCCCCGGGGAGACCGAGGACGACTTCCAGCAGACCCTCGACGTGGTCCGGGAGGCCCGGTTCAGCGCAGCCTTCACCTTCCAGTACTCGATCCGCCCCGGCACCCCCGCGGCCACGATGCCCGACCAGGTCGCGCGGGAGGTCGTTCAGGACCGCTACCTGCGCCTGGTCGCCCTGGTCGACGACACCGCCTGGGCACTCAACCGGCAGCTGGTGGGCCGTGAGGTCGAGGTGATGTTCGCCGACGGCGAGGGGCGCAAGGACGCCGACACCCACCGGATGTCCGGGCGGGCGCGCGACAACCGGCTGATCCACGTCGCCGTGCCGGAGGACCCGGCACTGCGGCCCCGCCCCGGCGACATCGGGCTCTGCGACATCAGCTACGCCGCCCCGCACCACCTCGTCGCCGACGGTGGCGTCCGGGGCCTGCGCCGCACCCGCGGCGGCGACGCGTGGCAGGCCCGGCGCGAGACGGCGCCCACCCGGGGCGTGTCGCTCGGCATGCCGGCGGTCGGCGCCCCCGTGCCGCGGCCCGCGGCGTCCGCGTGCGGATGAGGGGTCCGGACGCGACTGGTGGGAGCCGCGCCGAGCGCGACCCCCACCAGTGGACTCGTTGGTGTGATGCCCCGCATCATGCGAGGCCGGATGGTGTCAGAGGCTGCCGGTCCTGGACTCGACGAACTTCTCACCCTGATCGACCCGGTCGTCGTACCGATCGCCGGTGCGCTGGTCGACCATGTCTCCGGCCCGCTCGACTCCCTCGTCGACCTGGGCCTCGTGATCATTCACAAAGGTCTTTCCCTTGTCGACGTTGTCTTCGCTGACGGCATCCTTGACTCTGTCGAAGATCCCCATAGGCATTTCCCTTCGTCGACACGCCCCGCGATCAGGGCACGCATCCATGGTGCACCAGGAAATCCGATCCGAACAGGGGTGGTTTTCGCACCGGTCACGCCGAGCCGGCGCTGGCCGGGGGAGGAGGCTCAGGTGATCGACAGGCTGCCCGTACTCGTCCTCAACGGCCCGACGGCGAGCGGGAAGAGCGCGCTCGCGGTCGACCTCGCGCTCGCCCTGACCGGTGGAGGTCGCCCGGCGGAGATCGTCAACGCCGACTCCATGCTCGTCTACCGGGGCATGGACATCGGGACGGCCAAGCCCACGCGGGCCGAGCGTGCCGGCGTCCCGCACCACCTCGTCGACATCATGGACGTCACCGAGACGGCCTCGGTGGCCCAGTTCCAGGCGCTGGCCCGCGCGGCGATCGACTCGTGCCGGGCCAGGGGAGTGGTCCCGATCCTCGTCGGAGGGTCGGCGCTGTACGTGCACGCGATCGTCGACGAGTTCGACTTCCCGGGAACCGACCCCGACGTGCGGCAGCGGTTCGAGCGCCGGCTCGACGAGCTGGGCGCGGAGGCCCTGCACGCGGAGCTCGCCGCCCGCGCTCCCGACGTGGCGGCCGAGATCCTCCCCGGCAACGGACGCCGCGTCGTCCGGGCCCTCGAGGTGCTCGAGCTCACCGGGTCGATGCGTCCCCGGCTGCCCGGGTGGACCTACGCGTTGCCCGATGTCGTGCAGGTGGGGCTGGACCTCGACCGCGACGACCTCGACCGGCGGATCGACCTCCGGGTGCAGCGGATGTGGGCGCAGGGCCTGGTCGACGAGGTGCGCGGCCTCGAGGCCGCCGGACTCCGGCGGGGGCTGACGGCGTCCCGGGCCCTCGGCTACCGGCAGGTGCTCGATCTGCTGGACGGGCTGATCGACGAGGAGGAGGCCCGGCGGCGGACCGCCGCGGGCACCCGGCGGTTCGCGCGCAAGCAGCTCTCCTGGTTCCGCCGCGATCCCCGCGTGTCCTGGTTCCCGGCCGGTGCCCCCGACACCCCTGGCCGCATTTTGGCCCGGCTATCCTGACCGCATGCGGAGTATCTCGTTCTCGAAGGGCCACGGCACGCTCAACGATTTCGTGATCATCGAGGACAGGTCGAATCTCGAGCCGCTGAGCGCCGACGACGTCCGGTTCCTCTGCGACCGCCGCGCCGGCGTCGGGGCCGACGGCGTGCTCCGCGTCACGCGCGCGATGACCATCCCCGACTGGACCGGGCCCGACCTGTGGTTCATGGACTACCGCAACGCCGACGGATCGGTGGCCGAGACCTGCGGCAACGGGCTGCGGGTCTTCGGCCGCTACCTCTACGAGCGCGGACTCGTCTCCAACGAGCCCGTCGAGGTGGGCACCCGCGCGGGCATCCGCTGGATCGAACCCCGGGCCGAGGGAGCCGGCCTGTCGGTCACCATGGGCCCGGTTGTGCTGAGCGACGAGCCGGTCACCATCACCACTCCCGACGGGTCCTGGCCGGCCGTCAAGGTCGACGTGGGCAATCCGCACGCGGTCGTCCTGCTCGACGAGGACGCCGACCTCGAGGCCCTCGACCTGCGCACCGCCCCCACCTGGTCGCCCGACGGCGCGTACCCGCACGGGGTCAACGTCGAGTTCGTCGTGCCCCGCGGCCGGGACGCCGTCGCGATGCGGGTCTTCGAGCGGGGCTCTGGGGAGACCAAGTCGTGTGGCACGGGCACGGTGGCCGCGGCGGCGGCCTACGCCCATTCGATCGGCCGGGTCGACGGGATCTTCACGGTCACCGTCCCCGGCGGACAGGTGGAGGTCGAGTTGGCCCTCGGCGAGGCCGTCCTCAGTGGCCCCGCGGTCATCGTGGCCTCGGGCCGCGCCTACCTGCCCTCCTGATCCTCCCCGCCCTGATTGCTTCGCCGGGCGCAAAATCGGTTGGGCCCGCACCCCGGCGATGGAACACTGGAGTCACGATGACTTCACGATCCCCGCGACTCCTCTCCTCCGACCTCTACCCGGATCCCGACCTCGACGTCGACGCAGACGCCGACGGTGTCGATCCGGAGGAGGTGATGGCCGTCACGGGTGATGCCGACGGCTACGACGGCATGCAACTCGACCTCGCCGAACGCCTGTCGCTGCGCCGGGTGCCCGGCATGTCCACCGAACTGAGCGACATCAGCGAGGTCGAGTACCGCCAGCTGCGCCTCGAGCGCGTGGTCCTCGTCAGCGTGTGGACCTCGGGCACGCAGGAGGATGCCGACAACGCCCTCGCCGAGCTCAAACTGCTCGCCGAAACCGCGGGCAGCCAGGTGCTCGAAGGCCTCGTTCAGCGGCGGCACCGGCCCGACCCGGCCACCTACATCGGCCGGGGCAAGGTCGACGAACTGCGCGAGGTGGTCGTGGCGACGGGTGCCGACACGGTCATCTGCGACGGAGAACTCCAGCCGGCCCAGCTCCGCAACCTCGAGGACCGGGTCAAGGTCAAGGTCGTCGACCGCACCGCCCTGATCCTCGACATCTTCGCCCAGCACGCGAAGAGCGTCGAAGGCAAGACCCAGGTCGAACTCGCCCAACTCCAGTACCTCAAGCAGCGGCTGCGCGGCTGGGGCGGCAACCTGTCCCGTCAGACCGGCGGCCGGGCGGCCGGCGGCGTCGGCATCGGCGGCCGAGGTCCCGGCGAGACGAAGATCGAGACCGACCGGCGGCGCATCAACACCCGTATCTCCCAGTTGCGGGTCCGTCTGCGTGACCTCGACTCCACCCGCGAGACGAAGCGGGCCGACCGCCGGCGCCACCGCATCCCCTCGGTCGCGATCGTGGGCTACACCAACGCGGGCAAGTCCTCGCTGCTCAACCGGCTCACCGGCGCCGGCGTCCTCGTCGAGGACGCGCTGTTCGCGACCCTCGATCCCACCACCCGCCGCACCACAACGTCCGACGGGCGGGTCTACACCCTCACCGACACTGTCGGGTTCGTGCGTCACCTTCCGCACGATCTCGTCGAGGCGTTCGCCTCCACCCTCGAGGAGTCCACCGAGGCCGACCTGTTGCTCCACGTGGTCGACGGCTCCGACCCCGACCCGCTCGGCCAGGTGCGCGCCGTGCGCACCGTCCTGGCCGACATCGGCGCCTCCCAGGTGCCCGAGCTCATGGTGATCAACAAGGTCGATCGGGCGGCCCCCGATCAGCTCACGCTGCTGCGCAGCCAGCTGCCGGACGCCGTCTTCGTGTCGGCCCGGCGTGGCGACGGGCTCGACGAGCTGACCCGCCGGGTCGAGCAGCTGCTCCCGACTCCGGACGTCGAAGTGCAGATCCTGCTCCCGTACTCCCGTGGCGACCTGCTCGACCGCATCCACCGCAGTGGGCAGCTTCTCAGCAGCGAGCACACCGGCGACGGCACCCGGGTCGTGGCACGGGTGCACCCCGACCTCGCGGGCGAGCTGGCGCAGTTCAGCGTCTGACCGGGGTTGTCCACAGGCCGTCGGGACGCGGCGCCCGGGCGGTTAGGCTGTCGCGGTGAGCCAGTCCGACGAGCCGCTGCACCGGCGCATCCTGTCGGCGGCCGTCGACGACCTCGGCGGCACGACCCGCCCGGGGCAGGTGGCGATGGCCGACGCGGTGGCCGATGCCCTGGCCCAGGGCGAGCATCTGCTGGTGCAGGCCGGAACCGGCACGGGCAAGTCGCTCGGATACCTCAGCCCGGCGATCGCGGCCCTGCTCGACGGCGACGCCGAGCGGGTGGTCGTCGCGACGGCGACCCTCGCGCTGCAGGCGCAGCTCGCGACCTCGGACATTCCGCACGCGCTGGCGGCGTCCGAGAGGGTCACCGGCCGGCAGTTGGTGCCGGCGGTGCTCAAGGGGCGTACCAACTACGCGTGCCTGCTACGCGTGCGAGGGGGCGCTCCCGACGATCAGGGAGCGTTGTTCGCCTCGTCCGATGTCGTCGAGGCCGTGCGCGATTCCGGCGCCGATGCCGGGTCGGTGCTGGGTGCCGAGGTGGTCATGCTGCGCGAGTGGGCCGAGGAGCAGGCCTCCAGCGGTGGGCTCGCCGACCGGGACGACGCGCCTGCTCACTCGGGTCGGGCGTGGGCGCAGGTCTCCATCCCCACCAGGGAGTGCCTCGGCGTCACCCGCTGCCCCTTCGGTCCCGAGTGCCTGGTCGAGGAGTCCCGCGACCGCGCCCGGCGCGCCGATCTCGTCGTCACCAACCACGCCCTGCTCGCCATCGACGCCATGCACGGGGGCACCGCCCTGCCCGACTACGACCTGCTCGTCATCGACGAGGCCCACGAGCTGGTGGGCCGGGTGACCGGTGCGGCGAGCGCCGAACTCAGCCCGCAGATGATCGAACGGGTGGCCCACCGGGCGATGCCGTGGATCGCCGACGAGACCGCCCTCGAACTGCTCGACGCGGGGGAGGACCTCGAGGGGGCGATCGCGGACGCACCGCTCGAGCAGATCCGCGACCCCGAGAGCCCCGTGCTGCCGGCGCTGCGGAGGGTGCGTGCGGCCGCCCGCACCGTCGTCTCCGGGCTCACGTCGGGCAAGGACGGCGACGCCGACCGCACGCAGGCGGCCGCGGCGGTGACGGAGGTCTTCGACATCGCCGAGCGTATGGCCGGGCTCGACCGGGAGGACGTCGTCTGGGTGAGCGAGCGGGAGCGCTTCGGCAGGCAGCTCATCGTCGGCCCGCTGTCGGTCGCCGGCCTCATGCACGCGTCGGTGCTGTCGCGCACGCCGGTGGTCATGACCTCGGCAACGCTCAAGATCGGGGGCGACTTCTCCCAGGTCGCCACCACGATGGGCCTGTGGCCGCGCGACCGGGTCGACACCGAGGTGCACGGCGCCGAGCAGGAATCCCAGTCCGCCGACGACGACCGGCAGCCGTGGCGCGCCCTCGACGTCGGCTCGCCGTTCGACTATCCCCGCCAGGGCATCGTCTACGTCGCCTCGCACCTGCCCAACCCCCGCCGCGACGGCATCACCGAGGAGGCACTCGCCTGCCTGGCCGAGCTCGTGTGGGCGGCCGGGGGGCGGACCCTCGGTCTGTTCGCCTCGCAGCGATCCGCCGAAACCGCGGCGCGTCACGTCCGCGCCGCCATACCCGGGTCGGTGGTGCTGTGCCAGGGCGACGCGCAACTGTCCGAGCTCACCCGCCGGTTCATCGCCGAGCCCGCCACCAGCCTGTTCGGCACGATCTCGCTGTGGCAGGGGATCGACGTCCCCGGCGACACCTGTCGGCTGGTCGTCATCGACAAGATTCCGTTCCCGCGCCCCGACGAACCGCTGCTGCAGGCGCGGCAGCGGGCGGTGAGCGAGGCGGGTGGCAACGGGTTCATGTCCGTGGCCGCCACGCACGCGGGGCTGCTCATGGCGCAGGGGTCGGGACGACTCATCCGCCGCAGCGACGACCGGGGGATGGTGGCCGTCCTCGACCCGCGGCTGCTGACGGCCCGGTACGGCTCGTTCCTGCGGGCGTCGATGCCCGACATGTGGCTGACCCGCGACCACGAGGTGGCGATCCAGGCGCTGCGCCGGCTGGCCGCCGGTGACGCGGGGTCCGCCTCTGTGGGACCCGCCTCCGCGTGACGGGCCGGAGTCGGCCCGTGGCCCACCGCTATCCGGCGCCGAGCAACCGGTCGACCCGGGGCGCGCAGTCGTCGGGGACTTCGACGACCTTGGTGCGTGACGTGCGACCGCTCACCAGGCGCACCTGGCGGCGCGTGAGCGAGAGCGCCTCGGCGAGCGCGGCGACCACCGCCTCGTTCGCCTGCCCCTCGACGGCCCTCGCGGTGACGGCGACGAGGAGGCAATCCCCTCGTTGGGCCTCACCCTGGTAGCGACCGCCGACCCGGGTGCGGTGTGCCCCCGGGCGCGCGCGCACGTGGAGTAGCACCGGTCACACCCGCCGCATCACCGCGACCACCTTGCCGAGGATGGACGCCTCACGCCCGTCGATGGGGTCGTAGGCGGGGTTGTGCGGCAGCAGCCACACCTGGTCGCCGGTGCGCTTGAAGGTCTTGACGGTCGCCTCGGTGTCGAGAAGTGCGGCGACGATGTCGCCGTTGTCGGCCGTGGGCTGCTGGCGCACGACGACCCAGTCGCCGTCGCAGATGGCGGCATCGATCATCGAGTCGCCCCGAACCTCGAGCATGAACAGCGTGCCCTCGCCGACCAGTTGCCGGGGGAGTGCGAAGACGTCTTCGACCTGCTCCTCGGCGAGGATGGGCCCGCCGGCGGCGATGCGGCCGACCAGGGGCACCGTGACGCCCTTGGCGACGGAGTCGCCCAAGTCGGTGGGGTCGACGAGGGCCTCAGGCTCGGCGACGGGCCGACGGGCCGACGGGGCCGAGGCTGCGGTGAGTGCGGGGAGGACCACCTCGAGCGCCCGGGGCCGGTTCGGATCGCGGCGGAGGTATCCCTTCGCCTCGAGCACCTTGAGCTGATGGGCCACGCTCGACGAACTCGCCAGCCCCACGGCCTCGGCCATCTCGCGGATGCTCGGCGGGTAGCCGCGCGCTTCGACGCTCTGCCGGATGACGTCGAGGATCAGTCGCTGGCGGGCGGTGAGCCCGTCGGCGCCGACCGGACCGTCGGGGATGACCGACAGGCTGCCGGTGCCGAACTCGCGACTGAGCTCGGTGTTGCTCGGGCGCCCCACGTGCCGACGGTCGGGCCGGCTCGGCCGCACGTCGTTCTTGGCCGGGCGCCCCGCGCGCCGTCGGGGCGGCGACGGCGGCCAGGTGGCAGCGGCGGGAGTGTTCGTCGGTCGCTTGCCCGAGTCGGAGGAACTTTCTTTCGCCATGGCAGCAGACTATCGGACCGGTCCGACAATTTCGAAGGTCTGTTCGAGCGTGTTGCGAAGCATTCGTGAAGCCCCGGGACGCCGCCGGGGCCTCGGCGCGAAGGCAGCGCTGCCGACGTCCCCGGAAAAACTGTCAGTGCCACCTGATGGCATGTAGGTACCGGTGAGAGCACCGGTCGCGGCGACCGCCGCACCGGCTCGCAGGCACGACGCATCGAACTGCTGTTCCATTTGGCCCGCACGTTCGATAAGCTCGATTCGTCGAACAGGTGTTCGAACCGGCACCACAGTCAGCAGCGCATACAGGAGGAACGATGTCGGCACTGGCGATTTCCGATGGCCGGGTGGCGAGCGGCGGCTCGTCTCATGGAAAGGCGGCCGAGGTCCGCCCGCACCTCTATCTGGTCCCCGCGGACGACCCCGCGCCCATGCGGCGCCCACTGCGGCCCGTGGTCGCCACCGGGCCGGTGGCGCGCGACTCGCGGCCGCAGCTCACCGAGCGTGGGTTGCTGGCGGTGCTCGTCGTGTTCGCGGTGCTTGCCCTCGCGAGCGTCACAGTGATCGTCGCGAGCTTCTTCGCCGTGAGCAATGCTCCGGTCGACACGCCGTCCGGCGCGCAGGTGGCCGCCGGCGCCCAGGGTTGACGCACCCGCGGCACGGAACGGTGGCCGGGCGAGAGGGGGAGTCGTGCGGACAGGGGCGACGGCGAACCGAGCCGGGGCCGACCCAGCGGGGGTGAACCGATCAGTCGCCGGTGCGCGGCTGGTCGACACCGTCGAATCGGGCGCCGGCCGGGTTCGAGCCGCCGAGGGTGAACACGAGCACGATGATGCCCCCCACGAGCGGGATGAGCCCGAGCAGCCAGGTCCAGCCGGAGCGGTTGGTGTCGTGCAGCCGACGAACGGTGACCGACAGGCTGGGGATGATGGTGGCGAGGCTCCAGATACCCAGCAGAATGCTCACGATCACGCCGAGCCCGTTCGTGCTGCCGTCCGCGCTGCGTCCGGCCGTGCTCAGCAGGAGGTCGAGCACGAGCACGACGACGAACTGGCCGAGCACGGTCCACCAGTACTCACTGAGACCCGCCCGGCCGTTGAAGCGGGCGTAGTTCTGAACCCACGCGGTCATCGCCTGCATGAACCCCATCCGCGGTCGCATCGGCACCTGCGGGCCTCCGAAGCCGTATGCCGGCTGCCCGTAGGGGGACGCCTGGTACGGGGCGCCCCCGAAGGCAGGGGTACCGCCGAACTGCGGGGCTCCGTAGGAGTTGCCCTGGTACGGCGGGGTCGCACTCGGCTGACCGCCGTAGGGGGCCCCACTGCCATAGGGGGCGGTGTTGCCGCCCGCGCCGTAACCCGGGGCCGAGCCCGGCTGGTCCTGGGGAGTCGCCTGGCCGTAGCCGCTCGGCCCGGACGGCTGGCCGTACGCCGCCCCGGGGGCTCCGTAGCTGCCGTAGGCGGCGCCGGCGGTGCCCGGCTGCGGGGGCGTCTCGGCCCGGCTCGGGGTGGCGTAGCTCGAGGCCTCGCCGAGGGAGTACGAGGCCTCGCCGGGGGAGTACGAGGCGTCGGCGCGAGCTCCGGGAGCCGCGGCCCACGGGGTCTGGGTGTAGCCCTCACCGGCCGGCTGGTCGCCCGCGGTGGCGTCGCGGTCCCAGGGCGCCTGGGTGAAGCCCTGATCGGCGCCGGCGCTCGGCGCGGCACCGGCGGCGTCCCAGGGGGCCTGCCCGTAGTCGCGGTCGGCCTCGGCGGGGTCTTCGGCGCGGTTGGGCCGGCTCCAGGGAGTCTGCGCCGCCGTGCCGGCGGCATCCGCCTGGCCGGGGGTCGCCTCTGCGCCGTTCCACGGCGGGGGCGTCTGCTGACCGCCCTCCGCGGGGGCGGCGTTCTGTTCGCTCTCGGCGCCCTCGTGGGGGCCGTCGGTGCGGTTCCAGTCCCAGTTGTTGGTCATCTCGACCGTCCTCCCTAGTGGGCAGCTGTGCGACGACCAACGCGTCTCCGCGGCGGTGCGTGTCGGCGACACTCTATGGCTGCGACGGGCCACCCCGCGAGAGGTGCGGAGGTGCTTCCCCGCGTGTCCCTTGTCAGGCGACCTGCGGGCCGATCGACCTGCCGCCCGCGACGTGGGGGAATGCTTCCGATCGGGGGATTGACGACCGGGTTCGATCGCCGTAGGTTACCTACATCTAGTAGTTACACTGGTGTCGTTCGTCCACAAGTAGTGGTCTTGGTCCACATCTTGTCCACAGGGATTCCCACAGGCTCATCCCCAGGAGCCCGGCCGGCCGGTCCGGTCGTCGATCGAAGAAAGGTGATGGAGATGTTCTGCCCCTTCTGCCATCACACCGACTCCCGGGTGCTCGACTCCCGGGTCACCGAGGACGGCGCCGCCATTCGTCGCCGTCGGCAGTGCCCGGCGTGCGAGCGCCGGTTCACCACCGTCGAACAGATGCAGCTCGTCGTGATCAAGAAGTCCGGTGTCGTCGAGCCGTTCCAGCGCGACAAGGTGATCGCCGGCGTCCGCAAGGCCTGCACCGGACGCCCCGTCACCGACGACGACCTCGCCCGGCTCGGCCAGCAGGTCGAGGAAACCCTCAAGGCGTCGGGCCTGGCGGAGGTGCCGACCGAGGAGATCGGGCTGGCGATCCTCACGCCGCTCAGCCAGCTCGACCCCGTGGCGTACCTCCGGTTCGCCAGCGTCTACAAGCACTACCAGTCGCTGGCCGACTTCGAGTCCGAGATCGAGGCGCTGCGCAGCCTCGGGCAGCGCGCCGCAGAGTCGAGGGCGGCGCAGGACGGATCTCCGGCACCGGAGCTGGTGCCCGGCTGAGCCCGCCTCGACAGCAACCCATCTCCACACCACCGCGCATCACCCGCACCGCCCGCGACCGGCCCCACCGGCCGCACCGAAACACCGCTCCCCGTCGAGGACGGGCGAGCCAGCTGAAGTCCCACCGATATATACGACTGGAGAACCCAGATGACCGAGACGGCACGCGCCAGTAAGCGTTCCTCCCGCAAGCGCGACGGACTCACCATCGAGCGCGTCTTCACCACCGAGGGCGTCCATCCCTATGACGAGGTCGTCTGGGAGCAGCGCGACGTGGTGCAGACGAACTGGAAGACCGGCGTCACGGTCTTCGAGCAGCGCGGCGTGGAGTTCCCGAGTTTCTGGAGCGTCAACGCGTCGACCATCGTGACGACGAAGTACTTCCGCGGCGCCCTCGGCACCGAGGCGCGCGAGGCCAGCCTCCGCACGCTCATCGACCGGGTGGTCGGCACCTACGTGCGGGCCGGACGGGAGAACGGCTACTTCGCCACCCCCAAGGACGGCGACGTCTTCTCCGACGAGCTCACGTGGATGCTGCTGCACCAGTACTTCAGCTTCAACTCCCCGGTCTGGTTCAACGTGGGTACGGCCAGCCCCCAGCAGGTGAGCGCCTGCTTCATTCTCAGCGTCGACGACTCGATGGACTCGATCCTCAACTGGTACAAGGAGGAGGGCTTCATCTTCAAGGGCGGATCCGGGGCCGGCCTCAACCTCTCCCGCATCCGCTCGTCGAAGGAGCTGCTGAGCTCCGGCGGCACGGCGTCCGGGCCGGTGTCGTTCATGCGCGGCGCCGACGCCTCTGCGGGCACGATCAAGTCCGGTGGGGCCACCCGACGCGCGGCGAAGATGGTCGTGCTCGACGTCGACCACCCCGACATCGAGGAGTTCGTCGAGACCAAGGCCCGCGAGGAGGACAAGATCCGCGCGCTTCGGGACGCGGGCTTCGACATGGACCTCGGCGGACGTGACATCACCAGCGTCCAGTACCAGAACGCGAACAACTCGGTGCGCGTCACCGACGAGTTCATGCGCGCGGTCGAGGACCACGCCTCGTTCGGCCTGCGCGCCCGCACCACCGGGGAGATCATCGAAGAGGTCGACGCCCGGTCGCTGTTCGACAAGATCGCCAAGGCGGCCTGGGAGTGCGCCGACCCGGGGCTGCAGTACGACGACACGATCAACGACTGGCACACGAACCCGGAGACCGGTCGGATCACGGCGTCCAACCCCTGCTCGGAGTACATGAGCCTCGACAACTCGTCGTGCAACCTCGCGAGCCTCAACCTGCTCAAGTTCCTCGGTGAGGACGACGTCTTCGACACCGAGAAGTTCGTCAAGGCGGTCGAGCTGATCATCACCGCGATGGACATCTCGATCTGCTTCGCCGACTTCCCGACCGAGAAGATCACCGAGACGACCCGCAAGTTCCGCCAGCTCGGCATCGGCTACGCCAACCTCGGCGCACTGCTCATGGCCCAGGGCCTCGGGTACGACTCCGAGGGCGGACGCGCGCTGGCCGCCGCCATCACCTCGCTGATGACCGGCGTCGCCTACCGTCGCAGCGCCGAGCTCGCCGAGATCGTCGGGCCCTACGAGGGCTACGCCCGCAACGCCACCGCCCACCAGCGGGTGATGCGCAAGCACCAGGCGGCCAACGACACCCTGCACGCGCTGCACGACAACGACAAGCTGGTGCACGACGCCGCCACGGCGGAGTGGGACCAGGTGGTGAAGCTCGGGGCCGAGAACGGGTTCCGCAACGCCCAGGCGTCGCTGCTCGCCCCCACCGGCACCATCGGCTTCATGATGGACTGCGACACCACCGGTATCGAGCCCGACTTCTCGCTGGTGAAGTTCAAGAAGCTCGTCGGGGGCGGTTCGATGCAGATCGTCAACCAGACGGTGCCTCGCGCCCTCACCAAGCTCGGCTACACCACCGAGCAGAGCGAGGCCATCGTCGCCTTCATCGCCGAGCACGGTCACGTCGTCGGCGCGCCGGCGCTCAAGCCGCAGCACTACGAGGTGTTCGACTGCGCGATGGGTGAGCGGGCGATCAAGCCGATGGGTCACGTCCGGATGATGGCGGCCGTGCAGCCGTTCCTGTCGGGCGCCATCAGCAAGACCGTCAACCTGCCCGAGTCTGCCACCGTCGCCGAGATCGCCGACGTCTACCTCCAGGGCTGGAAGCTCGGGCTCAAGGCGCTCGCCGTCTACCGCGACAACTGCAAAGTCGGCCAGCCGCTCAGTGACGCGAAGAAGAAGACGACGACCGCCGAGACCCCGGCCGAGGTGAAGCCCGAGGTGCGGATCGAGTACCGCCCGCGCCGCGAGCGGCTGCCGAAGTCGCGCACCGGTCGCACCACGTCGTTCTCGGTTGCTGGAGCCGAGGGCTACATGACCGCCAGCGAGTACCCCGACGGCCGGCTCGGCGAGGTGTTCCTCAAGCTCGGCAAGCAGGGCTCCACCCTCGCCGGCGTGATGGACGCCTTCTCGATCGCGATCTCGATCGCCCTGCAGTACGGCGTGCCGCTCGAGACCTACGTGCAGAAGTTCACGAACCTCAAGTTCGAGCCGGCCGGCATGACCGACGACGCGGACATCCGCATCGCCCAGTCGATCATGGACTACATCTTCCGGCGGCTCGCCCTCGACTACCTGAGCTTCGACGAGCGGTCCGAACTCGGCATCTACACCGCGTCCGAGCGGGCGCACTACGTCGAGACCGGGTCGTACCTGTCGGAGGAGGACGAGGCGCTGCTCCCGGAGTCGGAGTCGCTCAAGAACGACGACGGCGACAACGTCCGGGTGCACGAGGACGGCCCGAACCAGCCGGCGCTGCTCGACACGCCCGCCGTCGCCCAGGCGCACACCACGGCGGAACTGATGGAGCGGATGTCGGGCCACGCGGTCGACGCCCCGCTCTGCCTCACCTGCGGCACCAAGATGCGCCCGAGCGGATCGTGCTACGTCTGCGAGGGCTGCGGCGCCACCAGCGGCTGCAGCTGATCCCGCGTTCCACGGCGGCCCGTCCCGGTTCACCGGGGCGGGCCGTTGTGGCGCTCCAGGCCGTCGGCGTCCACGAGGTGACGATGTCGCCGTCCACGGTGATGAGTCGCCCGCGGGTCAGCCGGTCGAGCGCCCGGCTGAACGACCCCGGAGTCGGGCCGAGGTAGGCGACGACGTCCTTCTTCGGCCACGGCACCGGGTTCCACCCGGCGTGGATGTGACCGCTCCCAGCGGCGTCCCCCACTACGCTCGGAGGCCGGAGGTGGCTCGTGGGCGAGGTGATCAGCGGATTCATCACGATCTGGCTGGTGATCGCCGTCGGCTGGGCTCTCGCGCACTTCAACGTCTTCGACGAGCGGGCGCAGATCACCATGAGCCGGCTCAGCTTCTTCGTCGGGTCGCCCGCGCTGCTGTTCAGCATGCTCTCGACCACCGACCTGAGGCGCCTGTTCGCGGAGACGCTGACGGTGTCGGTCATCGCGGTCGCCGGGTCGTTGGCGGTGTGGGTGGTGCTCGCCCGCACGGTGCTCAAGCTCGACGCGGGCGCCACGGTCATCGGCGGGTTCGGCTCCTGCTACGTCAACGCGGCCAACCTCGGCCTGCCCATCGCCACCTACGTGCTGCACGATGCGAGCTGGATGGCCCCCATCCTGCTGGTGCAGGTGTCGATCCTCCAGCCGGTCGGGCTCAGCCTGCTCGACTCCCTCGCCGCCCGCGACCGCGGTCTTCCGCCCTCATGGTCGCGGTACGCCACGATGCCGTTCCGCAACCCGATGACCATCGGGACCCTGCTGGGCCTGGTCGTGAACCTCCTCGGCGTCCAGATGCCCTCGGTGATCACCGACCCGATCAAGCTGCTCGGCGCGCTCGCCGTGCCCACGATGCTCATCGCCTTCGGCATCAGCCTGCGCCGTGGGCCGCTGCCGGGACGCGGCCCCGGTCTGGCGCCGTCGCTCGTCGCCAGCGGGCTCAAGCTGGTCGGTCAGCCCCTCATCGCGTGGGCCGTGGGGCGCGCCCTCGGCCTCCCCCCGGCGACCGAGTTCGCGATCGTCGTCGTCGCCGGGCTCCCCGCCGCCCAGAACATCTTCGTCAACGCCGTCCGCTACCAGCGCGCCGTCGTCCTCGCCCGCGACGTGGTCTTCCTCACCACCGTCGCCTCCATCCCCAGCATCATGATCATCGCCGCGCTCGTCGCCCACTGAACCGGCATCGCGCCCGCTGCCCTCGCACCGCCGCCGCGGCGGGGAGGTCCGCTCGCTAGGTTGAGCGCATGGGGGCGCGCGCCCAGCGGACGCCGTGGACCTTCCGGCTGCTGCCGGGGGTGGACGTGCTGCGCCACTACCGCCGGGAGTGGCTGCGGGGCGACGTCGTCGCTGGCCTCACCGTGTTCGCCTACCTCGTCCCCCAGGTCATGGCCTACGCGGCCGTCGCCGGTCTGCCCGCGGTGGTCGGGCTGTGGGCCGCGGTCGGGCCGCTCGTCGTCTACGCGGTGCTCGGCAGCTCCCGTCAGCTGTCCGTGGGACCCGAGTCGACCACGGCACTCATGACGGCGGCGGCCGTCGCGGCCGTGGGCTCGGGGCTGCCGGCGTCCCGACACGCGGACGTGGCGGCCGTCCTCGCGCTCGCGGTCGCCGCCGTGGCCCTTGCCGCGTGGGCGGTGCGCCTCGGCTTCCTCGCGGCGCTGCTCAGCCGCCCCGTGCTCGAGGGGTACATGGTCGGCATCGCGGTGCTCATGATCACCTCGCAGCTCGGGCGGATCAGCCGCCTCGACATCCCCGCCGGGAGGCCGGACGAGGAGATCGGCTACTGGGTCGCCCACCTGGGCGAGGCCCACGTCGCGACGCTCGGTGTCGCCGGCGGCGTGCTCGTCGGGCTGTTCGCCTTCCAGCGGTGGCTGCCGCGCGCCCCCGGACCGCTCGTCATGATGATCGTCGCCGCGGTGCTCGTCGCGTGGCTGGGGCTGGGGCGCTACGGCGTCCGCACTGTCGACCGGGTGCCCACCGGGCTGCCGGGCGTCCGGGTGCCCGATCTCACCGGTCTCCCCTGGGTGGAGCTCCTGTCGGCGGCCGCGGGCATCGTGCTGGTGGGCTTTTCCGACAACGTCCTCACGGGCAGGGCCTTCGCCGCGAAGCGGCGCGAGCGGATCGACGGCAACCAGGAGCTGCTGGCGCTGGCCGGCATCAACGTGGCGGCCGGGCTCTCCCAGGGATTCCCGGTGTCCAGTTCGGGCAGCCGGACCGTGCTGGGGGACGCCATGGGGTCGCGGAGCCAACTGGCGTCCCTGGTCACCGCCGCCGGCGTGGTCGTCGTGCTGCTCATCGCGGCGCCACTGCTGTCCACCTTCCCGCGCGCGGCCCTCGGCGCGGTGGTGATCTACGCCGCGCTGCGGCTCGTCAACCCGGGGGAGTGGCGGCGGATCGCCCGGTTCCGCCGCAGCGAGCTGCTCCTCGCGCTGGCCGCCACCGGCGCGGTGCTCTGGTTCGGGGTACTCGCCGGCATCGCCGTGGCGGTCGTGCTCAGCGTGCTCGAACTGCTGCGCCGCCTCGCCACCCCCCACGACGGCATCCTCGGCATCGTGCCCGGCGTGGCCGGCATGCACGACATCGACGACTACGAGGACGCCGTGCAGGTGCCCGGCCTGGTCGTCTACCGCTACGACGCGCCCCTGTTCTTCGGGAACGCCGAGAACTTCCTGCGGCGGGCGGTCGACGCGCTCGACCTCGCCCCGGCGCCACCCCGCTGGCTGCTGCTCAACATGGAGGCCAACGTCGAGGTCGACCTCACCGCCGTCGACGTCCTCGACCAACTGCGCCAGCGGGTGGAGGCGCGCGGCATCGCCCTCGCGCTCGCCCGCGTCAAGCACGAGCTGTTCGAGCAACTGGACGCCGCCGGCTTCGTCGACCGCGTGGGTCGCCACCGGATCTTCGCCACCCTGCCCACCGCCGTGGCGGTCTTCCACGAGGAGCAGGGGGACGCCGCGATCGGCCCCGAGCCGCCGTCGCCGGGAACACCGTCCCAGGGCGGCGGGTGACGTTGCCCGCACCCCTGGTGAGGACCATGATTGCCCTGTGGCGCAGCCGTCGACCGACAACCCCCTGCCTGATCGGATGGTCTTCACCGGCGACGAGACGACCCGGCGCGCCACGATCATCCTGCAGCGGGCCCAGGCGCTGGCGGACCGGCTGCGCGAGGAGGCCCAGCACGAGGCCGAGGACGTCCGGCGGCAGGCCGACCGGCTGCGCGACGAGGCGGCCGACCTGGCCGCGACTGCGCAGCGCGACCGCGCCGAGACCGAGGCCACGCTCGCCGCGGCGACGGCCCGGCTCGAGGAGTCCCACCGCGACGCGGTCGCCCTGCTCGGCGACGCCAGCGAGCAGGCCGCGCTGCTCACCCGCGGCGCCCAGCGGACCGCCGACGAGGTCGTGGCCCAGGCCCGCGACGAGGCCGAACGGATCGTCGACCAGGCGCAGGCGGAGGCGGCAGAACTGCGGGAGGATGCACACCGGGCGGCGACCGACGCCGCCCAGCGCATCGACGACCTCACCGCCCGGGCCGACCAGGAGGCCACCGCGCGGCGCCGGGCACTCGCCGAGGAGGAGGCGCGGCGACGGGCCGACCTCGACGCGGAGGTCGCGGCGGTGATCAGCCAGACCCGGCGGCACGCCCGCGACCTGGTCGAGGCGTCGCGGTCGGAGGCCGAGCGCACCCGCGCCGAACTCGAGGAGTTGCGCAGCTCCACCGAGGCCGAGGCCGAGCGGCTCGTCACTGAGGCCGCGGCCGAACGCCGGCGCCTCCTCGACGAGGCCCAGGCCCAGGCGCGCGAGCGGTTGGCCGAGGCGGCGCAGCATCTCGAGTGGACCCACCGCGCGATCGCCGAACTGCGGGCGGGAGCCGAGGCCGACGCCGAGGCGCTCCGGCGTCGCACCCATGCCGACCTCGCCCGGCACGTCGCCGGCGTCCGCACCCGTCTGGCGCAGGTCCTCTCAGCCGCCCGGGTGCGAGCCGGAACCGACCTCGCCCGGGCGCGGGCGACGTCCGACGACCTCACGGCCCGCGCCCACGCGGTGCTCGCGGCCGCGGAGCGGGACGCGGAGCGCACCCTGGGGGAGGCCCGGACCGACGCCGAGCGCACGCTGGCCCGGGCGGCGTCCGAGGCGGAAGCGCAGCGGGTCCGCGCCGAGCGCCGGCTCGCCGAGGCCGAGGCGGGAGCCCGGCTGGTCCGGGAGCGGACCGCGGCCGACCTCGAGGCCCTGCAGCGTGAGGCGTTCGAGCGCAACCGTGCCTCCCGCGACGAGGCGGTGGCCCTCCTCACCGGCGCGCGCTCGGACGCCGACGCCGTCCGGGCCGAGGCCCGGGCGATGCTGGAGAGGGCCCGGCGGGAGGTCGCGCTCCTCGCCCAGCGGCGCGACGACATCACCCGCCAGCTCGGCCACCTGTCCGGGGTGATCGAGGCCCTCGCAGTACCCGACCACGTCCCGCTGCGGGCCCAGCCCGAGCCCGCAGCACCCGGGGCCGGCGCCCTGGCCGGCGTCCCGCGCCACCTCATCGAGCAGGAACAGGATCGACCATGACCGACCACACCCAGAGCCTCGGCTTCCGGACCGTCATGCGGGGTTACGAGACCGGCCAGGTCGACCGCACCGTGGCCGACCTCCAGCAGGCGCTCGCCGCGGCCCGGACGGAGGCGGCCGAGTCCGGCGTCCAGGTCACCAAGCTGCAGGCCCGCGTCGACGACCTCGCCGCCCAGGTCACGCGGCAGCAACAGCGGGTGCGACAGCTGGAGGACGAGCGGGAGCACAGCGCCCCTCCCTCGTTCGCCGAGCTGGGGGAGCGGATCGGCCTCATGCTGTCCCTCGCCGAGGAGGAGGCCACCGAGCTGCGCGAGAGCGCCAGGGCCGCGGCCGAGACGCTGCTGGCGGAGGCGCAACAGGCCGCCCGCCGGAACACGACCACGGCCGACCGGCACGCCGCCGAGGTCGCGTCGAAGGCGCAGGCCGACGCGGCGGCCCTCGTCGAGGGGGCGAGGCGTGAGGCCGACGACATCCTCGACCACGCCGATCGGGAGGCGACCGCGCGCCGGGAGGAGGCCGAGGCGGTGTTCGAGCACCAGCGCGCCCGTGCTGCGGCGGCGGCCGCCGACTTCGAGAAGACGCTCGCGGATCGCCGCGACCGCGCCGCCGAGGAGTTCGAGGCCCAGATGCACGCGCACGAGGACGCCCTCGCCCGAGCCGAGGAGCGGCTGGCGAGTGTCGAGGCCGAAGCCCAGCGGGTGCAGCAGGACGCCCAGGAGCACGCCGAGGCGATCCTGCGTGCCGCCCGCGACGAGGCCGCGACCCTGCTCGAGCAGGCCCGGGGCAACGCGGAGCGCATCCGCCGCGAGTCGCAGCGCGAGCTCACCGCGGCCACCGCACGGCGCGACGCCATCACCGTCCAGCTGCACAACGTCCGCCAGATGCTGGCCACCCTGGGCGCGGGCCAGCTCGCCGACCCCTTCGCCGAGCCCGACACGCGGGCCACCAGCGGGTGGGACGCCGTGGACGCCGGCCAGCCCGCCTCCGAGTCCTCCCCTGAGGAGGGGCAGCCGGGGGAGTGAGGCCCGGGCCGCGATCCCGTCCCGCTCGTTCGCCGCAGCCCCTGGCCCTCGCCCCGATGTCGGCTAGGTTGGGCCTCACCGTGACGCCAACCAGCCCGCTGGACACTCGAGGGCAGGAGCGGAGGACAGTGTCCCGTAGACGAGTCGAATTCGACCTCGACCGAGCCACCGCCGACGCGTGGGCCCAGTTCACGGCCCGGCTCGCGGTCGTGCTGTCGATGATCGACGCCGGCGGAAGCCTGCATCTGGGCACCCAGTCGGCGGCCGACGACGCGGCCCCCGCGGTCGACGTGAGCTGCGAGCGGCGAGGAGACGAGCCCTGGCTGCGTCTGACGACGCCGGGCAATCACGCGCTCGGCCGCACCTTCCAGCTCGGGCCGGCGCAGGTCCAGGCCCTGCACGACCTCGGCTGGCACGACGACGGGGAGGACTTCGCCATCGAGCACGTGCAGGACGACTGCTCGTGGCTCGCGGGGCTGGTCGTCGCCACCGTGCGCGACGTGTTCGGCGTCCAGCACCCGGTGTTCCTCGCGCCCGACCAACTCGCCGAGGTGCTGCAACCCGACCTCGGCTCCTCGGTCGACGAGGAACTCGCCGACGAGGGCCTCCTCGTCGGCCACGAGGGCCCGGACGCCGCGCTGCCCGCGATGGTCGACGGCGGGGAGGAGCGCTGGCGCCGGCTGCAGGCGCAGGTGCTCGCGGAGCTGACCGACGTCTTCGGTCACGAGCCGTTCCGCGACCGGCAGGGGGACATCGCGATCCGGGTGGGCAGCACGGTCGTCTTCGTCCGGGTCACCCCCGATGCCGAGGAGGTCATCATCTTCTCGGTGCTCGTCCACGACGTCGACGGCAGGTCGCGGGCGATGGAGATCCTCAACGACCTCAACGCCGAGTCGCGCTTCGGCCGCTTCGCCCTGCACCGCGACAAGGTGTTCGTGTCGATGTCGCTGCTCGCCGACCCGTTCGTCCCGGCCCACCTGCGCACCGCGCTCGCCATCATGAGCCGGATCGCCGACGGGATCGACGACGACCTGGCCCGCAAGCTGCGGGGGAGGACCACCTTCGACCAGTCGTCCGGGAGTCCTGACCAGCAGTGACCGGTGGCGCACGATAGCTTGGGGCCGAAGACGGCGACACCCATGGCGGGTGGCGCGGCGAAGGGAGTCCGATGACCGAACGTGACCTCGAGCAGATGTCCGAGACGCCCGGGCCCGGGCGGTTCGCGCCTCTGGACGAGTCGGAGTGCGTCGAGCTGTTGCGCTCGCAGCTCGTCGGCCGGGTGGCCTTCACCGACCCCTCCCTCGGCGGCGCCGGCGCGGTCACCGTGCTGCCGGTGGCCTACACCGTGGTCGGCGACTCGCTCATCGGCATCGTCACCGGCGCCGGGGGCATCCTGTCCTCACTGCGGACGCCGGGACGGCCGGTGGGGTTCGAGATCGACGACGTCGACGTCGAGACCGCCACCGGCTGGAGCGTGCTCGCGTCCTGCCACACCGAGCTCATCGACCACGGACTCGTGGCGTCGCTGCGGCCCTGGGCGGGCGGGGAACGCGACCTGCCCATCGGCCTGCGGATCGAGCGGCTCACCGGGCGCATCGTCTCCCGCGCCGAGTGACGACCGCCATCGGCCGGACCACTCGCCGGGGCTCCGGACTGCCCGGCGACCACGGGGTTCGTTCCCCGGAGGACGCGCGGCGAGGTCACCCGGCACTACTCTCGGAAGTGGGCGGGAACGCCCGACAGGGGGCCATCGGCGTGGTGGTCGCCTCGACAACGGCAGGAGGCTGACATGTCCGGTGAACCCGTGGTGAGCGGTGACGAGCAGCTGACTGCCGACACGAGACCGATGATCATCGTCGGCGTCGACGGTTCCGAGGACGGCCTCCGCGCCACCCGCTACGGGGCCAGGGTGGCGGGCAAGAGGGCCCGCCTGCACCTCGTCCACGCCGTCGACGACGCCGTGCTCGCGGGCGCCTGGGGCGTCGTCTACGACCCGACGATCCTCCAGCAGGCCGGAGAGAAGGCGACCGAGGCCGCCGTCCAGGCCGCCCTCGACACCGGCATCGACCCCAACCAGGTGACCTCCGAGGTCGTCCTGGGCAACGCCGCCGCCGTGCTCGCCCGGCAGAGCGAGAGCGCGGCCCTCATGGTGCTCGGACGCCGCTCGGTCAGCGGCCTCGAGCGGATGTTCGTGGGCTCGACGAGCGTGGCCGCGGTCGCCTCGGCGCACTGCCCGACGGTCATCATCTCCCAGGCGGTCAACCCCGATCCCACCGGCCAGTACGGGCGGGTGGTCGTCGGGCTGGACGCCGGCCCGCATGCGGGTCGCACGCTCGAGTGGGCGATGGCCGAGGCCGAGGCGCGGGGGGCGAAGCTCGAGGTGGTGCACGTGTCCGAGCCGAAGTCGACCGGCCTGTTCGGTCGGGGGAGCGTCACCGAGGAGGCCCGCGAGGCACAGATGCAGGCGGCCCGGGAGGGCATGAGCGCCCTCATCGAGGAGGCCCGCGCCAAGATGCCCGGCGTCGAGGTGAGTGTCGAGGTGCTGTACGGCAACCCGGTCGACGCGCTGGCCGGACGCACCGGTCATGCCGACCTGCTCGTGCTCGGCATCCAGTCGCCGAGCCCCGCGCGAGCCGTCGGCGGCACGATCCGTGGGCTGATGGCCCACTCGCAGTCACCGATCTGCCTCATCCCCTGATCCGGGCGCTCCCAGGTCCCGGGTGCCCAGCCGAGGGCGGCCGCCCCGGCTCTCTCCCGATCTGCGGTGCAGTCGCCGAGATTGGGTTGTGGTGGTGCTCGACCCGGTGAGTCGCCCGCGGATCGGGAGGGCGTTGGCTGCACCACGCCGTGAGTCCGACCTGGCTCCCGCTCGGTCCGACGCCCTTGTCGCGCCCGGATAGGGGGCTCGGCGCCGACCCCACAGCCCGCACACAGGTTGTCCATGGTGTTGTGACAGCGCGCGGGTATCACCTATTTCCGGCCCCGGAGAATTGTCGCGCGGGGCGGGGAAGGTGACAGGCCATGGTGGGTCAGCCGGGGGATCCGTCCGGGTCGACGATCGAGGTCACGGGGGCCGGTGCTTCCGCGTCCAGGAGACGACGGCGGCTGCCGCGGGCGATCGTCGTGGTCGCCGCCCTGGTGCTGCTGGCCGCCGCCGCCGTCGGCGGCTGGGTGTGGAATCACACGCGCACGGCGTCGGCGAGCACGCTCGTGCCGATCACCTATACGGTGCAGCCGACGACGCTGCAGCAGACCGTCACCACCACGGGCACCTTCGCCCCCGCCGTTCAGGACAACCTGTCCTTCCCGGCGTCCGGCACCGTCACGGCGGTCAAGGTGAGGGTCGGCCAGTCGGTCACCAAGGGACAACTGCTCGCGACCCAGGACACGTCCGCGCTGAGCGCCGCGGTCACCAGCGCCCAGGCGACCCTGGACGCCGCGAACTCCCAGCTGTCCAGCCTGCAGGCCAACTCCTCGACCACCGCGACCCAGCTCAGCGCCGCCCAGGCCGCGGTCGCCTCCGACCAGGCCAAGCTCACCCAGGCCCAGCAGAACCTCGCGGGCGCGACCATGACCTCGCCGATCGCCGGGGTGGTCGCCCAGGTGAACCTCACGGCCGGCACGACCGCGGCCGGTGCCTCCTCCACCACGGGCTCGGGCACCGGCGCCGGCTCGGGCTCGGGGGGCTCGGGCAATTCCGGCGGCGGGTCGGGGAACGGCGCCTCCGGCACGAGCGGTGAGATCGTCGTCGTCGACACGTCGTCGTGGCTGGTGAACGCCACCGTCGGCGCGGCCGACCTGCCGAGCCTCAGGTCCGGGCTCCAAGCCACGATGAACCTCGCGGCCGCCACGTCGGGCACCACGGACACCACCCAGAACCGGTTCGCCGGTGGCGGGTTCGGCGGGGGATTCGGGGGCCTCGGCGGATTCGCCCGGCGCACCGTGCCGTCCACCGGGAACAACTCGGCGCCGTCGGGAACCGGAAGCGCCGTCACCGCCCCCACCGCGCAGCAGCTCGTGTTCGGCACCGTCCAGAGCGTCAGCGAGATCGCCTCGACGAGCACCGGGTCGGCTGCCTTCCCGGTGGTCATCCAGGTGACCGGATCGCCCAAGGACGTCTACATCGGGTCGACCGCGTCGGTGTCGATCCTCGTCAAGCAGCTCGCCAACGTCATCGCCGTGCCGACCCTGGCCGTCTCGACGGCCGGCGGGCACGCCACGGTCGAGGTGCAGACCACCGGCGGCGGCACGACACAGCGGCAGGTGACGCTCGGCCAGGTGTTCGGTCAGCAGACCGAGGTGACCCAGGGACTGGCCGCGGGCGACGTCGTCGTTCTCGGCACCCGGCCGGCCGCCTTCGGCGGACGCGGCACCGGTGGGGGTTACGGCGGCCGGTTCGCCAGAGCCGGCGCCGCCGGGGCGTCCGCCTCGCCGGGAGGACGCTGACATGTCGGCGCCGGAAGCGGTCGACACCCTCGACCCGCGCATGGAGCTCCCCGAGCCGATCGTCGTCCTCGAGGGCATCCGCAAGACCTACGCGACCGGCAGCGTGGCCGTCGAGGCGCTGCGGGGGGTGAGCATGCAGGTCGACGAGGGGGAGTACCTCGCGATCACCGGCCCGTCCGGCTCGGGCAAGTCGACCCTCATGCACATCATCGGCTGCCTCGACGTGCCGACGGCCGGGCGCTACCTCCTGTCCGGCCACGACGTCAGCGCGATGAGCGAGCGGGAACTGGCGCACGTGCGCAACCGGCGGATCGGGTTCGTCTTCCAGCAGTTCAACCTGCTGCCGTCCCTGTCCGCCCTGCGCAACGTCGAGCTGCCCCTCGTCTACGCGGGCGTTCCGGCTGCGGAACGGGCCCGGCGGGCGCTCGCGGCCCTGGACGCCGTCGGGCTCGCCGACCGGGTCAGGCACCGCCCGGGTGAGCTGTCGGGCGGCCAGCAGCAGCGGGTGTCGGTGGCCAGGGCGCTGGTGACCGATCCCGACCTCATCCTCGCCGACGAGCCCACCGGCAACCTCGACTCGGTCGCCACCCGCGACGTGCTCGGGCTGCTCGACGACCTGCACGCGGCCGGTCGCACGATCGTGCTCATCACCCACGAGCACGACGTCGCCGAGCGGGCCGGGCGCCGGCTGGCCGTGAGCGACGGGCTGCTGACGCCCGGACCGGAGCGGCGGGGCGCGGACGCACCGGGGGTGCGGGCATGAACGGGCTGGAGACCCTGCGCACCGCCATCAGCGCGATCCTGTCGCGCAAGCTGCGGTCGGGCCTCACCATGCTCGGCATCCTCATCGGGGTCGCCGCGGTCATGCTCACGGTCGGCCTCGGGCAGGGCGCGCAGCAGACGGTGACCGCCGAGATCAACTCGCTGGGGTCGAACCTGCTCGTCGTCACGCCCGGAAGCACGACGTCCGCCAACGGCATCCGCGGCGGATTCGGCAGCGCGACGACCCTCACCCTCGCGGACGCCGACCTCCTCGCCAACACGTCCAACTGCCCGGACGTCGCCGCGGTGGCCCCGATCATGTCGTCGTCGCAGTCGGTGACCAGTTCGACCTCCAACTGGACCACCACCGTGGTGGGCACGACGCCCGGGTGGCTCCCGGTGCGCGCGCGGACGGTCACCTCCGGGCGGTACTTCTCCGCCCGGGAGGCGGCGAGCGGCGCCCCGGTCGCCGTCATCGGCAGCACGACGGCGTCCCAGCTGTTCAGCGGCTCGCCGATCGGCCAGTCGGTGACCATCAACGGCACGGTGTTCACCGTCATCGGGGAGCTCAACACGGCCGGATCGTCGATCGCCGGTGACCAGGACGACACCATCCTCATCCCGATCTCCACCTTCGCCCAGCGGATCGCGTCCAGCTCACAGGCGGCGAGCGTCTCGTCGATCTATCTCGAGGCCGCCGGGCAGAGCACCTTGTCCGCCGCCTACCAGGAGGCCCAGCAGGCGCTCGACACGGCCCACGGCACCACCACGGCGTCCGCCGACTTCAGCATCGCCAGCCAGGCCTCCCTCGTGCAGACCGCCACCTCGACCACCCGCACCCTCACCGTGCTGCTCGGCGGGATCGCCGCGATCTCCCTTCTCGTCGGGGGCATCGGGGTGATGAACATCATGCTGGTGTCGGTCACCGAACGGATCCGCGAGATCGGGCTGCGCAAGGCTCTCGGCGCGGCTCCGGCGGTCATCCTGCGCCAGTTCCTCACCGAGGCGAGCCTGCTCGGCCTCATCGGCGGGGCGCTCGGGGTCGCTGTCGGCATCGCCGGCGCCCGACTGCTGCCGGGCCTCATCGGGCAGCCGGTGTCGGTGTCCCTCCTCGCCACCCTCGGCGCCCTGGTCGTCTCGTTGCTCATCGGAATCATCGCGGGCGTCTACCCGGCCTCTCGCGCCGCGCGCCTCGCCCCCATCGACGCCCTGCGAATGGAGTGAACGACATGTCCCGTCCCTCGCCCAGCCGTCCCGCCCGGGCCGCCGCCGTCGCGGCCGCCTCCGGCGGCCTCCTGCTGCTGCTCGCCGCCTGTGGGGGCGGCACCTCGACGAGTGCGGCCGCCCCCGGGACGAGCTCGGCCCCGGCGGCCGGGACCCGCGCCTCCGGCGGGTTCCGCTTCGGCGGGACGCCGGCCGTCACCGGCCTCATCGCGGCCTGGTCGAACCACACGATGCAGGTGCAGGGCGCCACGTCGCAGACCGCGGTCACGGTGACGTCGTCGACCCGGATCACCCGGGAGTCGTCGACGACGGCGAAGGCGGTGACCGTCGGGTCGTGCGTCACCGTCCGCGACGGCTCGATCCGGCCGCTGAACCGCGCGTCGGGTGCGCCGACCCCGGCCGCCACGCCCCCGACGGCGTCCAGCGGGCCGATCACCGCCACCAGCGTCGTCGTCCACCCCGCCGTCAACGGAGGGTGCACGGTGGCGACCGGTGCTCCCTCTGGCAGCTTCAGCCCGCGCGCCCGGCCTTCCGGAGTCCCGTCGGCATTCCCGTCCGGGGGACGGTTCCGGGCGGCGTTCGGCGCGACCGGGCAGGTCACCGCGCTCACCTCGTCCGGCTTCGTCGTCCGGGAGAGCCGGCCGGGCGGCACCGCGTCGGTGAGCGTCGTGACCACCTCGACGACGAGCTACACCACGACGGCCACAGCCGGCGCGGCCGCGATCCGCACCGGGGAGTGCGCCACGGCGCTGGGGAAGACCGACAGCACCGGGGCGATGACCGCCGCCTCGGTGGTGCTCAGCGCCCCGGTCAACGGCAGCTGCACGGCGTCCGGCTTCGGCGGGCGGTTCCAGCGCAATGGCTGACAGGCGGAGTCTCACCCGCCGCCGCACGATCACCGTCGCGGCCGTGGTCGCCGCGCTGGCGCTCATCGGTGCGGTCGCCTACGGGTACGCCATGCCCTCCACCGGCATGGCGGCGTCCTACCGCACCGTGAGCACGACCCGCGGTGACGTGCAGCAGTCGATCACCACCACCGGCACCCTCACCCCCGTGTCGCAGGTGAGGGCGAGCTTCCCGACGTCCGGACGGATCACGGCCGTGCTCGTGCACGCCGGGCAGCGGGTGACGGCGGGCCAGAAGCTCGCGACCATGGACTCGACCCCCCTCGAGGCCGCGGTCCTCGACGCCCAGGCCACCGTGGCCCAGGACGAGGTGGCCATCGAGACCGACACCACCGCCATCGCCTCCGGCTCGACCACCGGAGCATCCGTCCAGTCCGGCGCGGCACCGGCCCTCGCCGCGCCCGTCACCAGGCCGAGCGTCACCTCGTCCCCGGCTGCTCCGCGGCCCTCGTCGAGCCCGTCACACACAGGCGGTTCCGCCGGCGGCTCGTCGGCCCTCCTGGCCGCCGTCACCTCGGCCCAGCGGTTGGCCGACCAGGCCTGCTCCCGGGTGCTGACCGGTCTCGCCTTCGGCGGCGGGGGCGCGCGGAACGCTTCCGCGCCCCTACCCGGCACGGCCGCCCCGACCCCCTCCGGCGCCGGGTCCTCGAACGCCTCCCCGTCGGCCCCCAGCCCGTCGGCGAGCGCGAGCGCATCCTCGACCGGGACGCCGTCGGGCTCGGCGGGTTCCAGCACGCCGACCTCGAGCGCCCCCACCCCGAGCGTCACCGGGTCGTCCGCGGCGCCCAGCTCCGCGTCGCCCACGTCCTCGAGTTCCGAGTCGAGCTCGAGCGCCCCCTCGAGCCCTCGGGCCTCCGCCACCGCCTCGTTCTCGAGGTCCGCCGGTGGCCAGCCCTCGACGGGCGGAGCCCCGAGCCAGCAGGAGTTGAGCGCCTGCCTCACCAGCCTCTCGCAACTCGCCGCCGCCGAGCGCGGCGCGGCCCGCGCGCTGCAAGCGTCCGTCTCCTCGCAGGGCACCGCCACGGGCAGGACGACGACGAGCTCCACGTCGCGCACCCCGGCCACCTCGCCGGCCACCCGGACGCCGACGACCGCCTCGTCCGCCGCGCGGGCGTCCACGACCGGCTCCGGCACCTCGGCCGGAACCGGGTCGGGCGGATCCCGGGCCGGGGGCGCCGCAGGCGGCTCGCTCACCCCGGCCGCGCAGTTGCTGCAGGACCAGGGCCAGCTGGCCTCCGACCAGCAGGCGCTCTCGCAGGCCCAGCAGCACCTGGACGCCGCGACGCTCACCGCCCCGATCGCCGGGGTGGTCGCCCAGGTCTCCCTCACCCAGGGGGCGACGGCCACGACGACCCAGGGGGTCACGATCATCGGGCCCGGCGCCGCGACCGTGGCCACGACCATCGCCCTCGCGCAGATGCCGAAGGTGGCCCTCGGGGACACCGTCGAGGTCGACCCGGTCGGCTCCACGACGACCCTGTCCGGCACCGTCACCACCATCGGCGTGCTGCCCGCCTCCACCTCGGGATCGTCGCCCACCTACCCGCTCACCGTCACCATCGACTCGGGCGCCGAGGGCCTTCCCAGTGGCGACGTGACCCGGGTGTCGATCGTCACCGCCGCGGTGAAGGACGCCCTCACCGTCCCCGAGTCCGCCCTCGTCGCCACCGGGCAGGGCGCGGGCACGGTGACCGTGCTCGAGGGCGGCTCGACCAGCACCGTCACGGTGAGCACCGGCGCGATCGGCAGTGGCCGCGTGCAGATCCTCTCCGGCCTGTCACCCACCGCCGACGTCGTCATCGCCAACCTCAGCGAGCCGCTGCCCAGCAACACCGGCTTCGCGGCGCGGGCCGGAGCGGCCGTGGGCGGAATCGCCCGACAGGTGCGCGGCTGAGGCCGGGACGCCGGAAAACGGGAGGATCCGCTCGTCGACCGCCCAGTAGGCTGGGCCGGTCATGAGCCAGCCCTCCCTCCCCGCCCCGGCGCCCGGCCAGGGCGACTCCGCGGCCGGGGGAGCCGCGACCGGCGTCCGGATCCACTACGACCCGGCCCTGCCGATCGCCGCTCACGCCGAGGAGATCCGCGACCTCATCGCCGCCCACCAGGTGGTGGTCGTGGCCGGAGAGACCGGGTCGGGCAAGACGACCCAGCTGCCGAAGATGTGCCTCGAACTCGGACGCCGCTCGATCGCCCACACCCAGCCCCGCCGGATCGCCGCCCGCAGCGTGGCCGAGCGGCTCGCGGAGGAGCTCGAGGTGCCGCTCGGCGACGTCGTCGGCTACCAGGTGCGCTTCACCCGGCGCACCAGCCGCGACACCCGGATCAAGGTGATGACCGACGGCGTCCTGCTCGCGGAGATCTCCCACGACCGCGACCTGCGGCGCTACGACACGATCATCATCGACGAGGCGCACGAGCGCAGCCTCAACATCGACTTCCTGCTGGGCTACCTCAAGCAGCTCCTCGACCGGCGTCCCGAACTCAAGGTCATCGTCACCTCGGCCACCATCGACACGGCCCGGTTCAGCGCCCACTTCGACGACGCCCCGATCATCGAGGTGTCCGGGCGCACCTACCCGGTCGAGATCCGGTACCGGCCGCTCGCCGGCGACGGGGACGACGGCGAGGTCCCGGCGTCCGGGGAGGCGGTCGACCAGGTCGAGGGCATCTGCCGGGCGGTGGCGGAGCTGCCGCCGAGCGGCGACATCCTCGTCTTCCTGTCCGGCGAGCGGGAGATCAGGGACGCCGCCGAGGGACTGGCCGCGATGGACCTCCGCGACACCGAGATCCTGCCGCTGTTCGCGCGGCTCAGTGCCGCCGAACAGCACCGGGTGTTCACCCCGCACCCGGGACGCCGGATCGTCCTGGCCACCAACGTGGCCGAGACCTCGCTCACCGTCCCAGGCATCCGCTACGTCGTCGACCCGGGCACCGCCCGCATCTCCCGCTACTCCGCGCGCACCAAGGTGCAACGGCTGCCCATCGAGCCCGTGTCGCAGGCGAGCGCCAACCAGCGCGCCGGGCGCTGCGGCCGGGTCGCGCCCGGCATCTGCATCCGGCTCTACTCCCAGGAGGACTTCGAGGCGCGCCCCGAGTTCACCGAGCCGGAGATCCTGCGCACCAACCTCGCCTCGGTCATCCTGCAGATGGCGGAGGCCCGGCTCGGCGACATCGCCGACTTCCCGTTCGTCGAGCCGCCCGACCGCACCCAGATCGGCGACGGGCTGCGGCTGCTCGACGAGCTGGGCGCCCTCCAGCCCGGCCACCGGCACCGGCCGCGGCTCACCCCCGTCGGACACCAGCTGGCCCGCGTCCCCCTCGACCCGCGGCTCGCCCGGATGATCGTCGAGGCCGGGCGCCTCGGCAGCCTGCGCGAGGTGCTCGTCATCGTCGCCGCGCTCGCCATCCCCGACGTCCGCGAGCGCCCCGCGGAGCAGCGCGACCGCGCCGACGCCCTGCACCGGCGGTTCTGGACCGAGGGCGGCCTCAGCACCCAGGGGTCCACCGACGCCGACGGGGCGCCGCTGCGCTACACGGTGCACACCGGACGCCGCGACCAGCAGCAGGAGCGGCCCGACGCCGGCGGCGACGTGCTCGCCATCGTCCGGCTGTGGACCTACCTCACCGAGCGGCGCAAGGCCCTGTCGGGCAACGCGTTCCGGCGGTTGTGCCGCGACGAGTTCCTCAACTTCCTCCGTATCCGCGAGTGGCAGGACCTGCACACGCAGCTCCGCGACATCGCCAAGGACCTGGGGCTGGAGCGGAACCAGAGCCCGGCACCGGACGCCGCCGTGCTCACCGCGGTGCTCTCGGGCCTGCTCAGCCACATCGGGCTGCTGCAGGAACGGGAGGAGACGACCGATCCCCGCGCTCGGCGCCGCGGCGGACGCGGCCCGCGCGAGTACCTGGGCGCCCGCGGAACGCACTTCGCCATCCAGCCCGGCTCGGCGCTGGCCGGCAGCCCGCCCGAGCTCGTCATGGCCGTCGAACTGGTCGAGACCAGCAGGCTGTGGGCGCGCACGGTCGCCGGGATCCGGTCCGAATGGGTCGAGCAGGTGGGCGGCCATGCGATCAGCTCCCACGTGTCCGAGCCGCACTGGTCGGCGACGTCGGGCTCGGTCATGGCCTACGAGCGGGTGAGCATCTACGGCGTCCCGATCATCGCCCAGCGCACCGTCAACTACGCGAGGCTGCACCCGGAGGAGGCGCGCGCGATCTTCATCCGGTCGGCGCTCGTGGAGGGCCAGTGGCGCACGAGGCACCACTTCTTCCACCAGAACCAGCGGGTGCTCAAGGAGGCCGAGGAGCTCGAGGAGCGCCAGCGCCGGCGCGACCTCGTCGTCGACGACGCCGCCATCTACGCCTTCTACGACGCCCGGATCCCGGCCGATGTCGTCTCGGTCGCCCACTTCGACGCGTGGTGGCGCCGCCACCCCGACAAGCGGCTGCTGGAGATGAGCCTCGACGACCTCATCGTCGACGACGCGGCGGTCGATGCCGACGCGTTCCCCGACCACTGGCAGGTCGCCGGCCTCGACCTGCCGATCACCTATGTGTTCGATCCCGGATCGGGCCACGACGGCGTCACCGTCGACGTCGACATCGCCCAACTCAACCAGCTCGACCCGGCGCCGTTCACCTGGCAGGTGCCCGGGCTGCGGCACGAACTCGCCACCGAGCTGATCCGCGGCCTGCCGAAGCAGGTGCGGGTGCGCTTCGTCCCCGCACCCGACGTGGCCGCGCGGGCGCTCGACTGGCTCGACCGGCACGACGCCGACCATTCCGTGCCGTTCGTCCGGGAGCTGGGCCGGGCCCTGCGCCAGCTCACCGGTGAGGTCGTGGACGCCGGCCAGTGGCGGCCGGACGCCGTGCCCGACCACCTCCGGGTGAGCTTCCGGGTGCTCGAGAAGGGCCGGCCCACCGGGGCGGGCAAGGACCTCGCCACCCTCCAGCAGGACCTCCGCGACCGGGTCACCCGCACCCTCACCAGGGCCTCCCGCACCCAGGACACCCTCACCGGCACCTCGTGGGTCTTCGGCACCATCCCGGCCACCCTCACCGTGCAGAGCAACGGCGTCCGGGCGGTCGGCTATCCGGCCCTGGTCGACCGGGTCACCGCCGTCGCGCTCGAGACCCTCGACTCGCCCGCCCGGCAGGCGCGGTTCCACGCGGCCGGCGTCCGGCGGCTGCTCACCCTCACCAACCCCGACCCGACCCGGTGGGTCGTGTCGCACCTCGGCAACGCCGACAAGCTCGCGCTCGGCACGTCCCCCTACCCGTCGGTGCCCGAGCTGCTCGCGGACGCACGGCTCAAGACCGTCGACCGGCTCGCCCGCCGGTTCGGCGACCCGGGGACCGTCCGCGACCAGGCCGGCTACGAGAGTCTGGCTCTGGCGGTGCGCGAGGCGCAGGCCGACGAGATGCGTGCGGTGGTGGCCACGGCGGCGTCCGTGCTGCGGGGACGCCGCGAGGTCGAGGCCCTGCTCACCCCGGCCAATCCCGCCGCTCCGGACGTCACCGAGCAGCTGGCCAACCTCGTCTTCCGCAACTTCATCTCCGCCACTGCCGACCCGTGGTACGACCACCTGCCCCGCTACCTGCAGGCGATGGCGCAGCGGCTGCGCGCGGCGGCGTCCAACCCCACCCGCGACCGCCAGCAGGTGCAGGTCGTCGAGGACCTCGAGGCCGAGTACGCCGCGCTCTGCGACCGGCAGCCCCCGGGCCCGCTGCCGGCGCCGGTCGAGGAGATCGGCTTTCTCATCGAGGAGTTGCGGGTGCAGCTGTTCGCCCAGCAGTTGCGCACCGTCGTCACCGTCTCGCCGAAGCGGATCAGGGCCGCGATCGCCGCGCAGGGCTGACAGCCCCGCCCCGGGACGCCGGTCCGGCCATGGCATTGTGGGCCCATGCCCGAAACGACCGCCGAACTCGTCGACCTGCTGCGTCTGGAACCGCTCGAGGTCGGGCTGTTCCGGGGCCACCAGCTGCTGTCGAACCTGCAACGCACCTTCGGCGGGCTCGTGCTCGCCCAGGCGATCACCGCGGCCTACGACACCGTGGTCGACGAACGGGCGCTGCACTCCCTGCATGCCTACTTCCTGCGGCCCGGCCGGGTGGAGCGACCGATCCTCTACTCGGTCGAGAACCTGCGGGACGGCAACACCTTCAGCTCGAGGCGGGTGGAGGCGCGCCAGGCCGGGAAGGTGATCTGCCAGGTGTCGGCGTCCTTCCACATCGGCGAGCCGGGCCTCGACCACCACGACGTCATGCCCGAGGTGCCGGCTCCCGACGAGTGTCCCGGGTTCGCCGACACGATGCGGTCGCGGTTCGGCGACTCGCCGCTGTGGCGCGAGTGGGACGCCCTCGACGTCCGCATCGCCGGCACCTCCGGGCCCGGCGGGGGGATCGAGCCCCGCTCGCACGGCGCGCACATGCGGCTGTGGATCCGCACCACCGACCGGCTCGACGATCCCGGCGTCCCCGGGGCCGCGGAGCACCGCCTGCACGAGGCCCTGCTGGCGTACCTGTCCGACCTCAGCCTGCTGAGCGTCTCGACCGTGCCGCACCAGGTGGCGTTCCTCTCGCCCAACCTGCAGTCGGCGTCCATCGACCACGCCATGTGGTTCCACCGCCGGATGCGCGCGGACGAGTGGCTGCTCTACGACCAGGTGTCGCCGTCGGCGTCCCACGCCCTCGGGTTCTCGCAGGGCCGGCTGTTCCAGGACGGCAGGCTGGTCGCCTCGACCGCACAGGAGGGGCTGATCCGGCTGGTGGGCAACCCCTGACCCGACCGGCGACAGAACCCCGCGGCAACACCGACTGGGCAGTGCCCTGTTGTGGGTCGACATCGACCCGGAAGGGGACAGGGCCCCGAACCCGAACCGGACAGTGTCCCCTTGAGGGTCGACATCGACCCTCAAGGGGACAGCGCCCTGCCTGCGTCCGGACATGGAGCGCGGCCCCGTCCGGGGGAAAGACGGAGCCGCGCTGGTTCTGGGTGTCAGGCTGCGGTGCGGAGGGTCTCCAGGGCGTGCCGCTCGATCTGGCGGACGCGCTCGGCGGTGATGCCCCACACCGCGCCGATGTCGGCGAGCTTGGCCTGGCGGCCGTCGAGCAGGCCGTAGCGGCGGCGGACGACGTCGGCGGAGCGCTCGTCGAGGGTCGAGAGCAGTTCCTCCAGCCGGGCGAGGTCCTGCGCGTCGAGCACCACCTCGTCGGGACCGGGCGCGGTCTCGCGGGCGATGAGGTCGCCGAGGGCGGTGTCACCGTCCTCCTCGACCGGCGCGTCCAGGCTCACGTGATCGCGGGAGTATCGGATCAACTCGATGACCCGGTCCTCCTCGAGGCCGAGTTCCTCGGCGATCTCGAAGGTCTCGGGGTCGCGGCCGAGCCGGCGCTCGAGCGTGCGACGCACGGCCGACACCTGGTTGATCTGCTCGGCGACGTGCACGGGGAGGCGCACGATCCGCCCCTGCTGCGCGATGCCGCGGCTGATCGACTGGCGCACCCACCAGGTGGCGTAGGTCGAGAACTTGAAGCCCTTGGTGTAGTCGAACTTCTCGACGGCCCGGATGAGGCCCGTGTTGCCCTCCTGGACGAGGTCGAGCAGCGGCATCTGCGAGCGCCCGTACTTGCGGGCGACGGAGACGACCAGCCGGAGGTTCGCCTTGACGAAGCGCTGCATGGCATCGTGGCCGGCCGCGACCAGCGCGGCGAGTTCCTCGTCGCTGGCGCCGACCCGAGAGGTCACCTCGCCGTCGAGCACCTCTTGGGCGTACAGCCCGGCCTCGATGGTGCGGGCGAGTTCGACCTCTTCCTCGGCGGTCAACAGCGGTGTGCGGGCGATCTCATCGAGGTAGAGGCCGACGGCGTCCTTACCGTCGATGCCTTCGGTGCTGCGAACACGTGTGCGTGACTCCACGATGGTCCTTCCGTCGGTGTGGACCCGCCGTGTGCGGGCGGCCCTTCGTCAGACACAACGACCGGACGCGTGGAAATGATGCACGCCCTGCGGCGGTTTTCCCCTGAGTTCACCCTGAGCGGACAATCAGACCCAGGGTGGTTCCGACCCGCCCCCGCCCGGATTCTGCCCATTTGGGTGGGCGTGACAGAATGACTGCAGGTGCGGCCCTTGACTCCTGCGGGCCCGGCTGCGCCCTCAAGCACCCTGACAGCTTCGAGAGGACGTTCCAGGTGCCTTCACGCTCCACTTCCACCACCACCACCAAGCCTGCCTCAGCCGCCCGTCGGCGCGGCGCCCAGGCTGCGCCCATCCCTGATGAGCCGAAGGTGGTCGACCCGGTGGCCACTGAGGAGTCCGACGGTGCGGTGACACAGGCGAGCGGCGCGAAGCGCCGGGGAGCCGCTTCCGGTCGGAAGCCCGCCGGCACGTCGGGCGCCAAGCGCTCGGGTGCGGCCGCCGCACCCGCGACCAAGCCGGACACCGACGACGACGAGTTCGCCGGCGACGATGACGACCTCGAACTCGAAGACATCGACGAAGTCGAGGCCGACGTGGTCGATGACGAGGCGACCGACGAGGAAGGCGAAGACCTTGACGAGACCGCCGAGTCCGATGACGACGAGGTCGTGCCCACGGTCGCCGAAGCGGCCACCAAGAGCATCGACGTCGAGGTGAAGCTCGAGGGCAACGACGTCGTCCTGACTCTTCCGGGCAAGAAGCGCAGCCTCGACGACGTCGACGAGTCGAACTTCGACTCGGCCGAGGTCGCCGTCGAGGAGAAGGCCCTCACCGAGGACGAGGGCTTCGTGGTCTCGGACGCCGACGACACCGACGAGCCCGAGCAGCAGGTCGTGTCGGCCGGTGCCACGGCCGACCCCGTGAAGGACTACCTCAAGCAGATCGGCAAGGTGGCCCTCCTCAACGCCGAACAGGAGGTCGAACTCGCCAAGCGGATCGAGGCGGGCCTGTTCGCCGAGGAGCAACTCAACGACCCGGCGGTGAGCATCGTCGCCGACGACCTCGAAGACTACGAGTGGATCGCCCGCGACGGGCGCCAGGCGAAGAACCACCTGCTCGAGGCTAACCTGCGTCTGGTGGTGTCGCTGGCCAAGCGCTACACCGGCCGCGGCATGCTCTTCCTCGACCTCATCCAGGAGGGCAACCTCGGCCTCATCCGCGCGGTCGAGAAGTTCGACTACACCAAGGGCTACAAGTTCTCGACCTACGCGACCTGGTGGATCAAGCAGGCCATCACCCGCGCCATGGCCGACCAGGCCCGCACCATCCGCATCCCGGTGCACATGGTCGAGGTCATCAACAAGCTCGCCCGCGTGCAGCGGCAGATGCTGCAGGACCTCGGCCGGGAGCCAACCCCCGACGAGCTCGCCAAGGAACTCGACATGACCCCCGAAAAGGTCGTCGAGGTGCAGAAGTACGGCCGTGAGCCGATCTCGCTGCACACCCCCCTCGGCGAGGACGGCGACAGCGAGTTCGGCGATCTCATCGAGGACTCCGAGGCGATCGTGCCCGCGGACGCCGTCAACTTCACCCTGCTGCAGGAACAGATGCACGACGTTCTCGACACGCTCTCCGAGCGCGAGGCCGGCGTCGTCTCGATGCGCTTCGGCCTGACCGACGGCCAGCCGAAGACCCTCGACGAGATCGGCAAGGTCTACGGCGTCACCCGCGAGCGCATCCGCCAGATCGAGAGCAAGACGATGAGCAAGCTGCGGCACCCGTCGCGTTCCCAGGTGTTGCGCGACTATCTCGACTGAGCCCGGGCGCGCCGCGGGAATCCCGTGCGGCGCGGCCACGACTGCTCCCCCGTCGGTGTCATCGGCGGGGGAGTCGTTCGTTCTGGCCCAGGCCCTTCCCGTGCCCTTTGCGGGGACCACCCCTGCGGCTAGTGTCGGCGCATGGAGGAACCGCGGTCACCCAGCCAGCAGGAGGCCTACGAGCGCAGCCTGCCGCCCTGCCGTCAGTGCGGAGGACGCCTCGCCGTCGTGTGGGACAGCTCGCCCGTGTACAACGACGGGCCGTTCCCGCCCCCCGGTTACGCGAGGTTCTCCTCCCTCAAGTGCACCAATCCCGCCTGCGGGTTCACCGGCACCCGCCCGTGAGGTGAACCGCCCCCCGGGATGGTGGAGGGCGTCCGCCCCGCTACGTCGATGACGGGGGCCGGTGCGGGGGAGATCCTGCGTCATGTGCACCACCTGCCACACCCCTGTGCGGGGCGAGCGGGTGTGGCAGGTGGTGCAGATTTCGCAGAAGCGGGGTCGGACCCCGCCGGCTTCGCTCGACGATTCTGGGGCTGCCGCGACCTCCTTAACTCACCCCCCCCATTTCCGCGAGCCACGTGTGTGCTTTCATGAGCGCCGAGGTGCGGGGAGCACCACATTCGGGTGCGGGGAGCACCAGATTCGGAGATCGCAATGGTGCGGCGGAAATGGGTTGTTCGATGGGCGCGGCTGGCCGCGCTCCTCATCGTGATTGCGGCGCTTCCTGGCTGGCGGCCGGTGCCGGCGGCGGCCGTGGGAGATGCAGGGACTTTCGTGTCGCTCAGGCCGGCGCGGATTCTCGATACGCGCACCGGAAATGGGGCGAGCGGGCCCGTCGGATCCGATTCCACCATTCACGTGCAGGTCACCGGACGTGCGGGCGTTCCCGATTCCGGGGTGTCGGCCGTCGTGCTCAATGTCACGGTCACCGACGCACCGAGGTCGGGCTACATCACGGTCTACCCCGACGACGGGACGCCCCGGCCCACCGCATCGAACCTCAACTTTCCGCCCGGTGACACCCGGGCCAACCTGGTCACCGTCAAGCTCGGCCCGACCGGAGGGATCGTGCTGAGCAACACCAGCGGCGGCACCGTCCAACTCGTCGCCGACGTGGCGGGCTACTTCGTGTCCGGCGCACCGTCCATTCCCGGGGCCTTCGCCTCGCTGAGCCCGACCCGCGTCCTCGACACCCGCAAGAGCCTCGGCGCGACCGGACCGGTCGCCCCGAACTCGACGATCCACGTCCAGATCAGCGGCATGGCCGGCGTCCCGGCCAGTGGCGTGTCGGCCGTGGTGCTCAACGTGACCGAGACCGAAGCGAAGGGCTCCGGCTACGTCACGGTGTACCCCGACCAGACGGCCAAGCCGACCGCCTCGAACCTCAACTATCCCAAGGGCGACACCCGGGCCAACTTGGTCACCGTCAAGCTGGGCGCCAACGGCAAGGTCGCGATGACCAACAACAACCTGGCCACGGTCCAGCTCGTTGCCGATGTCGCCGGCTACTACCTCGCGGGCGCCCCGAGCGCCGTCGGGTCGTTCGTGTCGCTGAGTCCGACCCGCGTGCTCGACACCCGCAAGAGCCTCGGCGCGACCGGGCCCGTGGGCTCGAACAAGACCGTCTACGTCCAGATCACCACCAGGGCGCAGGTGCCGGCCCAGGGCGTGTGGGCGGTGGTGCTGAACGTCACCGTGACCAATGCCCAGAAGTCGGGCTACGTCACGGTGTACCCCGACCAGACGACCAAACCGTCGGCGTCCAACCTCAATTACCCGGCCGGTGACACCCGCGCGAATCTCGTCACGGTGAAGCTGGGCGCCAACGGCAAGATCGCACTCACCAACAACAGCGGCGGTACGGCCCAATTGGTGGCCGACGTCGCGGGTTATTACCGGAGCGATTTCCACACCTTCAGTGGCTCGGGCGGCTTCGTCGTGGGCACCGATATCGTCGCCGGCACCTACCGGACGACGACCAATGCGACGAGCTGCTATTGGGAGCGCGACTCCGGATTCTCGGGGGCGGCGAGCGACATCATCGCGAACAACGAGACCGATTTCCACGACGTCGTGACCATCGAGCCCTCGGACGCGGGGTTCTACACCGACCACTGCGGCTGGTGGACGACCGACCTGTCACCGATCACGTCCTCGCCCACCGCCGGCTTCGGACCGGGCACGATGATCGTCAACACCGACATCGCGCCCGGAGTGTGGAGGGCCGCCGGCGGGTCGTCCTGCTACTGGGTGCGGCTGTCGGGCTTCAACGCGGACGCGTCCACCGTTCTCGCCAACGACTTCGGGGTGACCAGCCCCACGGTCTCGATCCAGGCGAGCGACGCGGGCTTCTACTCCGAGGGCTGCGGCACCTGGACCAAGATCGGCTGAGCCGCGGGGTTCCGTCGGGGTCCCCGGTCGCCTACTCGCGGCCGGGGACCTTCGTCGTCAAACCAGCCGCCGCTGACCTCGTCGCTGGATCCGCAGCCACGCGTGGCCGTACCCATTGAGCGGGAGTTCGACCGTCCCGTCGGCGCCGACCGGAACCCCCTCGTCGGGGAACTGGCCGGACGCGAGGAGGTCGACGAGCACGACCCCCTCCCAGTCGGGCTCCCGCTCGCCCGAGGTGTTGACGGGTGGCTCCCCGAGGGTGAGCGGCACGGTGACGGCCTCCGCCGACAGGTTGTGCAACGCCACCATCGAGGCGTCCTCCCACGTGCGGCGCAGGGCCAGCACCGAGGGGCGGGGCTGGTCGAGCACCTCGGCGTCGCCCCACCCCAGCTCGGGGCACTCGCGGTAACGCTTGGCCAGCAACCGCACGAAGTTGAGCAGGGAGTCGGCGTCGCGCCGCGAACTCGCCACGTTCACGTGCTGGGGCCCGTAGCCGCCCTCGGGGAGGCGGCTCACCAGCTTGCCCGGCCGTGCGGTGGAGAAGCCCCCGTTCGGATCGTCGGCCCACTGCATCGGCGTCCGCACCGCCATCCGCCCCTCGAGCGCGAGGTTCTCGCCCATGCCGATCTCCTCGCCGTAGAACAGGACGGGACTTCCGGGCAGGGCGAACAGCAGGGAGTACATGAGCCGGATCCGCCGGGGATCGCCGTCGAGCATCGGCGGCACGCGGCGCCTGAGCCCCCGGCCGTACACCTGCATCTCCGGGTCGGGCCCGAAGGCCCGGAACACCTCCTGCCGCTCCTCCTCGCTCAGCTTGTCGAGGGTCAGCTCGTCGTGATTCCGGACGAAGGTCGCCCACTGGCTGTCGGGCGGTAGCGGCGGGCGGTTGCGCAGGGTGGTGGCGATCGGGCCGGCGTCCCGTCGCGCCATCGCGAGGTAGAGGTTCTGCATGAGCACGAAGTCGAACATGAGGGTGAGTTCGTCGCCCTGGGCGCCGCCGAAGTAGGTGAGCTGCTCGTCGTAGGGCAGGTTCACCTCCCCGAGCAGCACCGAGTCGCCGCGCCGGCGTCCCATGAACCGCCGCAGGGCGCGGAGGTAGTCGTGTGGGTTGCGGAACTTCTCCAGTTCGTCCTTGCGCACGCCCTCGAGCGACAGGAAGTAGGGGACGGCGTCCACCCGGAAACCGCTGATGCCGAGGTGCAACCAGAACCCGATGACCTTGGCGATCTCGTCGCGGACCTTCGGGTTGGCGACGTTGAGGTCGGGCTGGCTCCGGTAGAAGTGGTGGAGGTACCACTCGCCGGTCCTGTCGTCCAGGGTCCAGATCGACTGTTCCTGGTCGGGGAACACGACCTCGCTGGACGTGTCGGGCGGGGGGTCGGAGCGCCAGACGTAGAAGTCCCGGAACGGGTTGTCGGTGGAGGAGCGGGCGGCCTTGAACCAGGGATGCTGGTCGGAGGTGTGGTTGACGACGAGGTCGACGATCACCCGGAGCCCACGGTCCTGCGCCATCCGGATGACCTCGACGAAGTCGCCATGGTGGCCGAAGCGGGGATCGACCCCGAAGAAGTCGGTGATGTCGTAGCCGTCGTCGCGGTGTGCCGTCGGGTAGAAGGGCATGAGCCACAGGCAGGTGACTCCGAGTTCGGCGAGGTAGTCGATCCGCTCGGCCAGGCCGGCCATGTCTCCGCACCCGTCGCCGTTGGAGTCGAAGAAGGTCTCCACGTCGAGGCAGTAGATCACCGCCGTCTTCCACCACAGGTCTGAGGTGTCAGTGATCCGCATCGGGCCCTCCTTGATCGGGGTCGTGGCCCCCATCCTCGGCCACCGGCGGGCTCAACGGGCCCTTCCCGGCGGCCGCATCGCCGCCGGAGGCGCCCCTCGGGTCGCCCCGCCTCCCCGGCGCGATCTGCTCGCCAGGGTTCTCGTGCCGTCCGATGAGCCTGCCCCGGCCGTCGTAGGTACGCACCCGCGGACGCCTGCCGGGCAGCCGGGCGACGGACACCAGGTAGGCGGCGAAGGAGAGCACGAGGGCGACCATGAGGACGGTGACCGCCCAGGCGACGATCTCGTGGCTCACGGCGTCCCCTTCACCCGGATGCCGGTCTCGTCGATGGCGGTGATCCGTTCCGCGCCGACCGTGCTCGCGTGCCGATGGGGGTCGAAGCGGGCGGCGAGCACCGCGAACCGTCCCGGCGCCACCAGCAGCGTCCGGACGACCATGTCCCCGCCCCGGGGTGCCACGACGACGTCGAGGACGCGGCCCAGCCGGCGTCCGTCGTCGCACGTGACCGGAAGTCCGCGCAACCGGCTGTAGGTGAGGATCATTGATGCTCCTTGTCGGATCCGGGCAGCTTCTCCACGATGCGGAGCGCCGCCTCGTGCACGGCCAGCAGGTTCGCGTCCGCGCGGTCGACGTCGAGGTGGACGAAGGCGTCGATCGCCCGCACATGACGCCACTCCACGGTGACCGGGGCCGCGTTCCTCACCCCGAGGAGGCGGTAGCAGAAGCGGGCGAGGGCTGCGAAGCCGGCAGACGTCGGGCGCGGGAGCGGTCCCGACACGATCGCCCGAAGCACGAGGGTGGGTGGCTGCGCCAGGTCGCTCGCCTCGACCAGATCGAACTGCAGGTCGTCGACCCGGCCCGCTCGTCGCCCGTTCCGGTCGAGCAGGGCGTGGTCGATGACCTGGCCCAGCGCCAGGCCCTCCGTCGGCTCGTCCACGGCGGTCTCCCGCCCGCTGTCAGAACTGGCCACCGGTGCTCACCAGCAGGGGAATCGTGGCCAGGGTCGTGAGCACGAGGACGCCGAGGACGAGGCCCGCCACCACGTTGATCGCGGGCCGATTGCGCTGCTCGCCCATGAACTGCGGGTCGTTGGCGATCACGAGCACCGGGCCGAACGTGAACGGGAGGGCCGCGGCGCCGAGGGCCATCGTGATGACCGTGAACTGGATCGGGTCGACACCGGTGAGATCGATCGCCATGGCGAGCGCGATCATCGCGAGGAAGACGAGGTTGAACGCCGGGGCCCGCCGGGGGGAGGTGCTCTTGCCCCAGTCCCAGCCGTAGTACTGGCTGAGCCCGTAGGCGCCGGAGAGGCAGAGCTCGACCGAGGCGGCGACCGAGACGGCGAAGACGCCGATGACGAAGATGACGAAGCCGACCCCGCCGAACGCCGCCTGCGCCGGTTGCGCGGCGGCCCTGATCGAGTCGACCGGGTGGTGGTAGGGGTAGAGGGCTCCGGCGCCGGCGATCATCACCGACAGGGTCATGACGGCACCGAACAGCGTCCCGATCACGGCGACGATCCGGTTGCGGCGCAGGTCCGGGCCCGTCCAGCCCTCCTCGATCGCCCCTGAGGAGTAGAAGTCGAACTGGTAGGGGGTCATGAACGAGCCGAGCAGGGACGCCACCGCGAACAGATAGGTCGGGACGGACTTCGACGGGTCGATGTGGGGGTGGGCGAGGGCGATTCCGACGTGGCGCCAGCCGGGGGAGAGCACCACCATCGCGGGGATCATGATGAGCATCGTCAGGCCGAGCAGCGCGGCGCCGGTGTCGACAGCGCTGAAGTTGAAGAACCACAGGACCAGGGCCAGGGCCGCCGCCACCAGCGGCACCCAGAGCCGATAGCTCACCCCGGTGAGCAGCTGCAGGGCCAGGGCCATGCCCACGAGGTCGACGGCCAGCACGAGTACGTGCACGATGAGGTCGGCCACGAGCGGGACGGCACCCAGGCGTGGCCCCAGCCGGGTGCGGATCACCTCGTAGGTCGGTTGGGCCGACGACACCGCCACCCGCCCGGACATCTCGGCGAACACCGAGAAGCCGACCAGGCCGAACACCACGGTCCACAGCAGCGAGTAGTGGAACCGTGCGCCTGCGGAGACGGCGGTGATCACACCGCCGGTGTCGAGGAACCCTCCGATTCCCGCCAACACCCCCAACGCGAGTCCCGCCACGGTCCCAGTGGAACTCCCGCCCTTGCTCACCGCACTCCTTCCGTCCGCCGGCTTCCGGGCGGTGAATACCCGGGCGCGTCGTTCGCAAACCCGGGACGACCCGGGGAGGCGGGCGAAAGGGGGAGCCGCCGGCGTCCGCTAGGCTCCCGGCCGGTGGCTCCCGACTGGGCGCCCGTTCGGCAGGAGGAACCGCAGGTGGGCACGGACAGGGCGGTCGGCTACCGCATCCGGCAGGCGTCGCATGCCGATCTGAGGGCCCTGGCCGAGATGACGGTGGAGGCGTGGCGCCAGACGTACGGCGCGGTCGTCGATCCGTCGGTCATCGAGCGGCAGCGGGTCGGCGTCCGGAGGACCGTCCAGTTCTGGGAAGGCCTGCTCGACCACGGCCACTACCTGTGGCTGGTCCTGTCCGCCGACGACCGGATCGTCGGCGTGGCGGGCGCGGAACCGGCGAGGGACGCCGGCTCGCCGGCGTCCCTCGAACTCACGATGATCTACCTGCTGCAGGAGGCGCAGGGCTCGGGAATCGCCGACCGGCTGCTGCAGATCGCGATCGGCGACGCCCCCGCGTACCTCTGGGTGCTCGACGACAACCCCCGTGCCCAGGCGTTCTATCGGCGGCACGGGTTCGTGCCCGACGGGGCCAGCCAGCCGCTTCCGGACGGCTGGCGCGGCCGGTGCGAGATCCGCATGGTGCGCCGTCCGGAAGCAGCGGAGGACTGAACCCGGTTCAGGCCGGCTGGAAGATGCTCTGGTAGTCGCGGACGCCGGAAAGCACGCCCTCGGCCTCCTCGACGCTGATCCGGTTGGCCTCCGCGGTGATCGCCTGGTTGAGCAGGCGGGTGTCGCTGGCGGTGGCGATGCCAGTGACCTGGGGGAACTTGTTGAGCACCCACGAGATCGCGGCCGTTGTCAGCTGCTGCTCGTCGAAGGGCATGTACCAGGACGCGTAGTTCTGCTCGCCCTCCTTCCAGGGCCTGCGCATGACGGCCTTGATCGTCCGGATGCCCACGTCGCGGGAGGTCGCGAGCTCGAACAGTTCGGCGATGTCGTCGGCGAACTTGGGATCCTGGTAGAGCAGCCAGTTGAGCGGGGTGAGCACCGAGTCGAAGTCGAAGCGGCGCAGCCCCTCCGCGTGCGTCGACGGGGCGGCCTCGGTGTGGCCGGTGATCCCGATGAACCGGGTCATGCCCTCCTCGCGGGCGCGCTCGAAGGCGGGCATCGGCCCGCCCGGGGCGAAGACCTCGTCGAGCATCGTCATGTTGCAGACTGCGTGCACCTGGAGCAGGTCGACGTGGTCGGTCTGCAGCAGCTCGAGGGAGCGGTTGATCTCGGCCCACGCCTCGCCCTCGCTGCGCATGCCGGTCTTGGTCGCGAGGAAGATGTCGGCGCGGATCGGTGCGATCGCGGGGCCCATGACCTCCTCAGCGTGGCCGTAGGACGCCGCGGTGTCGAAGTGGTTGATGTCGGCGGCACGGGCCTCGGCGACCGAGTCGTATGCGACCTGCTGGGACACCTCACCCAGCGAGGCGGCCCCGTAGACCAGCACCGAGCTGTCATGGCCGGTGCGTCCGAAACGACGATGTTCCATGGTTCCTCCACTGCTCGCGACGGCTGCCCGGGCGGCATCCGTTCCGATGTGATGTGCGGTGATGACCCCACCCTATGCCGCCCCCGCGACCGGTGGCAGGGCATCGCTCCGACGCGTGGACGCGGAACGGCCCCGGCACCTCCGTGGTGGAGGGCCGGGGCCGCGTTCAGTCAGTCTGCGAGTGCCGCGGAGGGGTCAGCGGACCTTGTCGGTCTCATCGTGGATGCGCAGTGCCACCTGCCGCAGTTTGTCCTCGTGGGCCCGCGCGTGGTGGGCGCAGAACAGCAGTTCGCTTCCGGAGTTCAGGGTGACCCGGAGATATGCCTGCGCCCCGCAACGGTCGCAGCGATCGGATGCACTGAGGGTCCGATCGTCGATGACTGGTGTGCTCATGGCGGGTCCTCCGTTCACTCTGATTCTTCTTCACTCATGTGGTCGATCAATCCCATGCCGTTCACTTGTCTGGCCGGTGGCCCGTCCGCTCGCCCCACATCGGGAGACACGCGGCGTCCGGAGGAACCATCGATATGAACGGCCGTGGTTGATCGTTTGTTCCCGTACCCTACCCGGCGCTCGTCAACACCGGGGAGAGCCGCGGGTCGCGATTGTGTGACGATCGGATGACGGAACGGTCACGACAAGCGGCTCCGGCGTGGGGGCGACCGGGGTGTCGGTCGTCGCGGGTACCCTACTGGGCGTGCCGAACCGTGTTCAGACCAAGTCGAGCGAGGGCCGCGACTACGAAGCGCGGCACCTCCTGGTGCTCGAGGGACTCGAGGCCGTCCGCAAGCGGCCGGCCATGTACATCGGCTCGACCGACACCCGCGGGCTCATGCACTGCCTCTGGGAGATCATCGACAACGCCGTCGACGAGGCGCTCGCCGGGTACGGCACCCGGATCGAGGTGAGCCTCAACCACGACGGCTCGATCTCGGTGGCCGACGAGGCCCGGGGCATTCCGGTCGACACCGAACCGCGCACCGGGCTGTCCGGCGTCGAGGTCGTCTTCACCAAGCTGCACGCCGGCGGCAAGTTCGGCGCCGGCTCCTACAACGCCACCGGCGGCCTGCACGGTGTCGGTGCCTCGGTCGTCAACGCCCTGTCGACGAGGCTCGACGTCGAGGTCGACCGCCTGGGGGCGACGTGGACGATGAGCTTCCGCCGCGGCGTCCCCGGCGTCTTCGACGGGCCCGGCCCCGACGCGCCGTTCACCCCCGGGTCGGGCCTGGTCAAGAAGGGACGGGTGGCCAAGGGCACCACGGGCACCCGGATCAGGTACTGGCCCGACCGGCAGATCTTCCTGCCGGACGCCGAACTCAGCCTGGAGCACCTCCTCGATCGCGCCCGGCAGACCAGCTTCCTCGTGCCCGGTCTCGCGATCCACGTCGCCGACGCTCGGGGGAGCGAGCCGGTGACCGAGACCTTCCTCCACGACGGCGGCATCACGGAGTTCGCCGACTACCTCGCCCACGACCAGCCGGTCACCGACATCCTCCGGTTGCAGGGCCACGACCGGTTCACCGAGACCGTGCCGATGCTCGACGACTCCGGATCGATGACGCCCACCGACGTCGAACGCGACCTCGAGGTCGACATCGCCGTGCGGTGGGGCACCGGCTACGACAGCACGGTGCGTAGCTTCGTCAACATCATCGCCACCCCCAAGGGCGGCACCCACGTCCAGGGGTTCGAACGCGGCCTCGCCAAGGCCTTCGGGTCGGCGTTGCAGGGCACCCGGTTGCTGCGCGCCGGCGAGGAGGTCATCAAGGACGACATTCTCGAAGGGCTCACCGCCGTGGTGACCGTGAGGCTCGCCGAGCCGCAGTTCGAGGGGCAGACCAAGGAGGTGCTCGGAACGCCGCCGGTCACCCGGCTCGTCGCCCGCGTCGTCGAGCAGGAACTCCTCGATTACCTCACGAGCAGTCGCGCCGCGGTGAAGGCGCAGGCGCGCACCCTGCTCGAGAAGGTGGTCAACGCGTCGCGTACCCGCATCCAGGCCCGGGCGCACCGTGAGACCCAGCGCCGCAAGAACGCCCTCGAGTCGTCGTCGCTGCCCACCAAGCTCAAGGACTGCCGCAGCACCGACACCGACCGCTCCGAACTGTTCATCGTCGAGGGCGACTCGGCACTGGGCACGGCGAACGTGGCCCGCAACTCGGAGTTCCAGGCGCTGCTGCCGATCCGGGGGAAGATCCTCAACGTGCAGAAGGCGTCCGTCGGCGACATGCTCAAGAACGCCGAGTGCGCGTCGATCCTCCAGGTGATCGGCGCCGGGTCGGGGCGCACCTTCGACCTCGAGTCCGCGCGCTACGGAAAGGTCATCTTCATGGCCGACGCCGACTCCGACGGCGCGCACATCCGGGTGCTGCTGGCCACGCTGTTCTTCCGCTACATGCGTCCGCTCGTCGAGGCGGGACGCGTCTACTCGGCGGTGCCGCCGCTGCACCGGTTCGAGCTCACCAACCCCCGCAAGGGGCAGGAGCGCTACATCTACACGTATTCGGACGCCGAATACCAGCGCAAGAGCGCCGAGCTCACCAAGAAGGGCATCAAGTTCAAGGAGCCCCAGCGCTACAAGGGACTCGGGGAGATGGACGCCCAGCAGCTCAAAGAGACGACGATGGACCCCCGGCGCCGCGCACTGCGCCGGCTCACCGTCGACGACGGCCTGCTCGCCGAGCAGACGTTCGAGTTGCTCATGGGCAACGAGGTCGCCCCCCGCAAGGAGTTCATCATCGCCGGTGCCTACGCCCTCGACGCCGAGCGGATCGACGCGTAGCGGAACCCCAGCGGCCGGCCGGCTCCGTCGGCGACTGGTTTCGGACGGCTGCGATTTCGGATAGGTACGGGCTCAGCAAGCGAAGATGGCAGCTCTCCTGAATCAACGTTCGACGTTTTCCACTGAGTACGGTGGTCAACGTCGAAATGATCCGGGCGGCCCGGGCCGGGGCTTCGAATGCGGGCGGAACGGGGCCTGAGCAGCTCCCGGCGGCGCACGTGTCGTGTCGCATCGTCCGGCGTGTATCCGGAGCGCGCGCGATGGGCCGTCAGGCGGCGTGGCGTTCGCGACTCGCCGGGGTCGCGATGCGGACGGTTTGTCCGGCGGCGACGAGGTAGGTGTGGCCGTGGGGGCTGGTCCAGATGAGGATGCCGGGGAGTGGTTGGGTGAGTGTCCAGCCGCCGTGGGTCTTGGCGCGGTGCGCCCGGCGCGACACGGGGGAGAGGTTCTCCAGCCGGGTCTGGCCGGGCGGTCCGCCGGGTTGGTAGGGCGTGGTGTGGTCGAGGTCGCAGCCGTGGCTGGATGCTCGGGTGGAGCCGGGGAAGGTGTCGTAGGGCTGGCGATAGCGCAGGGCTTCGCGCATCCGGTCGGGGATTTCGTAGGAGTCGACCGGGGTGATTCGCGCGACGTCGAGGACGGGGCGGACGGTGATCCGGTGGTGGCCGAGCAGGTCGGACAGCCAGTGGGTGAGGACCGGGCCGATCCGGTCGACCCGGGCGATGGCGGTCTCGGCGGGGACGGTGGCAGCGTTGCCGTCTGCGTCGCCGTGGCGGGAGTTGAGTGCGGTGTCGCTGAGGTGGACGACGATCTCCGCCTTCGGCAGGAGCCGTTCCGGGTCGACCGTGATCTGTCCGCACAGGTGGCCCGCTTGACCGGCAGCCGGGCACGATCCGCCCCAGGTTTCGCCCAGGTCGGTGGGGAG
>DATAKK010000021.1:0-15451 GCA_036261615.1 Propionibacteriaceae bacterium | reverse complement strand
CGAGTGGTTCGCCCACAACCCGTACGCGGAGTGGTACTTCAACACCATCCGCATCCAGGGGTCCCCGGCGGCCGACCACCACCTCCACGTGTGGGGCGGGCGTCCCTACGACGAGTTCCTCGACGGGTGGACGACCGACCGCTTCGACCCCGCCGCCTGGTGCGAGCTGTTCCGCTCCGCCGGTGCGGGTTACGTCGTCCCGACGACCAAGCACCACGACGGCATCACCCTGTGGGACGCCCCGGGCACCGACGGCCGCAACACCGTGGCCCGGGGCCCGAAGCGCGACCTCATCGCCGCCATCGTCGACGCGACGCGGGCCGCGGGGATGAGGTCCGGGCTGTACTACTCCGGCGGCCTCGACTGGCACGTCCGGCCGTTCCCGCCGCACACGACGTCCGCCTCGGTCCACGACCTGCGTCCCACCGACCGCGAGTACGGCGAGTACGCCTCCGCCCACTGCCACGACCTCATCGAGCGGTTCCACCCGGACATCCTGTGGAACGACATCGAGTGGCCCGACGACGCCAAGGACTTCGAGCCCGGCGGCCTGGGCGAACTGTTCACCGACTACTACCGGGCCGTGCCCGAGGGCCTGGTCAACGACCGCTGGGGCGACACCCACCGCGACTACTACACGAGCGAGTACGAGTCCGGCCTCGGCAACGAGACCCGGGGCCAGTGGGAGAACTGCCGCGGCATCGGCTATTCGTTCGGCTACAACCAGGTCGAGGACGAAGCGGTCTCCCTGTCCGGGGCTCAGGTCGCGCGGCACCTCGTCGACGTCGTCTCCCGCGGCGGGCATTTCCTGCTCAACGTCGGGCCCAAGGCCGACGGCACGCTCGCCGGCGTCCAGGTGCGGGCGCTCGAGGGGCTGGCGGCCTTCATGCGCGCGGGCGGTGACGTCGTCCCCTCGGCCGGACGCTCGTCCCTCGACGTGTCGGCCGGTGACGGCAGTTGGGCCCGTGCGGTCACCGACGCCGACGGACGCGACTGGCTGTTCGTCGACGGCGAGGGCGATCGCGCGAGCGTCAGCGTCGGCGGTCGCACCCTGGGCGTCGACCTTCCGGCCGATCGTCCCGGCCCGGTGCGGGTGGATCTGGACGCCTGAGCGAGTTCTGTTCGCGGCACTGTCCGGTTCTGGTTGGACATCGACCTCGAACTGGACAGTGTCCCGTTCTCGTTGCCTGTGTGTCCCGCTCGCGGGTTCAGTCGGCGCGATCACGCCCCGCTCACGTTGACGTACAGGCTGTAGACGCTCTGGCTGGCGGTCATGAACAGCCGGTTGCGGAGCAGCCCGCCGAACTCGACGTTCGAGCACTGCTCGGGCAGCAGCAGCCGGCCGATGTCGGTGCCGTCGGGGGCGAAGACGTGCACGCCGCGGTAGCCGTCGTCGCCCTGGGCAGCAGCCCACACGTTGCCGACGGCGTCGCAGGCGATCCCGTCGCTGCTGCCGCCCTCCATGACGCAGAACCGGCGGGGCTCGCCGAGCGTGCCGTCCGCGTACGGGTACGCGTAGATGAGGCCCGGCCGGACGCCGGTGTCGACGAGATAGAAGGTGGCCCCGTCCGGCGAGAAGCACAGCCCGTTGGGCTGCACCGGGCCGGTGACCATCCGGGTCGGCTCCCCGCCGTCGGGGTCGATCCGGTACACGGCGGTGGCGATCTCCGGCTCGGCCCGGCGTCCTTCGTAGTCGCCGAGGATGCCGTAGGTCGGGTCGGTGAACCACAGTGAGCCGTCGGGGGCGACGGTGACGTCGTTGGGGGAGTTGAGCCGCCGGCCCTCGAACGCGTCGGCGAGCACCGTGATCGAGCCGTCGTACTCGGTGCGGGTCACCCGCCGGGTGCGGTGCTCGCAGGTGACCAGCCGCCCCGCGGCGTCGCGGGTGCCGCCGTTGGCGTTGTCGGAGGGCCGACGCCACACCGACACCTCGCCGGACTGCTCGTCCCACTTCATGATCCGATTGTTGGGGATGTCGCTCCAGACGAGGCAGCGCTGGTCGCCGAACCACACCGGCCCCTCGGTCCAGCGACAGCCGCCGGCGATCCGCTCGATCCGCGCGAAGGGGAGGATGAGGTCGGCGAACCGCGGATCGGTCTGGACGACCGCGGGGTCGGGGTAGGCGCCGGGCGCATCGTGCCAGCGCGTCGATCGGTCGTACATGGGAGCGCCTCTCGCTGGGTCCGGTGCCCCGCCGCGGGTGCACCGCCGGGCCGCGCGGGTCGGCCCGGGGATTCGTTGCTCGGTCGAGCACTAATCTGGCACATGCTGCACCTCACCACGTCCCTGGCCACGTCGTGTGCCGGGTGGAAGGAGTGTGACCATGTCCACGACCGGTCCGAGGGCGATCGCGATCCTGCGCGGCGTCCGCCCCGACGAGGTCCTCGCGGTCGGCGAGGCGCTCTACCGGGCCGGCATCCGTGATGTCGAGGTGCCCCTGAACTCGCCCGACCCGTTCGAGTCGGTCGAGCGGCTCCGCACCGCACTGGCGTCCGACTGCCGGGTGGGCGCCGGCACCGTGCTGACGCCCGCCGACGTGCGCCGCGCCCACGACGCGGGCGCCGAGATGATCGTCTCCCCGAACACCGACGCGCGGGTCATCGAGGCCACGGTGGCGCTCGGCATGGAGCCGCTTCCGGGTGCGGGGACGCCGACGGAGGCCTTCGTCGCCATCGCCGCCGGTGCCCGCACCGTCAAGGTGTTCCCCGGCGAGGTCGTCGGGCCCGCGGGCCTGCGCGCCTGGCGCTCGGTGCTCCCGCGCGACGTCGGGCTCGTCGCGGTCGGCGGAGTGTCCGTCGACACCATCCCCGACTGGCTGGCGGCCGGCGCCGCCGGCGTCGGGATCGGCTCGTCGCTCTACCGTCCCGGCCGGACGCCGGACGAGGTGGGAACCATCGCCGAACGGATCGTCTCGGCCATCGACCAGGCTGTCAGGAGGACCGCATGAAGATCACCGCCGTCACCACCTACCTCGTCCCGCCCCGCTGGTGCTTCGTCAAGGTGGAGACCGACGAGGGAGTCGTCGGGTGGGGGGAGCCGGTCGTCGAGGGCCGGGCGGCGACCGTCGCCGCCGCCGTCGAGGAGCTGTCCGACTACCTCATCGGCCGCGACCCCCGCCGGATCGAGGACATCTGGCAGACGCTGTACCGCGGCGGGTTCTACCGCGGGGGCCCGATCCTCATGAGCGCGATCGCCGGCATCGACCAGGCGCTGTGGGACATCACCGGCCGCGAGCTCGGGCGCTCGGTGCACGAGCTGCTGGGTGGCCGGGTGCGCGACACCATCCGCGTCTACTCGTGGATCGGCGGAGACCGGCCCGCCGAGACGGCCCGGGCGGCGTCCGAGGCGGTGGCGCGCGGGTTCACCGCGGTGAAGATGAACGGCACCGAGGAGCTCGCGTTCATCGACTCGCACGAGCGGGTCAGCCGCGCGGTCGAGAACGTCGCAGCCGTGCGCGAGGCCGTCGGCCCGGGCATCGGGATCGGCGTCGACTTCCACGGCCGGGTGCACCGGCCGATGGTCAAGACCCTGCTCCGGGAGCTCGCGGACCTCGACCTCATGTTCGTCGAGGAGCCGGTGCTCAGCGAGAACCTCGTCCCCTCGCTGCCGGTGCTGCAGAACGCGCCGATGCCGATCGCCCTCGGCGAGCGGCTGTTCAGCCGCTGGGACTTCCGCGACGTCCTGTCCACCGGCATCGTCGACATCATCCAGCCCGACCCGTCGCACTCCGGCGGCATCACCGAGACCCGCAAGATCGCCGCGATGGCCGAGGCGCACGACGTGGCGCTCGCCCTGCACTGCCCGCTCGGGCCGATCGCCCTGGCCACCTGCCTGCAGATCGACGCGGTCTCCTACAACGCCGCGATCCAGGAGCAGAGCCTCGGCATCCACTACAACCAGACCAACGACCTGCTCGACTACCTCGTCGACCCGTCGGTGTTCGACTACCACGACGGCGTCGTCACCATCCCCGACGGCCCCGGCCTGGGCATCGAGATCAACGAGGAGTACGTGCGCGAGCAGTCGAGCGTCGGCCACAGCTGGCGCAACCCGGTGTGGCGGCACGCCGACGGGTCGGTCGCCGAATGGTGAGGCCGGCGGCGTAGCGGGTCGGCGTCACTCTGCCGGCTCGCCGAGCACCTCCACCTGGCGCAGGCCGCAGGCCGCGGACGCCGTGAGCCGCAGGGTCGTCGTCGACCCGGCGAGCGGCCCCAGGTCGACCGCCACCGTCTGGTCGGGCCAGAGCGGCGTCCGGACGGCGGTGAGCGGCTGCCGCTCGGGGCCCGGCCCGGACGCCGAGACCTGCCACTCGACCGTGGTGGTGTCGGCACCGGTGAGCGTGAGCAGCCGCGGGATCACCGGCAGGGGCCAGGAAAGGATCACCTCGTCGCCAGGGGCGAGCGGGGTGACCCCCGCCCCCCGGTCGTCGACGAGGTCGGGTGTCGCCTCCGCCCGTCCGCCCGGACGCCGCACCGTGACGGTCGCCGCGGCGGACAGGTCGTCCCACGGGCGGACGCCGTCCGAGCTCCGGCTCACCGGGCGTGTGCCCGCGCCCCATTCGGTGGGGTGCTCCGACAGGGTGAAGTCGAGCGTCACGTCGCCCGCCAGCCGGCTCAGCGGCACGGTGACGGCGTCCCACGGCTCGCCGTCGAGCGTGAGTCCGGCGACGAAGCGGTGCTCGGGCCGGTCGGCGCGCACGGTGAGCCTGCCCGACGGGCCGCGGTCGACGCTCAGCTCGCGGAGCAGGGGGGCGGTGATCGCGAGCTCGCCGCTGCCGGGGTGCAGCGGGTAGAGCCCGCAGGCGGCCCACAGCCACCACGCCGACATCTCCCCGTTGTCCTCGTCGCCCGGGTAGCCCTGGCCGATCTCGCCGCCGACGAACAGCCGGTCGAGGATCTCCCGGGTCCACCACTGGGTCTTCCACGGCCGCCCGGTGTGCAGGTACATGAACGGCACATGGTGGGCCGGCTGGTTGCTCATCGCGACCATGCCGCAGCGGATCGCCCGCGCCTCGGTCATCTCGTGGATGATCCCCCCGTAGGCGCCGACGACGTCGGGGGTCGCGCGTTCCTGGGTGGCGAACATCGCGTCCAGCCGCGCCTCGAGGCCGTCCTCGCCGCCGTACAACTCGGCCAGGCCGGCACCGTCGTGCCAGGGCGTCACCGACATCCCCCAGGCGTTGGTCTCGGTGTAGTCACCGCCCCACGCCTCGGGGTCGAAGCCGGCCGCGTCGTGCCGCCACGAGCCGTCGGGGCGGCGTCCCTGGAAGAACCCGAGCCGCTCGTCGAACACCCGGCGGTGGGTGAGGGCGCGCTGCGCGAACCACACGGCGTTCGCGGCGAACTCCTCGCGGCGGTTCGGGACGCCGAGCTCCTCGGCCCGGGCCGCGAGGGACGCCGACCAGCGGGAGATCACGTCGTCGGTGCTCGCGTTCTCGAGGGTCCAGCTGAGCCCCTCGTGCGTGGCGGTGCTCGTGTACCCCGTGAACCTGCTGGTCGCCAGCCCCTTGCGCCCCATCGCACGGTGCGGCGGGGGTACACACGCGTTGCGCAGCGCCGAGTCGTAGCCGCCCAGCTCGTCGAAGCGCACCCCGTGCGTGGCGGCGTCCGCGAGGACGACGTCGGCGCTGGCCCCCGGCATGCTGTCGACGTAGCCCGGGGCGCTCCACCGGGCGGTCCAGCCCCCGTCGCGGTACTGCTGCACGATGCCGTCGACGAGGTCGCCGGCGAGGTCGGGTGTGAAGAACCCGAGGTGCGGCCAGGCGGTGCGGTAGGTGTCCCAGAAGCCGTTGTTGACCGACAGCCGGCCCCGCACGATCCGGCTGCCCGTTCGTCCGGGCGCGGACGCCGCCCGGGCCCGGTGGAAGGGGCTCGCGTAGCGCCAGTCGGGCAGCTCGGTCGACCCCGTGTTCTCGTGGGCGGCGTTGGGCCAGCAGTGCAGCCGGGCCAGGGCGGTGTACGCGGTGCCGCGCTGGTCGTCGGTGGCGTCCGACGCCAGGTGCAGGCGTCCGAGGATCGAGTTCCACTCGCGCCCGGCCGACTCCAGGATCTCGGGGAAGGTGCGCTCGCCGATCTCCAGCTCGAGGTTGTGCAGCGCCTGGTCGAGGGAGAGGAACGACCCGGCGATCGCCACCTCGAGCACCGCGTCACCGGTCGAGAGGGCGACCGCGCCGACCGAGGGCGCCGACCGCTTGAGGAGGCGTCCGACGATCGGGAGGCGCAGCAACCGGTCGATACCCGGCACGCGGGCCAGGCCGCCGCGGGGGGTCGGCTCGACGATGACCGCCGGCCCGGTGGTCTCCCCGTAGTAGAAGGTGACCGGGTCGGGGTGGCTGTGGGACGCGTCCGGCTCGGGCGCCACCACCGCCTCGATCGCCACCCGGCCGTCGGGCAGGGGACGCGCCCGGGTGGGGCCGCCCGCCACCTGGTCGACGACCACGCCGCGCGGGCCCCCGGGGCCGTCGGTGAAGTCGAACCGGAACCGGGCGGCGTGGCTGGTCGGCGCCACCTCGGCGACGATGCCGGTGTCGAGCCGCACCCGGTAGTGATGGACGCCGTCCCGCTCGGTGGCGTGGGTGAAGCCCATCGGCCGGGCGACCGGGGCACCGAGCCACGGCTGCACGTGCAGCTGGCCGCGGTCGCCGATCCACGGGCTCGGGCAGTGCGAGAAGGTGAGTGCCTCCAGCCGGGCTCCGCCGTCGGGCGCCCACTGGTAGATCCAGCGCCGCTCCCGGGCGTCGGTCATCGGCGTGACGAACGTGAACCCGTGCGGCACGCACACCAGCGGCAGCGTGTTGCCCCGCGAGAAGCCCGGCCGCGAGTGGGTGCCGCGGGTCATGTGCACCCAGGCGAGCGGATCGCCCGGGTCCGGCCGCTCGGGCCGGAACGCGCCGGCGTCCTGCAGGTAGCCGGTGCCGTGGGCGCCGGGCGGCACGAGCAGCTCGACGGTGTACTCCTGTCCGGCGACCTCCTCCAGGTCGAGGTCGAGCACGGTCCACTGGTCGGGCAGCCAACAGGGGAGACCATCCGGCACCCCGGGGCCCGGGCTCGGCCGGCCCCCGGCCCGATGTCCGTGCTGGTCGCGGGGCCGCAGCACGCCGGCGTCCGTGCGCAGCCGCCAGCCGACCGCGGCCGAGGAGAAGTCGGGGCGTCCGCCCGCGAGCGTGATCTCGGGGAAGACGGCGATCCGGTGCACCTGCCCGGGGAGGGCGACGCGGGGGGTGCTCACCGTGACCGTGCCCCCCCGCTCGCCGAGCTCGTAGCGCAGCACGGGGACGTCCGGCAGGACGCCCGCGTGTGGCGGGTCGGACGCCGGGCGGGCCGGGCCGTCGGCAGGCGTGAGATCGGCGGCGTCCGACCGCTCGGGGGAGCTGGGCATCGCGTCTCCGTTCGCTCGGCTGCGTCCAACCCTAGGCGGGCCCGCCGGCACCGGCGATCACACCCGCGGCGGCCGGGTGACATTCACACTGGTGATGAGGAAGCGACGGGGAAGGACCGGTCATGGGACGGATGAGGTGGAGCGGGCGGTTGCTGGGAGCGTCGGCGGTGGCCGAGCGGGTGGCCCGGCCCGCACAGCCGCCGGCGGGGGTGACCGGACGGATCGTGCACGAGACGGTGCCCCCGGTCTTCGAGTACGTGGACGACCCGGTGGCGGGGACGACCGAGACGATCGTCGTGTCTCCGCCGCAGTACGAGGGGGTTCCTGCCACCGTCACGGCCTACGCGGCGGACCACGGCGGCCGCGCGGCCGTGGTGAGCACCGTGCAGACCGACGCGCAGGGCGGCTTCGTCATCGAGGGGCTGACCGAGAGCGTGTCGCTCAGGGTGGTCCCGACGTCCGGCGACTGGCAGAGCGGCTGGGCCACCGTCGCCACGCTGAGCGACTGGCCGGGGTTCGCCAGCTGGTTGCAGTGGATCCGGCCACCGGAGGTCGACGTCGCCCCCGGCACCGACCTGGGCATGATGGAGGCGGTGGCGGCCGTGGCGAGCGGCCGGGTGGTGGACGCCGGCACGGGCGCCCCGATCCCCGCCGCTCGAGTGCGCTACGACCCGGTGCAGCACGGGTTCAAGACCAGGTTGGGCGTCACGGATGACGACGGCGTCTTCGGCATCCGCGGGCTCGACTACGAGGAGTACCACATCCGGGTGAACGCCCACGGCTACCTCGGCGGCGTCCTCGGTGCGCAGTTCCTGCTGTACGCGGAGGGCCAGGGGAGCACCTGGCCGGGAGGTCCGCTCCCGGGCGACATCCGGATGATCAAGGACAGCTAGCCGAAGGCCGCACATGGGTCGGCCCCCGGTCCACGTCTCCGCGGGCCGGGGGCCGACTCGGTGCTACGGGATCAGATCGCGTAGTAGAGGTCGAACTCGTAGGGGTGCGGACGCTGGCGGATCGCGTCGATCTCGGCGCGCTTCAGCTCGATCCACGTCTCGATGAGGTCCTCGGTGAACACGTCGCCCTGCAGCAGGAACTCGTGGTCGGCCTCGAGCGAGGCGATCACGGCGTCCAGGGACGCCGGCACCTGCGCGACCTGCGCGTGCTCGTCCGGGGGCAGCTCGTAGAGGTCCTTGTCGATCGGGGCCGGCGGCTCGATCTTGTTCTGGATGCCGTCGAGACCGGCGAGCAGCATGGCGGCGAAGGCCAGGTAGGGGTTGCTCGACGGGTCGGGGCAGCGGAACTCGACCCGCTTGGCCTTCGGGTTGGAGCCGGTGATCGGGATGCGCATGCAGGCCGACCGGTTGCGCTGCGAGTAGACGAGGTTGACCGGGGCCTCGAAGCCGGGCACCAGGCGGTGGTACGAGTTCACCGACGGGTTGGTGAACGCGAGCAGCGACGGCGCGTGCTTGAGGATGCCGCCGATGTACCAGCGGGCGAGGTCCGAGAGGCCGCCGTAGCCGTTCTCGTCGTAGAACAGCGGCTCGCCGCCGTTCCAGATCGAGCTGTGCACGTGCATGCCCGAGCCGTTGTCGCCGAAGATCGGCTTGGGCATGAAGGTCGCGGTCTTGCCGTTCTCCCACGCCACGTTCTTGACGAGGTACTTGAACTTCATCACGTTGTCGGCCGACTTGAGCATCGTGTCGAAGCGCCAGTTGATCTCGGCCTGGCCGGCGGTGCCGACCTCGTGGTGGGCCCGCTCGACGATGAGACCGGCGACCTCCATGGTCTTGACGATCTCGTCGCGGAGGTCGGCGAAGTGGTCGACCGGGGGCACCGGGAAGTAGCCGCCCTTGTACTTCACCTTGTAGCCGCGGTTGCCGCCCTCCTCGACCCGGCCGGTGTTCCAGGCGCCGGCCTCGGAGTCGATCTGGTAGTGGCTGCCGTTGCTCTTGGTCTCGAAGCGCACGTCGTCGAAGACGTAGAACTCGGCCTCGGGCGCGAAGAACGCGGTGTCGCCGACGCCGGTGCTGGCGAGGTAGGCCTCGGCCTTGCGCGCGATGTTGCGCGGATCGCGGCTGTAGGGCTCCTTGGTCAGCGGGTCGTGCACGAAGAAGTTGATGATCAGCGTCTTGGCCTCGCGGAACGGGTCGAGGTAGGCGGTGGTCGGGTCGGGCATCAGCGCCATGTCCGATTCGTGGATCTTCTGGAAGCCGGTGATCGACGAGCCGTCGAACGCGAGGCCGTCCTCGAACACCTCCGGGCCGAACGAGCCGACGGGGACGGTGAAGTGCTGCATCACGCCCGGCAGGTCACAGAAGCGGACATCGATCATCTCGACGCCCTCGTCCTTCACGAACGCCAGCAGGTCGTCGGCGCCTTTGAACATGGGTTTCCTCCAGCTTGGGGAACAGATCAGTGGTCACGAACGCTATGCCCGTCTGGTTGCCCGCGCGTTCCGCTCGTGTAACAGCGATGTTACGGGGGATGGGCCGCGACGCCGGACCGCGTCCGCCGTTGTGACGAAGCCCCGTGACGGCGTCGCCCGACGCCGCAGCGTCGCGAACGTACGCCGCACGGGCCCGGGGCCGGGATGGCCTATTCTCGGCACCGTGAGCGAGCCGGGCGTGGACGAGTATCCAGGAGCCTCCCTCGGGCTGCCGGCGTCCGGACGCGGGTCCCTCGCCCCGTGGCGCGCCCGGATCGCCGCGATCATCGCCGACTGGGCGGCGTCCATGGCCGCCGCCGCGGGGATGTTCGGACCCGCGGTGGTCACCGGCCACGACTGGCGCGCCTGGATGACCTACGCCGTCTTCTTCGTCGAGTCCGCGGTGCTCACGGTGTTCACCGGGGGCAGCTTCGGCCAGCTGCTCGCCCGGGTCGTCGTCGTCCGCCTCGACCGCCGGCCGCTCGAGTGGTGGCGCTCGCTGCTGCGCACCGTGCTCAAGTGCCTCGTCATTCCCGCCCTCATCGTCGGGGCCGACCGCCGGGGCCTCGACGACATCCTGCTCGGCACCGCGGTGGTCACCCGCCGCTGACCTCGCCCGTCGCCGGGGGCGCGTCCTGCCGGACGACGACGAACCCGCCGGCGGCCAGCTCCACGGCACCGTCGACCGGGTCTCCGGTGCGCGCGTCGGTCCCGGCGAGGGTGACCGTCCGCGGCCCGTCGCCGTGGTTGATCGCGATCACCCACGGCCGCCCGTCCGCCCCCCGCCGCCGGACCACCTCGAGTCCCGCGCCCGCCTCGGGCGCCTCCCGCTCGACGCCCGCCTGGGCGAGGGCCCGGGACAGGAGGCCGGCGAGCTCGTCCTCGGCGAGCGTCGTCGACACGTACCGGGCGACGCCGTGGCCGTACGAGTGCACCGTCACGGCGGGGGAGCCGGCCGCGATGCCCTCCGCATAGCTCGCCTCGGCCACCGCGCCGCGCAGTTGCAGCAGCTCGGCCCACTCCGACACCGTCGACCCGTCGTCGAGGCGCAGCCGCTCCCCGTCCTCGAGGGGCAGCAGCTCCTCGACCCGGACGCCGAGCACCGGCGCGAACCGCCCCGCGTAGCCGCCGAGCTCGATGTGCAGGTCCTCGTCGAACGTGCCGCTGAGCCGCCACATGACCACATGTCCGCCGCCGCTCACGTACCGCTCGACGCCCGCCACCTCGGCGTCCGACGCGATGACGTGGCTGGGCACGAGCACGAGCGCGTACCGGCTGAGGTCGTCGTCCAGCCGGACGAAGTCCGCGGTGTGTCCCAGCAGCCACAGCGCCCGGTGCACCCGGCGGACCGCGGGGTAGAAGCCGAGCCCGTCGGCCGGGAGCCCCGGGGAGTCCGCCGCCCACCAGGCGTCCGCGCTCCACGCGATGGCGACCCGGGCCGCGACGACGGGGGAGTCGCCCCCGCCGAGGTCACCGGCCAGTCCCTCGAGGCCCCCGAGGGTGGCGCCGATCTCGCACACCTCCCGGAACACCCTGCTGTCCGGGCCGGCGTGCGGCACCATCGTCGAGTGGAACGCCTCCGCCCCCGCCGGCGCCGTGCGCCACTGGAAGAACAGGACGCCGTCGGCGCCCCGCGCGACGTGTTGCAGGCTGGTCCGCAGCCCGGCCCCTGGTTCCTTGGCGAGCAACTTCCCCCCGCGCATCGTGAGGTTCGCCGCCTGCTCCATGAGCAGCCACGGACGCCGGCCGCCGAACGACCGCGCCTGGTCGGCCCCGAAGGCGGCGTGCGCCGCGCCCTCGACCCCCCGGGCATCGACGTAGTGGTCGACGGCGACCAGGTCGGACGACTCACCGAAGGCCCACGGGTCGTAGTGCAACCAGGTGGGCAGCATGAAGTTCGTGGTGACCGGGACGCCGGGGCTCCCGGCCCGGATCACGTCGATCTGCTCCTGGTAGCACTCGAGCAACAGGTGGGCGGCGAAGCGCTTGAAGTCGAGCAGTTGGCCGGGGTTCGCGAGGTACTGCGTCCGCTGGGGCGCGCACACCTGCTCCCAGGCCGAGTACCCCTGCGACCAGAAGGTGGTGTGCCAGGCCCGGTTGAGCTCGCGGAGGTCGCCGTACCGGCGCTCCAGCCACCCGCGGAACTCGCGGTCGACCTCGGGCCCGAAGCTCACGGTGCCGTACTCGTTGTGCACGTGCCACGCCCGCAGCGCCGGGTGCGTGCCGTAGCGGGTCGCCAGTTCGCCGGCGATCCGCGCCGCCGCCCGGCGGTAGGCGGGTGCGGCGGGGTTGTACGTGTCGCGGCTGCCGTGCAGCAGGCGGACGCCGTCCGCCGTCACCGGGAGCCCCTCCGGGTGGGCCAGGGAGAACCAGGGTGGCGGGGACGCCGTGGGCGTCGCGAGGATCACTCCGATGCCGTTCTCGTTCATGAGCCCGATCCCCCGGTCGAGCCAGCCGAACTCGAAGCGGCCCTCCTCGGGCTCCAGGCTCGACCACGAGAACACGCCGAGGGTCACGGTGTTCACCCCGGCCTGCCGCATCAGCCGGACATCGTCCCCCCAGACCTGTTCGTCCCACTGCTCGGGGTTGTAGTCCCCGCCGAAGAGGATCGGGCGGACGGGAGGACGGTCGTCGCTGAGCGTCATCGGAGCCTTTCGAGGGAGAAACCGGGACACGACCCTCACGGGCGTTGTCGAAGCGCTTCGATCATTGTGGCGCCTTCGTCCCCCGACGCCAAGCCGGACGCCGCCGGCCCTCGTCGCGCCGGCGGTCAGAGGTGTTCGCTCGCCTCCAGCCAGGCGTCCTCGAGCTCCGCGCGCTGCGACTCCAGGCTGGCCAACTCGTCCTGCAGCGTCGCCAGTTCCGTGTAGTCGGACGCCGCGGCCGCCATCCGCTCGTGCACCGCCGCGATCCGGCGCTCCACCTTGTCCACCTGTCCCTCCAGGCGCGCCGCCTCCTTGCGCAGCAGACGCAGTTCGGCGGGCGAGGGCCCGGTGTCCGCGGGCTCGCTCGTCGAGTCGCCGCCGCCCCTCCCCAGGCCGCCGGACGCCGCCACCTCCCGGTTCCGCCGGTGCTCGAGATACTGGTCGACCCCGCCGGGGAGCAGCACGCACTGCCCGTCACCCATGAGCGCGTAGGTGACGTCGCACACCCGTTCGAGGAAGTACCGGTCGTGGGAGACGACGACGAGCGTCCCCGGCCAGCTGTCCAGGTAGTCCTCGAGCACCGTGAGGGTGTCGATGTCGAGATCGTTGGTGGGCTCGTCGAGCAGCAGCACGTTGGGTTCGCCGATGAGCAGCCGGAGCAGCTGCAGCCGGCGCCGCTCACCTCCCGACAACTCGCCGATCCGGGTCACCAGCCGGTCGCCGGTGAACCCGAAGTCCTCGAGCAGGTTGGCGGCCGACGCGTCCCGGCCGGTGGCGAGCCTGGTCTCGTTGCGCAGCCGGGTCACCGAGTCGAGCACCCGCTCGCCGTCGTCGAGTTCCGCCACGTTCTGGCTCAGGTGCGCGAGGCGCAGCGTCTTCCCCTGCTTCACCCGGCCCGACGTGGGGGACAGGTCGCCGGCCAGCAGGTTGAGGAGGGTCGTCTTGCCGGAACCGTTGACGCCGACGAGGCCGATCCGGTCGCCGGGGCCGATGCTCCACGTGACCCGGTCGAGCAACCGGCGTCCGTCGGGGAGGGTCAGCGTCACGTCCTCCGCGTCGAGCACATCCCTCCCGAGCCGGGCGGTCGAGAACTGGGCCAGCTGCAGCTTGTCGCGCGGGTCGGGCTCGTCGGCGATGAGGGTGTTCGCGGCGTCGATCCGGAACCTCGGCTTGCTCGTCCGGGCCGGCGCCCCGCGGCGCAGCCACGCGAGTTCCTTGCGGAGCAGGTTCCTCCGCCGCGACTCCTTGGACGCCGCCTGGCGTGCACGCTCCGCACGGGCGAGGACGTAGGCCGCGTAGCCGCCGTCGTAGGCGTCGACGACCCCGTCGTGCACCTCCCAGATGCGGTTGCAGATGGCATCGAGGAACCACCGGTCGTGGCTCACGACGAGCATCGCGGTGCCGCGCTGCTGGAGCGCGTTGAGGTGGTCGGCCAGCCAGGCGACGGCCTCGACGTCGAGGTGGTTGGTGGGTTCATCGAGCACGAGCAGGTCGTGGCCCGCGAGCATGAGCGCGACGAGCGCCACGCGGCGGCGCTCCCCGCCGCTCAGGGTGCCGGCGTCGGCGTCCAGCGCGATGTCGGAGAGCATCTCCTCGACGATCCGCCGGGTTTCGGCGTCCGCGGCCCACACGTGGTCGGCCCGGCCGCCGACGATGAGGTCGCGCACGCTCTGGCCGGCCTCCGTCGCCTCCACCTGGGTGAGGACGCCGATGGAGACGCCGCCGCTGCGGGTGATGCGTCCCGAGTCGGGGTCGACCGAGCCGGTGAGCAGGCCGAGCAGCGTCGACTTGCCGTCGCCGTTGCGGCCGACCACCCCGATGACGTCACCGGCGCCCAGGCCGAGGCTGACCTCGTCGAGCAGGATCCTCGTGCCGTAGCCCTTGGTGACCGCCTCGGCGTTGATGAAGTTGGTGCCCGCCACGCGCTCAGCGACCGCGCATGGCCTTGCGGGCCCCGCGCATGTTGAGCGGGCCCCTCGGGACGCCGCCGAGCCGGGGCCGGATGCTGTCGAGCGCCCGCACCCGGCGGTTGATGTCCTCGACCTGCGCCTTGTCGTACTTCTTCGGCAGCTTGCGGATGTGGTCGGTGAGCCTCGTGAGCGGCACCTCGCCCTCGCCCTCGCCCATGACGATGGTGAGCACGGTGAGGTTGTGGGCGGCCGTCGCGTGCCGCTTCGCCTCATTGGCGAGCAGCTGCCGGACGCGGCGCGGGTTGCCCTCGCCGACGAGCACGAGACCGCCGGGGCCGACCGCCCGGTGGATCACGTCGAGTTCGCGGGTGGCGTTGATCGCCGGGGTCGAGGTCCAGCCCTTGGGCAGCATCTCCAGGGCGACCTGGGCCGAGCCGGTCTGGCCCTGCACCCGGGAGAAGGTGGCCCGCTTGATCTCCCGGTTGAACAGCATGAGCGCGGCGACGAGGCCGAGGCTGATGCCGATGAGGATCCACAGCGCGAGCGGTGCGACGAACAGGCCGACGACGGTGAGCACGACGATCGGGGCGAGGAAGGCGCCGAGCAGCAGCCACGGGAAGCGGGGGTTCTGGCTGGCAGTGAGCTTGTACATCTCGCGGATCTGGCGCCACTGACCCCAGTCGCGGGGGTCGGAGGAGTTCTTCTTGCGCTGCTTCTCGGCCCGCACCGCGGCCTTCTGCTGCCGGGCGAGTTCCTTGGCCTTCTCGCTTGCCATGCGTGCTCCGGATCGTCGAGTCGTCCCAGCGGGTCGCCGGGTAGTCGTGAGAATGATACTTGTCCCGGACGCCGCCGGCTTCCCGGGCCGTGCCCCTCCGGAGCCCTCCTGAGGACGCCGAACGGGGACCGACCCGGATGGATCGGTCCCCGCGACGGCGTGCGGTGGCGGCTCAGAGTTCGCCGGCGAAGTCGCCCTTCTCGAGGCGCTGCCTGACGGCACTCAGGAACCGGGCGGCGTCCGCCCCGTCGACCAGCCGGTGGTCGTAGCTGAGCGACAGGTACATCATGTCGCGCACGGCGATCGAGTCGTTGCCGAA
>DATAKK010000020.1:0-8853 GCA_036261615.1 Propionibacteriaceae bacterium | reverse complement strand
GCCCTGGCCGACCAGATGCACCACGGCCGGGTGGGGGAGATCAACCCCACCCTGTACGCGGCCGCGCGGAATCATCGGACCTATGCCGCCGACTTCCACGACGTGACCCAGGGCAACAACGCGGCGCTTCCGGTCACGGCCGGCTTCGACGCCGCCCCCGGCTGGGACGCGGCGTCCGGTCTGGGGACGCCGCAGGCCGACCGGCTGGTTCCCCTGCTCGCCGGGCACGACCGTGAGCGGGTGGAGAGCGACCGGTAGGTCCGCAGCGCTTGCCGTCTCCGGGGCTCCCCTCCTGTCACCGTCGGGTGGCGGAGGGGAGCCCTCTTCGTTGCCGGACGCGGGGGAGTATCGCCATGTGACCGGTCACCCCTCGGCACTGGCAGGGGATTCGGCACCCGGATAGGTTGGACGTGTTCCCCCTCCCGGCCGGGTGGCCGAGCGGGGCTGCGTCCGTCATCGACCCAAGGAGAACCATGAAGTTCCGCCACCTCGGCACGTCCGGGATGAAGATCTCGGAGATCACCTACGGCAACTGGCTCACCCACGGCTCCCAGATCGAGAACGAGCAGGCGATGAGCTGCGTCCGGGCCGCGCTGGACGCCGGCATCACCACCTTCGACACCGCCGACGTCTACGCGAACACCAAGGCCGAGACGGTGCTCGGCGAGGCGCTCAAGGGCGAGCGGCGCGAGTCGCTCGAGATCTTCACCAAGGTGTTCGGGCCGACCGGGCCGAAGGGTCACAACGACCTGGGCCTGTCGCGCAAGCACATCATGGAGGCGATCAACGGGTCGCTCAAGCGGCTGCAGACCGACTACGTCGACCTCTACCAGGCGCACCGGTTCGACTACTTCACCCCCCTCGAGGAGACGATGCAGGCGTTCGCCGACATCGTGCACGCGGGCAAGGTGCATTACATCGGCGTGAGCGAGTGGACGGCCGACCAGATCCGCCAGGGCGCCGAGCTCGCCAAGGAACTGGGCATCGGCCTCATCAGCAACCAGCCGCAGTACTCGATGCTGTGGCGGGTGATCGAGGCCGAGGTCGTCCCGACCAGCAAGGAACTCGGACTCGGTCAGGTCGTGTGGTCGCCGATCGCGCAGGGCGTGCTCACAGGCAAGTACAAGCCCGGCCAGCCGGCGCCCGCGGGCTCGCGCGGCACCGACGAGAAGGGCGGCGCCAACATGGTGCGCCGCTTCACCGAGAACCAGGACCTGCTGGAGCGGGTGCAGAACCTGCAGCCGATCGCCGACGAGTTGGGCCTGAGCATGGCCCAGCTGGCCGTGGCGTGGGTGCTGCAGAACGACAACGTCGCGTGCGCGATCATCGGCGCCTCCCGGCCGGAGCAGGTCACCGAGAACGTCGGCGCCAGCGGTGTCGAGATCCCGGCCGAGCTGATGTCGAAGATCGACGAGGTGCTCGGCGACGTCGTCGTCCGCGACCCCCGCAAGACCGAGGAGAGTTCGCCGAAGCAGCGCGAGGCCTGACGGTCCCAGGGGCGCCCCCCACATCGACACGGCCTGCATGGACGCCTGCCCTGAGCGGGGCGTCCATGCAGGCCGTGCGCATCTCTGGGGTGGCCCCGCGGGTCACTCCGGCCGGGTCGCCAGGGCGTCGAGCAGCACGGGCACGGCGCTGAAGGACGGGTCGGCGGACGCCGTGAGCAGGGTCACCGTGTCGTGCCCGGACAGCTCCCGGGCGAGGCTCACCGCGGCGCCCGAGGCGTCCAGCTCGGCGAGGTAGCGCTCACGGAACCCGTCGCGGCGGGCGTCCCGGTCGGCGTGGTACCAGCGGCGCAGCTCGGTGCTGGGGGTGGCGTCCTTGGCCCACAGGTCGATCGCCGCGGCGTCCTTGCTGAGACCCCGGGGCCACAACCGGTCGACGAGCACCCGGAAGCCGTCGTCGGGCGCCGGGGGGTCGTAGGCCCGCTTGGTGTGGAAGGTGGTCATGGCTCCATTGAACCCGCCGGCGGCCGGCGCCAGACCGACACGTGACCAGCGCTGTCGGAGGTGAACGGGGAGCGGTGCCAGTCGGCCCAACGGCCGACGGGCTCGAGGCCGGCGAGCCGGGCCATGAGGTCGCACTCGGCCGGCCAGATGTAGCGGAAGTTGCTGGTCGAGTAGCGGTAGCTGCCGTCGGGTTCGCGGGTGTAGTGGTGCGAGGTGCCCTGCTGCGTGGTGAGGTCGTAGGTGTCGAAGCCGAGGTGCGCGTCGCTCACGTCGAACGGCACGGCGGTCTGGCCGGGCGGCATCCGCCGGATGCCGGGTACCCAGAGCTCGATGACGAAGTGGCCGCCGGGGGCCAGGTGGCGGGCGGCGTTGCGGAAACACTCGACCTGCTCGTCCTGGGTCCGGAGGTTGCCGATGGTGTTGAACACGAGATAGACGAGGGCGAACTCGCCCGGCACGCGGGCGGTCGCCATGTCACCGACCACCACGGGCAGGTCGGACGCCGGCAGCTTGCGGCGCAGCTGGTCGACCATCGGCTCTGACAGCTCGATGCCGCTCACCGGAATCCCTCGTTCGCGCAGGGGGACCGCCACCCGGCCGGTGCCGATGGCGAACTCGAGGGCGGGCCCGGGTCCGGCGAGCCCGGCGAGGAAGTCGACGGTGGGCCCGAGCACCTCCGGGCTGAACATCGCCGAGGACGAGTCGTCGTACCGCCAGGCCGTGTCGGCGTCCCACAGGTCGCTGGAGGTCATGGCGCGACCCTGCCAGTGCCCGGTCGCGAACGCAACCGACTTTCCCGGCTCGCGTCAGTCCTGGCCCTTGTTCCCGCTGTGGGCATGGACGAGGATGCAGGGAACCGGACAAGGAAGGGCAGAGCCATGAGCGATCACACCTACGGGGTCAGCGAGATCGTCGGCACGTCGACCGAATCCATCGACGACGCGGTGCGCGGGGCGGTCGAGCGGGCCAGCAGGACCCTGCGCAACCTCGACTGGTTCGAGGTGGTCGGCGTCCGCGGGCACATCGAGGACGGCCGGGTGGGCCACTACCAGGTGACGATCAAGCTGGGCTTCCGCATCGAGTCCGCCGGGGGAGCCGACTAGGCCGGGGGCACCACCGGCCCGGCCGAGACGATTCGCAGGGTCACCGCCCACCGGCCGCGAACCCGCGGCCGCCGCGGGTATCCCGCTCAGTGGCGGTGGTCCATCTCCTCCAGCGTCTCCAGCGCCAGGGTGGCATGGGCGTACGCGGCCCCGGCCCGCATCTCGGCGGCCACCCAGACGGCCTCCATGATCTGCTCGTCGCTCGCGCCGGCGCGCCGGGCGAGACGGGTGTGGCCCTTGATGCAGTAGGGGCACTGGGTGGTGTGGGCGACCGCCACGGCGAGGAGCTGCTTGGTGAGGCCGGGCAGGGCCCCGTCGGCGAACACCGCGCGGCTGAACGCTTCGAACGCCTCGTGGGTGTGCGGTGCGAGCTCCTTGCGCCGGGCCGAGATCGCCGGGGTCGTGGGGTGGTACAGGCTGTCGTCGGACATCGTGCCTTCCTCTCGATGGACGCCCACCCCCGGAGGCCGGGTTTTTCCAGCGTCCATCATTGTTTCAATTAGTGTTTACTGCCACAGTAGGACCATGAACCCTGCAGCTTCCACTCCGTCGATCCGGCCGGACGCCCACGACCGCTCGGGGGCCCGCCGGCTGGAGGTGCTCGCGTGGCTGAGGGACGCCGGCGGCCCGCGGACGGCGCTCGACCTGGCGTCCGCCGTCGACCTCCACGTCAACACGGCGCGGTTCCACCTGGAGGCGCTGGTGCGGCAGGGACTGGCCGAGCGGGTGAGCGAGCCCCGGCAGACCCCCGGACGCCCGCGGATCCTCTACTCGGCCCGCCGGGCGGGGCAGGGTCCCCGGAGCTACCGCCTGCTCGCCGAGATGCTCACCGGCCTGGTCTCCTCCCTGAACCCCTCCGACGCCGTACTCGCGGACGCCGGAGTGGCCTGGGGTCGCCATCTGGTCGACGAGGTGGCGCCGTCCCGCCGTCTCGACGCGGCCACGTCCCTCAAGCGGCTGGCCGCCCTGCTCACCGAACTCGGCTTCGAGCCGACGACCGTCACCAGCGAGGGCGGGGCAGACCTGCGCATGCACAACTGCCCGTTCCTCGAAGTCGCGGAGGCGCACACGGACGTCATCTGCCGACTGCACCGGTCGATCATGGCGGGCGCCCTGGACGCGCTGCGCGCGCCGCTCACCGTGACGTCGCTGCGTCCGTTCGTGGAACCCGGGGTCTGTGTCGCCTCGGTGGTGACCGCACCTCCCGAGGAGATCCGCTCGCGCCCCGAATAAAGCCAGCCCCCCATGGTTTTAACTATTTCGAGCGCGTAGCATCGGCCGCATGAACACATGGTCAGCTTCCGAGCACGTCCGCGACGAGTGGTCCGAGGAGCGGGGCGAGTGGCTCGACTCGGTCGACGGGTTGATCGCCGCGCACGGTGCCGACGGTGCCCGCAGGATGATCAGCGAGATGACGCTGCACGCCCGGCGCGCCGGCGTCCCCGACCAGACGCGCACCCCCTACGTCAACACCGTGCCCGCCACGCCCGTGGACGCCTACCCGGGCGACCTCGCCCTCGAGGACCGGATCAACGCCTACCTGCGCTGGAACGCGATGGCCATGGTGGTGCGGGCGAACAAGCGGGTGGCGGGACTCGGCGGCCACCTGTCGACCTACGCCTCCGCGCTGACACTCTGGGAGGTGGGGTTCCAGCACTTCTTCCGGGGACGCGGCATGCCGGACGCGCCCGTGACCTCCGGCGACCAGGTCTTCTTCCAGGGCCACGCGAGCCCCGGCATCTACGCTCGGGCGTTCCTCGAGGGCCGGCTGAGCGCCGAGCAGCTCGACTTCTTCCGCCGCGAGGTCGCCGGTGCCGGCCGGGGGCTCCCGTCCTACCCGCACCCGCGCAGCATGCCCGGCTTCTGGGAGTTCCCGACCGTGAGCCTGGGGATCGGGCCGCTGCACGCGGTGTACCAGGCCCGGTTCAACCGTTACCTCGCCGCGCAGGGCCTCGCGGACACCCGGGACGCCCACGTGTGGTGCTTCGTCGGCGACGGCGAGGTCGACGAGCCGGAGACGCTCGGCGCCATCCGGCTCGCCGCCCGTGAGCACCTGGACAACCTCACCTTCGTGGTCAACGGCAACCTGCAGCGCCTCGACGGGCCGGTGCGGGGCAACAGCCGGATCCTCGACGAGCTCGAGGGTGCCTTCGCCGGGTCGGGATGGAACGTCGTCAAGGTGCCCTGGGCGTCCGAGTGGGAGCCGCTGTTCGCCGCGCCCGGCGGCGCCGACCTCGCGGCCAGGCTCGAGTCGATGAACGACGGCGACCTGCAGCGCCTGACCATCCTGGACGCCGGCGAGCTCCGCGATGCCCTGTTCGGCCACGGGAGCGGCGCCCTCGCCGGACTCGGGGCGTCCATCCCCGACGGCGACCTGCTGCGGCTCCGCCGCGGCGGGCACGACCCGCGCACGGTCTACGCCGCCTACTGCGAGGCGTTGGCGACCAGGGGGATGCCGACCGCAGTCCTCGCCCAGACGATCAAGGGCTACTCGCTCGGCCCGAACTTCGAGGGCCGCAACGCGACCCACCAGATGAAGAAGATGACGCCCGACCAGCTGCGCATCTTCCGCGACATCCTCGGGGTGCCGGTCACCGACGAGCAGATCGCCGGCGGCCTGCCGCCCTACCTGCAGCTGCCGCCCGGGTCGCCGGAGGAGCGCTACCTGCTCGAGCGCCGCCGGGCGCTGGGCGGCGTCCTGCCGCGGCGTCCGAGGACGCCGGCCCTGCTGCCCGCGCCCCCGGAACCCGGCGCCTTCGAGGAGTTCGACCGGGGATCGGGCAAGCACCCGATCTCGACCACCGTCGCCTACACCAAGCTGCTCCGCTCGCTCATGCGCGACCCCGGCCTCGGCGCGCGGATCGTTCCGATCGTCCCGGACGAGGGCCGCACCTTCGGCTTCGACGTGCTGTACAGCCAGTTCGGCATCTACGCGCCGGGCGGCCAGCAGTACACGCCGGTCGACGCGGGCATGCCGCTGTACTACCGCGAGAGTGAGACCGGCCGGGTGCTGCAGGAGGGCATCACCGAGGCCGGCGGCCTCGCGGAGTTCACGGCGGCCGCCACGGCCGGGCACACGTGGGACACGGCGGTCATCCCCTTCTTCACCTACTACTCGATGTTCGGCTTCCAGCGGGTGGGCGACCTCATCTGGGCGCTCGCGGACGCCCGCGGGCGGGGGTTCCTCGTCGGCGCGACCGCCGGGCGGACCACCCTGTCCGGCGAGGGGCTCCAGCACACCGACGGGTCGTCCCAGCTCAGCGCCCTCTCCGTGCCGACCTGCCGGGCCTACGACCCGGCCTTCGCCTACGAGACCGCGACCATCGTCCGGCACGGCATCGAGGCGATGTACGGGCAGGGGGAGGAGAGCTTCTACTACCTCACCGTCTACAACGAGGACGCCGTCCAGCCCGCCAAGCCGGTCGACTCCGGCATCGACGGCGTGGATGTCGACGAGGCGATCGTCCGCGGCCTGTACCGGGTCACGCCCGTGGCGGCGGGGCGGACGCCGGACGTGCGCCTGCTGGCGTCCGGGCCGGCCGTGAGGAGCGCCCAGGACGCCGCCGCGCGACTGTCCGAGGAGCGGGGGATCCAGGCAGAGGTGTGGTCGGTGACCAGTTGGAAGGCCCTCCGCGACGAGGCGCTCGAGATCGAGCGGTCGACGAGGGGCGAGCGTGCCGGCGGCCCGGGCCGCTCCAGCCACCTCCAGCGGGCCCTCGGTGCCGAACCGGTGCCGGTCGTCGCGGTGAGCGACTACGTGAGCGCCCTGCCGGACGCCGTCTCCCGGTTCGTGCCGGCGTCCGCGTTCGTCAGCCTGGGCACCGACGACTTCGGCCTCTCCGACTCCCGGGAGGAACTGCGCGCCCACTTCGGCACCGACGCGGACGGGATCGCCGCGGCCGTGGTCGGGCTGCTGGACACCGCCCGCCACCCGGCCGAGGATCGTCAGGGGCTGCACCGGGTGGCCTGACGGGCCCGGTGGTTCGACGAGCAGGGAGCGTGGTCGGCATGCGGATGGCGGTGGCGGGAGCGAGCGGGTTGATCGGCGCCCAACTCACCCGGCTCGCCCGGGCCGAGGGGCACGACGTCGTCGAGCTCAGCCGTCGCGCGGGAGTCGACCTCACCCGGCCGGACGCCGTCGGCGACCGGCTGGACGGGGTGGAGGTGGTCGTCGACGTCACCGGGCCTCCGTCCGGGTCGGACCCGGCGCGGTTCTTCACGACGGTGGCCGCCCACCTGGCGGCCGCTGCCACGGCGTCCGGGGTGGCTCGCAGCGTCGTCCTCTCGATCGTCGGGGTCGACCGGAGCGAGGACCATCCCTTCTACGCCGCCACGCTGGCGCACGAGACGGCGACGCGCGAGCACGCGCCCGGCGTCCGGGTCGCCCGGGCGACGCAGTTCCACGAGTTCCCCGAGATGGTGCTCCGTCGCGGGGCGCAGGACGGAGTCGTGGAGGTCATGGACATGCCCACGCAGCCCGTGGCCTCGTCCGAGGTGGCCCGGACGCTGCTCGAGCTCGCGACCGGGCGGCTCGACGCCGACCTCGAAGTCGCCGGGCCCCGACCGGAACGCCTCGTCGACCTGGTGCGGGAGGTGGTCCGGAGGAGCGGCCGGGCGATCACGGTGGTCCCAGTGCCCGCTGTGCCCAGCGTGGCCGGCGGGTCGGTCCTCCCCGGACCGGACGCCCTCATCCGGGGGCTCGACTGGCACACGTGGGCCGACCGGCGCTACCGCGCCTGACCGGCGTCCCTCTCGACTCTCCCGATCTGCAGGCGACTGGTCGGTGGCACTGCAGCCGTCGCACTCACTCGGCCGATCGCCTGCCGATCGGGAGGATCACTGGTCGCCCGGCGCCGGCGAGTCAGACCGCGCTGCACCTCACCCCGGTGGCGTGCACCGGGCAGTAGCCGTTGGGGTTCGCGTCGAGGTACTGGTGGTGGTGCGCCGGAAACCGCACGCATAATCCCGGGCTCTGGAGGCGCGGACTCTTTGTCATCGGTCGAGACTGCCGGCCGGGCCCGAGTGTGCCCGACGCGGCCCGGTCTTTGTTGCTGAGTACCCCGGTGGGCGGCTCGTTCGATCATGGTGTGACGAGACCGATCGGCAACCCCGAGACGGGGCTGGTCGTCGTGCGCGGAAATAGTGGATCGGGCAAGAGCACGCTTGCCCACCGACTGCAGTTGCTGCGCGACCGGCGGCTCGCGGTGGTGGCCCAGGACATCGTCCGCCGGCAGATCCTCCGGGTGCCGGACGTGCCGGGGAACGCGAGCATCGGACTGATCGACACTATCGTGCGGCACTGTCTGGATGGAGGGTTTGACGTCGTCGTCGAGGGCATCCTGGGCGCTGGCAAGTACGGGCAGATGTTGACTCGCCTGGCCGAGGACCACTGGGGACGATCGCTGTTCGTGCGCTATGAGCTCTCGTTCGAGGAGACCCTGCGGCGGCACGCGAGCAAAGCGACGTCTGAATACGGGGAGGCGGAGATGCGTCAGTGGTGGCGGGAGGCTGACGGGTTGTATGTCGTCGACGAGCTTGTCATCGGCCCGGCGTCCAAGTCTTGACGAGACAGTTGAGCGGATCGCAAGGGTGATGGGGTGGGAACGGCTCAGCCTGGGCGGCGGGCCGCACCCCCCGTCCGTGCGGTCCAGGCGGCTCCGGTGTCGGCGGCCACGAGAAACTGCCCAGTGACGGCCATGAGGGTGCCCGCTGGCGGTCATGAAACCTGCCCGGTGGCGGTCGCGGGATCTGCCCAGTAGTCGTTGGTGCCCTGGCCGTGTCTGCACGGTTGGGGCCCCTTC
>DATAKK010000018.1:0-32102 GCA_036261615.1 Propionibacteriaceae bacterium | reverse complement strand
GACGCGCTGGCCCATGCAGAGCACCTGGGCGTTGTTCGACAGCACGGACCGCTCCACCGAGTAGCTGTCGTGGGCGGTCACGGCGCGGACGCCCTGCACCTTGTTCGCGCTGATCGCCATCCCGAGGCCCGTGCCGCAGATGAGCAGTGCACGATCGGCCCGGCCGTCGGCCACCATGCGGGCCGCGGTGACGGCCACGTGGGGGTAGTCGGTGTGCTCGTCCCGCGAGACGCCGGCGTCCGTGACCTCCGAGACTCGGGGGTCGTTCTGCAGGTCGGCGAGCAACCGCTCCTTGTAGTCGACTCCCGCGTCATCGCTGCCGATGACGACCCGCCAGGTCCTGCTCATGGTGGTTCCTTCCTGTCGCTGGACGAGGTTCAGTGGCCGGCGAGGCGGCGTCCGACCACCGCCACGATCCTGGAGAACGACACGGCCCCCGGGTCGGGTGTGCCGATGCTGCGTTCGTGGTGGGTTCTGGCGCGACCCCGCTTGGCCGCGATGGACGCCGTGGCCTCGGCCCCCTGCTCGGCCGCCGCGACCGCCTCGGCCCAGGCGGCCGGAAGCGGCTGGTCGCTGCCCCGCAGGGCGTCGCGGAAGGGCAGCGCCGCGTCGACCATCGTCTTGTCGCCGGGCTCGGCGCCGCCGACGCTGACGATCTCGTCGACCGCCGCCACCGCCGCCTCGATCACCACCGTCGCCGACGGGGCGGACTGGTCGTCGAGCCGCCGTCCGGCCGCCCTGAGGGCCGCACCCCACAACGCACCCGAGGTGCCCCCGGCCCGCTCGGACCACGCCTCGGCCACCCTCTGGAGCAGGGTGGAGGCGCCCGCCCCGCGGGCGAGGAGGTCCTGAGCAGTCTCGTCGGCGGCCGCCGCACCCCTGCTCATGCCGATGCCGTGGTCGCCGTCACCGGCGACGGCGTCGATGTCGCCGAGGTAGGCCTCGCTCTCGGCGAGCATGGCGTGGACGTCGGTGATGGCCTGGGCGATGAGCGACGCCGCGGCCCGGCTGGCGGGGGCGGCGTCCGGGACGACGTCGTCCTCGACGGTGTCGAGCGGCCGGTCGTCGAGCTCGACGGCGTCCACGCTGCCCTTGCGGTAGGCGGGGGTGTCGCACGGAGCGCACCAGAGCCGCTCCAACTCGTCGTCGAACCAGCACAGCGTGAGCGACAGGCCGGCCATGTCGAGGCTGGTGCACTGCTCGTCGACCTCGGCCTCGACGATCTCGTAGCCGCGCTCCCGGAGGAGCTCGGCGACCTTGGCGTAGGTGACGAACAGTTCCTCGTACTTCACCGTGCCGAGGCCGTTGACCATGGCGAGGATGCGGGTGCTGTCGCCGGGGTCCTCGGCGACCACCTTGTCGACGAGCAGTTCGGCGATCTCGTCGGCGGTGCCGATCGGCTGTTCGGCGATGCCGGGCTCGCCGTGGATGCCGAGGCCCAAGCTCATCTGCCCCTCGGGGACGGTGAACAGCGGGTGATCGGCGCCCGGGAGGGTGCACCCGGAGAACGCGATGCCGAACGAGCGGGTGCGGTCGTTGGCCAGCCGCGCCACCCGCTCGACCTCGTCGAGGTCGGCCCCGGCCTCGGCGGCCGCCGCCGCGCACTTGAAGATCACCAGGTCACCCGCGATGCCGCGCCGCTCGAGCGCGTGATCGGCCGGGGCCGAGGCGATGTCGTCGCTCACGGTGACGATCCGCACGTCGACACCCTCGGCACGCAGCTTGTCGGCCGCCTCGCCGAAGTGCAGCACGTCACCCGCGTAGTTGCCGAAACTCACGAACACGCCGGCGCCGCGGTCGGACGCCTTGAGAACGGAGTAGATCTGCGACGCCGACGGCGACGCGAAGATGTTCCCGCAGGCGGCACCGGTGGCCAGGCCCGGGCCCACCCAGCCGGCGAACGCCGGGTAGTGCCCGCTGCCGCCGCCGATGACCACGCCGACCTGCCCGTCGGGCACCTTGCTGGCTCGGACGACGCCGCCGTGGACAGGGCGGAGGTAGCGGGGATTGGCCGCCACCATGCCGGCCAGCGCCTCGTCGGCGAAGTCGGCGGGAGAGTTGACGAGAAACGTCATCGGTGCTCCAGGTAAGAAGTGAAGTTGAGATGACTGTAACGGTGGCCCATGTGACATCACAAGAGTCTTTGTGATGTTTTCCCGCCCATTTTGTTCACTTCGCCAGCTGACCGGCCCCTGGACCCGGCCAACGTCACATATTTGTCACATCACCCGCCCCGTTTGAATCAGTTGTCACATTCTTCGGACCACTTGTGCCACTCTTGGAACAGCCGCTTGCGCCTCGCGCTCAGCAGTCAAGGAGACTCGATGACCCCCACCCCGCCCGCGGAGGCCCCCACGGCCAGCGCCAACAAGCCGGACTACCGACGCGACTACATCAGGGATCTCGTCCACCAGTCCGGTTCGGTCACCGTCGACCAGCTCGCCGCGGCGCTCAATGTGAGCCGGATGACGATCCACCGCGACCTCGACCAACTCGAGCACGAGGGGGTGCTCCGCAAGGTGCGTGGAGGGGCCGCGGCATCGCGCTCCAGCCTGTACGAGGCCGACCTTCCCTACCGGATGACGGCGGCGGTGGAGGCGAAGGAGGCGATCGGACGCGCGGCGGCGCAGTTGCTGGAGCGCGGGCAGGCGGTGGTCTGCGACGAGTCGACGACCACGATGAGCGCCATCCGGTCCTACGACCCGGACGAGACGGTCACGGTCATCACCAACTGCTTCCCGACCATGAAGTTCGTCACGGAACAGACCAAGCATCGGCTCATCGCCCTGGGGGGCGACTACGTGCCGCGCTACCAGGCCTTCCTCGGCATCCTCTGCGAGAAGACGATCGCCAACCTTTACGCCGACGTCCTGCTCGCCTCCTGCTCGGCGGTGATCGACCGCCAGACCTACCACCAGGACCAGCAGATCGTGGCGGTGAAGCGCGCCATGCTCGGGGTCGCCCCGATGCGCGTGCTCCTGCTCGACAGCACGAAGATCGGCACCGGCGCCGTCTATTCGCTCGGCCTGCTCCGCGACTTCACCCACCTCGTCACCGACGAGCGGGCGCCGGAGTCGTTCCTCTCGGTGGCCGAGGAGGAGGGGCTGCGGGTGATCGTCGCGTCCCTCACCGACGCGACGCCGGCGGCGTCCGCTACTCCCTCGGCCGACGGCTCCGCCTGACAGCGGCGGGAGCCTGAAGATGTGCCTCTGCTGACACGCAGCCACCCCAGGGGGGCCGGCCGTGTCGGGAGAGGCGCAACGCCAGACGGGTGGTTGTCGGGCGGCGTCAGCCGACCGACAGGGACGCGAGCACGCCCTCGAGGTCGTCGGGCTTGACGAGCACCTCGCGCGGCTTGGACCCTTCGGAGGGGCCCACGACGCCTCGGGTCTCGAGGATGTCCATGAGGCGTCCGGCCTTGGCGAAGCCCACCCGGAGCTTGCGCTGCAGCATGGACGTCGACCCGAGCTGCAGCTCGACCACCAGGCGCGCGGCGTCCAGCACGAGGTCGAGGTCGTCGCCGATGTCCTCGGCCGGCTTGTTCCCCCCGCCCGCGGGCGCGGTGACGTCCTCGCGGTACTGCGGCTGCAGCTGCGAGGTGACCTGGCGGACGATGTCGCGGATCTCCGCCTCGGTGACCCACGACCCCTGGACGCGGACCGGCTTGCTCTCGCCCATTGGCAGGAACAGGCCGTCGCCCTGGCCCACGAGCTTCTCGGCGCCGGGCTGGTCGAGGATGACCCGCGAGTCGGTCATCGACGACGTCGCGAACGCCAGCCGCGAGGGGACGTTGGCCTTGATGAGGCCGGTGACGACGTCGGTGGACGGGCGCTGGGTGGCGAGCACGAGGTGGATGCCGGCGGCGCGGGCCAGCTGGGTGATCCGGACGATGGAGTCCTCGACGTCGCGGGGGGCCACCATCATGAGGTCGGCGAGCTCGTCGACGACGACCATGAGGTACGGGTAGGGCGCGAGCACCCGCTCCGAGCCGGGCGGCAGCTGCACCTGGCCGGCGCGCACCGCCTTGTTGAAGTCGTCGACGTGGCGGAACCCGAAGGCCGCGAGGTCGTCGTAACGCTGGTCCATCTCGCGCACCACCCACCCGAGCGCCTCGGCGGCCTTCTTCGGGTTGGTGATGATCGGCGTGACCAGGTGCGGGATGCCCTCGTAATGGTTGAGCTCGACCCGCTTGGGGTCGACGAGCAGCAGGCGGACCTCGTCCGGCGTCGCGCGCACCATGATCGAGGTGATGAGGCTGTTGACGAACGACGACTTGCCCGAGCCGGTGGCGCCGGCGACGAGCAGGTGCGGCATCTTCGCGACGTTGGCGATGACGAAGCCGCCCTCGACGTCCTTGCCGAGGCCGACGACGAGCGGGTGGTGGTCGGACCGGGCACGGGCCGAGCGGAGCACGTCGCCGAGGGAGACGACCTCCTTGTCGCGGTTGGGGATCTCGATGCCGATGGCCGACTTGCCCGGGATCGGCGAGAGGATCCGCACGTCGGGAGACGCGACCGCGTAGGCGATGTTCTTCGAGAGCGCAGTCACCTTCTCGACCTTGACGCCGGTGCCGAGCTCCACTTCGTAGCGGGTGACTGTCGGGCCACGGGTGTAGCCGGTGACCCGGGCGTCGATGTCGAACTGGCGCAGCACCTCGCTGAGTCGGCCGACGATCTGGTCGGACGCCTCGGTGCGCGCCTTGGGCTGGGTGCCCGGCTTGAGCAGGGCGACGTCGGGCAGGCAGTACTGCACCTCGCCGGACAGCTGCAGCTGCTCCACCCGCGGGGGCGCCGGGGTGTGCACCGGCGGCTCCAGCGGGTGGGACGCCGCAACGGCCTCCGGGGGCGTCGGCAGCGGCATGTCGACGGGGGTGGCCGGGGGCAGCGGCACGGGGAGCGAGTCCTCCACGACCTCGGCGTCGATGACGTCGTCGTCGCGGACGAGCGCCGACTCGTACGCCTTGTCGACGCCGTACTCGATCTGGCGGGCCGCCCGGGCGGCCGCGAGCTCGGCGCGGCGCTGGGCCATCCGCTCGTGCACCTCGCGCCCGTTCTCGGCGAGTTCGTGCAGCGGCTTGCCGATGATCACGAGGATGCCGAAGATCAACAGCAGCGCCAGCAGCGGCCCCGCGACCCACGCGGTGAGCAGGTCGGAGAGCAGGCTGGACGAGATGAACCCGAGCATGCCGCCGGCGGCACGGAGCGCGACGGGGTTGTCGGGACGCGGCAGGCCGTGTGCCAGGTTGACCAGGCCGAGGAAGCCGAACAGGGTGGCCATCCAGCCGACGATCTGGCGCCCCGCGGGGCCGTTCTTGTCGGGGTGACGCAGGGTGCGCCAGGCCATCGCCAGGCAGGCCACCGGGAGCGCGTAGCTGAGCATGCCGACCATCGTCGACACGCTCACCGCGATGATCGTCCCGACGGTGCCCGGCAGGCCGAACCAGAACCTCGCGGCGACGACGATGGCGATGGCGATGAGCAGCAGCCCGGCGCCGTCGCGGCGCAACGCCGGGTCGACGTCCTCGACGTGCCCGATGCTGCGCACCGAGGCGCCGACGAGGCGGGCGAGGCCGTGCCACAGCGCGCCGACGGCCCGGCCCACCGGGTTCGGACGCGGCTGCTGCGGGCGCCTGCGTGCGGACGCCGTCGAGCGGCCGGATCTGGTCTGGTTGCTTCCACCGCTGCGCGATCCACGGGAGGCACCACCGGAGGACCGGCCCGAGGAGCTGCTCCGGGTGGTCGTCGAGGTGCGTGGCGTGGGTCGCGCGGGGGAAGACGCGCGTGTCGCCATAGCCCGCAGGCTAACCCATGGGCGGCGTCCCGGCGAAGCCCCACGCCGCGGCGGCGGGCTCAGCGGAAGTGGTCCCAGCCCCCCGGATCGGGCCAGGCCGCGCCGTCGACGGTGACCAGCGGCGCCGGCCGGGGAGCCCCGGCGTCCCGTTCGGCGGGCTCGTGCACCCGGCCGACGACCTGCCAGCCGGCGGCGATCGAGCCGACCGGGAAACAGGCGACCAGGGCGTGGTCCTCGCCGCCGGTGACCACGAAATCGAGGGGGTCGCGGTTGGTGGCCGCGCCGACGGTGCGCACCGGGTCGTCGACCGGCAGTTCCTCACGGGACAGGTCGATGGTCACCCCGCTCGCCTCGCAGATGTGGCCGAGGTCGGCGAGCAGGCCGTCGGAGATGTCGACCATGGCGGTGGCGCCGGCGAGGGACGCCGCGGCGCCCTGCCCATAGGGCACCTGAGGGCAGCGCTGGGAGTCGACCGCCGCGCGCGGCGACCGGAAGCCCCGGGTGAGCACGGTGAGTCCCGCCCCCGCCCAACCGAGGCGGCCGATGTAGGCGACGACGTCGCCGGGCCTGGCCCCGCCCCGGGTGACGGCCCGGCGTCCGGCCAGCTGGCCGATGACCGTGGCGGAGATGGTGATGTCGCGCGACCTCGTCGTGTCGCCGCCGACCAGGGTGATGCCGGCGGCCTCGGACTCGGTGCGGACGCCGGTGGCGAAGTCGCGGACCCAGCTGGCGGGCAGCGACCCCGGCACGCTCAGCGCGATGACGAGGGCCACGGGGTCGGCGCCCATCGCCTCGAGGTCGGCGACGCTCACCGCGACGGTCTTGCGCCCCACGTCGATCGCCGAACTCCAGTCGCGGCGGAAGTGCACGCCCTCGACGAGGGCGTCGACGCTCACGACGCTCGCCCCCTTGACCCGGAACACCGCGCCGTCGTCGCCGGGACCCACCTGCACCGCGTCGGGCATCTCGAGCGACCGGGTGATGTCGGCGATCAGCCCGAACTCGCCCAGGGCGGCTACGTCGTCGGCACCCATGCGGGCCCCCTTCGTCGGGATCGGTCGGGCGCACCCGCGGCGCCTCAGCCGATGTTCCCGCCGGTCCGCCCAGCCGACACGCTACCGTGAGTACCGGCGGCACCGCCCGTCGCCGCCCCGCTCGTGGAAGGACCCACCATGGTTCAGGCGTACATCCTGGTGCAGAGCAACGTCGGGCGTTCGGCCGAGGTCGCCCTCGCGATCCGCGAGATCCCGGGCGTCACCTTGTCGGAGGGCGTCACCGGCCCCTACGACGTCATCGTGCGGGCCGAGGCCGACACCGTCGACGAGCTGGGCCAGCTCGTCGTCGCCCAGGTGCAGCGGGTGCCCGGCATCACCCGCACGGTCACCTGCCCCGTCATCCACCTGTGACCGGCGCCCCCGGACGCCGCCTCGCTGCGGCAACCCTCGCGCTGGTCGCCCTCACCGGCTGCCAGTCGGGCGCGACCTCCTCACCCGCCACCACGCCCAGCGCGACGGTGACGTCCAGCCCGCGCGCCCTCGTCGAGCCCTCCCCCACCGGAGAGGTCGCCGACCAGTGCCGGGCGGTGATGGCGGCCCTGCCCGCCACCGTCGACGGGCTGTCGCGGTCGGCGTCCACGACGTTCACGGCGCAATGGGGAGGCGACGCGGTGGCGCTGCGCTGCGGCGTCCCCAAGCCGGCCGCGCTGCAGACCACCTCGCCGTGCGCGGTGATCAACAACGTCGGCTGGCTCTCCGAGCAGCACCCCGACCGATGGGTGTTCACCACCATCGGGCGCGCCGGCTACATCGAGGTGAGCGTCGCGAGCTCGCTGCAGCCGGCGTCCAACGCCCTCATCGACCTCACCGGTGCGGTCTCGAAGATGCGCGAGGTGAAGCCCTGCGTGTAGCGGCTACCTGAGTCCCACCGGACGCCGCAACGCCTGGCTGATGAGGTCGTCGATCACCTCGGGGTAGCTCATGCCGCTCGCCTGCCACAGCATGGGAAACATCGAGAACCTCGTGAACCCGGGCATCGTGTTGATCTCGTTGACGATGACCTCCCCGTCGCCGGTGACGAAGACGTCGACGCGGGCGAGCCCCTCCCCCGCCACGGCGGTGAAGGTGCGGGCGGCGGCGTCGCGCACCCGGCGCTCGACCTCGGGGTCGATGGCCGCCGGCACGTCGAGGGTCACCTGCTCCTCGGGCAGGTACTTGGCGTCGAAGTCGTAGAAGCCCGACTCCGTGTGCATGCGGATCTCCCCGACGCGGGACGTCCGGGGCCCGCTGTGGTCGAGGTCGCCGAGCACCGCGCACTCGATCTCGCGGGCGCCGACGATCCCCCGCTCGACGATGACCTTCGGATCCCAGTGCCGGGCCTCGGCGATGGCGGCGTCCAGCTCGTCGAGCGAGTCGACCCGGCTGATCCCGACCGACGACCCGCCCCTGGCGGGCTTGACGTAGACCGGGAGCCCGAGCTCGGCCACCGCCCGGCGGCAGCCGTCGCGGTCGGCGTCCCACTGGCCCGGGAGGATGGTGGCGAACGGCCCGACCGGAAGTCCCGACCCGGCGAGGACCAGTTTCATCATGTGCTTGTCCATACCGATCGCGCTGGCCGTCACGCCGGCGCCGGTGTAGCGCAGCCCGAGCATCTCGAAGTACCCCTGCACCGTGCCGTCCTCGCCGAACGGGCCGTGCAGCAGCGGCATGGCGACGTCGACGGGCCGCGGCTCGACCACGTGCGCCTCGCCGTCGAGCGCCGCGACGAAGACTCCGTCGGCGGTGTGCACGAGGACGGCGTCCGACCGCTCCTCACCGAGCCGCGGCAGCTCGCCGTCGACCACGGTGAAGGCCCGGATCTCGTCGAGGGTGTACGGCGTCCACCGGCCGGTCGGGGTGATCCCCAGTCCGGACACCTCGTAACGGGCCGGGTCGATCGCGGACGCCACCGAGGCGGCGGTGAGGCAGCTGATCGAGTGCTCCGACGAGATGCCCCCGAACACGAGCACGACCCGGGGGCGGTCGGTGCGGCTGTCGGCGGCGGAATCGGCGGTGGTCGTCATCGGGCCTCACTCGGGTCGGTCGGGTGGCCTCAGCCTAATGGTGCCCGCTCCGGACGCCGGCCACCCGGCACGCGTCCCCAACTGGTACTACCCCTTCCGGTACCCCCCGGACTAGGGTCGCAACCGTCACACAGCTAGCAGAGGAGCCCCACCAACCGGCAAGGAGAAGCACATGAGCAGTTCCGCAGCATCCGCGGGCCCCGACCCCGAGGCCCAACGGCTCACCCCAGACCAGCGCAACTCGTTCATCGCCGCGTTCCTCGGCTGGAGCATGGACGCGTTCGACTACTTCCTCGTCGTCCTCGTCTACGCCGACATCGCCAAGGACTTCCACATCAGCCTCGAGCGGATCGCGTTCATCACCACGGCGACCCTGTTCATGCGTCCGGTCGGCGCCTTCCTCTTCGGCCTGTGGGCCGACCGCCGCGGACGCCGGATCCCCCTCATGGTCGACGTCACCTTCTACTCGATCGTCGGGTTCCTCTGCGCGTTCGCCCCGAACTTCACCGTGCTGCTCGTGCTCCGGCTGCTGTACGGCATCGGGATGGGCGGCGAGTGGGGGCTGGGCGCCGCCCTCGCGATGGAGAAGATCCCGGCGAAGCGGCGCGGCTTCTACTCCGGGCTGCTCCAGGAGGGGTACTCGTTCGGGTACCTGTTCGCCGCGCTGGCGTTCCTCATCCTCAACACCTGGCTGCACCTCAGCTGGCGGTGGATGTTCGCGCTGTCCATCGTCCCGGCCGCCATCAGCCTGCTGATCCGCTCGCGGGTGCGCGAGTCCGAGGTCTGGGAGAACTCCCGGGAACTGCAGCGGCGCACCCACACGTCGGCGCGGACGATCTTCTCCAACCCGCGAATCTGGCGCCGGTTCATCTTCCTCGTGCTGCTCATGACCGCGTTCAACTGGATGAGCCACGGCACCCAGGACGTGTACCCGACCTTCCTCAAGGCGCACAACGACGGCGGCGCCGGCATCGCCTCCGGCACGGCCACGTGGATCATCATCGGCTACAACATCGGCGCGATCATCGGCGGCATCACCGCCGGGACCCTCTCGGAGCGCTACGGGCGCAAGATGCTCATCATCATCTGCGCGTTGATCGGTCTGCCGATCGTGCCGCTGTTCGCCTACTCGCACACCATCGGCCTGCTGGCGCTCGGCTCGTTCCTCATGCAGGTGATCGTCCAGGGCGCGTGGGGCGTCGTCCCCGCGCACCTCACCGAGCTCTCGCCCGACGAGATCCGCGGCTTCTATCCGGGCGTCACCTACCAGCTCGGCAACCTGCTGGCGGCGTTCAACCTGCCCATCCAGCAGGCGCTGGCCAAGTCGCACGGGTATCCGTTCGCCCTCGCCGCCACCATCGTCCCGGTGCTCCTGGCGGTCGCCATCCTCACCTTCGTCGGGTCGGAGGCGCGCGGCATCCGGTTCGGCACGGCCGAGTCGAGCCTCATCCGAGACCGCGAGGCGGTGGGTTAGCCGACCATCCCCGGCCTCGTTCCCGCAGCGTACGTTCGCGACGTTCCGGCGTACGTTCGCTGGGCGAACGTAGGCGAAAGCAGAGAACGTACGCCGCTCGAACCTGGGCCGGCAGACCTCGACTACCGGGTCGCCCAGTCCGGGGGCGTGGGCCGGGGGACGCGGCGTCCGAGGCGCAGGTCGTAGCGGTCCGCCGGCGCCCGGCGTCCCCGGACCTCCTCGACGAGGGCGGTGATGGCGTCCATCATCCGCGCGCCCGCCTCGACGATCGCCTCGTGCGACCGCCGGACGACGGCAGGGTCGACGTCCTCCCCCCGGTCGCCCTCCGGGTGGAAGGCGTCGTAGAGGTCGTCGAGGACGACCGGCTCCCCGCAGGCGATGGTGATCGGCTTGGGCGGGACCAGCCGGGGGATGTGCATCTGCTTCCCGGGGATGACGAGGTCGGCGCCGGTCTGACCCAGCGGGATGACCGGGCAGCGCGCGGCGAGCGCGACCCGGGCGGCCCCCGACCTCGCGACCATCGGCCACCCGTCGGGATCGCCGGTGATCGTGCCCTCGGGGTAGACGGTCACCGCCTTTCCCCGGCGCAGCGCCTCCTCGGCCGCGGCCAGGCCCGCCCCGGACTCCCCCGCCGCTCGCCGGATCGGGATCTGCCCGCAGTGCGCGGCCAGCCAGCCCACGACCGGCTCGTGCCAGAGCTCCTCCTTGCCGAGGTAACGGGGCCAGCGTCCGGAGTAGATGAGGTACTCCCCGAGCACCAGCGGGTCGAAGTTGGAGATGTGGTTGGCGACGAACAGGACGCCGCCGGCCTGCGGAACCCGCTCCTGGTGGCGCCAGTCGCGCCGGGTGACCAGCGACAGGGCGGCGTGGGCGCCCACGGCGAGCGCCCGGTAGGCCGGCTCGGCGGGCTCGTGGTTCACCTGCGACAGCACGACTGGTCCTCACCGGGCGCGGTGATTATCGTCGAGTCACGGTTGACCGCGCCTCTCCGCACCCTAACCCGCGGGCGTCCGCTGCGGCCGCGAGGGAGGGAGCAGCATGAGCGAGCACGCGGACGGGTCGTCCCCCGGCGCGTGGTTCCAGGCCACGGTGGCCCAGCGCGCCGGAACCGGCTGGACCTCCATCACCGACGCCGGGGTCGAGATCGCCGTCCCCGACAGCGCGGTGACCGGCTTCCGGTCGCTCCGTCCGGGCCAGCGGCTGCTGGTGCGGCTCGAGCACCCGGACGCCGCGACGGCCGACCTGGCCCGACCCCTGGCCGGCTGACCGGCCGCCAACCCTGGGGCGCCGACGACCCCCGGGAGACGGGTCTCACCGGGGGTCGGGGTCGGAGCGGGCGTGCCGGACGGGGCCCGGGGGTCGTCAGCCGGCGGTGCGCACCGGGATCGTGCGCGGCTTGAACGACGGCCGGGTCTGCTCGTACGCGTCGATGTCGTCGGCGTGCTGGAGGGTCGAGCCGATGTCGTCGAGGCCTTCCAGCAGGCGGTGCCGGGTGAAGTCGTCGATCTGGAACGGGTAGGTCTGGCCGCCCGCGGTGATCGTCCGGTCGACGAGGGACGCCGTGATCTCGGCCCCCGGGTTCTGCTCGGCGAAGTCCCAGAGCTTCTCGACGACGTCCTGATCGACGGCGGCGATGAGCAGGCCGGCCTTGCCCGAGTTGTTGCGGAAGATGTCTCCGAACCGGGAGCCGACGACGACCTTGAAGCCGTAGTTCTGCAGCGCCCAGACGGCGTGCTCGCGCGACGAGCCGGTGCCGAAGTCGGGGCCGGCGACGAGGATCGTCCCCCGGTTGTAGGGCTCCTTGTTCAGGACGAACTCCGGGTCGGCCCGCCACGCCGAGAACAGGCCGTCCTCGAACCCGGTGCGGGTGATCCGCTTGAGGTAGACGGCGGGGATGATCTGGTCGGTGTCGACGTTGCTGCGGCGCAGCGGAACCGGCACGCCCGTGTGGCTGGTGAACTTGTCCATGACGTTCTCCTCAGTGGTCCGTGGCCGTCAGTTGGCGAGGTCGGCGGGGGCGGCCAGGTGACCGGTGATGGCGGTCGCCGCGGCGACGGCCGGGCTGACGAGGTGCGTGCGTCCGCCCTTGCCCTGCCGGCCCTCGAAGTTGCGGTTCGAGGTGGACGCGCTCCGCTCTCCCGGCTTCAACTGATCCGGGTTCATGCCGAGGCACATGGAGCACCCCGCGGCACGCCACTCGGCACCGGCGTCGAGGAAGATCTTGTCCAGGCCTTCCGACTCGGCCTGCACCCGTACCCGGGCGGAGCCCGGCACCACGAGCATCCGGAGGCTGTCGGCGATCTTGTGACCCTTGAGCACGCTCGCGGCCAGACGGAGGTCCTCGATCCGGCCGTTGGTGCACGAGCCGAGGAACACGGTGTCGACGGCGATGTCGCGCATCCTGGTGCCGGGCGTGAGCGCCATGTACTCCAGCGCCCGGGTCGCGGCCGACCTGGCCACCTCGTCGTCGAAGTCGTCGGGGCTGGGGACGCTGGCACCCAGCGGCACGCCCTGACCGGGGTTGGTGCCCCACGTGACGAACGGGGTCAGTTGGGTCGCGTCGATGACGACCTCGCGGTCGAACTCGGCGTCGTCGTCGGTGCGCAGGGTCCTCCAGTACTCCACGGCCGCGTCCCAGTCGGCGCCCTCCGGCGCGTGCGGGCGTCCCTCGAGGTAGTCGAACGTCGTCTGGTCGGGAGCGATCATGCCTGCCTTGGCACCCCACTCGATCGACATGTTGCAGATCGTCATCCGGCCCTCCATCGAGAGCGCCTCGATGGTGTCACCCCGGTACTCGACGACGTAACCCTGACCCCCGCCGGTGCCCACCTGGGCGATGAGCGCCAGGACGAGGTCCTTCGCGGTGACGCCGTCGGGGAGCTTGCCGGTCACGGTCACGGCCATCGTCTTGGGCCGCGCCTGCGGGAGCGTCTGGGTGGCCAGCACGTGCTCGACCTCGGAGGTGCCGATGCCGAACGCGAGCGCACCGAACGCGCCGTGCGTTGAGGTGTGCGAGTCGCCGCAGACGATCGTCATGCCCGGCTGGGTGACACCCAACTGCGGGCCGATGATGTGCACGACGCCCTGGTCGGCGTCACCGAGGGAGTGGATGCGCAGGCCGAACTCCGCGGCGTTCTTGCGCAGCGTGTCGACCTGGGCGCGCGACACCGGGTCGGCGATCGGCTTGTCGATGTTCAGCGTGGGCGTGTTGTGGTCCTCGGTGCACAGGGTGAGGTCGGGACGCCGCACCGTGCGGTTGTTGAGGCGCAGCCCGTCGAACGCCTGGGGGCTGGTCACCTCGTGCACGAGGTGCAGGTCGATGTAGAGCAGGTCGGGTTCCCCCGGCGCCTGGCGCACGACGTGCGCGTCCCACACCTTCTCGCTCAGTGTCTTGCCCATCTACCGCTCCTTGTGCCGGTTGACCCATGACTCGGACGTCTCCACCTGCTCGGAAGTTCGGCTCCCGCCCCGCTTGCCGTATCAGATGGCGAGACGCTAATCTCGATACATGGACGATACCAGTGGCGTGGGTGTGTTGGACAAGGCGGCTCTCGTGCTCTCAGCCCTTGAGACGGGGCCCACGACCCTGGCCGGCCTCGTGAGTGCCACCGGGCTGGCCCGCCCGACCGCCCACCGCCTCGCCGTCGCGCTGGAGCACCACCGCTTCGTGGGACGCGACCTGCAGGGGCGGTTCGTGCTCGGTCCCCGGCTGAGCGAACTCGCCGCGGCGGCGGGTGAGGACCGCCTCCTCGCGACCGCCGGACCCATTCTTGCGCGGCTGCGCGACATCACCGGCGAGTCGGCGCAACTGTTCCGCCGCCAGGGCGACATCCGCGTCTGCGCGGCGGCGGCAGAGCGCCCGTCCGGGCTCCGCGACACCGTCCCGGTCGGCTCGCAGCTCACCATGTCGGCAGGCTCCGCGGCCCAGGTGCTCCTCGCCTGGGAGGACCCGGAGCGCATCCAGCGCGGGCTGGCGCACGCGAGCTTCTCGGCCGTCGCCCTCGCCACGGTGCGCCGCCGCGGGTGGGCGCAGTCGGTCGCCGAGCGCGAGCCCGGCGTCGCGTCCGTCTCGGCCCCCGTCCGCTCCCCCTCGGGCAAGGTGATCGCCGCCGTGAGCGTCTCCGGCCCGATCGAACGGCTCACCCGGCAGCCCGGACGCCTGCACGCCCCGGCCGTGATGGCGGCCGCCGAGCGGCTCAGCGAGGTGCTTCGCCGGGCCGGCGCGGCGGAGTGACACGCATCGCGCCTTGACCGCGCCCCCGCCATGGGGAACAGTGCAGGGCGTGACCGATGTGACGATCCTCTCCGGAACCGGTCGGTACTCCGACCCCTGGCACCCGTTCGCCGCGACCAGCGGCGCCATCGCCGACATCGTCGCCGCCATGGGGCTCGACGTGGCCGTCCGGGGGACCGGCTCGCCGGAGGCGCTCCTCCCTGAGGACTCGCGCCTCGTCATCGTCAACACGGGCAAGGGCGAGGAACCCCCCACGTCCGACCCGGCCTGGGACAAGGCGTTCGCCGAGTTCGGCGGCTGGATCGAGGACGGCGGGAGGGTGCTCGCGGTGCACACCGCCGCCGCCACCTTCCCCGACTGGCCGACCTGGGCCGCCATCCTCGGTGGCTCCTGGGTCGAGGGTCGCTCCTCGCACCCGCGGATCAGCATCGCCGGCTTCACCGCCGCCCCCGGCGCCGAGGAGCACCCGGTGCTCGAGGGGCTCCCGGACGCCGGCGGCGTCGACCCGACCCTGGCCGGGCGACCCATGGTGCTCGCGTTCGACGAGCGCTACAGCGGACTCGAGGTCGCTCCCGGCTCGGTGCCGCTGCTCACCCACGAGCTCGCCGGCCTCGACGAGGTGATGGCCTGGTCGCCCGGACGCCGCATCGTCTACGACGGCCTCGGTCACGACGACCGGTCGTACCGCTCCACCACGCGGCGCCGGCTGCTCGAGAACGAGATCCGCTGGCTGCTGGCCGGCTGACCCGACCCGAAGGGCACTCCGATGGACCTCGACACCCAACTGGCGACCACCGACCAACGCTCCCCCGGCCGCGCCTGCTTCCTCCTCCGCGTCCGCCCCGAGCGGCTCGACGAGTACGTCGAGGAGCACCAGCACGTGTGGGCGGAGATGCGCGAGGCCCTCACCCGCTGCGGCTGGCGGCACTACTCGCTGTTCCTACGCCCCGACGACGGCCTCGTGGTCGGCTACTTCGAGGCAGACGACACCGAGGCCGCGATGCGCGCGATGGGCGACGAGGAGGTCGACGCCCGGTGGCAGGCGTCCATGGCGGCCTACTTCCAGTCCCCCGGCGGCGGCACCCCCGAGGTGCTGCGGCAGTACTTCTACCTCGCCTGAGGGGGCGGGGCGACCGGCGTCCTCACACCTCGCGCCACGCCGCCCGGTCGGCCGCCGAGGATTCGACGGCGGCGAGCACCCGCTGCACCTGCAGCGCGTCGTCGAACGAGGGACGCGGCTGGGTGCCGTCGGCGATCGCCCGCACGAGGTCGACGACCTCGTGGGTGAAGCCGTGCTCGTAGCCCAGCCCGTGCCCGGCCGGCCACCAGTTGCCGGTGTAGGGGTGCACGGGCTCGGTGACGCTGATCCGCCGGAACCCCTGCGCCTCGGGCTCGTCGGCGCCGTCGTAGTACAGCAGCGAGTTCATGTCCTCGAAGTCGAACGCGACCGAGCCCAGGGAGCCGTTGATCTCGAGCCGCAGGTTGTTGCGGCGGCCCAGCGCGAACCGGGTGGCCTCGAAGACACCGAGGGCGCCGTTGCCGAAGCGGGCCGTGAAGGCGGCGGCGTCGTCGACCGTGACCGGGCCCCTCGGACCGTCCGTGGCCCCGGTGCCGCCGAGCCCGGCCAACCGGCCGCCGGCCGGCCGCTCCGTGACGAACGTGCGCAGCACGGCCGACAGCCCCTCGATCGTGGTGCCGCTCACCCACTGCGCCATGTCGACGAGGTGCGCGCCGATGTCGCCCAGGGCGCCGCTGCCCGCCGTCGAGCGGTCGAGGCGCCACGTGAGAGGAGCGTCGGCGTCGCTCAGCCAGTCCTGCAGGTACTGGGCGCGCACGTGCCGGATCTCGCCGAGCCGGCCCTCCTCGACGAAGCGCCGCGCGAGCGAGACCGCGGGCACCCGGCGGTAGCTGAAACCGCACATGGCGACCCGGCCCCGCGCGGACGCGCGCCGGGCGGCGTCCGCCATCTCCTCGGCCTCTGCGACGGAGTTGGCGAGCGGCTTCTCGCACAGCACGTGCTTGCCCGCCGCGAGGGCGGCGAGGGCGATGTCGCGGTGGGTGTCCCCGGGCGTGCAGATGTCGACGAGATCGACGTCGTCGCGCTCGACCAGCCGTCGCCAATCGGTCTCCGTGCTGAGCCACCCCTGCCGGTCGGCAGCCTCCGCCACCCGGGCGGCGTCCCGGCCTGCCAGGGCGGTGAGCTGCGGCGTGAGCGGCAGGTCGAAGAACCGGTGCGCGGTGCGCCACGCATGCGAGTGGGCGGCTCCCATGAACCCGTGCCCGACCATCCCCACCCGGAGGACCCCCGACGTCGCGGTCATCGCGTCACTCGCCGCCGCGGGTGAAGGGTCCGGGGCCGGAGTGGATGACCTCGGGCGCCTCGTGGGTCGACCGGTCGGACGCCACCCATGCGACCCCGTTGGCGATCACCCGCCGCACGTCCTTGTGGTGGTACACCGGGAACTCCTGGTCACCGGGGCTGAAGTAGAAGATCCGGCCGTTGCCGCGGCGGTAGGTGATGCCGCTGCGGAAGACCTCACCACCGGTGAACGAGCTGACGAAGATGAGCTCATCGGGCGGGGGGACGTCGAACTGCTCGCCGTACATCTCCTGCTTGGGGATGTCGATGGGGTGGGGGACGCCCTGGGCGATCGGGTGGGTGGGATCGACGGTCCAGACGAGCTCCCGGTCGTCGCTGTTGCGCCAGCTCAGCGCGCACGTCGTGCCCATGAGCCGGCGGAAGATCTTCGACCAGTGCGCGGAGTGCAGCACGACCAGCCCCATGCCGCCGAGGACGTGGCGGTAGACCCGCTCGACGACCTCGTCGGACACCTCGTCGTGCCGCGCGTGCCCCCACCACGTGAGCACGTCGGTCTGCGCCAGCCGCTCGTCGGTGAGGCCGTGCTCGGGCTCGTCGAGCACCGCGGTGGTGACGACGGCGCGGTCGCCGAGGTTCTCCTCGATGCCGGACTTGATCGCGGCGTGCATCCCGTCGGGGTAGATCTCGGCCACGTGCGGCTGGTTCCGCTCGTGCCAGTTCTCTCCCCAGACGACGACGCGCAGCGGTCGGTGGGCGGCATGGGTCATCTTCTGCTCCTTGGGATCGGGTACCCCACGATCCTGCCGCACCCGTCGCGCTCGGGCGTCGCGGCGCCCCCGGTGCCTGCGATTTTTACTCCACCTGCCACTCGCCGCCCTCCCGACCGGCCGTGTGGCAGGTGGCGCGAAGTTCGCAGAGTGACGGCCCCGATGGCGCCTTCCCGGATCGGAGTTGGCCCCGCCCCCCGGGCGCGAGGGGTGGGACGGCCCGTTGCCATCCGGCGACCGGCGGGGATAGGGTTCAGGAAAGCGCATTCCCGTTCCGTTCCAGGAGGTCGCGTGACGCCCCAGGACTCCCTCGTGACCATCGCCCAGGTGGGCGCCCACGGATTCGGCAGGATCCACCTCGAGCGGATCGCCCGGATGGCCGACGCCGGGCGGGCGCGCCTCGTGGCGATCGCCGACCCGGCCGGGCCGCCCGACGGCGTCCGGGTGCCGATGTTCGCGGACCTGGCCGACCTGCTCGCCGAGCACCGTCCCGAGGTGGTGAGCATCGCGACGCCGATCGGCCTGCACGAGCCGATGGCCCGCGCCGCGATGGCCGCGGGCGCCGACGTCATGCTCGAGAAGCCCCCCGTCGCCTCGCTCGCCGAGTTCTGGGCCCTGCTCCGCCAGCAGAAGGAGACCCGGCACAGCGTCCAGGTGGGGTTCCAGAGCCTCGGGTCGCTGGCGATCCCCCGGCTGCGCGAGCTCATGCGCGACGGCACCCTCGGGACCATCGAGGCCATCCACGCCCGGGGCACCTGGCTGCGCGACCGCGCCTACTACCAGCGGGCCCCCTGGGCCGGACGCCGCACCGTCGGCGGCCGCCGGGTCGCGGACGGGGTGGTCACCAACCCCCTCGCCCACGCGGTCGCGACCGCCTTCGCGCTCGCCGGCGTCCACCACATCGACGACATCGAGCGGGTGACGACCGAGCTCTACCGCGCCCACGACATCGAGGCCGACGACACCTCGTTCGTCCGGATCGACCTCCGGGACGCGCCGCCCATCTGCGCCGCCCTCACCCTCTGCGCCCCCGAGCAACTCCCCCCGACCGTCACCCTGGTCGGCAGCCGCGGGCGGGCCGAGTTCTCCTACACGACCGATGAGCTGGTGACCCGGGTCGGTGACCGCGAGACGCGGGAGACGTTCGGGCGGATCGACCTGCTGGAGAACCTCCTCGACCACCTGCGCGCCGGCGTCCCGCTGCTCGTCCCTCTCGCCGACACCGTCGGCTTCATGGCCGTCCTCGAGGCGACCCAGGACCGCCCCGATCCCCGCCCGGTGGCCGCCGAGGGCGTCACCTGGGTGGGCGAGGGCGACGCCGCCCACCCGGTCATCGACGGCATCGACGGCTGGATCGACGCGGCGCTCGCCGACGGCCACGGCTTCGCGTCGGCCGGCGCCCCCTGGGCGTCGGAGGAGGCGATCGACGTGTGGACGCCGCGGCGTCCGCTGGCCTCGTTGGAGCTCGGCGGCCGGGTGGTCGCGGAACTGGCCGACGGGAGCGACATCGTGCCGCTGAGCAGTCCCCGCCCCTATCTGCATCCCATCCGGACCCTTGGCGGCGTCGTCGTGAGCGACACCCACCCCGCCGACCACGACTGGCACTGCGGCCTCGGCTTCACCATGCAGGACGTCAACCGGGTGAACTTCTGGGGCGGGCGCACCTACGTGCGTGGGCACGGCTACACGTGGCTCGGCGACCAGGGACGCATCGACCACACCCGCTTCCTGGACGCCGCCCCGGGCCGCCTCGTCGAGGAGTTGCGCTGGCACGGCCCGGTCGTGCCGCCGATCGGGGAGCCGATCCCGCCGGTGGACCTGCGCGAGACCCGCACCCTCGAGTGGCGTGAGGTCTCCCCGGCCGCGTGGGTGCTGGACGCCGACATCGCGCTCGAGCCGGTGTCGCCCGCCGAGATCCACCTCGGCGGACCCGGCACCAACGGGCGCGAGGACGCCGGGTACGGCGGCTTCCAGCTGCGGTTGCGTCGCAGCGAGGACGTGCGGGTCTGGTCGCCGCTCGGCGAGGGCGACGCGGCGGTCTTCGGCCGACACGCGCCGTGGGTGGCGTGGGCCGGGCGGTTCCCCGGAGGAGATGTCACCCTGGTCATGCAGTTCGCCGACGACTCCTCGGCCACCGACCGGTGGTTCGTCCGCCACGGCGAATGGGACGGGATCGGCAGCGCCCTGGCCTGGCGCGAGCCCGTCTCGGCACCGCTGCGGCGGCGCTACCGGCTGATCGTCGCCGACGGGCGGCTGACGACCGAGGACTTCCTGCCCTGGCTCGCCGCCCGATGACGGCGTCCGAGTCGGCCCCCGGCGCCCTCGCCGCCCGTTTCGGCGACCCCGGCGGCGACGTGCGCCCCTGGGTCTTCTGGTTCCTCAACGACGCGCTCGACGAGGCGATCATCGACGCCGATCTGTCGCGGCTGGCCGGGGCGGGGTTCGGCACGATCGTGCCCCACGGCCGGATCGGGCTCGACCCCGCCGTCGGCTACCTCACCCCCCGCTGGTGGGAACTCATGCGCCACGTCGCCGCCACCTGCGAGCGTCTCGGCCTCCAGGTCGTCCTCTACGACGAGGCGAGCTACCCGTCGGGGTCGGCCAACGGGGCGGTGGTGGCCGAGAACCCCGAGTTCGCCGCCCGCTGCCTCGTGCGGGCCGAGCAGGTCGTCGAGGTCGGGGCCGGTGAGGTGCGCTACGCCAGGCCCACGCTCGGCCGCGGGCTCTGGGACCGCCGGCTGGCCACCGTCGTGCTCGGCCCCGACGGCGTCCGCGCGGCGAGCGTCGACGACCGGGGCCTCGCGCGGCTCGACACCCCCGGCAGGCACCGGGTGGTGGCGGTCTTCGACAGCCCGAGCGGCGGCACCATCCGCGGCGCGCACGCCCACCAGGACGACGGCTCCCCCCTCGCCCCGGCCGCCGCCGACCTCATGAATCCCGACGCCGTCGCCTGCTTCCGCCGGCTCACCCACGACGGCTACGCCCACCACCTCGCCCCCTGGCTCGGCACGACCGTCGTGGGCCTGTTCACCGACGAGCCCAGCGTCGACGGCCGCGGTCCCCGGCCCGACTCCTTCCCGTGGACGCCCGGGCTCGAGCGCGACCTCGCCCGGCTCGGCGGGACGTCCCCCGACGAGATCCTCCCCCGGCTCGCCCTGCTGTGGGAGCCCGAGGGCGGCGACGTGCGAACCCTGCTCTCGGAGGCGGTCTCGCGCCGGGTGGCCGACGTCTACTACGGCACCCACCGGGCATGGTGCGACGAGCACGGCCTCGCGCTCACCGGCCACCCCATGCGGGCCGACGAACTGCGGGCGCTCGACACGTTCACCTGGCCGGGGCAGGACACGATCTGGCGCTGGGTGCTGCCCGGTGAGACCGCGCTGCACGGCGATCAGAGCGTCGCGCCCCGGGACGCCGGCAGCGCCCGGCTGCTGCGGGGTCGCGACCGCAGCGTCACCGAGATCTTCGGCGCCTATGGGTGGCGGCTGAGCCTCGACGAGGTGAAATGGCTGTCGGACTGGAGCGCGGTGCGCGGCATCACCGACTTCCTGCTGCACGCCGTGTTCTCCTCGGTGCGGGGGAATCGGGCCTACGAGAGCGAGCCGGACGTCGGGTGGCACAACGTGTGGTGGCCGCGTCTGCCGGTCGTGCTGCGCTACCTCGCCCGGATGACGCTGCTCAATCGGACCCTCGTCGAGGCGCCGGGCGTCGCGGTGCTCGTCGCCGACGACACCGCCCCCGACGAGGACGTCGTGTGGCTTTACCAGCACCAGGTGCCGTTCGCCTACGTGCCCGCCGAGGACCTCGGCGTCGACACGAGCGACCCGTCGCACCCCCGGCCGATGGCCGGCCACGTGCGGTTCGACGCGGTGCTGGTTCCCCGCGCCTCGGTCGGCCACCCCGCGGCCGCACGACTCGGGGCCGCCGGCGTCCGGACCACGACCGACCCGACCACCCTCGGCGACCTCGCCCCCGACTGGCTCACCGTGTCCACCGGACGTCGCGACGACCTGCGGGCGCGCCCGGGTAGGCTCCTCGGCCGCCCGGCCGCGCTCGTGACCAACGAGGGCGAGGAACCGATCGGCCTCGACACCGGGGCCGTCGACGTGTGGGATCCCTGGACCGGCACCGTCGGGTCGTCCACGGGTCGCATCGAGCTGCCCCGGCGGGGATCGCTCTGGCTGGTGCGCTCCGACCGCACCCCGACGCCGCCGGACGCCGAACGCCCCGCGGTGTGGCGCGAGGTGTTCCTCTCCCCGTTCACGGTCACCGCCGACGGCCTTCCTGTCGTTCCCGACGGCCTCGGCGACTGGACCGGGCGCGCCGACCTGGAGACGGCGGCGGGCTCGGCGGCCTACTCGGCCGGTTTCGACCTGCCCGCGCCCGCTGAGCTGCGGCTCGACCTCGGCCGGGTCGGCGAACTGGCGGAGGTGCGGGTCAACGGCCGCGCCGTCGCCCAGCTGTTCTGGGCCCCCTACACGTGCCGGGTCGACGCCTCGCTCACGCGGGCCGGCGGGAACAGGCTCGAGGTCGTGGTGACCAACTCCGCCGCGAACCACTGGGAGGGCGCGCTGCGACCCTCGGGTCTCATCGGACCGGTCCGGTTGACGTCAGCCGGCTGAGGGGGACCTGCCGGCGTCCGAGTGGCCGGTGAGGAAGTCGAAGGCGACCTCCTGCTCGGCGACGCCGAACTCGTGGCCGCCCGGGTGCCACACCGCCCGGTACTCCCCGGTCGCGCCGCGGAAGGCCTCGACGAGCGCGGCGTCCGCCGCCCTCATGCCCGCGAGGGGGAACAGCGGGTCGGCCTCGCCGTAGACGACCATGAGCCGGTGCCGGCGCGCGGCCGCGGCGAGCCCGGGCAGGTCGGGACCGGAGGCGAGCCCCGGCACGTGCAGCAGCCAGGAGTGCCTCCCCGTGTGCGCGGGGACGAGCGAGCGCAGGGTCGACATCATCCCGGCCACCACCACCCGGCCGACGACCGGCGCGAGGGCTCCCAGTGCCGCGGCGCGCCCGCCGCCACCGGAGAACCCGATGACGCCGATCTCCCCGGGCGCGGCGAGCCGCCGGAGCACCTGCAGCGCCGAGAGGTCGTCGTGGGCCACCATCCCGGCGTAGGTCGTGCCGAGGTCGAGGCAGTACTTGGCGAGGACGTCCTCGTGCTCAGCGGCGAGCACCTCGAACGTCGCGTGGTCGGGGCGCACACCGTCCGGGGGACGCAGGTCGAAGCGGCGGGCGCCCCACGTGAACGAGTCGGGAACGACGACGGTGACCCCGCGGGCCGCGAGCGCGGACGCCGCCCCCCGCCCGCCCTCCCCCGACCGGTAGGCGAGCAACCAGTCGGGCAGGCCGGGCAGGTCCAGCAGCCGCTCGGCCCCGACCTCCTTGAGGCCGCCGTGCGAGGGCAGGTACAGCACCCCCGGCAGCCGGGCCGGGTCGGCGTCCACCGGATGGCAGAGCCAGGCGGCCATGTCGGGGCCGAAGCCGACAGACCACGACAACCGGGTGTGCGCCACGCCGGCCGAGACCACCGGCTGCTCGCGACGCACCTCGCCCACCGGCAGCGGCCGGGGCACGCCGAGCAGCGACGCCGCACCCGGAAGCACCTCCGGCCCGGGCGCGAGGCCCGCGCCGTCGAGGAAGGCCGGCCAGTCGTGATAGCCGGCGATCGGGTCGGCGAACGTGCCAGACAGGTCCGGCACGGCTCAGCGGGACAGGTCGAGGCCGAGGGACGCCGGCGTCACCGGCAGCCCGGTCGCGATCGACCGGTTGCCGCAGATTCCCACCGAGATCGCGCGGAGCCCGTCGACGTAGTCGGACGGCCGGCCCAGCGGGTCGTCGCCCGGCCCGACGAACACGTCGTTGAGCAGCAGCGCGTCGCCGCCTCCGTGCGCGCCCTCCCCCTCGGGGATCGGCACCTCCTGGGCCTCCTCCCAGTGTCGCTGCAGCACCAGTCGTTCGCCCTTCTGCCGGCCGCCGACGGCGTCCGGGCGGGCGGACGGGTCGACGACCGCGGCGCCCTGGTCGAGCAGCACGGCGGCCCGCTCGACCACCTCGAGCTCGGCGCGCCCCTCGGTGCCGTTGACCGCCACCCGGTAGCCCTCCCACGGCGAGTGGGCGTTGAGGGCGTAGCTGAGTGTGGGGCCGCCCTGGTAGTCGACGATCACGGCGACGTTGTCCTCGGTGGTGACGCCGGGGCCGAAGACGTCCTGGTCGCGCCGGTAGCCGTCGAACTGCTCGTTGTCGAGGTACAGCGCCTTGAGCCGCGGGTCGTCGCGCAGGTCGAGCTCGAAGGGTCCGTGCGGCCCGTCGTGGGTGCCCCGCTCCGGGCGCGGCCCGAGCCCGCGGGCGTCCGCGTTCTCGGAGCCGTAGAACCGGACGCCGCCACTCGCGTAGATCCGCTGGGGGATGTCGCTGATCCACCAGTTCACGAGGTCGAAGTGGTGGGACGCCTTGTGGATGAGCAGGCCGCCCGAGTTCTTCTTGTCGCGGTGCCAGCGGCGGAAGTAGTCGGCGCCGTGGGCGGTGTCGAGCACCCACTCGAAGGTCACCGACAACACCTTTCCGATCCGCCCGCTCTGGATGAGCTCCTTGAGCGCCGAGTTGCGGGGCGAGTAGCGGTAGTTGAACGTCACCACCACCTGGTGGCCGGTCTCGTGCACCGCGTCCACGATGCTCTTCGCCGAGGGTGCGTCGATGGTCAGCGGCTTCTCCACCACGACGTCGACGCCCGCCCGCAGTGCCCGGGTGATCATGCCCGCGTGGGTGAAGTCGGGGCTGGTGATGATCACCCGGTCGAGGCGCTGGTCGGCGATCATCGTCTCGACGTCGTCGGGCCCGTAGGTGGCGATGGCGTCGGGCGCATAGCCCCACTCCTCACTCATCCGCTTCTGGTGGTAGGCCATTCGTCCGGGGTTGGTGTCGGCGAAGGCGACCAGGGTGGCCCGGTCGCGGTGCGCACCTCCGATGGCGTCGGTGTACATCTGGGCGCGGTGTCCGGTACCGATGAGGCCGTAGCGGCGCATCGAGCGGGGTCCTTTCTGTCAGGGTCGGGGAGTGATCACTTGATGCCGGTGGTGGCGATGCCTCGGACGAGGAAGCGCTGGCCGAACAGGAACGCGAGGAAGACCGGGACGAGCGAGAGGACGCTCATCGCGAACATGCTCCCCCAGTCCGACCCGCTGGTCGTGTCGAGGAACGAGTTGAGGGCGAGCGGCACGGTGAAGTTGGCCGGCCGGGTGAGGTAGATGAGCGACTGGAAGAAGTCGTTCCAGGTCCAGATGAAGGTGAAGATCGTCGTCGTCGCGATGGCCGGCACCATGAGCGGCAGGATGATGTTGAGGAAGATGCGGGCGTGGCCGCAGCCGTCGATCCGGGCGGCCTCGTCCAGTTCGCGCGGCAGGCCCCGGATGAACTGCACCATGAGGAACACGAAGAACGCGTCGGTGGCGAGGAACTTGGGCAGCACGAGCGGGACGAAGGTGTTCACGAAGTGCAGCTTCGAGAACATGATGTACTGCGGCACCACGGTGACGTGGTAGGGCAGCATGAGCGTCATCAGCATGATCGAGAAGAAGATCCCGCGGCCCCGGAACTTGAGCCGGGCGAACGCGTAGGCCGCCATCGAGCAGCTGATGAGGTTGCCGAGGATGGCGCCGACGGTGATCGTGATCGAGTTGATGAAGAAGTTCGTGAAGGTGAAGCCCGGGATCGCGCTCCAGCCCTTGACGTAGTTCCTGAGGCGCAGCGCCGAAGGGAAGATCGAGGTGTTGTTGAAGATCTCGTCGGCGGGGCGGAACGAGCTGACGAGCATCCACAGCAGCGGGTAGATCATGATGATCGACGCGACGATCAGCACGATGTGCTTGATGAGCGAACGCACCGGGTGGCCGGACCGGCGTCGTGCCGGGCCCGCGTCGGCGCCGTTCGGCTCCTCCACGGCGGCGAGCGGCGCGTCGACCAGCGAGATGTCCTCTGTACGGACGGAGTCAGTCATCGTAGTGAACCCAATACTTGGAGACGAGGAAGTTCACGGCCGTGAAGATCGCGACAATGATCATGAGGAGCCACGCCATCGCTGAGGCGTAGCCCATGCGGAACTGTCCGAACCCCTGCAGGTACAGGTAGAGCGTGTAGAACATCGTCGAGTCGGACGGGCCGCCGGTGCCGCCCGAGACGACGAACGCCTGGGTGAACGACTGGAACGCCCCGATGATCTGCAGCACGAGGTTGAAGAAGATGATCGGGCTCAGCAGCGGGATGGTGATGCTCGTGAACTGGGTCCACTTCGACGCGCCGTCGACGGCCGCCGCCTCGTAGTACATCGTGGGGATCTGCCGCAGGCCGGCAAGGAAGATGATCATCGGCGACCCGAAGGTCCACACGTGCAGCAGGATGATCGTCCACAGCGCGGTCGACGGGTCGGCGATCCACCCGGGCGGGTTGGTCACGCCGACCTTGAGCAGCAGCTGGTTGACCAGGCCGGTGGTGCCGAACAACTGGCGCCACAGCACGGCGATGGCCACCGAGGCCCCCATGAGCGAGGGCAGGTAGAACACCGACCGGTAGAAGGCGAGGCCCCGCATCCCCTGGTTCAGCAGCATCGCGATGCCCAGGGCCAGCGCCAGCTGCAGCGGCGTCGACACCAGCACGTAGATGAACGTGACCTTGAGGGAGTTGATCAGCCGCGAGTCGTGGAACATCGCGACGTAGTTCTGCACCCCGATCCAGTGGGGCGCGCTGAGCAGGTTGTAGTCGGTGAACGACAGGTACAGCGACGCGACCATCGGCCCGATGGTGATGACCAGCAGGCCGATCAGCCACGGCAGCAGGAACAGGTAGGCGGCCTTGTTGTCACGGGACTCGTCGCGTCCCCGACGGGCCTGGGAGAGTTCGGCGATGGCACTCATGGCAGGGTCCGATCGACGGGACCACCGGTGTGGCCGCCCGGGAGGGACGGCCACACCAGGTGGACTCCGTCAGCTCTTGCCCTTGAGGGCCGAGGTCACCGAGTCGTGGTAGTCCTGCGCCGCCTGCTGCGGGGTGGTCTTCCCGAAGAGCAGGTTCGTCACGTAGGTGGCGTAGTTGGCGTTGCTGGCCCCCGGAGGAGTGAGGCCCATCGGCGAGCCGAGGTCACCCGAGATGCTCTTGAGGTAGTCGGAGACCTGCTTGTCGGTCGGGCTCATCTGCGGGGTGATCGCGTCGAGCACCTTGCTGTTGGCGGGGATACCGCGCTCGGTGCCGAGGATCTTGCCGGCCGTGGGGCTGTTGACGAGGAAGTCGACCAGCTTCAGCGCGGCCGCCTGGACCTTGGTCGCCTTGTTGATCGACCACAGCATGGACGCCTTGTAGTACAGCTGGCTGTCCTTGGCGTTGCCCGTCGTGCTCGGCGGCATGAGCAGCTTGAGGTTCTCACCGGTGTCCTTGTTGAGCGCGGTGATCTGGTTGCTCCACCAGTACGAGAAGGCGACCTTGTTGGTCGCGGCCATCCCCTGGTCCTGGGAGGTCGTGCTGTCCTGCGAGGCCAGCGACGCGGTCGGGAAGGCCTTGCTCTTCTGCAGCGCGACCGCCTGCTGGAAGAACGGGGCCAGCTGGGCCGGCGTGAAGCCGGGCTGGCTGCCGTTGTACTCGGCGGCGCCGTGCTGACGCAGCCACAGCCGCAGCATGAAGTCGGTGTAGGCCCAGTTCGCCGAGCCGTAGGTGCCCGACGGGCTGTTGGCCGTCACCTTCTCGGCGTCCTTGGCCAGGGTGTCCCACGTCCAGGTCTTGTCGTCGGGCATCGAGACGTTGGCCGCCTTGAGCACCTTGGGGTTGGCGATGACGACCTGGGAGTTGATGCCGGCGACGACGCCGAAGGTGCCCTTGGACGTCGTGCCCATGTCGCCGGTGCCGGAGGGGAAGTTCGACAGGTCCAGCCCGGCCTTCTTGAGGTCGAGCAGGGTGCCGTTGTCGGAGTACTGGGTGAGGTAGCTCTCGTCCATCTGGATGACGTCGGGAGCGCTGCCGCCGGCCACCTGGGTGGCCAGCTTGTCCCAATAGGTGCTCCAGGTACCCGGCTCGAGCTGCACCGAGATGTCCGGGTTCTCCTTCTCGAACTCGGCGACGACATCGCTCGTCAGCTTGTTGCGGACGTCGTTGCCCCACCAGGCGAGGCGGACGACGGTCTTGCCGCCGGCGTTGCCGCTGCTGCCGCCGCTGTCGCCCGTGCCGCACCCCGTGGCGACGAGGACCAGGCCGGCCGCCAGGGCGCCGGCGACGAGGGTTGTTCTGCGTGTGGTTTTCATGAGGTCTCCCTGTGCGTCGTTGCATGTGACCAGCGCCCTGGGAAGCGCTTCCCGGAGCCTACGGCCCGACTCATCCAAAGTCAATGCGTTGAAACGAGTCAATTTCTGGGCGGGGGCTCACTACGTGGGACGCGGGAGAATCTGGAAAGCGCTTGCCGGTTCTCCCCGAGGGGACCAGAATGGTCCTGTGCGGACGGCCGTCGCCGTCCCGACGAGAGGATGACCGTGGACCGACCGCTCTCCGACCCCGCGCCGACGAGGGACGCCGCTCCCGTGACCATCGTCACCGGGGGCGCCCGGGGCATCGGCCTCGGCATCACCCGCCGCCTGCTCACCGACGGCCACCGGGTCGTCGTCCTCGGCACCCGCGACGAGCCGGTCGAGCTGATCGCCGAACTGCGAGACCACGGGGAGGTGACCTACGTCCGGGGCTCGGTCGCCGAGCCGGAGACCCACCGCCGGCTCCTGGACGCCGCCCTCGACGCGTACGGCCGCGTTGACAACCTCGTCAACAATGCGGGCGTCGCCCCGCTGGTGCGGGCCGACATCCTCGAGGCCGAGCCCGACTCGTACGACCGGGTCATGGGCATCAACCTCCGCGGCCCCTACTTCCTCACTCAGCTCGTCGCCCGCCGGCTCATCGCCCAGCGCGGGGACGCCGACCCCCTGAGCCTCGAGCGTCCCTGCGGCGCCATCGTCAACGTCTCGTCGATCTCGGCGACGCACGTGAGCCTCAACCGCGGCGAGTACTGCCTCTCCAAGGCGGGGGTGGCGATGGCCACCCAGCTGTGGGCGGCCCGGCTCGCGCCGGAGGGCATCACGGTCAACGAGGTGCGCCCGGGAGTGATCGCGACCGACATGACGGCAGGGGTCAAGGACCGCTACGACGCCCTGCTCGCCCAGGGCCTGTCCCCCATCCCCCGGTGGGGCCAGCCGAGCGACGTCGCCGGCGCGGTCTCACTGCTGCTCAGCGGCCTCATGCCGTACACGACCGGCGACGTCATCCATGTCGACGGCGGCATGCACATCCCCACCCTGTGACCCAGGCCCACCGGCGTCCGGGAGATCCCCGAGCCCTCAGAGGAGCACCACCATGCAGATCAGCACCCTCCGCATCGGCGACGAGGACGTGCCCGTCGTCACGGCGAACACCGTGGTCGTCGGCACGGGCGCCGCGGGATACTGCGCGGCGGACCGGCTCGTGCAGTTCGGCCAGGACGACGTCGTCATGGTCACCGACAAGGTGCGCGCGGGCGCGTCCCGCAACGCGGGTTCGGACAAGCAGACCTACTACAAGCTGACCCTGTCCGGCGACGACGACGACTCGGTGCGGGCGATGGCCTGGACGCTGTTCTCCGGCGGCGCCATGGACGGCGACAACGCGGTCGCCGAGGCCGCCCTCTCGGCGCGGTGCTTCTACCACCTCGTCGAGGCGGGGGTCCCGTTCCCCAGCAACCGGCTCGGGGAGTTCATCGGCTACAAGACCGACCACGATCCACGCCAGCGGGCCACCTCGGTCGGGCCGTTCACCTCGAAGTCGATGGTCGAGTCGCTCGAGGACCGGGTGCGGGGGCACGGCACCCCGGTCTTCGACGCCTGCCGCATCGTCGACCTCGTCGTCGCCGAGGGACGGGTGGCCGGCCTGTTGTGCCTGCGCACCGACGTGCGGGCCGCGGCCGGCCCGCGCCCGGATGACGACGAGGGGCCCGAGACCAACCGGACGGACCTCCCCCGGCCGGGCGTGGCGTCGAACCATCTGCTCCCGGCGACGGGATCCCGGTTCCTCCTCGTGCGCTGCACGTCGATCGTCTACGCGTCCGGGGGCCCGGCCGGCATGTACGCGGACGCCGTCTACCCGCACGGGCAGTGGGGGGCCAACGGCGCGGCCCTGCGCGCCGGCGTCCACGGCAAGAACCTCACCGAGTGGCAGTTCGGCCTGGCCTCGATCAAGCCGCGGTGGAACGTCTCCGGCACGTACATGCAGGCGGTTCCCCGCTTCGTCTCCACCGCTCAGGACGGATCCGACGAGCGGGAGTTCCTCATCGAGGCCCTCCCCGACTACGGCGACCTCATCACCCGGACCTTCCTCAAGGGCTATCAGTGGCCGTTCGACGTGCGCAAGGCGCGCGACGGGTCCTCGCTCATCGACCTGCTCGTGCACCGCGAGACCGTGCTGCGCGGACGCCGGGTGTTCCTCGACTTCCGCTCCAACCCGCTGGGGGTCCGCTTCGATCCCGCCGCCCTCGGGGCCGAGGCGCGCGAGTACCTCGAGCGCGCGGGGGTCGTGGCCATGCAGGACGCGCGGGGCGGGGACTCGACACCCATCCAGCGGCTGCAGCACATGAACCGGCCCGCCTACGACTTCTACCTCAACCGCAATCCGGGGGTCGATCTGGAGACCGACCTGCTCGAGGTCGCGGTCTGCGCCCAGCACAACAACGGCGGCCTGGTCGTCGACGCGTGGTGGCAGTCGAACGTCGAGGGGTTCTTCCCGGTCGGCGAGGCGGCGGGGTCGCACGGCGTCTACCGGCCGGGCGGCGCGGCGCTCAACTCCGGCCAGGTCGGGGCGACGCGGGCAGCGCAGTTCATCGCGGCCCGCCGACGCCAGGATCCCCGGCCGGAGGAGGGGTTCCGGGCGGCGGCCGCACCCGTGGTGACGGCGGCCCAGGGCCTGCTGCGGGAGGCGACCGGCCGCGCGGGGTCGGCGTCCGACACGACCGACGCCATGCTGCGCGACTGCACCCGGTTGATGAGCGACCGGGCGGCCTTCGTCCGCTCCGGGGCCGGTGTCCGGGCGGCCCGGGACGAGATCGCCGGGTGGCTGGCCGACTACTCGGCCGACGTCGTCGCCGACCCCACCAGCCGGCGGTCGGTCAACCGGCTGTTCCTCATCCGCGACATCCTCACCAGCCAGTACGTGTATCTCGAAGCCATGCTCGACTACCTCGACCACGGGGGCAGGTCGCGGGGGGCCGTGCTGTACACCGATCCCTCCGGTGAGCTGCCGGCGTCCGCCGACGGGAGCGAGATCGACCTCCCGGAGGACTACCGGCACAGGCTCGATGCCGGCCGGCTCGACGGCGTGGTGCAGGAAACGTGGTGGGAGGGTGCGGGCGTCCCCCGATTCGTCTGGCGACCGGTTCGGCCGATGCCCGTGGTGGACGAGATGTTCGAGAACGTGTGGCGGGAGTTCCGCGAGGACGCCAACATCCGATAGTTCCCGTGGCGCACAAGCACCCGCCCGTCGTCGGGGTCGGTTGGGCCTCCGATCCCGGCAGCCACACCAATTCGAGGCAACCTCGCGAGGAGGTCTCACAACCGCTCCGGTTGTCACCTGTTCGGGCTGCGGCTGGTGTTGCGGTGTTCGGTAGGCGTGGTCAGCACCACCTCGTGCGCCGCACCCGGCGCCGAGCCCGGGACGATGTCTCTGAACACGGTTCGGGCGCTCCATCCGGGAGCTTGTCTGGCGTGGTTGCAGCGTTCGCACAGTCCTTGGCCGTTGGTCTCGCTCGTGGGACCACCGTCGGCGTAGGGGGTGATGTGATCGATGTGGCGGATGGGGGCGTCGCAGTAGGGGGTGCGGCAGGTGTCGTCACGCAGGGTGATGAACTCGGCCAGGCCGTGCGGGAAGTAGCGCTGGTCGGAGTCCATCGCCACCAGCCGGCCGTGCGGTTCGGCGTAGAGCCGGCGCACCCAGGAGGCGAGCCGGGGTGCGGCTGCGACGAGTCGCCGGGCGACCTCGGCGGGGACGGGCCCGTGACCCACGACCCGTGCGGACTGGCTGCCGCGGGCGAGGAGGGTGTCGGCGGGCATGACCAGGTGCACGGCCAGGGGGACGGCGTCGGCCCGGGCCTGACCGGTGATCCGGATCACGAGTTCGTCGGCCATCACCTGACCGCGGGTGCGCCCGTCACCACGGGCTTGGGCGGTGTCGGCGGCCCGGACCAGGGCCGCATAGGCGGCGACACCCTGGGCGACCGGGAGCAGGCAGGTGAGTTGGACCATGCAGTCGGGGGCGGGCCGGCAGGAGACGAACCGGTCGGCTTCGGCCCGGGCCACCCGGGCCACCGCCGAGGCGGGATCGCGGCGGTAGGTTTCCGCCCGCACCAGCCCGGCCAACCGCCGGGTGCCCAGAACCGACAGGCGTTCGAGGTCACCGGCGACGACCCGGTCGACCTC
>DATAKK010000002.1:0-11585 GCA_036261615.1 Propionibacteriaceae bacterium | reverse complement strand
AGGTGAAGATCATCGCCTCGGCGGCCGTTCTCGTCCTCGTCATCGTCCTCGCATTCCTGTCCACCGGCGGCGGCTCGGGCTCGTCGAGCGCCGCCGTCAGCCCCGCGGCGTCCTCGAGCTCCGGCGCACCGGCGACGCCGGCCGATTCCTCCACCCCCTCCTCCGCGCCCTTCCCCGACGAGGCGCGGCGCATCCCCGGCGACCCCTACGCGATGGGCAAGGTCGATGCGCCCGTCGTCATGGTCGTCTGGTCCGACTTCCAGTGCCCGTTCTGCGGCCACTTCGCGCGTGAGACCGAGCCGACGCTGGTCAAGCAGTTCGTCGACGCCGGGGTGCTGCGGATCGAGTGGCGCGACTTCCCGTACCTGGGCAAGGAGTCCCAGCTCGCGGCCGTCGCCGGGCGCGCCGCTGCCGCCCAGGGGAAGTTCTGGCAGTTCCATGACCTCGTCTACGCCCACGAGCACCAGGTCAACCACGGCGACCTCTCCGCCGCTCACCTGCGCGAGTACGCGTCCGCCGCCGGACTCGGCCTGGCCCGCTACGACGCGGACGTCAAGGCGAACCGGGGCGCCGACAAGGTGCAGGCCGACCTCAGTGAGGGTGTCGGGCTCGGCATCACGGGCACGCCCGCCTTCCTCATCAACGGCCAGCCGGTGCTGGGCGCGCAACCGACGGCGACGTTCGTCGCCATGATCCAGCAAGCGGCCGCGGCGGCGAAGTGAGCGTCGGCTACGTCGTCGCCTTCCTCGGCGGCGTGCTCGCCCTGGCCAGCCCCTGCAGCGCGTTCCTGCTGCCGTCGTTCTTCGCGTACGCCTTCCCGTCCCCGGGACGCCTCCTCCGGCGCACGGGCGCGTTCTACCTGGGACTGGCGGCGACGTTGGTGCCGCTCGGCCTCGGGAGCGGCGCCTTCAGCATGCTCGTCTACACCCACCGTCAGGCCCTGTTCGTCACGGCGGGTGCGCTGCTCGTGGTGCTGGGCGTCCTCCAGGCCCTCGGGGTCGGCTTCAGCCTCCCCGGCACCGATCGACTCCGCCGGGACGCCGGCACGTCGACCCTCGCGGTGGTCGCCCTCGGCGCGGCGTCCGGGCTCACCGGCTTCTGCACCGGCCCCATCCTCGGCGCCGTCCTCACCGTCGCGGCCACGACCGGCAGCCCGCTCCGCGGCGGCTCGCTGCTGGCCGTCTACGCCCTCGGGATGGCTGCACCGCTGTTCGTGCTGGCCCTGCTCTGGCAGCGGCTGCGCCTCGGCGAGCGGCGCCTGCTGCGCGGGCGTCCGCTGCGGGTCGCGGGCAGGACGCTGAACTCGACCTCGCTCATCGGCGGCGGGCTGGTCGCCCTCGTGGGCGTGCTCTTCCTCGTCGACCGCGGCGGCATCCTCGTGGGCGGCGGATTCCTCAGCGTGGACGCCGAAGCCGCCCTCCAGGACGCGGTCGCCCGCGTCGGGACCCACGCCGACCTCGTCGCCCTCGGGATCGTGGGGCTGGCGGCCGCCGTCGTCCTCGTCCGCCAGCTCGTGCGACCGGCCGACGCTCAGGATCCCGGGGACTGAGCGGCGGAGGCCTCCCGCCAGCCGGACAGGCGATCCGCCCACAGGGCGACGCTGTCGGGCATGAAGGCCTCCGGGTCGGCCGCCACCCGCTCGGCGAGCTCGCGCGGCGTCCACCAAGCTCCCCAGGCGACCTCCTCGGGCTGGTGGCGCACCTCGCCGTCCCACGTCGCCTCGTAGAGGTAGGCCCAGAACCGGGTGTGCTCGTCGGCGTACTCGCCCCGCCCCACCGGGATCACCGGGACGCCGGACACGCCCAGTTCCTCCTCGAGCTCACGCACCGCCGCCTCGTCCGGCGTCTCCCCCGCCACGAGGACGCCGCCGGCGGTGAAGTCGTAGCGGCCCGGGTAGACGTCCTTGGTGTCGGTACGCCGGTGCACGTAGACCAGCCCCGAACTGTTGCGGACGAGGACGCCGGTGGCCGCGTGGCGGAGGTTCTCGGCGCGCATCCGGGCGCGCGGCACGCTGCCGACGGGCTCGCCGGACTCGTCGTACAGCGCGACCAGTTCCTCGCTCACGGCGTCCCCCTCACAGCTGGCTGACGATGGCGTCCAGGGCCCGGTCGGGAAGCATCCGCCGGGCCCGGGTCACCGTGCCGGCACCGGCTCCCACCGGGTAGCGGGTGCGCGGGTTGGCCGTGGTGGCGGCGAGGGCGATCCGGCGGCCCACGAGTTCGGGGGAACTGGAGAACCTCGGCCCCTCGACCCGGCGCAGCATCGACGCCAGCCGGCGTGCTCGCCCCTCGTACGGGGTGCCCTTGCTGCGCTCGACGAGGCTCTTGCGCGCGATCGGCGTCCACTCGGTGTCGATGAGGCCGGGCTCGATGATGACGACGTCGATGCCGAACGGCGCGAGCTCGAGGCGCAGGCTGTCCGACAGCCCCTCCACCGCGAACTTGGTCGCGTGGTACCAGGCGGCGAGCGGCTCGTAGATCTTGCCGCCGATGCTCGACACGTTGATGATCCGGCCCGACCCCTGCTCGCGCATCGTGGGCGTCACCAGCTGCACCAGCCGGGCGAGGCCGAACACGTTGACCTCGAACTGCCGCCTGGCCTCGTCCATGGGCACCGTCTCGACGGCGCCGTACGACCCGTAGCCCGCGTTGTTGACCAGCACGTCGATGCGCTGCGCCTCGTCGAGCAGGGTCCGGACGCCGGCGACCATCGACCGGTCGTCGGTGAGGTCCATCCGCAGCACCGAGACGCCGAGGTTGGCCAGGGTCTCCATCCGCTCCACCCGACGGGCGGCCGCGTAGACCTTGAAACCCAGCTTGGCCAGTTCCAGGGCGCTCGCCCCGCCGATGCCCGAGGACGCCCCGGTGACCAGGGCGACCTTGCCGCGACCGGCGGTGGGGTCGAGCGGCTCCTCGCCGCCGAACGGCAACTTCGGCAGCTTGGGCAGGTCGGCGAGCCGGGGCAGGTTCGCCAGGGTGATCGACACGCGTGCTCCTCGGATCGGGGGCTGCCAACGCTACCGCCATCGACCGCGGACGCCGGATCCCTCCCGATCCGCGGTGACGAGGTGGGCGCCGAGGTCACCAGGGCCCCGGACCCCCGTCGCCACCGGCGATCGTGAGGGTTGCGCGACCACTCAGCCGAGCGCGGGCAGGATCCCGGCGGCCTCGGCCGTCCGCTCGTCGACGAGCCCCTGCAGCCAGCCGGCGATCGGGGCGGCCTCGGCGTCCGACAGGCCCTTGACCGCCGTGACGTAGGACGCCGACCCGGCCCGGCTCACGAGGGGCTCGAGCACTCCCCCGGACGCCGGCGGCGTCCGCGCCCCGAACAACCCGAGCAGCGCGGGCAACGCCCCGACGACCGGTGCGTGCCGCGGGTCGGCGGGGTCGAGCTTGCCTCCGAGCTTGTGCAGCCGGGCGAGGCGCTCCGCGCGGGCGGAGGCGAGCGCGGCGAGCGCGCCCTCGAGCACGAGGTCGCCGAGGGGCTGCGCGGCGAAGAAGGGGGCCCGGGCCTGCCGGTACCAGGCCTCGAGCGCCTCCAGGTTGGCGAGGTAGCCGAGGTTCTTGGCGAGCATCGGCAGCAGCTTGGGATAGCCGCGGGCGTCCAGCGGCCGCGACATCGTGGCCGGCGGCGCCACGAGGTGGAGCTCGTTCTCGGTGGTGATGTCGTCGCGGACGATCGACCCCGCGCCGACCACCGTCCCGTAGGCCACCCGCACCGGCCCGACCGCACCGCCCTGGCCGCCCAGGAAGATCGGCCGCTCGCGGAGCAGGACCCCGCGGGCCACGTCCCCGAACAGCGAGGGGGTGGTCTTGTCGCCCGACGGGGTGAAGTTGAAGTGGATGTAGGAGGAGCCGACCTCGCTGTGGTCGCTGCGGCTGGTGCCGCCGGCCATGAGCAGGTCGCAGAAGTTGATGAGGCTGCCGAGCGTGACGAACGGGAACAGGATCGTCTGCTTGAGCCCCACCGAGTGCGCCCCGTTGGCCTCCTCCTCGAGGATCGTGCCCTCGCGGACGTGATGTCCGAGCCCGAGGTTCGCCCCCTCGAGGAACACCGCCCTGGCCGCGTAGCCGCCCTTGAGTGACACGCCCGGCCCGAGCCGGCAGTCCTCGAGCGTCACCGGACCCTCGGCCCCGAGCTCGACCCCGGCGCTCAGCACGGTGGACGCCCCCCGGACCCGGCAGCCGGCATGGATCACCACGCCGTCGCCGCTGATCCGCTCCGGGTCGACGTCGTCGGCGATCTCCACCGACGCCGGGTTGACGATCCGGACGCCCTTGTCGATGAGGGCCTGCACCACGCTCATAGCGCACACCCTAGGGCCGGACGCCTCCCGGTCACCGGCCCTCGAGGTCGCGCGCCTCCTTGGACGCCGCCCGCGCGCCCCACAGGTCGGCCATCGCGCGCCGGGTCATCGCCAGGTCGTTGAGCGAGGCGATCATCGTCTGCACCCACGCGTCGCGGTCGCGGGCCAGCAGCGGACGCAGCGCCTCGACGACCTCCGCCGCGGCGTCGCGGGCGGCCCGGCGTCCCCCCTGGGAGCGGACGCGGGCGTACTCGGCCTGGGCCGCCCGGTAGCGATCGAGCACTGCGTCGTCGGTCGGCTTGTCGGCGGGGTGCGCCTCGTGCCGCTCGGCCGCGGCCACCTCGAACTGCGCCCGCTCGTACTCGGCAGCCTCGGGCGCGATCCGCTCGGGCTCGGCGGCCGTCGGCGCGGCCCCGGTGGGCGTCGGCAGGGCGAACGCCGACTCCGTCGGCCCGGGTTGGGCCAGCACGGGTTCGGCCGGCGCGGACTCCGCCGGCACCTCCTGTGCGGCGGGCGCCGGCTCCCCCTCGGCCTCGAGCCGGAGCCGCTCCTGCTCCGCGGCGTACTCCTGCGACGCCCGCTCGCGCTGCGCCTCCTCCACTGCCAGGGTCTCGGTGACCGCGGGCTGCCGCGCCGCCTCCTCGGCCCGGACGCGGTCAGCCTCGACCCGCTCGCGCTCGGCCTCCTCGGCGGCCTCCCGCTCCCGGTCCTCGGCGTCCCGCTCGAACTCGGGCGCGGCGAGCAGCTTCTCGTCGCTGGACTTCGCCCCCGGCTCACGCTCCTGCTCGGCCTGCGCGGCCCACAGCACCTCGGACTCCGCGCGCTCGTACTCGACGTGCTGCTGCTCGGGCTCGACGGCCTCGAACCGCTCCGCCTCCAGCCGCTGCCGTTCCGCTTCCTCGGCCATCATCCGCTCCTTCTCCAGTCGCTCGTGCTCCAGCCGTTCCTGCTCCAGCCGTTCCTGCTCGAGCCGCTGCCGCTCGGCCTCCTGGGCGGCCGCCCGTTCGCGCTCGGCGCGCTCCGCGGCGACCCGCTCGGCCTCGGCGCGGGCGGCGGCCTGCCGCTCCGCCTCGATCCGGTCGGCCTCCGCCCGGGCGGCGGCACGCTCGGCGGCCAGCGCCTCGAGGTCGAGGGCCGGTGCCGGCTCGGGTTCGAGGAACGCCTCCACCTCGGGTGCGAGCGCCGCGTCGCCGGTGACCGGGGTCCATCCGGCCAGGTATTCGGGCACCGGGCCGGCCGTGGCGTCGTCCGACGCCTGCAGCTCGGCGAGCAGGGCCTTCCCCTCGGGCCCGAGGCGTCCGGCGATCGGGGCGAGCCGGTCGACGAGCCCGGCGTGCACCGCGGCAGCCCCCTCGACGTCGCCCACGGACGCGAGCCGTTCGGCGAGACGACGCCGCACGACCACGAGCGGATCGACGTAGAAGGCCAGCAGTGCCGGGCTCAGCCTGGGCGCCTCCGCGAGCCGCCCGCCGGCCCACGCCTCGTGCGCGTCGGACGCCGTCCGCAGGTGCTGCAGCGACTCGTCGGCATGTCCGGCCGCCCACCGCGCGTCGGACACCACCACCTCCGCGTCGATCACCACCGGCTGCTCGTCGTCGGACGACCGCAGCCCCGACCGCTCCACGCGGGTGAGGGCGGCGTCGGCGAACGCGTTGGCGCCGGCGACGTCGCCGGACGCGAGGCAGCCGCGGGCCTGGGTCGCGAGCGCCCACACCGCGGTGCGGGGGTGCAGCGCGGAGGCAAGTGGGTGCACCAGCCGCGCCCGGAAGTCGTCGAGGGTGCCCATGGTGGACGCCGCGGCGTCCGGCTGGCCGAGTCCTGCCTGGGCGACCGCGGCGTGGGTGACCGCCGTGTAGTAGCGGGCGGCCAGCGGCGGCGGCGTGTAGGCGCCCACGGGGCCGGCCTCGCTGAGCAGTTTGGCCGCCGCGACGACGGCCTCCTGCGCATCGGCGGTGGCATCGGCGAACTGGCGGGCGACCAGCCGGTTGGCGGTCAGCTCGTTGAGGGCGTCGGCGAGCGCCTCGGCCTTGGACGGGTCGGATCCCACGTGCCCGCGCAACTGCTTGACGCGCGACAGCAGGGCCTTGCCCTGCTTGATGTGATCGCCCGGGCGGGTCTGCTCAGCCATGTCATCCTCTCGTGGACGGCCCACCCAGGGTATCGAGGGCACTCCGCGGCGGGCGACTACAGGACGGCGCCGGGCCGGTAGGAGGCGGCGTCCGGGTCGGCCTCGAGCAGCGGGCGGACCCGCTCGACGAGCGCGGCCACCTGGGCCTGAGCAGTGCCGGTGAGCTCGAGCGGCTCGCTCACCAGACCCTCGAGTTCGTCATGTGACAAGCGCAGACGCCCGTCGGCGGCGAGCCGGTCGAACAGGTCGTTGTCGCTGCGGCCGGTCTCGCGCATGCCCAGGGCCACCGCGACGGCGTGCTCCTTGATCGCCTCGTGCGCCTGCTCGCGGCCCACACCCTTCCGGACGGCCGCCATGAGGATCTTGGTGGTGGTGAGGAACGGCAGGTAGCGGCGCAGCTCGGCGTCGATGACCGCGGGGAAGGCGCCGAAGTCGGCGAGCACGGTGAGGACAGTCTCGAACAGCCCGTCGAGGGCGTAGAAGGCGTCCGGCAGCGCGACCCGGCGCACCACCGAGCACGAGACGTCGCCCTCGTTCCACTGGTCGCCGGCGAGCTCGCTCACCATCGACAGGTAGCCGCGGACCACCACCGCCAGCCCGTTGACCCGCTCACACGAGCGGGTGTTCATCTTGTGCGGCATCGCCGACGAGCCCACCTGGCCGGGCTTGAACCCCTCGGTGACCAGCTCGTGGCCGGCCATCAGCCGGATCGACGTCGCGACGTTCGACGGGGACGCCGCCACCTGGACGAGCGCGCTGATCACGTCGAAGTCGAGCGAGCGGGGGTAGACCTGCCCGGTGGAGGTGAACACCTGGCCGAAGCCGAGGTGCGCGGCGATCCGGTCCTCGAGCTCGGCGAGCTTGCCGGCGTCCCCGCCGAGCAGGTCGAGCATGTCCTGGCTTGTGCCGACCGGGCCCTTGATGCCGCGGGCCGGGTAGCGGCCGATGAGGTCGTCGAGCCGGTCGTGCGCGATGAGCAGCTCGTCGGCGGCGGTGGCGAACCGCTTGCCGAGCGTGGTGATCTGGGCGGCGACGTTGTGCGAGCGCCCGGCGATCGCCCGGTCGGAGTACTGGGCGGCGAGCCGGGTGAGCTCGCCGAGGGTGGTGACGACCCGGCTGCGGACCAGGGTGAGCGACGCGAGCACCTGCATCTGCTCGACGTTCTCGGTGAGGTCGCGGCTGGTCATGCCCTTGTGCACGTGCTCGTGCCCGGCGAGCGCGTTGAACTCCTCGATCCGGGCCTTGACGTCGTGCCGGGTGACCCGTTCGCGCTCGGCGATCGAGGGGAGGTCGACCCGGTCGATCACGCCCCGGTAGTCGGCGAGCACGGCGTCCGCATCCTCGCCGCCGAAGTCGACCCCGAGGTCGCGCTGGGCCTCGAGCACCGCCAGCCACAGCTGCCGTTCGGCGACGATCTTGTGCTCCGGCGACCAGATGTCGCGCATCGCCGGGGAGGCGTAGCGCGTGGCGAGGACGTTGGGGACGCTCATAGATCCTCCGGGGTGCTCAGAGTGACGGCTTTGGCGGCGGTGAGGGCCTTCTCGGCGATGTCGCTGCGGTGGAAGCCGCCGGGGAAGTCGACCAGCGCCACGAGGTCGTAGGCGGCGTCCCGTGCGGAGGCCAGATCGCTGCCGCGGCCCACGACGGTGAGCACCCGCCCGCCCGCAGCGACGAGGCGTCCGCGGTCGTCGAGGGCCGTCCCCGCGTGCACGACGTGCGCGGTGGCGGTGTCGTCGGGCAGGGTGATGACGGCCCCCTTCTCGGGAGTTCCGGGGTAGCCCTGCGCGGCGAGCACGACGCCCACGGCGTTGCCCTCCCGCCACGTGAGCGGCCCGTAATCGTCGAGCCGCTGGACGCCGGCGGCGTACAGCAGCTGCCCCAGCGGGGTCGCCAGCTGCGGGATGAGCACCTGGGTCTCGGGGTCGCCGAAGCGGGCGTTGAACTCGACCACCCGCAGCCCCCGGGAGGTGAGCGCGAGGCCCGCGTAGAGGAGGCCGACGAACGGCGTCCCCCGGCGGGCGAGTTCGGCGATCGTCGGCTCGATGACGGTGTGCAGCACGGTCTCGCGGAGCGTCTCGGGGGCCCACGGCAGTGGCGCGTAGGCGCCCATCCCGCCCGTGTTCGGCCCCTCGTCGCCCTCGCCGACGCGCTTGAAGTCCTGGGCCGGGAGCATCTCCCGGGCGGTGACGCCGTCGGTGATCGCGAACAGGCTCACCTCGGGCCCGTCGAGGTACTCCTCGATGACCACCCGGTCGCAGGACGCCGCGTGCGCGAGGGCGGCGTCGCGGTCGGTCGTGACGACGACACCCTTGCCCGCGGCCAGCCCGTCGTCCTTGACGACGTAGGGCGGCCCGAACTCGTCGAGCGCGGCGGCCGCCTGCTCTTGGGTCGTGCACACCCGGGCGGCGGCGGTGGGGACGCCGGCGGCGTCCATGATCTCCTTGGCGAAGGCCTTGCTGCCCTCGATCCGGGCGGCGTCCTTCGACGGGCCGAAGACGACGAAACCGGCGGCGCGGAGCACGTCGGCGACGCCGGCGACGAGCGGCGCCTCGGGCCCGATGACGACGAGGTCGGCGTCCACCTCGCGGGCCAGCGCGGTGACGGCGTCCGCGTCGAGGGGGTCGACGTCGTGGTTGGTGCCCAGCCGCGCGGTGCCGGGGTTGCCGGGCGCGATGTGGAGCGACGTGACCGCCGGATCCCGTGCCAGGCCGAGGGCCAGGGCGTGCTCGCGGCCTCCGTTGCCGATGAGCAGCACGGTGGCCGGGGTGTTCAGGAGGGTCCGCGAACTCACGGGCCGAGCCTACCGGCGTAGCGTTGGCGCCGACCACGACGACCATGGAGCCCCGCTGACATGTCCTCGGACGAGCCCCCGAGCCCGACGCCCGATCCCGAGTGCTTCGGTGACCAGACCTTCGAGGACGCCCTGGAGCCCCTTCACCTCATCCGCCGCTCCGACGCCGTGCTCCGGGCCGGGGTGCTCATGCTCGGCGCAGGCACCAGCTCGCTGCGCGTCCGGCAGCTCATGCGCCGGGTCGCCCGGGCCGTCGGACTCGACGAGATGCAGGCGCAGATCACCTTCACCGACATCTCGCTGACCGTCTCGCGCCGCGGGATCTTCCGCACCCAGATCGGCGAGATCGCCAGCCCGGGGGTGAACGCCCACCGGATCGCGATGCTGCACGAGCTGCACGCCACCCTCGCCGACTCGGTGACCGCCACCGAGGTCGACAGCCTGCTCGACCACATCGAGTCCACGCCGCGGCTCTACCCGGAGTGGCTCGTCACGCTCTGGGTGGCCCTGGCCTGCGCCTCGGTCGCCGTGCTCACCGGGGGCGGCTGGCGCGAGGTGGTGTCCGTGCTGCCGGCGTCCGCGGTGTCGTTCGTGGCCTACCGTTTCCTCGTGCGCCGCCAGGTCAACCTGCTGCCCACGGTGCTCGCCGCCGCCGCCCTCGCCACCGGCGGCTTCACCCTGCTCAGCGCGCTGCTGGACGCCGCCCTCGGCGGCCCGTCGCCGCGGCTGGCCGCCGGGTTCGTCTGCGCGGCGATCTACCTCGTCCCCGGGTTCCCGCTGGTGACCGGCGGGCTCGACCTCACCCGGATCGACCTGTCGGCAGGGCTCCCGCGGGTCACCTACGCGGCGATGGTCATGCTGTCGATCACCATCGGCGTGTGGATCGTGTCCCGCGCCGTGGGCATCTCCCCCGACCCCGTGCCGGCGCTCGGCGGACCGCCGGTGCTGGTGTGGCTCGCCCTCGTGGCGGCCAGCTTCTTCGCGGTCGCGGGCTGGGCGACGATGTTCAACAGCCCGCTGCCGATGGTGCTGGCGTCCGGGGTGATCGCCGTGATCGCGAACGTGCCCCGGCTGCTCCTCCTGCAGCACGGCATCGCCAACCATGTGGCGACCTTCGTCGGCTGCGTCATCATCGGGCTCGCGTGCCACCTCGCGGGGGTCTGGTTCAAGATGACCAAGATCATCATGACGGTGCCCACGATGCTCGTCATGATCCCCGGGTCGTCGGCCCTGCGCACGCTCATCTACTTCGACCAGGCCGACGTGGTGCAGGCGATGCGCAACGCGATCGCCACCGTCCTCGCGGTCATCGCGATGGTGGCCGGCCTTTCCGCCGCCCGGATGCTCACCGACCCCGAGTGGGCGTTCACCCGCCCCGACCCGCCCGAGCTGGGACTGCGGGCGTTGCGGCGTCCCTGAGCGGGCACTGGCCGGTTGCCGGTCGACATCGACCCAGAATCGGGCACTGTCCCGTTGTGGGTCGCCGGTACTGGCCAGTTGATGGTCGACATCCACCCAGAACTGGGCAGTGTCCGGTTCTGGGTCTCCCGGTCGTGCCCGGCCTGGACGCCCCGTGGGGCAGACTGATCGCCCATGAGCACCGCCCCCGCGCCGACGTTCACCCATGTCGGAGGCGTCCGCAGCGGAAACTTCCTGCGCTTCTGGACCGGACAGACCCTCGCCCAGTTCGGCGCCCGGCTCGCGGCCGTCGCGCTGCCGGTGCTCGCCGTGCAGTTGCTCGCGGCGAACGAGGAGGACCTCGGCTACCTCAACGCCGCCCAGACCGCGGCCTTCCTCCTCGTCGGCCTCCCCGCGGGGGCCTGGATCGACCGGTGGTTCAAGCGTCGGACGATGATCGCCGCGGACGTCGTCCGCTTCGTCGCGTCCTTCGCGGTGCCGCTGCTGTGGTTCACCGGGCACCTGCACATCTGGCATCTGTTCGTCGTCGGCGGGGTCGTCGGCATCGCCAGCGTCTTCTTCGACGTCTCCTACCAGAGCTTCGTGCCCGTGCTCGTCCCGGACGAGGACATCGGCCCGGCCAACGCGCGACTGGAGACGACCTCCCAGATCGCGACGATGGGCGGTCCCGCGCTCGGCGGCCTGGCGCTCAAGGTGATGAGCGCGCCGCTGCTCATGCTCGCGGACGCCTTCGGCTACCTGGCGAGCGTCGTCTTCCTCACCCTGACCCGCGACGACGAGGCCGGCTACCGGGCGGCCCAGCACGAGGAGCGGGCCGCCCACGAACGCTCGCTGGTCCGGGAGATCCGCGAGGGCCTGGCGTTCGTCGTCCACCAGCCCGCGCTGCGGCGGATCGTCACCTGCACCGGGCTGTCCAACCTGTTCAGCACCCTGGCGTTCAC
>DATAKK010000104.1:0-83298 GCA_036261615.1 Propionibacteriaceae bacterium | reverse complement strand
CCAAGCGGGCCGCCACCGTCCGCGACGTCGCGAAACTGGCCGGGGTCTCGCCGGGCACCGTGTCGAAGGCGCTCAACGGCGTGGGGCAGTTGAGCCCCGAGACCCGCGCCAAGGTGCAGGAGGCCGCCGCCGCCCTCGAGTTCCAGCCGAACCACACCGCGCGCAGCCTCGCCAGCGGCCGTACCTTCACCGTGGGGGTGATCACCTCCGACAGCTTCGGCCGCTTCACCATCCCGGTGATGCTCGGCATCGAGGACAGCCTCACGGCAGGCCAGGTGAGCACGATGCTGTGCGACGGCCGCGACGACCCGGTGCGCGAGCGACAGTTGCTCGACCGGCTGATCAGTCGCCAGGTCGACGGCGTCGTCGTCACCGGGCGCCGGCGCGACCCCCGCCCATCCTTGGGCAGAGTGCCGGTGCCCATCGTCTACGTCCTGAGCGAGTCCCTCCATCCCGACGACCTGTCGATCACCTACGACGACGAGCACGGCAGCGAGCTCGCCGCCCGCCATCTCGTGTCCACGGGACGCCGCCATCTCGCCTACGTCGGGGGGCCCGAACGCCACCTCGCCAGCCGCCTCCGGCGGGTCGGGGTCGAGCGCGCCCTCGCCGCAGAAGGCCTCGAACTCGATCCGCACCTGGCGATGTACGGCCAGTGGAGCGAGTCGTGGGGGCGCTCGGCGGCCACCATCGTGCTCCGTGGCGGACGCCCGGTCGACGGGATCGTCTGCGCCAGCGACCAGATCGCCCGCGGCGTCCTCGACGGCCTCCGGGAGCACGACGTGCGCGTGCCCGACGACATCGCCGTCGTGGGGTTCGACAACTGGGACGTGATGGTGCAGGGGGCGCGTCCGCTGCTGACCACCGTCGACCCCCACCTCGAGTCGTTGGGTCGTGAGGCTGCCACCCGGCTGCTCGCGGCGATCCAGGGCGACCAGCCGATCCAGGGTGGCATGGTGACCCGTCCCTGCGAGCTCGTCATCCGCGATTCGGCCTGAGCACCCGGACGCCGCGGCGTCCGCCGTTAAGGTCGGTGCATGCTGGCGCTGCTGTCACCCGCGAAGACGCTCGACCTCGAGTCGGCCCTGCCCACCCGCAAGCACACCGAGCCGAGGATGCTCGACGAGAGCCGGCAGCTCATCGACGTCATGGTGACCCGCACCCCGGAGGAGATCGCCGCGCTCATGGGCATCTCCGACGAGCTCGCCGATCTCAACGCCCGCCGGTACCGCGACTTCGAGCTGCCGTTCACCACCCGCAACGCGCGCCCGGCGGTGCTCACCTTCGCCGGCGACGTCTACCAGGGGATGGCGGTGCGCGAGCGGTTCACCGAGCGCGACTTCACCGAGGCGACCAAGACCCTGCGGATCCTGTCCGGGCTGTACGGGCTGCTGCGTCCGCTCGACCTCATCCAGCCCTACCGGCTGGAGATGGGCGTCCGCCTGCGAACCGGCCGCGGTCGCAACCTCTACGAGTGGTGGGGCGAGCGGATCACCGACCTCGTCCGCGCCGACCTCGCCGCGTCACCCGGAGCGAACGTGCTCGTCAACCTCGCGTCGCAGGAGTACTTCGCGGCCGTGGACGCCGACGCGCTCGACTCCCGCGTGGTCTCGCCCCGCTTCGAGGACGAGGATCCGCAGGGCCGCTACCGCGTCGTCGGGTTCAGCGCGAAGCGCGCCCGGGGGGAGATGGCGGCGTGGCTGGTGCTCAACCGGGTGCGCAGCGCCCGGGCGCTCAGCGAGTTCGACGCCGCCGGCTACCGCTATGCCGCCGAGGAGTCCACCCCCGACGCCCCGGTGTTCCGGCGTCCGCGACGCCGCGTCTGAGCGCTGTCGGCGTCCGGATCAGTGCCGGACGCCGTACGCGTCGAGGATCCGCGCGAGGTCGCCGGCCCCGGTCGTGCGGTCGTGCCACTCGGCGTGCAGCCCGGCGCTGCGGGCGCCCTCGACGTTGGCCTCGTGGTCGTCGATGAACAGCGTCGACCCCGGCTCGCGGCCGATCCGGCTGAGGATCGCCAGGAAGAACCTGGGGTCGGGCTTGGCCAGTCCCAGCTCGTGGGAGACGAACAGGCCGTCGACGTGCCGCTCGTAACCGAGGGTCTCCCGGATCCAGCGACCCCGCACCGGCTGCTGGTTCGTCGCGAGGTAGACCGGGGTGCCGTGGGCGCGGACGGCGTCCACCAGCGCGAACGCGTCAGGGTCGGGCTCGGTGTAGCACCAGGCGTCGAGCAGCACCTCGGAGCGCAGGTCGATGCCCCGCTCGTCGAGGAAGTCCTGCAGTTCCCGCTGGACGTCGGCCTTCCCGGTCAGGCCGCGCTGCTCCACCGGCGAGGCGTCCCAGAAGGTCGCCCTGCCCTGGAGCAGCGCGTCGATCCGTCCGTAGAGCCCGGTGTTGAGTTGCACCACGCCGTCGGCGTCGAGGAGGAGCGTCGTGATCATGCCCCCAGCCAACCACCTCAGCGAGGGGGCGTGTCGACCCGCACCCTCCGCACCCGGGGCTTGCGCAGGAGGAAGTACGTGAGCACCCAGGGGATGCCGGCCACGATGAGGGTGCCGAGCAGCCAGCCGGCGAACCCGTAGAGGTCGCCGTAGAGCACCGTGTGCGTGGCCGGGCTGCTCAGCTCGAGCAGGGTGAGTGCCACGGCGATCAGGCCCATGAGGACGCCGGCCACCCACCGCCACCACGGCCGCGGCGGGGCTTCGACGGGCATCTCGAAGCTGATCCCGGTGAGCGGTCCCTTGACCGTCTCTCCGCGGGGCATCTGCCTGCGTGCCATCCCACTCCCTCGTTGGCCGCCGAGCCTACCCGAGCCGGCCCCCGGACGCCGCTCAGCCGAGCGACAGCCCGATGTACTTCGTCTCGAGGTACTCCTCGATGCCCTCGTGGCTGCCCTCGCGCCCCAGCCCGGACGCCTTGACGCCGCCGAAGGGTGCCGCGGGGTTGGAGACGACACCGGAGTTGAGGCCGATCATCCCGGTCTCCAGCCGTTCCGAGACGGTGAGCGCCTCGGTGAGCTGCTCGCCGAAGACGTAGGCGATGAGGCCGAACTCGGTGTCGTTGGCCAGTTCGACGGCCTCGTCGATCGTCGAGTAGCTGACGATCGGGGCGACCGGGCCGAAGATCTCCTCGTGCAGGCACCGGCTTCCGGGGGTGACGTTGCCGAGCACGGTGGGTTCGACGAACGTGCCCTCGCCGTACTCGCCGCCGCTCAACCGCCTGCCGCCGGTGAGCACCCGAGCGCCGCGGTCGACGGCGTCCTGAACGAGCTCCTCGACGTGGGTGACGGCGTCCGCGTTGATGAGCGGGCCGACCTCGACGCCGTCCTGCGTGCCGTCCCCGACCCGCATGGCCCCCATCCGCTCGGCCAGCCGCGACGAGAACTCCTCCGCCAGCGACTCGTGCACGATGAACCGGTTCGCGGCCGTGCACGCCTCACCGACGTTGCGCATCTTGGCGAGCACCGCGCCGGTGACGGCCTTGTCGAGGTCGGCCGAGGGGAGCACGACGAACGGGGCGTTGCCCCCGAGTTCCATCGATGTGCGCAGGATGCCGCCGGACGCCTGCTCGAGCAGTTTGCGGCCCACCTCGGTGGAGCCGGTGAAGGTCACCTTGCGCAGCCGCGGGTCGCTGATGATCGCCTCGGACACCGAGCCTGAGTGGCTGGTGGTGATGCAGTTGGCGACGCCCGCCGGGAGCCCCGCCTCCTCGAGCACGGTCATGAACAGCATCGTCGTGAGCGGGGTCTGGGAGGCCGGCTTGATGACGATCGTGCACCCGGCGGCGAGCGCCGGGCCGATCTTGCGGGTCGCCATCGCCAGCGGGAAGTTCCACGGGGTGATCGCGTAGACCGGTCCGACCGGCTGCTTGAGGGTGAGGATCCGGCTGCCGCCACCGGCGGGCGCCGTGGAGTAGCGGCCCTCGATCCGCACCGCCTCCTCGCTGAACCAGCGGAGGAACTCGGCGCCGTAGGTGACCTCGCCGCGCGACTCGGCCAGGGGCTTGCCCATCTCCAGGGTCATGCAGAGCGCGAAGTCGTCGACCCGCTCGATGACGAGCTCGTACGCGCGGCGGAGGATCTCGGCGCGCTCGCGGGGAGCGGTGGCGGCCCAGTCGGCCTGGGCGGCGACGGCGGCGTCCAGGGCCGCGATGCCCTGCTCGGGCGAGGCGTCGGCGATCGAGGCGAGGGTGCCTCCGGTGGCCGGATTCGTCACGTTGAGGGGGGTCGGGTCGTCGCTCCAGCGTCCGCCGATGAACAGCGTGCGCGGAAGCCGGCTCACCAGCTCGTCTGCGGTGCTCATACGTTCTCCTTCTGTAGCTTCTGCTTGGCCCGCCGGGCGGCTTCCCGGTCGGTCATGGCGATCCACCCGATGAGGCCCAGTCCCGCGATCGCGGCGATGAGGAAGAACAGCACCGCCAGGGCGGGGTAGCCGAACAGCCGGGCGCCGCCGGGCGCCCGCATCATCAACGCCGCGGCCACCGTGATCGCCGAGAGGATGATCCCGATCGTCAGGCGGTTGACCAGGCGCTGGGTGTGGTGGAACAGCCGGTCCTCGTCGAAGGCGTTGACCTTGATGGTCAGCGTCCCGTCGGCGAGGGAGTCGAGGATCCGGTTGGCCCGTCCCGGGAGCGACTCGAGGAACTCCTTCGAGTCGAGCGCTCCCACGGCGACGCTGGCCGGGGAGGGCTTCATCGTGGTGGCGAGAATCCGGGGCAGGTGCGCGCGGATCGCCTTTTCGGGCAGGAAGTTGGGGTCGAGGTGCGTCGTGCTCTGGTCGAGGTTGAGCAGCGCCTTGCCGACGAGCGCCATCTCGGCCGGGGGACGCATCCCGTGGTCGCCGGCCACCCGGGCGAGTTCGAGCAGCATCGATCCTGCCTCGACCTCCGAGCCGAGGGAGAGCGAGGAGTCGACGAGGTGCGAGGCGTCCTCCCGGAATCCGGCGGGGTCCCAGGAGGGCAGCGGCTGTCCCATGGACGCGAGGACGTCGGCGACCTGCTCCCCGTCGCCCTCGGAGACGGCCAGCAGCAGGCGGACCAGCTGCCCCTGCAGGCGGCGCGGCACGGCGGCGACCATCCCGAGGTCGATGAGCCCGAGCGTGCCCTCGTCGGTGAGCAGCAGGTTGCCGGGGTGCGGGTCGGCGTGCAGGACGCCCTCGCTGAGGATCGTGCGGAGGGTGAAGCCGAACAGGGCATCGGCGAGGGCCGGGCCGTCGACGTCCATCAGCCCGAGCGGCCCGACGTCGGTGACCTTCTTGCCGTGGATGTAGTCCATCGTCAGCACCCGCTCGGTGCAGAAGTCGCGCAGCGGGGCGGGCACGACGATGAGCGGCTCGTCCTTCGTGAGGTCGCGGAACCGCTCGAGGTGCGCGGCCTCCTTGCGGTAGTCGAGCTCGTCGAGGAGCACCCGGTGGAACTGGTCGAGCAGCGCCCGGGTGCCGACCCGCTGGCCCACGCTGGTGGCGTCGAGCATCCCCGCGATCCGCTCGAGGGCGTCCATGTCCTCGGCGACCTGCGCGACGACCCCCGGCCGCTGGACCTTGACGACGACCTCACGGCCCGAGCGGGTCATCGCCCGGTGCACCTGCCCGATCGACGCGGACGCCATCGGCGTGTCGTGGAAGACCGTGAACAGGTCGCTGACCCGGGCTCCCAACTCCTGCTCGATGATCTCGCGCACCTGCTCGGTCGGGAACGGCTCGACGTTGTCCTGCAGCCGGGCGAGCGCCTCGGTGTAGCTGTCGGGGAGCAGGTCGCGCCGGGTCGACAGCAGCTGCCCGAGCTTCACGAAGGTGGCGCCGAGACCCTCGAGGTCGGACGCCAGCCGCTCCGGGTCGCTCGAGGCATCGCGCGGCTCACCGGACGCCGCGGCGTCCGGGGCACCCTGGCCGGTGCCGAAGGGATCACTTCCCCCCATGCTCCGCACCGCCGGCCCGGCGTGCCGTGCGGCCACCGCCAGGATGTGGGCGAGTCGGACGGTCGTTCCGGCCATGGACCCCCTCCTTCAGGACTGTGTTCTCCACCCTAGACGGGCCTGACTGGCACTCAGTCTGGCTGCCGTGCCGGGCTGTGGGCAGGAAGGAGGGAGGGACACGCCTCCGGGGGTCTCAGCGATCGCGCGCGTCACTCCTGCTGGTCGGTGCCGTCGATGGTCTTGAGGTACTCCTCGAACTCGGCACCCAGCTCCTCGGCCGTGGGCACGATCGGCTCCGGCCCCGCGATGCCCTGGGCCTGACGGTTGCGGACGAACTCGTCGTACTGCCCCTCGATCGCCTGGACGATCTCGGTGACCTGCGGGTTCTCGCGGATCGCCTCGGCGATCGCCAGCCGCGAGTCGCTCACGGCCGAGACGAGGGCGTCGTTCGGCAGGTTGAGGTCGCCGGCGTCCTGGATCGCGTTGAGGGCGGTGAGAGCGGCATCGGGGAAGTCGTTGTCGCTCAGGTAGTGCGGCACGTGCACGACGACGCCCACCGCCTTGTGCCCGGCCTCGCCGAGCCGCAACTGCAGCATCTGGGCGAAACTGGAGGGGATCTGCACCCGGCCGAACGGGCTCACGGCACCGTCGATGAGGGTCTCGTCGGTGGCGTTGAGGCTGTGGCCGATGGGACGGGTGTGCGGGACGGCCATCGGCACGCCGTGCCAGGAGATGGTCTCGGTGACCCCGAGGGTGCGGATCAGCTCGAACACGGCGGCGGAGACGCGCTCCCACTGGAAGTCGGGCTCGGCGCCGCGGAGCAGGTAGTAGACCCGACCGTCGCGGTCGGTGAGCCGGTAGAGGTCGAGCCGGGGACGCTGGAAGTCCTCGAACTTGTTGGTGTCGAACACGATCGACGGACGCCGGCCCCGGTAGTCGTACACCTGGTCGACGTCGAACGAGACGAGGTGTTCGGGGGTGCTGGTGTCGAGCAGGTGATCGGACAGCAGGCGCACGGTGTGACCGGCGTCCATGAACCCCTCGACACCCACGAGCAGCACGCCCGGGCGCACCGGCTCGGGCGAGGCAAGGAATTCGTACAGGCTGCTGGGATTCAACATGTCTTCTCAACGCCTCCTCACGGGCAGGAATTCCGGGTAGGGGACCGCACCTCCAGTGTGCCCCGAACGCCGCAGCGCCCGCGTCCCCGGTGGCCCTGTCGGGCACGGGAGGCGCGGGCGCCGTGGACGGCTGGGCCTGGGTCAGGCCTGCTTGATGGTGGAGAGGTCGAACTCGAGGGTGACCTTCTCGCTCACCAGCACGCCGCCGGTCTCGAGCGCGGCGTTCCAGGTGAGGCCCCAGTCCTTGCGGTTGACCTGCACCGAGCCCTCGAAGCCGGCGCGCTGGTTGCCGAACGGGTCGGTCGCGCTGCCGGTGTAGCTGAGGGGCAGGGTGATCGGACGGGTGACGTCCTTGATGGTGAGGTCGCCGGTCACCTCGAGCTCGTCGTCGGACACCTGCTTCACCGAGGTGGAGGCGAAGGTGATGTTCGGGTAGGTGTCGGCGTCGAAGAAGTCGCCGCTGCGCAGGTGCGCGTCGCGGTCCTTCTGTCGGGTGTCGACCGAGGCGGTCTTGAGGCTCACGTTGACGGTCGAGGAGGCGAGGTTGCTCCCGTCGATGACGGCGACGCCCTCGAGCTCGTTGAAGCTGCCGCGCACCTTGGTGACGACGGCGTGGCGGGCGACGAAGCCGATGCTCGAGTGGGCGGGGTCGAGGACGTAGGTGCCGGACAGGTCGGACAGGGAGGTCATCTGGTTCTCCTGGAGGTCGGGGGATGAAGTTGAACTTTCAAGCAAAAGCATAGCGCATAGTTGCAGGTTGAACCAAGTGCGAAAGTTCCGCCCACAGCGATACGCCGGCGGACGTCGGCGTCCGAGCGGGGCGCCCTCACCCCTCGCGCGTGTAGACGAGGACGGTGTAGGGCCCGATCCCGAACGTACCGGACGCCGGCAAGCCGTCGTATCCGTCGGGCGAGGCCTCGACGTCGAAGCTCGGGTAGTCGCCGAAGTCGTCGGAGTAGACCGACGCGTCGCTGTTGAAGCGCAGCCGCCAGCGTCCGGGCGCGGGGAAGCCCAGGCGGTACTCGGGGAACGACTCGTCGGACAGGTTGGCCACCACGACGACGTCGTCGTGCGGGCCACCGAGCATCCACCGGTGGAACCCCAGCACCTTGGCCCGCTCGTTGCGATGGAACACGTTGACGCCCTGGCCCTTGAGCCCCCTGGACGTGCGGTCGACGTCGCGTCGCAGGTCGATGAGGTCGCTGTAGAGGTGGACGATGCCGTGGAACTGCGGGTCGAGGTGCCAGTCGACGGGGGTGTCGTCGCGGAACCAGCCGCCCTGGAGGAACTCCTGGCCCTGGAACAGCATCGGGACGCCCGGGGAGGTGAACACCAGGGCCGCCCCGAGCGTCGACCGCTTCTGCGACCACCAGCCGTGCTCGTCGTGCGGGCCGATCTCGGTGACCACCCGCGACCTGCCGTTGGCCACCTCGTCGTGGCTCTCGGTGTAGATGACCCGGTGGAAGGCGTCGTCGTGATAGATCACCGAGACGGCGTCGGCGACCTCGGCGATCGAGCGGTCCTCGTCGCGGTAGGCCTCCAGGGCCTCCCGGACCGGGTGGACGAACCGGCCGTCCCACTGGGCGTCGAACGCCGCGCCCTGCGGGTCGTCGTCGGTGATCCGCATGTTGCCCTGCATGTCCTCGGCGATCGTCACGCTGCCGGGATGCCCGCCGTGCACTGAATCGTTGATCCACCGGAGCAGGCTCCAGCCGTCGGGCAGGTCGAAGCCGGTGCCGTCGACGCTGCGGATGTAGGGCGTCATGTCGAACCGCAACCCGTCGACGTGGTAGTCGCGGAGCCACATGAGGGCGTTGTCGCGGAGGAACTGGCGCACCTCGCAGCGTCCGTAGTCGGGGCGGGTGTCGCCCCAGGGGGTGTGCGCACGGCGGTCGTTGTAGAAGTAGATGCCGCCCAGGTCGTTCTCGTACCAGCCGTCGAAGCGCCACAGGTCGAGATCGCCCGGGCCGAGGTGGTTGTAGACGACGTCCATGATCACGCCGATGTCGCGGCGGTGGGCCTGCTTGACGAACTCCTTGAGGGCGTCGGGGCCTCCGTAGGCGCTCTCGATCGCGAAGATCTGGGCGGGGTTGTAGCCCCAGGAGAAGTCGCCCGCGAACTCCGCCACCGGCATCAGCTGAATGGCGCTGACACCGAGGTGCACGAGGTGGTCGAACTTCTGCTCGGCCAGCGCGAACGTGCCGGGCTCGCCGCCGGGCTGGTCGAAGAACGTGCCGACGTGCGCCTCGTAGATGACCTGGTCGTTCTGGGTGGGCCGGTCGTAGGCGTCGCCCTCCCAGTCGAACAGGGCGTGGTCGTGGACGATCGCGTTGCCCACCGAGTTGGTCACGTGCTGGGCGTACGGGTCGATCCGGTGCAGGTCCTCCTGTCCGGTGCTGACCACGAAGCGGTACTGGTCGCCGTGGGCGGCACCCGGCACGTCGGCGTACCAGTAGCCGTTGTCCTCCGGAACCATCGGGTCGGCATCGGCGTCCCAGGCGTTGAAGTCGCCCTCGACGCCGACCGCCTCGGCGTGGGGCGCCCAGACCCGGAAGCCCGTGCCGCCGTCGTAGGGGGTCGCACCCATGCCGGGCCGGTGCTCGTCGCCCATGCCCGCAGGCTATCGCCGCGTGTCCCGGCGGGGAGGGGTTCGGCTCAACCTCTCCTGACGCTCCGCTCCGTCAGAGGAACGGGCGCACCTCGACCTTGCGGTTGCAGTGCTTCGACCCCTCGGTGGCCAGGCGGAGCGCGACGTCGAGGTCGGGGGCCTCGATGATCCAGAAGCCGGCGAGGTGCTCCTTCGACTCGACGAACGGCCCGTCGGTGATGAGCGCCTCTCCTCCCCGGTTGTCGATGACGGTGGCCGTGTCGGGGCCGCCGAGGCCGCCCGCGAACACCCAGTGGCCCTCGGCCTGCAGCCGGTCGTTGAAGGCGTCGATCGCCGCCATCTCCTCCGGGGTGCCGAGGTCGGTCGTCTCGGCGATGACCGAAAACAGGAACTGCATGGGGATCTCCTCCCAGTCTCGGGACGCCCTCGTGGACGGCCACTCACCCCTTCGACGAACGGCCCCCGGCGATTTCGACACCCGGGGCCCGTCGGTCTCACGTCCCGCCTGCCACCCCCTCGGCCGGGGCGATCCCCAGCCGCTCCAGGAGGTAGAGGAAGGCCGCGGCGAAGGGCTGGTCGCGCGTCTCGCTGCGGACCCGGTTCCAGTCCAGCCGCTCGCGCACCGCACGGACGCCGGGCAGCAGCGCCCCGAAGTCGCAGTAGTGCTCGCTCATCACCAGCATCTGGCTGATGACCACCTCGGTGGGGGGCAGCACCGGGAGCCGCAGCCCCAGCACGTCGTGCTCCTCGGCGCGGTCGAGGAATGCCGGCTCGACAGGGACGCCGACCAGCCGGTGCAGCACGTCGACCATGGCCGATCCGTGGTGCGCCTTGAACAGCCAGTCCTCCGGGGGCCGCTCGATCTCGAACCCCGCCGTCGCGAGCGCCGACACGGCGTCCTCGACGCTGCCCTCGGGCACGGCGAAGTCGGCGTCGTGCGACCCCTCGGGAGCGCCGAACACCCACAGCGCGTAGCTGCCGACCAGGGCGAACGGCACCTGGCCGGCCTTGAGTGCGGACGCGGCCCGGCGCAGGGCCTCGCGCATCTGTGCGTGGCCCCCGTCGATGGCCTCCGCGGGCTGGTCAGTGGTGATGGTGACTACCTTCTCTCTATGCGCGTGGCCACATTCAACATCCTGCACGGGCGATCGCCGGCCGATGGTGTCGTCGATCTCGATCGTTTCGCCGACGCGGTGCGCCGACTGGACGCCGACATCCTCGCGCTGCAGGAGGTCGACCGCGACCAGCCGCGCTCGCACCTGGCCGACCTCACCGCCGTGGCCGCCGACGCCATGGGCGCGGTGACCCACAGGTTCGTCGCCGCGCTCTCGGGGACGCCGGGCGCGACGTGGATCGCCGCGACCGAGGACGACGTGCCCGGGACGGCGTCCTACGGCGTCTCGCTGCTCTCCCGTTATCCCGCGAGGAGTTGGCAGTCGGTGCGGCTGCCGCGGATCGGGTTCCGGTTCCCGATGTGGCTGCCGGGGCCGCGCAAGGTGGTCATGGTCGACGAGGAGCCGCGGGCCGCGGTGATCGGCCACTTCGACACGCCGCTGGGTCCGCTCGTCGTGGCCAACACCCACCTGTCGTTCGTGCCCGGCTGGGGGACGCTGCAGCTGCGCCACCTGCGCCGCGACCTGGCCGGGCTGCCCGAGCCGGTTGTCCTCATGGGCGACCTCAACATGCCCTCCCCGCGGCCCGCGCGGATCACCGGCTACCGGAGCCTCGCCGCCCACCCGACCTTCCCGGTGGTCGAGCCGGACCGGCAACTCGACCACATCCTGCTGCGGGGCGGCTCGGCCCGGGTCGTCGCCAGCCAGGCGGTGGAGCTGCAGCTCTCCGACCACCGGGCGCTGGTGGTCGACCTCGCCTGATCAGTGCACCGACGGGTAGGCCTTGGTCACGGTGTCGAGGGCCGGGTGGGCGCGGCCCGCTCGAGGCTGGGCGAACGCGGTGAGCAGGGTGGACGTGATCCGGCGGATGTCGCCCTGCGTGGCCTTCCCGTCGCCGCCCCTCAGGGCATGGACCCAGCCCATGGTGCCGGTGTCGAACACGCCCGCGCCGGACGCGGCGACGTAGTACGTGGCGTCGGCGTAGGGAGTCCCCGGGCAGCCGACCGGGGAGTGGAAGACGACGTCGAGGGGCCGGGGCATCGACAGCCCCGGGGCGACGGCGTCCACCTCGGGCCCCACGGCGCCGGTGATCCGGCTGCCCCGTTTGAGCCCGGTGCCCGCCAGCAGCCAGCTCGTGGGCTGCTCGACCACCAGGTCGCCAGAGGCGGGGAAGCAGCCGTAGGCCTCGCCCGTGAGGCTGCGCTCGGGGTCGGCGTCCGGCGGGTCGGGCCAGTTGGCGGTGGTGAGACTCGGGTGGGTCCGCGACATCGGGTCCTCGGAGGCGACCTTGTAGTTGACCTCGATCCGGTACTTGCCCAGCGGGCTCGGGTCGAGGCGGATGCGCCGGTACACGGCGTTCGCCCCGAGGAAGGCGAGGTTGGTGCCGGCGTCCCGGGCGGCGGTGACCGCCTTGCGCATCGCCAGTGACCAGTACTCGTCGTGGCCCATTGAGATGACGCCCGCGGCCCCGGTGAGCAGCCCGGGGTGCGCCTCCAGGTCGACGTCGTCGGCGTAGGCGAGCGGCAGCTTGAGCTGCTCGGCGAGCGCGACCACCGGCAGCATCCGGTCGAGGTACTCGGACGCCCCGAGCCCCTGCGAGTAGGGGCGGTCGAAGCTCACGGCTCGCGCCCGGTTGGCGGCGTCCCCCTTGCCGTTGGGTCCCCAGTAGAGGTTGCGGCCGCCCCAGTCGTTGTAGGCCTGCCAATTGGTGTCGGGGGTGAGGAGCACGAGCTTGCCGGCGGTGCTCGTCGAACGCACCGTGAGCGGGACGTAGTTGGCGCCGCCGGCGGCGTCCAGACGCAGCAAGTAACTGCCGGGGCGCCAGCCCGTCGTGCTGAGCGTCAGCGACGGGTGCCACGGGGCGCTCGGGGTGTCGGTCGAGCCGGTGGTGATCGCGCCCGGCTGGCGGACGCCGCGCTGCCACCCGCTGCGCCACACCTGCGCACCCTCGAGCCCGCCGTACCAGCCCATCCGGTAGGCGGTCACCCGCCACTTCGGCGCCGTCGAGGAGACGAAGAGCTGGAAGGACTCCCCAGGGGCGACGCTCGCACGGCTGGTGAAGCCGGAGACCACCGGCGTCGGCTGGTCGCGCCAGGGGATGCCCCAGGCCGCGGCCCGCGCGGAGATCTTCCAGGCCGACGTCGGCTGTTCGGTGACGCCGGGTGCGCCCGGGCTGCCCTGCCCGGCGGACGAGCTCGCGCTCGAGTCCGGGTCGGACGTGCCTCCGGGGGCGGTCGAGCGGCCCGGCGGCGTCTGCTGTCCCGACGAGCAGGCGGCGAGGACGACCAGGAGGAGCAGGGCCAGCAGGCCCCGTGTGGACGCGGCGGCGGATCTCACCGCGCAAGGCTACGGGACGCCGATAAGCGGGCGGCCGGTGGGCGCGCTCACCCGCCCGGGCGTTCGAGATGGATGGTGATCCTCCCCTCGAGCACGAGGGTCTCGGCGTCACCGGCGTCCGGGTTCCAGTGCAGGTCGGTGGTGACGCTGGCCCCGGTGACGGGCCGGCCGCCCCACGTCACGGCGGTCGGCGGGGTGGGCGCCGCGCCGACCGGCTGGGTGGCGGCCGCGGGCCGCGGGGTGACCGGAGCCGTGGCGGCGACCCTGGCCGCCCGGCTGGCGTTGGTCGCGGTGATCCGGATGGTCTCGCCCATGCGCGGCACGGTCGCGTGCACGCCGAGCTCCCGCCCGATCCGCTCGGCCAGCGCGGCTGCCGAGTCGGGCTCGCCATGGACGCAGAACACCTGGTGGGGGCGGGGGTCGAGGGCGGCGACCCAGTCGATGAGCTCCCGGCCGCTCGCGTGCACGCTGAACTCCTCGTCCTGCAGGATCTCCGCCCGCACCGGCACGTAGCTGCCGTACATCTTCAGCTGGCGCTGGCCCTCGATGAGCGCCCGACCACGGGTGCCCGCGGCCTGGAAGCCGGTGAGCACCACCGTGTTCCGGTGGTCGGGGAGCATGTGCTCGAGGTGGTGCAGCACCCGTCCGCCCGTGGCCATGCCGGACGAACTGATGATGATCGACGGCATCGTCGGGCTGTTGAGCTTGATCGACTCCTCGACCGCGGTGACCTCTCGCAGGTTGGCCAGGTCGGTGAACGACTTCACGTCGACCTCCGGACGCAGCTCACCCGCGTGCGCCGCCTGCCGGTAGACCCGGAGCGCCGCGAGGGCCATGGGGGAGTCGACGTAGATCGGCAGCTGGGGGATGCGGCCCGTGCGCTGCATCTCCGCCAGCGTCTTGAGCACGATCTCGGTGCGGTCGACCGCGAAGGCCGGGACGAGGACCGATCCGCCCCGCTCGGCCGTCCTGCGGATGGCGTCGGCCAGCTGCTCGTGCGGCAGGTTGAGCGGGCTCGGGTGGTCGCGGTCGCCGTAGGTGGACTCGACGAGCACGTAGTCGGCGCCGGGCGGAATCTTCCGCGGCTTGAGGACGGGGTGGTCGGGGCGCCCGAGGTCGCCGGAGACGAGCACGGTGCCGTCGGGGGTCGTGAGATGGACGCTCGCCGAACCCAGGATGTGGCCCGCCCGGACCAGCCGGACGACCAGGCCGTCGCCGAGGTCGTGGGGCTCGTCGAAGCGGATCGTGCGGAACAGGGGGATGGTGCGCTCGGCGTCCGCGGTGTCGTAGAGCGGCAGCGGGGGGTGGTGCTTCGAGTAGCCGCGCTCTGCGGCGTGCTCCGCGTCGCGCTCCTGGAGGTTGGCGGCGTCCCGGAGCACGATCGCGGCCAGCTCCGCGGTGGCTGGGGTGCACCAGATGTGGCCGGTGAACCCCTGCTTCACGAGGGCGGGGAGATAGCCGCTGTGGTCCATGTGGGCGTGGGTGAGGATGATGTCGCCGATGGTGTCCGGCGGCACGGGGAAGGGTGCCCAGTTCAGCTGGCGGAGCGCCTTCTCGCCCTGGAACATGCCCGCGTCGATGAGGATGCGGCGGCCGTCTCCGCCGAGGGTGAGGAGGTACTTCGAGCCGGTGACGGCGCCTGCCGCGCCGAGGAAGGTGAGGGTGGTCCCGCGCTGGACGGTCATGTGCCCATCGTCCCCCCGAGAGCGTTGTCGGGGAGCGAAAACCGAGGTCAGCACGGCTCGGCGGCTCTGCGAACATGGACAGGTGAGAAATGCCGCACGCGCCAGGGCGAGCGCCCTCCCTGATCCGCCTGGTCTGTGGTTCTTCTGCATCGACGACGAGGGGTGGGTGACAGCATTCCGGACCGCACGCGAACTTCGGGGCTTTCTCGAACCCGGCCACGAGGAGGAAACGCGCGTTGTGATGGACTCGTCCGGAATGCAGTATCAGCTGGCACACGACGGTCTCCAGGCCGTTCGCAGGCTGAGTGCCGAGGAGATGGTCGCTCACATGTCGACGACCGAGGGGTTCCACACGGAATCCGTGGACGATGTGGACCGATGGTTTTCCTGGCACGCCACCTGGAGCGTGGTCATCACCTGATCCAGGGCGGCGACCCGACTCACCCGACTGCGGACGACGCGGCCGGCCGCAGTGCGCCTCGGATCAGAGGCAGGTCGGGAACCCCGCTACCCGCAAAACTGACTGGGCCGCCTTCCCCCGTTCGTCGATAGGATGGCGTGCATGGAAAAGCGCGAGCAGGTCTTCGTTAGTTCGACCTTCCTGGACCTACAAGAAGAACGCCAAGCAGTAATTCAGACTCTGCTAGAGGCGGACTGCCTTCCGGCCGGAATGGAGCTATTTCCAGCGTCAGATGACGAAAAATGGGACTTGATCCGTCGCGTCATCGACGACAGTGACTACTACCTCGTAGTCATTGGTGCTCGCTACGGATCGACCGATGATTCGGGTTTGAGTTTCACCGAGAAAGAATTCGACTACGCCAATGAGATCGGAAAACCGATCATGGGGTTCATACATGGCAAGCCAGAGGATATCCCCGCCAAGAAGATCGAAATCGACGAGCAGGCGCGCCGAGCGCTGGCTGCGTTCGTGGACAAAGTCGAACGCAGAATGGTAAAGCGGTGGACCTCGCCTTCGGATCTGGCGGGAGCAGTGGCACTTTCCCTCATTCAACTCAGAAAGACGCATCCGGCGGAGGGATGGGTCCGCGCGGGTCGAGCCCTGACACCCGAGATCGAACGAGAACTTGCCGACCTTCGTGCACAGGTGGCCCAGCTGGAGCGCGAGGCGCAGACACAGGCGAGTGCGGCCCAAGCGCGGGCGCTTAGGGAGGAACTGGCGGCGGGAGACGACCCCTACGAGCTTCTGATCTACATCAACTACTGGTCAAAGGATGATGTAGATAATAAGCGCACCTACTCGGGCAACAAAAAGGGCTATTTCATCACCGTTGTAGTCAAGTGGAACGATGTCATCCGATACCTGGGACCCCACCTGATGATCGAGGCGTCGGAAGTCGAGCTCGCCAGGCAAATGGACTTTATGGCTAAGGTTCTCCGTCCGCGGCGGATACCCGATAAGCCTGAAGATTGGGGTAAGTTCGCGGGGGCGGAGTCAGCATCGGACGCAGTGCACGAGGTCCTCGTGCAATTCTTCAGCCTGGGGTTGGTGGTTGAAAGTGCTCGTCGCCACCAGGTGACGGACAAGAATAAGTACTGGTCGCTCACCGCGGCGGGGCGAGAGGCGGTGACGCGTGTTCTGGCGCAGCGGAAGGCCGCCACGGCACCTCAGGGTGACGAGGGGGCGGACGCTGATGAGCCCGCGGAGGACAGGTAGGCGGGTCCACGCTTTGCCCGAGTAGGCGGAGATGTCGTTGTCCTCGTACACCTGCCCGACCGGCCAGCCCAACTGCTCGGCCAGCACCAGGCAGTCCGGGCGTTGCCGCTCCACCCCCGCGCCCAGGCCCTCACTGTCCAGACTGATCCGGGTGTAGATCGCCGCCGATCGCACCGCTGTTGTCGCGCTCCCCATGGTCAGTCGGCTTAACCGGGTCTAGGGAACCTACGGGCACTCTGGTCCCTCGCTGATGTAGTGGTGCTGGGCTGGCGTGGTCAGCAGCACGGCCTCGGCTCTCGCCGACTCCTGCCCATCGAGCTTCTTGACCATGGTGCGGGCGGTCCACCCGAGGGCTTGTCTGGCGTGGTTGCAGCGTTCGCACAAGCCCTGGCCGTTGGCCGCGCTGGTCAAGCCCCCGGCGGCTTTCGGGTGCATGTGGTCGATGTGTCGGATCGGTGCGTCGCAGTAAGGGGTGCGGCAGATCTGGTCGCGGATGGTGATGAACTCCGCGAGCCCGCTCGGGAACAGCCGGCGTCGGGATTCCATCGCGACCAGCCGTCCGGTGGGTGCCTGGTAGAGCCGGCGGATCCAGGACCGGAGCGGGGGTGCGGCGACCACGAGGTCGCGGGCAAGGTCGGCGGGGATGGGTCCGTGGCCGAGCACGACACCGAGCCGCTCGCCCCCTGTGCGGTCGCCGGTGGTGTGGCGTCCGCGCCGGTTGAGGAGGACCTCGGCGGGCAGGATGAGGTGCAGCGCGATCGGTACGGCCTCGGCGGTGGCCTGTCCGGTAAGCCGGATCACCAGTTCGTCGGCCATGATCTGGGCGCGGTTGCGGGGGTCGCCGGTGGCGTGGGCGGTGTCGGCGGCCTTGGACAGGGCGGCGAACGCGGCGACGCCCTGGGCGACCGGGAGCAGGGCGGTGAGCCGCACCATGCAGTCGGGTGCCGGGCGTACCGCCACGAACCGTTGCGAGGCCGCGTACGCGAGCCGACCGACCGAGGATTCGGGGTCGCGCCGGTAGGTCTCGGCCCGGACCAGGTGCACCAACCGCCGGGTGCCGAGCCGCTCGAGTCGGTCGAGGTCACCGGCGACCGCCTGGTCGACCTCGCCGCGCACCTCCCGTGACACGCACGCGGTCTCGTGGACGAGCAGTTGGGCCCGGTGTTCGGTGAGCACCCCGGTGGCCATCGCGTGCAGGGTGTGCGGCATCTCGGAGACGAGGATCGACGCGACGCCGAGGAAGATGGCCCCCCGGTGTGGCGATTCTCGCCGGGCCAGGGCGACCTGTTCGGCCACGCCGCGTCCGACCCGGTCTGCGGGAACCCCCTGCCGGGCTTGTTCGGCGCGTTGCGACCGGGCGAACGCGACCGCGGTCACCGCCTGCACGGCGGACAGGATGTTCTTGAGGTCTTCGGCCGCCCGGATCAGGTCGATCCGGGCCGCGTCGGCGTCCTGGTCGGCATCGGCGAGCGTCACCCGGTCGAGGGCGGTGAGCGCCGCGCGGTGCGCGTCGCGCCACCGTCCGACGGTCTCGCATTCATCGCTCATGTGTTCGATAATATCGCCACAGACTGACGCTTGTCAGCCAGATCAACTCGAAACCTTGGCCGAAATGCGCCCGAGCTGAGGGTGCCGGCCACGCCCTGCCGGCCGCGCCCGGCCGGAACGCAGCCTTCCCCCAGAACACCGTCCCGCTACCGGCCCGGGTCTCATCGTGAGACGCCGGCAAAAATCATTGGATTCGATTGAACGGTCCACCTACCGTGGGCGGTACACGGAAAGGAGGTGGTCCTACTACATGAGTGACTGTTCCAGGACAACTAGTGAGGTGGTCTGCCGCTGAGGCAGCCAGGCTTCGCCGAGTGACCTCAGCGAATCCACCCAGATCACCGGACCCCCGGGGAGGCGGCTCGTCCTGACCGCCCGCCGTCGCCAGACGACGCATCCCCCGGGGGTCTTTCTCTGCCCCTCGGGCGCCGCCCACGCCCGACCGCCGCCGCGACCGCGACAGCCGCCCCACAGCAACGGGTGACATACTGGACCCCGACGTGTTCCGGGGTCGGTGAAAATCCGAACCGGCGGTGAGAGTCCGCGACCCGCTCGCAGCCAGCCAGCGGTTGACCTGGTGGAATTCCAGGACCGACGGTCAAAGTCCGGATGGGAGGAACACTCGGACGTGCACCCGCGCGTCCCGCCCGGCCGAGCCTTCGGCCGTGCCATCGCAACCCCGGAGCCACGAGGGCACCGGAGGGGACGATGGCTGATCGAACCAGTGAGCGCGATCTCGCGCTGCTGCGCCGCGCCATCCAGCTGGCCGAATCGTCCCCCCTCGCCGACCCCAATCCCCGCGTCGGCTGCGTCGTCGTCGACGCCGACGGCCGGGTCGTGGGGGAGGGCTACCACCACGGCGCCGGGACGCCGCACGCCGAGGTCGAGGCGCTCGCCGCCGCCGGCGATGCGGCCAGTGGGGGCACCGCCTATGTCTCCCTCGAACCGTGCAACCACACCGGCCGCACCGGCCCCTGCTCGCTCGCGCTCATCGACGCCGGCGTGGCCCGTGTCGTCTACGCCCTCGCCGACCCCAACCCGGCGGCGTCCGGCGGCGGCGAACGGCTGCGCGCCGCGGGGGTGGACGCCGACGAGATCCCGGTGCCGGCCGCCCTCGACGTCAACCGCACGTGGGTGTTCGCCCAGGCGCACCGGCGTCCGTTCGTCACGTGGAAGTTCGCCGCCACCCTCGACGGCCGCTCGGCCGCCGTCGACGGCACGAGCCGGTGGATCACCGGACCCGAGGCCCGCGCCGACGTCCACCGCCTCCGCGCCGACTGCGGCGCGGTGATCGTCGGCACCGGTACGGCGCTGGCCGACGACCCCCACCTCACGGTGCGGCGTCCCGACGGGTCGCTGCTCGACCGTCAGCCGCTCCGCGTCGTCGTCGGACGCCGGCAGCTGCCGCCCACCGCGCACCTCCTCGACGACCGGGCGCCCACCCTGCACCTGGATCTGACCCCCGCCGGCGTGCTCCGCGACCTCGGCGACCGCGGCGTCCACCACGCATGGCTGGAGGGCGGGCCCACCCTCGCGGCGTCGTTCGTCCGGGCCGGGCTGGTCGACGAGATCGTCGCCTACGTCGCGCCCGCCCTGCTCGGCGCGGGCTCCCCGGCCGTCGGCGACCTCGGCGTCGCGACCATGGCCGGCATCCACCGCTGGAATCTTCACGACCTGGCGCGCGTTGGCGACGACGCACGCCTCACCCTCACCCGCCCCAAGGAGGCCTGATGTTCACCGGAATCGTCGAGGAACTCGGCACGGTCACCGCGATCGAGCGCACCGCGGACGCCGCCGTGCTGCGGATCGAGGGCCCGCTCGTGGTGAGCGATGCCGAGCACGGCGGGTCGATCAGCGTCAACGGCGTCTGTCTCACCGTCGTCGAGCACGACGAGCGCACGTTCAGCGTCGATGTCATGGCCGAGACCCTGCACCGCAGCTCGCTGGGCGACCTCACGCCGGGAGCCCGGGTGAACCTCGAGCGGGCGATGGCGGCGTCCTCGAGGTTCGGGGGCCACGTCGTGCAGGGCCACGTCGACGGCACCGCCCGCGTACTCGCCCGCACCCCCGGCGAGCGGTGGGAGGTCGTGCGGATCGAACTGCCCGCCGACCTCGCCCGCTACGTCGTCGAGAAGGGCTCGATCACCGTCGACGGCGTCTCGCTCACGGTGTCGGCGATCGGCCCCGACTGGTTCGAGGTGTCGCTCATCCCGACCACCCTCGACCTCACCACCCTCGGGCACAAACAGCCCGGCGATGTCGTCAACCTCGAGGTCGACGTGCTCGCCAAGTACGTCGAGCGGCTGCTCGCCGCCCGCGACACGGAAGGAGTCCGGGCATGACCGGAGACTTCGCCAGCATCGAGCAGGCGCTGGACGCCCTGCGCCGGGGCCTCCCGGTGCTCGCCCTCGACGACGCCGCACGCGAGAACGAGGGCGACGTCATCCTCGCCGCCGACACCCTCACCGACTCCTGGCTCGCCTGGACCATCAGGCACACCTCGGGCTACATCTGCGCCCCGATGCCGGCCGCCCGGGCCGACATGCTGGACCTGCCGCTCATGGTCCCGCAGAACCAGGACCCGCTGCGGACCGCGTACACGGTCACCGTCGACGCGGCGAGCGGGGTCACGACCGGCATCAGCGCCGCCGACCGGGCGCACACGATCCGGACGCTGGCGGCGTCCGGTGCCACGGCGGGCGACCTCATCCGCCCCGGTCACGTGCTCCCGCTGCGGGCGCGCGCCGGCGGCGTCCTCGAGCGCCCCGGGCACACCGAGGCGGCGGTCGACCTCTGCCGGCTGGCCGGGCTCACGCCCGTCGGCGCGATCGGCGAGGTGGTCAACGACGACGGCACGATGATGCGCACCCCCGAGGTGCTCGCGCTGGGCGCGGAGTTCGGGCTGCCGGTGATCACCATCGCCGACCTCGTCGTGTGGCGTCAGCGCCACGACCGGGTGAGCGAGCGCGCCCGCACCCGCGTGCCCCTCGCCGGGGGCGTCTTCGAGACCGTCGGCTACCTCGACCTGGTCACCGGTGCCGAGCACATGGCGATGATCAGCCCCCACGGCCTCGGGGACGCCGCCGACGTCCCGCTGGTCCGGGTGCACTCGGAGTGCCTCACCGGCGACGTGTTCGGATCGCTGCGCTGCGACTGCGGGCCCCAGCTCCAGGAGTCGCTGCGCCGCATCGCCGAGCAGCCCGGCGTCGTCATCTACCTCCGCGGCCACGAGGGGCGCGGCATCGGCCTGCTCGACAAACTGCGTGCCTACGCCCTGCAGGACGCCGGCGCCGACACCGTCGACGCGCAACTGCAACTGGGCCTGCCGGTCGACGACCGCGAATACGGAGCCGCCGCCGGGATCCTGCACGCCCTGGGCGTCGAGGCGGTCCGGCTGCTGAGCAACAACCCGGGCAAGCGCACAGAGCTCATCGCCGGAGGCATCGACGTCGTCGAGGTCGAGCCGATCGAGCTGCCCGCCAACCCGGCGAACGTGCGCTACCTGCGCACCAAGCGCGACCGGATGGGCCACACGCTGAGCCTGGAGCGGCTCGCGAGCGTCGACACCAGCACGCCGGACAGCCCGGTGCTCGACCCCACCCTCGACCCCAGTCTCGACACCCTCGACAGCACCGGAGGACTCTGATGGCCGGACACGGCGCCCCCAACCTCACCGTCGACGCGAGCGGCCTGCGGATCGCGATCGTCGCCGCCAGCTGGCACGAGACCGTGATGAACGGCCTCATCGGCGGCGCGCAGCGCGCCCTGGCGGACGCCGGCCTGCCCGACGCCCCGCTCGTCCGGGTACCCGGCAGCTTCGAACTGCCGGTCGCCTGCGCCACCCTCGCGGAGCGCTTCGACGCGCTGGTCGCGCTCGGCGTGGTCATCCGCGGCGGCACCCCCCACTTCGACTACGTCTGCCAGGCGGCGACGATGGGCCTCACCGACGTCTCGGTGCGCTTCCGGACGCCGATCGGCTTCGGCGTCCTCACCTGCGACGACGACCAGCAGGCGCTCGACCGGGCCGGCCTCGAGGGGTCCAAGGAGGACAAGGGCTACGAGGCGGCCGTCGCCGCCCTCGCCACCGTGCGCGCGCTCCGCGACGTGCCCCCGGTGGAGTCGCCGGTCTTCTGACCGGGCTCAGCGGAGCAGGCCGACCTCGTGGGCGAACAGCACGAGCCCCACCCGGTCGCGGCACTGCAGCTTGGCCAGCAGGTGTCCGATGTGGGTCTTCACCGTGCCCTCGGCCATGAACAGGGTGGTGGCGATCTCGGAATTGGTCGCCCCGGTGACGATCTCCCGCAGCACCTCCCGCTCCCGGTCGGTGAGCAGGGCCAGCCGCGGGTCCTCCTGCCGCGGGGCGTCCGGGAGGTGGGGCACCACATGCTCGAGCAGCCGCTTGGTGGTGCTCGGGGCCATGACGGCGTCCCCCGCGGCCACGTTGCGGATCGCGCTGAGCAGGTCGCCCGGACGGGCGTCCTTGAGCAGGAAGCCGGACGCCCCCGCCTTGAGCGCGGCGAAGACGTACTCGTCGACGTCGAAGGTCGTGAGCACGAGCACCCGCGCCGGGATTCCTTCCGCAGCGATCCGGCGGGTCGTCTCGACCCCGTCGAGCACCGGCATCCGGATGTCCATGAGCACGACGTCGACCGGGCGCTGGGCGAGCAGCTGCAGCGCCTGAGCGCCGTCGGCGGCCTCGCCGGCCACCTCCATGTCGTCCTCCGACTCGATGAGCATGCGGAACCCGCTGCGCACCAGCGACTGGTCGTCGACGATGAGGACGCTGATCCGGGAGGTCGCGGCGGGTTGGGTCATGGCTGGCTCCCCCAGGAGTGGTCGGGCGCGGAATGGTTGGGCGGGGTGGGCACGAACGGCAGCTCCGCGCGCACCAGGAAACCACCCTCGGGGCGCGGGCCGGTAGTGAGTCTGCCGCCCATGGCCTCCACCCGCTCGCGCATGCCCCGCAGGCCGGTCCCGTGACCGTCGGACGCCGCGTCGGCCCCCCGCCCGTCGTCGCTGACGTCGACCCGCACCCGCCCGCGCTCGTGGGTGAGGGTCACCGACGCCGTCGCGCCGGGCCCGGCATGCCGGAGCACGTTGGTGAGCGCCTCCTGAACCACCCGGAAGGCCGTGAGTCCGAGCGTCTGCGGCACGTGCGGCGGGTCGCCGATCACCCGCAGCTCCGCCCGGACGCCGGACCGCGCGACCAGGTCGGGGATGTCACCGAGCCCCGGGGTGGGCGAGTAGTCGGCGTCCTCGGTCGGGCTGCCCCGGAGCACGGCGACGATCCGCCGCATCTCCGACAGCGCCTCCCGGCCCGACTCGGCGATCGTGTCGAGCGCCTCGAGCGCGGCCTCGGGCCGCTTCGCGGCCAGCGCCCGGCCACCCTCGGCCTGCACGATCATCACCGACAACGAGTGGGCGACGATGTCGTGCAACTCCCGGGCGATCTGGGCCCGGCTGCGGGCCTCGCTGATCCGCAGCTGCTGCTCCTGCTCGGCGAGGGTGTGCGCCTCCCGCTCGGCCTGGGCGGCCTGGCGCTGCTCGAGCAGCCGCACCGACTCGAGCACCCGGCGTCCCATCGCGTAGGGCGCCAGCACCGAGCCCGCGCACATCACCGTGAGCACCGCGATCGCCACCAGCCGGTTGAGGTCGCTCGTCATGATCGGGCCGAAGCTGCCCGTCCACCGGATCGGCCCGAGCATGGACGCCGCGGCGCCGATGATCAGCGCGAGCCGGGACGCGCGTCCGGGCACCCAGCGGGCCACCGAGTAGGCGGCCAGGGGGACGACGACGACCCCCGGCACCACCCGGTTCGAGCCGATGAGCACGAGCACCCCGCCGACGGTGATGAGGGCGAGCATGACGAACGGCGCCCGGCGGCGGAGGGCCATCGAGGCCACCATGAGGAAGTTCCCGGCGGCGCTGAGCATCGAGTCGGCGGGGAAGATCGCCACGAGCACCGCGAGCAGGCCCATGGTGACGGCAATGTCGGACGCCAGCCCTCCCCGGGGCAGCGACAGCCGCACCGGCCCGCGGCCGCCCGGCGCCGGGGCGGGAGGGGCGGCGTCGCTCATGTCAGGTGACGGCCGATCCACGCCGACAACTGTGCCCTGTTGCCGGCGCCCTGCTGCCGGGACACCTCCCGGCCACCCTTGAGGATCACCAGCGTCGGGATCGCCTGGACGCCGAAGCGGGTCATCACCCGCGGCGACTGGTCGACGTCGACCTTCACCAGCTTGAGCCGCCCGGCGTTCTCGCCGGCCAGCCGCTCGAGGATGGGGCTGACCATGCGGCACGGCGCGCACCAGGGCGCCCACAGGTCGAGCAGCACCGGCACTGACGCGTCGACGGCGGAGTCGAAGCTCGTCTCGTCCGCGGCGACGACCCAGGGCAGCGGCGCGTGGCACTTCGCGCACCTCGGGGTGCCCGACGCGGAAGCCGGAACCCGGTTGCGCGCCCCGCAGGCCGGGCAGGCCACGACATCTGAACTCATGAGCCCAGCGTAGGCGCCGGTACCCCGCCCGGTGTTCCCGCGCCCGGATCCCTCGGCGGGCTCGAAGCTGCTCGCCAGACCCTCAATCGCCACTCCAGGCGTCCCCCCTCATGGCGGGTTCACTGGCCGGGCCAAGTTCGCTATCTTGGCGCCACGAAGGGAGTCCTGTTGAACCTCGACGGCGTTGCCGGCTGGGAGCCCCACTCCTCGCCCTACCGAACCCTCGCCCTCGACGTGGCCGAGGGACGCCGCGACGAGGCGTGGTTGACGCGCCGCCTCGACTTCATCGACGCGCGGCTCGACCTCAGCGACCACCGGCTCCTCGGCATCCTCAAGCTCTACCTCCGCGGCGGCGACCTGCTCCGGCCCGAGCAGCGCGCCCGCATCGAGCAGACGGTGCTCGGGTTCAAGTACCACTGGCGCGAGCGCGGCAACGACTCCATGTGCACGTGGAGCGAGACCCACCAGTTGCTCCTCGCCGTGTGCGAGTACCTCGCCGGCCAGGCCCTGCCCGACCGTCACTTCACCAACGACGGCCGCACCGGCGTGCAGAAGCGCGAGCTCGCCGAGCGCCGGCTCCGGGGCTGGCTCGACGACCGCTTCCTCTACGGCTTCAGCGAGTGGCTCTCCAACACCTATTACGAGATCGACATCATCGGGCTGTCGGTGCTCATCGACCATGCCGAGGATCCCGACCTCGTCACCCGGGCGACGATGGTGCTCGACCTGCTGTTCTACGACATCGCGCTGCACCGCTTCTCGGGGCGGTTCGCGGCGAGCGCCGGGCGGGCCTACTCCCGGCAGAAGGCCCGTCCCAGTCGCGCCGAGATCAACACGATCCTGCGGGAGGTGTTCGAGACCCCCCAGGCCTTCGACCCGGACGACCTGTCGTCGGTGTTCATCGGGCGCGACGTCTACCAGGTGCCGCACGCCATCCGGGACGTCGCCGCCTACACCGGCGAGGTCGAGGTGCGGGCGTCCTACGGGCTCGACGTCGACGAGGTGGAGGCGGAGGTGCACCGCCGCGAGCCGCACGACCCCGAGGCGCGACGCGACGCCCGGCTGCGCCTGCTCTGGGCGATGGAGGCGTTCACCACGCCCGAGGGCATCTCCGCGACCCTCGAGGAGTTCCGCCGCACCGGCATCGGCCGCAACCGCTTCCTGGCCCCGCTCGCGAGGTTCGACAAGCTGCGTCCCGCCCTCGCCCCGGTCGCCGTGCGCATGCTCAACCCGATCACCCAGGGGGCCGCCCTCCACCGCGCCAACGTGCTGACCTTCCGCACGCCGCACTACCAGCTGTCCACGGCCCAGCGCTACCAGCCGGGCCGCTTCGGCGACCAGCAGCACATCTGGCAGGCGATGCTCCCCGGCGACATCTCGGTGTTCGCCACCCACCCCGGCAGCACCACCCTCGGCAGCGAGTCGCGCCCCCCGACGCCGTCGGGCTGGGTGGGCAACGGCATCAACCCCGACGTCGCCCAGCACCGCAACGTGCTGCTCGCCAGCTACGACACCGTGCACCGCTCCGGCTACCTCGAGGGCTTCCGGCACCGGTTCTCGCACCTGCACTTCCCGTTCTCCCGCTTCGACGAGACGAGCCTCGGCGAGCGGTGGCTGGCCGGACGCCGCGGCGACAGCTTCATCGGCATCGTGTCGCTCGAGCCGCTCGAACTGGTCACCGAGGCGGAGGTGCTCCAGCGGGGGCCGGTGACGGCCTGGGCGGTCGCGGTCACCGACCGGGGCGAGTTCGGCACCCTCACCCACCTCGTCGAGGCGCTCAAGCGCCACCCGTTGCAGCGTCGCGGCCCACGCCTCGTGTGGAGCACGCCCACCCACCGGTTCGACCTCGTCGCGGGGGGCGAGTTCCTCGTCGACGGGGTCCCCGAATCGACGAGCTATCCCCGCTACGACACCCCGTGGGGCCGGGTGCCGCGGCGTCCGACCGAGATCACCGTGACCACTCCCCAGCACACGCTGCGGCTCGACTGGGTCGACGGCCTGCGAGAGGTGACGGGTCCCGATGGCGTCTGACCGCTCAGCCGACATCAGGCAGACCCTGGCCCTGACGCTGCTCTCGACCGGGCTCGCACTGGCCGCCACCGCGGCCGCCCGGGCGCTGCGACGGCGGCGCAGTGCGGCGGAGGGGTGGGCGAGGTCGACCGACGAGGTGCCCGAACGGCCCCGTCCCACGTCGCGCCCGGCCTGACGGACGCCGGTCAGGCCCGGTCGGGCCGCCAGGCACGGAGGGTCACGGTAGCGGCGTCCGGGGTGTCGAGATGCAGCGGCGCGTGCCCGGACGGGTAGCGGGAGAACGTGAGCGAGAGGCGTCCCGCATCGGCGAGGATCTCGGCGCTGCACCGGTCGAGGAGGATCTGCACGCCGGGCACCGCCACCGGCTGGTCGACGCTCAGCGCGAACCCGTCGCCGACCGGCTCGTTGGCCTGAGCCGGGCGCTCGAGCCGCAACCGAGCGTCGTCGAGGCGGACGACGAGGCCGTCGAGGGTGAGGGTGAACCGGTCGGTCCCGGTGATCTCCAGCAGCCCCAGGGGGTCGGTGAGATCGAGGCTCCCGTCGCGCGGCCGGGCGACGGGTGAGGGCGGTTCGAGCCCCGCGGGCACCTCCGCGGCGAACCGCTGCCGCAGGGTCGGCCGCCCGTCGGATGTGCGGGTGAGTGTGAGCTCCCGGGGGGCCGTGAGGCAGTGCCGGAACCCGTCGGGGACGGTGGGGCTGTCGCGCGCGTACTCCCACGCCGACAGCCACCCCTGGACGACGACGCGGGGTAGGCCACCGGCGTCCGGGGGAGCGTCGTGGTAGCTGACCGACGCGTAGTTGTCGGCGCCGGCGTCCAGCCACTGGTGGGTGGTCACCGGGGTGAACCGGACGCCGTCGAAGTCACCCAGGAAGTACTGGGTGCCGGAGCCGCCCCACGGCGCGCCCGGGTTGATGCTCACGAGCAGGGCCCACAGCGCCTCGCCCGTGCCGGGGTCGTGGACGCGGACGAGGTCAGGGCACTCCCACGCCCCGCGCACCTCCCCGGCCGGGCCGAAGCTCGACAGCTCGCGCCAGTGCACGAGGTCGTCGGAGGCGTAGAACCACACCTGCCGGTGTTCCGCCTCGACCGCCGCGAGGATCCAGTGCCCGGCGTCCCCGTCGCCCCAGCGGAACACCTTGGGATCGCGGAAGTTGCCCGAGCGGCGGTCGAGCACCGGATTGCCGGGGTGACGCTCGAAGGTGAAGCCCCCGTCGTGGCTCACGGCGAGCGCCACCGCCTCGACGCCGGCGCGGGGTGAGCCGTCGACGTGGTGCGCCGTATAGATCGCGACGACCGGTGCGTCCTGGTCGTCCGGACGCCGGAACCCTGCGGTGTCGCCGGCGTCCACGACCGCCGAGCCGGAGAAGACGTCCTCGCCGTCGGCGAACCGGATCGCGACGTCGTGGGCGGTCCACGTGAGCAGGTCGGGGGACGTCGCGTGCCCCCACGACATGTTCCCCCAGTGCAGGGCGAGCGGGTTGTTCTGGAAGTAGGCGTGCCACAGGCCGTCGCGGTGGAACAGCCCGTTGGGGTCGTTGAGCCACGTATGCGGGCTGATGAGGTGGAACGCCGGCCGGAACGTCATGGCGTCACGGTAGTGGGGGCCGCAGACGGGCGGTGGCCACGGCGCGAGCGCCATGGCCACCGCGGAGTGGATCGCGCCCGGGTCAGCTCTTGGGCAGCGCCGGGAGTACGTCCGGGTTCTGCTTCAGCCAGGCGGACACCGCCTGGGGCTCCTTGCCCTTCCCGTACTTGTTGACGACCAGGTCCTCGAGCGACCCGTACTGCTTGTCGTTCAGCTTGATCCCGGAAATGAACTTGGCCACCTCGGGGTACTTGGCGCTGAATCCCTTGTGGGCGAGGAAGTGCAGGCCCTCGGCCTTGCCCAGCGCGCCCTTCGGGTCCTTGAGATCCTTCACGGGGAAGGCGCTGTTGGCCCAGAACGGCCGCCACAGGGTGACGACGATCGGCTTCTTGGCGTCGGTGGCCTTCTTCAACTCGGTGAGCATCGCGGTCGTCGACGACGTGACGAGGCGGTACTTGCCGGTCAGGCCGTACTGCGGCATCACCTGTTCCTTGGTGATCTTGGTGAGCCCGGCGCCCGGCTCGATGCCGATGATCTTGCCGTCGAACATGCCGGACGTGCCCTTGAGGTCGGAGATCGAGTTGATGCCGGTGAGGTACTTCGGGACGGCCATCGTGAGCTTGGCGTTGCTGTAGTAGGTGTCGAGGTCCTCGATGTTGGCGCCGTACTTGTCCATGTACGCCTTGTGCGTGACCTCCGGCCAGGCGGACGGGTAGATGTCGACGTTGCCCTTGGCGAGGCCGGCGTACAGCGGCGCGGCGTCGCTCAAGGTGTCGAGCTTGACGGTGTAGCCCATCGCCTCGATCCGGTTCTTCAGCAGGTACGCGGTGCTGAGGCCGTCGGTCCACGAGGGGATGAAGCCGAGGGTGATGGTGCCCTTCGACCCGCCCCCGCTCGCGGGCGTGGCCCTGGTTCCGCTGCTGCACGCCGCCAGGGTGAGCCCGAGCACCAGGGCGCTCAGCAGGGCTCCGAGCTTGTGCCAGCGCCGGGACGTGGTGGGTGGGGTTGACGTCATGGTGTTGCCTCTCTGTCTGGTGCGGCCGGATGGCCGCCTTACTCAGTCGGGGTCGGCCGGGGACGGCGTGGGGCCCTCCCGGCGATGGTCAGGCCGCCAGCACCGTGCGGCGACGGCGGCGCTGCACCTGCGCCAGCAGTGAGCCGCGGCGCAGGGTCTTGTCGCCGAGGGCGCCGGTCAGCCGGTCGAGGTAGATGGCCACGATGACCACCGCGAGGCCGGCTTCGACGCCCTGGGCGATGTCGAGGGTGGAGATCGAGGAGACGACGACCTTGCCCAGCCCGTCGGCGCCGACCATCCCGGCGATGACCGCCATCGACAGGGCCAGCATGATCACCTGATTGATGCCGGCCATGATCGTCGGCACGGCCAGTGGCAACTGGATGCCGAAGAGGATCTGGCGGGGGCTGGCGCCGAACGCGTGGCCCGCCTCCACCGTCTCCTCGGGCACCTGCCGGATGCCCAGCTCGGTGAGCCGGACGCCCGGAGGCAGGGCGAAGATGATCGTCGAGATCAGCCCCGGCACCACCCCGATGCTGAAGAACGTGACGGCCGGGATCAGGTAGACGAAGGCGGGCATCGTCTGCATGAAGTCGAGTACCGGCCGGACGATCGCGCTCACGGTGCTGCTGCGGGCGGCGAGGATGCCGATCGGCACGGCGATGATGATCGCGGTGAGGGTGGCGATGAGCACCAGCGCGAGGGTGAGCATGGCGTTGTCCCACTGCGCCATCCCCACGAGCAGCAGCAGGGCGACGAGGGTGGCCAGCGCGAACCGGGCCGAGCGGACCACCCAGGCGAGCAGCACGAACACGGCGATGCCGACGGGGACGGGCATAGCCAGCAGCCCGTTCGACAGCGTGTGCACGAGTGTCGACATCACCGTGCTGATGGCGTCGAACACGCCCCCGGCGTGCAGCGTCAGCCAGTCGATCCCGTCGGAGGCCCACTGGCCCACGGGAATCCGGGGCACGGCGAGCAGGGCGGCGTGCGTCATCGGGGATCACTCTCCTGTGGCATGGGGGTGGTCGCGTTCGCCCCGGCCAGGGCGGGCCTGGCGGGCGTCGGTCGTTCGAGGGTCGGCGTCTGCTCGGGCTCCTGCCCGGCGGGGGCCGTCGGACGTTCGGCGGCGTCCACCCGGTCGGGAAGCTGCTCGCGACCACCGGCGGCGGCGAGCAAGGTCACCCGGGGGATGACGCCGCTCACCCGGCCGCGATCGTCGGTGACGACGATCGGCGACAGGTGCTGCGCCGAGAGGGCGAACAGGTCGGCCAGGGGAACCGACTCGTGCACGGTCGGCATCTCGTGCACGGCCGACCAGGGAAGGTCGGGTCGCTGCGCGCGTACCGCGCCCGCCACGTCGTCGTCCCACAGCACGCCGCGCGGGGTCCGGTCGCGGTTGACGACGAGCAGCCACTGCAGGTGGCTCTCGCGCATCAGCTTGTGCGCGGCCTGTGGCCCGGCACCGGCACCGAGGGTGGCGGGGGGCGGCTCCATGATCGCGGCGGCCGTGAGGACGCGCGACCGGTCGACGTCGTGGACGAACTGGGCCACGTAGTTGTTCGCGGGCTCGTTGAGGATCTGCTCGGCGGTGCCGATCTGCTCGATCCGCCCGTCACGCATCATCGCGATCCGGTCGCCCAGGCGCATCGCCTCGTTGAGGTCGTGGGTGATGAACAGGATCGTCTTGTCGAGCTGCTGCTGCAGGTCGATGAGCTGATCCTGCATCCCGCGCCGGATGAGCGGGTCGAGCGCGCTGAAGGCCTCGTCCATGAGCAGGATGTCGGTCTTTGCGGCCAGGGCCCGGGCAAGGCCGACGCGCTGCTGCATGCCGCCGGACAGCTCGCCGGGGAGGTGGTCGCCCCAGCCCTTGAGCCCGACGAGCTCGAGTGCCTCCTGCGCCGCCCTCTCCCGGTCGGCCCGGTTGACGCCCTGGACGGCGAGCCCGTACGCGGCGTTCTCCCCGACCGTGCGGTGCGGGAGCAGGGCGAAGTGCTGGAAGACCATGCTGACGTTGCGGCGTCGGACGTCGCGGAGGGCGTTGGGCGACAGGTGCTCGATCTCGCGACCCTGGATGGCGAGCCGGCCGGCGGTGGGCGGGATCAGCCCGTTGACCATGCGGATGAGGGTCGACTTGCCCGACCCGGACAGACCCATGACCACGAAGATCTCACCCGGCTGCACGTCGAAGGTCGCGTCGATGACGGCCGCGGTCAGACCGTCCTTGAGCAACGCCTCACGGGACCCGCCGGTGCGCAGGGCGTCCACACCCCTGCCGGGTCGTCTGCCGAAGACCTTGTACAGGCCGGACGCCGAAATCGCCGTCATCTCACTCCTCGTCGTCGGGCACAGTGCGGCAAGGAACGACGCGATGACGTGAGCGGGACCGAACCGGGGCCCCCACCAACACACACGCGACCCACTCGACCGTCGTCCGGCCGGCGCGGGGAAGGACCCCCGCGACGGTCCGCTGTGCGGTGTCGTGATCCAGCCCCGACACGGGGAACCAACGGCGACTTACGGAGCGGCGTGCGGTCGGACGGACTGAGCCCAACACGGAGCACACGGCCACCGGCGCATCTTCTGCCAGTTCGCAACCAGGGCGTGGATTCGGTGCAATTCGCCGCCGACGTTAGCAGCGACCCACGGGGTGGGCGCAAGTTTTTGGCGTGGATCGTGACGAACCGGTGACCTTCGAACCAGAATCTCCCGTGCTCAGGCGGTGCGGCCAACGCAGGAGTGGCTACGGGTTATCCGAGCTGGCTGGGGATGTCGACGAAGCGGTAGCCCTTGGCGGAGATGCCGCTGATGATGCACGGCAGCGCGTCGGCGTCGAATGTCGTGCCGTCGTCGGGGTTCGCGCCCACGTGCATGAGGGCGATGCCGCCGGGCACCGCCGCGTCCACCACCCGCTTGCAGACCGCCGCCGCCGAACCCGCGGCCGTCGACTCCGTGCCCTGCCAGCCGAGCGAGTCGACCGTCCAGCGGAACGGGATGTAGCCGAGCCGGTTGACGACCGTGATGTCGAGCTGCTCCCGGTCGCCGAAGGGGAACCGGAACAGGGGCTTGGCGGCCTTGCCGGTGAGCGGCGTGATCGACGCCTCGGCGCGCGACAGTTCGAGCGCGATCTGGGTGTTGGTGAGGTCGGGGAAGTGCGGATGGGTGTCGGAGTGGTTGCCGACCGGGTAGCCGGCCCGGGCCATCGCGCGCACCGCCCCGGGGTAGGCCCGGGCGAACTCGCCGGTCGCGAAGAAGGTGGCGCGGACGTTGCGCGCTTTGAGGGTCGCGAGGATCGATGACACGCCGGCGTCCGAGGCGCCCGCGTCGAAGGTGAGGGCGAAGATCTTCTGCGTCGTGGGCAGCCGCTCCCAGTCCTTGCCGAGCCACGCCGCCAGATCGGACGCCGTGGTGGTCGTCGTGGTCGTCGTGGAGGTCCTGGTGGTGGTGCTGGTCGTCGTCGTCGTCTTCGTCGTCGTGCTGCTCGACGTCGTCGACGTGGTCGTCCTGGTGCTGGTCGACGTGCGGGTCGAGGAGGCCGAGGTCGATGGGGACGCGGCGCTCGTAACAGAACCGCTGGTCGACGGGGACGTCGCCGACTGGCTCGCAGTGGAGGAGGCCGTCGCCGTGGGTGAGGCGCCGGAATCGCTTCCGGGCGTCCCGCAGGCGGTGACCGCCGTGAGAATGACTGCCGTGAGGCACAGGGCTCGGCACCTCATGAGTCCATGATCCGCCGTGGGGCGCCTTGTCGCGCGAGTTCCGGCAACTTCTCTGCGAACCAGCCCGACCACTTGACGTACAACCAAAAGGTTGTAGATTGTGTCCATGGGCGGCACCGACGAGGACCGGGCCGACGCCCTGTTCCAGGCGCTCTCCGACCGCACGCGGCGCGACATCCTGCGCCGGGTGCTGGCCGGTGAGCAGTCGGTCACCGCTCTGGCGGACAAGTACGACATGAGCTTCGCCGCCGTCCAGAAGCACGTCGCGGTGCTCGAACGCGCCGGACTGCTGACCAAGCGGCGCCAGGGGCGCGAACAGCTGGCCAGCGGCGAGGTGCAGGCGGTGCGGTCGGTGGCGTCCATGCTCGAGGAGTTCGAGAGCGTGTGGCGCGGGCGCATCTCCCGCATCGACGCGCTGCTCGCCGAGGATCCGCCCCAGACCCACCATCCAGATCGTTCCGAGGAGCACTGACATGCCCGTTGTCGCCGTCGCCAGGGATCTCGACGCCCTGACCCTCACCATCACCGCCCGCTTCGACGCGCCGGTCGAGCGCGTCTGGCAGCTGTACGCCGACCCGCGCCAGCTGGAGCGGGTGTGGGGTCCGCCCACGCATCCGGCTACCTTCGTCGAGCACGACCTGCGTCCCGGTGGCCGGACCACCTACTACATGACCTCACCGGAGGGGGAGAAGTACCCCGGCTGGTGGGAGATCACCGCCGTCGACGAGCCCAGGTCGTTCAGCTTCGACGACGGCTTCGCCGACGAGGAGTTCAACCCGATGGCGGCGATGCCGGTCTCGCACAACGTCTACACCTTCGAGTCCGACTCAGGTGGCACGCTCGCCACCTTCCGCAGCACCTTCGACTCGGCTGAGGGACTGCAGACCGTCCTCGACATGGGCGTCGAGGAGGGGGCCACCCTGGCGATCGACCAGATCGACGGGCTGCTCGCCGCGGACGCCGCCGCCTGACCGGCGTCCGGGCTCAGGACGGCCGGCGCGCGCCTGCCAGATCGCTGGGTTCGGACTGCAGCCGAAGCCCGAGATGTCGGGCGAGGCCGTCGAGTTCGGCGTGGACGCCGGTGCGCATCGACGGGGTGGGGGTGGTGTCCCAGTGGATCGCGTCCACGTGCAGGAGGCCGCTGCCGCGGTCGGCCTGAGCGTCGACCTTGCCCACCAGCCGGTCGCCGTGCAGCACCGGCAGGGCGTAGTAGCCCCACCGCCGGGCGGCCGCCGGCTTGTACATCTCGAGGGCGTAGTCGAACCCGAAGATGGCAGCCGCCCGGCGCCGGTCGACGACCAGCCGGTCGAGCGGCGAGAGCAGCGCGGTCCGTCCCTCGAAGCGGCCGCCGTCGAGGAGTTCCGGGTCGACCCGCCACCGCCCGCGCAGGCCGCTCACCCGCGCCTCGACCCCCACCTCGCCCACGTCGTCGGGTTCGTACCGCCGCTCGGTGGAGCGGGCGCGGGCGATCCCGAGCGCGCGGAGCCTGCGACGGGCCCGCTCTGCCAGGGCCTCCTCCAGGGGCACCGCGGGCAGGTCGAGGTGCACCCGCGAGGCGAGGTCCCAGAAGCGCTCGCGGCCCTCGCGGTGGGAGACCGCCACCTCGCCGGCCGCCTCGAGCTGCTCGAGCAGCAGCGTGGTGTTCTTCGCGTCGTTCCAGCCGGTGGAGCGCCAGGCCACCCGGCAGCAGTTGGGCAGCGCACGGGCCGGCAGCGGGCCCTCCGAGCGCAGCCACTGGAGGATCTCCTCGGCGCAGAGCCGGTTCGCCTCGAGGAAGTACGCCCCCTGCCGCTTCCACCCCGGCGCGTCGCGGCCCGGCCCGGGCCAGACGTCCATCTCGGCCCGGAACAGGGCGATGTCCTCCGCCGGACGCAGGTAGCCCTGGATCTCGACGACCTCGTGGGCCTCGACCGCCTGCTGCAGGTCACCGGCCGCGAACCGGTCGCCGAGCCGCGACCACAGCACCAGTTCGGCGCTCGGCGCGACGTAGCTCGTGGCGTCCACTTGGAGACACCCGAGGTGGCGGAGCGTGTCGAGCAGGGTCGCGGGGCGCCGGGCCGTGAGCAGTTGGGCGCGCAGCGCGATCCGGCGCGCGTCGGGCAGTGACAGGTCGAGCACGTCCCACCTCCTGGTGACGATCCCATCGTGGACCCCCACAAGGTCAGGTGCAGCGGACGCGGCCCGTGCGAGGCTGGGGGCATGAGCCAGTCGCCGCGACCTCCGTACGAGTCGCCGATCGATCGCCAGATCCGCGAGGCGATCGACCGGGGCGACTTCGACAATCTCCCCGGCTCCGGGCGCCCGCTGAACCTCGGTCGGCCGGGTCACGAACGCACGTGGGCGGAGCGACGGATGGAGGGGGAGGACCTCGCCGGGGTGCTGCCGGGACCGCTCGGCGTCCGTCGGCAGAAGCAGGACATCCAGCAGACCCTGGCCGACGTCTCCGACGAGGAGACCGCGCGGGCGGTCGTCGTCCACCTCAACGAGCAGATCGTGAGGTCGAACGTGCTGCCCTGGAGCGGACCGACGATCATCACCGGACGCCTCGACGTCGAGGCCACGCTGGCCGAGTGGCGGCGGCGCAGGCCCGGTGGAGGCGCCGACACCCCTGATCGCTGAGGGCGGCCCACTCGGCGGTCGTTGTCCCGGGTCGGAAGGTCCGCGTTCGGTCGTTCCGACGGCGCGGACGCCGGTCAGGTCGGGTCACGCGCGGCGAACGGCCTCCCGGGCGATCTCGAAGGCGCCGCGGACCTCGGCGGTGTTGCCGAGCGAACTCCTCTCCAGCCGCACGTTGCGGGCGATGACCGGCGGCGCCTCCACCGCGAACGTCTCGGCAATGCCGCCGATGATGTGGTCGACGGCGGCCCCGAGGGTGGCCTCGACGATGATCACCTCGGGGTCGAGGAACGTGCTGAGGTGGCCGAGCGGGCGTCCGAGCATCCGGCCGATGTCGGCGAGCACCCGCTGGGCCCCGGGGTCGCTGCCCTCGGAGAGCCGGGCGAGGGCGCTGAGATTGATCGGGTCGGCCTCGAGGTCGGCCGACGCGGGAAGGGTGAGTTCGCGGACCCTCATCCATAGGCACCCGCGGCCCCCGCAGTGGCAGAGCGGGCCGTTGCGGTCGAGCTGCAGATGGGCGATCTCCCCGCCGTAGCCGTGGGCGCCGCGAGCCAGGCGGCCGTTGGCGATGACCGCCGACCCGATGCCGTCGTCGCCGACCGTGAGATAGATGGCGTTGTCGATCCGCTCGGTGCGCGCGTACTGCTCCCCCAGGGCCGCGAGGTTGGCATCGTTCTCGGTGATCACCGCGAGGCCGAAGCGGCCGCCGAGATACCCGTCGAAGTCCTCGGCGTTCGTGACGTGGAAACCCCGGGGGAGGTCGTGAAGGGTGGAGTGCTCGCGGGGCGCCCCCTTGCCCCTGAGGAACGGCGCGGGGACGCTGACCACCACCGTGTGCAGGGCCGCGTCCGGTCGTCGCGCCGCCTGGGCCACCAACTCGTCGATGATTCCGACGAGGCCCTCGGGGCCCGACCGGGGAGCGGGGGCCTCTCTCTGGGCGGCGGCGAGCGGCTGCTGATCGGTGTCGTAGAGGGTCGCGTGCACCCGTCCGCCGCGCCAGCCGACGAGGCCGAGGAGGGGATGGGGGCCGGATGCGCGAAGCAGGTGCCGGCCGGGCCCCCGGGCGGCACGCCCCTGCTCTTGGTCGACGGCGAGCAGCCTGCCGGCGGCGAGCAGGCGGCGCACGGAACTGACGACCGTCGGCTGGGGGAGGTCGAGTTCGCGGGCGAGTTCTGCCCGGTCGACCCCGCCGGAGAAGCGGGCGTACTCGAGGACCCGCTCGTCGGTGCTGAGAACCACGGAAGGATGATATCGCGCTACTCACGTTCGGGCGGACCGCCCGCGGGAAGGCCGGTGCATCGCCTCGCTGGCCGCGTAGAGTGGCCGCGATGAGGGCGGCCCCGGGACGGCATGCAGGCGGAGGCGAAATGATGATTTCATCCGTCTCCGACGACGTTCGACGCCCCTCGTTCGTCGCGCTCATGCTCATCACGGGCACCACCGCGCTCTCCACCGACACCTACATCGCCGCCCTTCCGCAGATGCAGGCCGATCTCGGGACCTCGGCCGTCGTCGCCCAGCTCACGATGACGTCGTGCATCGCCGGGATGGCGATCGGCCAGCTCATCACCGGGCCGGTGAGTGACGCGCGTGGACGCCGGCGACTGGTGCTCGCGTCCACCCTCGTCTTCATGGCGATGTCCGCCGTGTGCGCGCTCACCACCGATGGCTGGCTGCTGGTCGCGGCCCGCCTCGTGCAGGGTGCCGCCTGTGGGGGAGCGGCGGCCGTCGGCCGGGCGGTCGTCACCGACGCCTTCGCCGGGCGGGCGGCGGCGGCGAAATTCGGCACCCTGTCGGCGGTCAGCCTCGTCGCGCCGGTCGTGGGCCCGGCCGTCGGAGGCGCCCTGCTCACGGTGGGCACGTGGCGGACGATCTTCTGGTTCCTCGCGGCGGTCGGCGCCCTCATGACCCTCGCGGCCGTGCGGGGACTGCCCGAGACGCTGCCGCCGTCACGGCGGCACCCGGGTGGCCTGCGCCAGCTGGTGCTGCGGTCGCGGACCCTGCTCGCCGAACCCACGTTCCGGACGCCCGTCCTCGTCCAGTGCCTCACGGTGGGGGGCTTCTTCGTCTACATCGGCGGGTCGTCGTTCGTCCTGCAGCACGACCTCGGCATCAGCGAACAGCGCTACACGGCCGTGTTCGCCGTCAACGCCGCGGTGATGATGACGTCCAGCCTCCTCTTCCGACTGCTCGTCATGCGCCTGGGGCCGGCGACCCTGCGGCGGATCGCCGTCGTCGTGCAGTCCCTCGCGGTCGGCGCCCTGTTCACCGCCACGACCGTCGCACCCGGGCACCGGCCCTCGCTCCCCGTCGTCTGGGTCTGCCTCTCGGGGATGACGCTCGGGCTCGGCACGTACCTGCCGGCCAACGCGTCGATCGTCCAGCTCGTCGGACGCCGGTTCGCCGGCACCGCGTCCGCGCTCGGCGGGGGAATCCCCTTCCTCGTCGGCGCCGTCATGACGCCACTCACCGGGGTGATCGGCCACCAGACCGTGCACGCCATGGCCACCGCCATGGTGGTCTTCTTCGCCCTCGCCGCGGTCGCGGCCCTCGTGTCGCGTCTCCGCTTCGGACCCGCGGCGGACCCGGTCGTCGAGACGGCGCTGGACGCCTGAGGGCGCGCGGCCGGGGACGGCCGTCGATTCAGTCAAAATCTCCGCAAGTGCTGCCGCAGGAGCGCCCTGTCCGCGCGCACCGGGAGCGGTCCTTCCTCGGGGATCGCCCACGGTTTCACTCGAATTTGACGGGACGAAATGCCCAGGGGGGCGCTCCTGGAAGGCCAGCCCCATTCTCCAGAAGTGGAAATATGGGCCCGTCTCAGCGGTGCCGAACCCATCCATTTCTCTGTGGCTTGGGCGGGGATGTACGGCGGAAGTTGCTATCCCTTTCCTCGGGAGCAAGGAGGGCCTGAGAAGGGTGAATGATCAACAACCGGAAGAAATGATTTTAGAGAAAAGGCTGCTTCAACCATCGGCCGGGAATGTCTTCGAATCCGTTCTTCTCGGGATTTTCGAACCGGCCGTCGGAGGTCCGATTTATAGTCGAGAGGACCGCACAGCGGTCCGGGTCGTGACATGCGGTAACACGCTCTTTGCACGTGTGCCCGAACGAGTTCCCGCACGACCGGCCTGCCGATCACGCACGGGGGGAAGTGCATCGTCCATGTCGTTCCACCAGAGATCCCGGCTCGTCCCGATCCTGATCCTCACACCACTGATGGTCGCCGGACTGTCGTTCGGGGTGCCCAGCCCGGCGCATGCCGCGACCGTCACGACTCTCGTCTTCAACAACGTCAGCAAGTCCGCTGCCCTCAACGCCGACCCCACCTCCTGGGCACAGGTGGACGACCTCACTGTGGCGCCAGGGGGGAGCCTCTATCTGCCCGCATCGTCCTCGGTTGAGGGGCTCAGCGGCTGGTTCGTCCTCGACGACACCGCCGCCACCCACCAGGAGTTCAAGCCCAGCGACTACACCGTGACCGACGGAACCACGAGCGGGGACTACACGCTGCACTTCACCCGCGAAGGGGTTGGGTCGGTGACCGTCCACGAATCGGCGAACGTCCCCGGGATGTTCATCAAGACGGGGTCAGGTCTTGCGGCGATCGAGGCGGACAAGGACTTCCGCGACACCGGAGCCACCATGGCGATGGTCGACGCGGAGAAGAGCGCCATCTACAACAGCCCCCTGGCCGAGATGAAGGGGCGGGGAAACACCACGTGGTCGTACCCCAAGAAGCCCTACCAGATCAAGCTCGGCTCCAACACCGAACTCGTGCCGAATGCAGGGGCGGCGAAGACCTGGATCCTGCTGGCCAACTACCTCGACGCCTCGCTCGTGCGCAACGAACTCGCCTACAACCTCGACGGCGACACCCTGCTCCGCGCCGGAGCCCCCGACTACTCGATCAAGGGCCGGATGCTCGACCTGTTCATCGACGGCGGCTTCCGCGGCTCCTACTACCTCACCGAGAAGGTTCAGGTGGGCCCGACCCGGGTCGCGATCACCGACCTCGAGAAGTTGAACGAGACCGACAACCCGAGCCTCAGCCTCGGCGACATCACGCCCGTCAAGGTCACCAGCCTCGCCGGCGCGCCGGGTATTCGCGAGGCCCAGTACGTGCCCTTCCCGAACACGCCCTCGACCTACAAGACGAGCGGGTACCTGTTCGAGATGGACTTCGCGTCCGGCTCGAGAGGGGAGAGGTCGTACGTCATCACGAACCACGGGACGCCGTTCACGGTGACCAGTCCGGAGAACGCCAACCTGCCGGAGATCACCTTCGTCGGGAACTCCCTGCAGCGGATCGAGGACGCCATCTACTCCTCGACCGGGAAGAACGCCGCGGGGGAGAGCTTCTCCGATCTCATCGACGTCGCGTCGTGGGCGCGCTACTACGTCGTCCAGGAGATGCTCGGCAACGACGACGGCTTCAAGTCGAGCACCTTCTTCTACATGGATCAGGGCGGCAAGCTCAAGGCCGGGCCGCTGTGGGATTGCGACCGGTCGCTGGGCTCCATCACGTCCGAGCCGCCGGCGAGCAACGTCTACGTCGCCGACCCCACGCGGCTGCAGGTGCAGTGGCCCACCCAGCTGATGCAGTTCGACGTGTTCCGGAGCGCGGTGCAGAAGGCCTCCGCCGATATCGTCCGTCCGGCGATCAGCGCCATCCTCACCCCGACCACCGGGAAGCTGGCCCAGTACGCGGCCGAGGTGAGCCGCTCGGCAGTCCTCAACCGGCTGCGCTGGGCGCCCGCCAGCCAGAGCATTGCCTACGCGACGCCCGCCCAGGACATCGCCTACCTGCGTACCTACCTCACCCAGCGCGACTCCGCCCTGGGAGCGATGTTCGCGGGGAACTACGTCGCCGGCGCCCAACTGCCGAAGGGCTACTACACGATCAAGAACGGGTCACTCGCCCTCGACGTCGCGTCCTCGTCCTTCGCGGCCGGCGCCAGCGTCCAGGTGTGGACGCCGAACAGCAGCGGGGCGCAGACGTACCTCATCGAGCGGGGAGCCGACTCGCTGTACACGATCACCAACGTCAACTCGCTCAAGGCACTGGACGTGAAGAGCGCGGTCGCCGCCGACTCGACGAACGTGCAGCAGTACACCCCGAACGCGACGCTGGCCCAGAAGTGGCGGATCAGCACCTTCGACGGACGCAACTACACCGTCGTCTCCGCGGTGGGCCTGCCCGTGATCGTCGACCGGGGCACCGCCTCGAAGGGCTATGTCCTCGATGTCGCCAACAGCGGCACCACGCCCGGCACGAACGTCGACATCTACACCTCGAACGGGTCGGCCGGCCAGCGGTTCACCTTCACCAAGGTCACCCTGCACGCGCCGCCGGCGAACGGGGGTGTCTACGTCCTGGCCTCACGGCTCAACACCGCCAAGGTGCTCGACGTCGCGCACGCGAGCACGCTGAGCGGCGCCAACATCCAGCTGTGGACCGCCAACGGCACCAAGGCCCAGCGGTTCACCGCCAAGACCCTCGCCAACGGCACCACCGAGTTCTGGACCGGCACCGGAGGCGGCGTCATGGACGTCAAGGGGTCGGGCACGACCAACGGCACGAACGTGTGGCAGTGGGCGTCGAACGGGACGGCCGCTCAGCAGTGGCTGCCGCGTCCCACCGGCGACCTCAACGGCAGCTACTACCTCGTCTCGCGGGTCAACGGGCTCTACGTCGATGTCGCTCACGCCCAGACGGCCGACGGCACCAATGTGTGGGTCTGGCAGGGCAACGCGACGCTGGCGCAGAAGTTCATGCTGCAGAAGGTCGGGTGAACTGATCGGGTTGGAGGCCCTCTCCCGCCGGGAGGGGGCCTCCGGCCTGCGGTGGAGCTAACGGGACTCGAACCCGTAACCCCCTGCTTGCAAAGCAGGTGCGCTGCCAATTGCGCCATAGCCCCGTACTGCTCGGTCGATTCTACGGGCGCCGGCAGGGGGCCGCCACTCTCGGCTTCGCCGCTAGAAGCCGGTCCAGCCGACGATCTGGGCGGTGAGTTCCGGGCTCTGGGGCAGCGGACGCCGGTCGAGTTCGAGGATCGGCGCCGCCCCGCGCACCGACGACAGCAACCACACGCCGTCGGCCTCGAACAGCTGTTCCGGACGCAGCAGCTCGTCGGCGGTCTCGAACCCGGCGGCGCGAGCGGCGTCGAAGGCGATCTCCTGGGTGATCGAGCCGAGGATTCCCGTGGCCCCGCGCGGCGTGGTGACCAGCCGGCGTCCGAACGCGGCGACCAGCGACGACGTCGGCCCCTCGAGGCAGTAGCCGTCGGAGGACAGGAAGAGCACGTCGTCGGCTCCGCGGCGGGCGGCCTCCCGCTTCGCGCCGACGTTGACGACGTACGACAGGGTCTTGGCCCCGCCGAGCAGCCACGGGGCGTCGGCGAAGGCATCGGCGGGCATCCCCCGCGACAGCCCGGCCACCCGGACGCCGGCCCGCTGGGCGATCGCCGCGGCGGTCATCGGCGTGAGGGTGAGCACACCGAAGGGCTGGGTGACGACGCTCTCGCGGCCCCGCGTCCACATGATCTTGAGCGTGAGCTCCCCGCTGAACGGGCAGGCGGCGACGGCCTGGCCGATGAGCGCGCGCCACTGGTCGAGGTCGGGCACCTCCCCCTCGAGCAGGTGGATCGACCGGGCGAAGCGGGCGAGGTGGGCGTCGAGGTTGTCGATCCGGCGGCCGGTTCCGTCGATCACCACGCGGGTCGCGTCGAACACGCCGTCCCCGCGCGTGAAGCCGAGGTCGTCGGCACTGACGACCGGCTCCCCGGGGTCGACCACCCCGCGTCCGAGCACGGCCACCACCTGCTGCACCTGCTGGGTCATGCGGCCGAGCCTAGCCGCGCACCTAATCTGGGTGAATGCGAACCCGCCGCCAGGTCATGAGCCATGCGCTGCAGCGACGGCGCGCCCTCGAGTCGCTGCGGCGTCCCGAACTGGCCTTCAGCACCGAGAACCCGTGCGACGCCGACCCCATGCTCGTCCGGGCCGCCCTGCACCACGGGACGCCGGCCGGGCAGGAGTGCCCGGTCTGCGCGTCCGACCGCATGTTGGTGCTCAACTACACTTTTGGCGACCAGTTGGGTCAGTTCTCGGGTCGGATCAAGTCGCTCGAGGAACTCGAGGAGATGGAAACCCAGTTCGGTGAGTTCACCGTGCGGGTCGTCGAGGTCTGTCCCGACTGTCGTTGGAACCACCTGATCGAAACCTATGTGCTCGGAGACGGACGCCGCCGGCGTCCACCTCGACATCAGGAAACCGTCGAGGACATCTACTGAGCCCTGACACCTAGGGCACTCATGGCGAACATCCCAACCGGCGCGGCGCCTCGTCGCGGGACGAAGGCGGCGCGCGGCACGAAGCGGCGGCGGCGTCGCCCGTGGGTGAAGCGCACCCTCATGACCCTGCTCATCGCGCTGGTGGCGGTGCTTCTGGCCGGCTCGATCGGAGGGTTGGCCTACTACAACCAGACCAAGCTCCCCGACGCCAACAAGGACTTCCAGACCAACACGACGTTCATCTACTACCGCGACGGCAAGACCCCGATCGGCAGCCTGTCGATCCAGGACCGGCAGACGATCGCGTACAGCAAGATGCCGCAGAACATCAAGGACGCCGTCGTCGCCGCCGAGAACCGCACGTTCTGGACGGACAACGGCATCTCGATCAAGGGCATCGCCCGGGCGGCGTGGACGATCGCCCGCGGGGGCGACCTGCAGGGTGGATCGACGATCACCCAGCAGTACGTCAAGGTGATGTACCTCAACCAGGGCCGCACGATCAGCCGCAAGCTCGAGGAGCTCGTGCTGTCGGTGAAGATCGCGCGCCAGGTGCCCAAGCAGAAGATCCTCGGCGACTACCTCAACACCATCTACTTCGGCCGCGGCGCCTACGGCATCCAGGCGGCCGCCCGCGCCTACTTCGACACCGACGCCTCCAAGCTCTCGCTGGAGCAGTCGGCGGTGCTCGCCGCGGTGCTCAACAACCCGTCGCTGTACGACCCGGCCGTCGACCAGAGCAACGTGCCGCGCCTGCTCGCCCGCTACCACTACGTGCTCGACGGCATGCTGCAGATGCACACGATCTCCCAGGCCCAGCACGACAAGGCCGCCAAGGCCCTGCCCAAGTTCCCGAAGATCCCGCCCAGCAACACCTTCGGCGGGGTCAAGGGCTTCCTCATGAACATGGCGATCAACGAGTTGCACTCGCTGGGCTACGACGACTCGCAGATCCAGGGCGGCGGCCTGCGGGTGGTCACGACGTTCGACAAGAAGCTCGAGGACGCCGCCGTCGCGGCCGTCCAGGACAACACGAAGCTGGCGGCGAGCGCGTCCGGTCAGAACCCGAACAACCTGCACGGGGCGCTCGCGTCGGTGCAGGTCGGCACGGGTGACCTGTTGGCGGTCTACGGAGGCCCCGACTTCGTCAAGAACTCCCGCAACTGGGCCACGACCCCGCGTCCGGCGGCGTCGACCTTCAAGGCGTGGGCGACGGTGGCGGCGTTGCGCAACGGGCTCAGCCTCGGGACGGTGCTCAACGGCAACACGTGGACGCCGCCCGGCGACAGCACTCCTATCCGCAACGAGGACCACCTCGACTACGGGCCGGTCACGCTGAAGAAGGCGGTCACCGACTCGATCAACACCGCGTTCGTCGACGCCGTGACCCGGATCAAGAACGGGCCCGCCAAGGTCATCCAGGCGGCCACCCAGGCCGGCCTGCCCAAGGCGGCCGGGTGGGACGAGAACGACCGGATCCCGCTCGGCATCGCCGAGGTGAGCCCGGTGAGCAACGCGACCGGCTACGCGACCCTCGCCGACGGCGGCAAGTACACGCCGACGCACGTGATCAACGAGGTGAAGGACCGTACCGGCGCCGTTCTCTATCAGGCGAAGCCGCAGTCGAAGCAGACGATCGAGAACAACGTCACCCGCGACGTCACGTACGCGCTCCAGTCGGTGGTCAACCAGGGCACCGGCACCCGGGTGAGTTCGCTCGGCTACGACATCGCCGGCAAGACCGGCACCAACGGCGTGGGCAACGTCATCAACTCCGCCTGGTTCACGGCCTACACCCGGCAGATCTCCACGTCGGTGATGTACGTGGCGGGCAACAGCGGCACCGGCGACCTCGACCCGTACAAGCGTCCGGGCGACTCGGCGTTCTTCGGCGGCACCTACCCGGCGATGACGTGGGCCGAGTACATGAAGGTGGCGATGCAGGGCCTGCCGAACCTCAAGTTCGACCCGCCCGCCAAGCTCAACGGCTACCAGTCGCCGACTCCGACCCCGGTGCAGCCGTCGGCCCCGCCGACCACCAGTTCGGCACCGACGACCAGCAGCCAGGCTCCGAGCACGACCAGCCAGGCCCCGACGACCACGAGCACGAGCACGTCGACCAGCACGTCGACCACGACGAGCACGACGACCACCACCACCAGCACGACCAGCACGACGACGAGTTCGGCCCCGACGGCGACGGCGACCACGCCCAAACCGCCCGCCAAGAAGTCGTCGACGAGTACGGCAACCAGTGCGGCGGCTGCCGTCGTCTCTCCGACGCCCTAGCCTGGGCAGTCATGAGCGAGCTCAACCTGGCGCGGCGGGGTAGTGAACTCGAGCGGCGCCTCGGCGGCGCGGTCGGCGCGCACGCGGTGCGCCGCGGCATCTGGTTCGACCCGGTTCCCTGGGCGGTGCTCGCGTCGCTCGGCACCTGGCTGGTGCTGCTGTGGCACCAGCACACCTGCGTGCAGACCACCGCCGGGCACCCCGTCAACACGCTCATGCGGCTGTGCTACTCCGACATCCCGCTGGTCTACCAGGGCACCGGGTTCGCCACCGGGCTCGCGCCCTACCGCCAGTTCGGCCTCGACTACGGCACCGTCACCGCCGCGCTCATGGTGGTCGCCCGCTGGATCACCGAGCTGTTCGGATTCCCGAGCCGCCCCGGACTCAGCCAGCAGCGCGTCCTGGACGCCTCGAACGCCTGGTGGCTCGCCACCGCGGTGCTCCTGTACCTCGCGTTCCTCGCGCTGGTCGGCGCGCATCTGCTGCTCGGTCGCGGCTCCGCCCGCGACACCGACGGGCGGCTCACCCGCCGGGTGCGGTCCTGGGACGCCCTCTACGTCGCCGGCGCCCCGGTCGTCGCCGCCGCCGGCCTGGTCAACTGGGACCTGCTGGCCGCGGCCCTGGTCGGGCTCGGCCTGCTCGCCTGGGCGTTGCGGCGTCCGATGCTCGCCGGCGCCCTGCTGGGCCTCGCCACGGCGTCGAAGTTCTACCCCATCGTCATCCTCCTCGGCCTCCTCGTGCTCTGCGTGCGGGCGGGGCTGCAGCGGGCGCCGATGCGGGCGCTCATCGGCTTCCTCGCGGCGTGGCTGGTGGCGAACGTCCCGGTGCTGCTCGTCGCGCCCCGCGCGTGGCTGCAGTGGTACACCGGATGGCTGGCCAACGGCGCCGACCTCGGCTCGATCTGGTGGCTGCTCCAGGACGCCGGCCTCCGGGTGCCCTATCCAGGGGCGGTCGGCGCCCTGCTGTGGCTCTCGACCGCCGGGTTCGTCCTGCGGCGGGCCCTCGCCGCCCCGCGGCGTCCCCGGGTCGGCCAGATCGCGTTCCTCCTCGTCGCCGCGGTCGTGCTGCTCGACAAGGGCTACCCGCCCCAGCACGTGCTGTGGGTGCTGCCGCTGCTCGTGCTCGCCCGGCCGGTGCTCACCGACTGGGCCGTCTTCACCGTCGCTGAACTCCTGTACTTCTGGGCGGTGTGGGGACACCTCAACGGCAGCACGGTCTCCGGGGGGCAGCGCGACCTCTGGTACTGGTGCGCGATCCTCCTGCGGGTCGCCGTGCTCGTGTGGATCAGTACCCGGGTGCTGCGCGACATGCAGCGCCCCTGGGACGACCCGGTGCGCGGGCCCCTCGTCGACGACCCCGTGGGCGGCGTCCTCGACCACGCCCCGGACGCCGTCGTGCTCGACGCTCCGAGGCCGGCTGACGAGGGGGAGGATGCGCCGGCCGGGCGTGACGCCCCGGTAGGGTGAGCCGGTGACCCGGGCGCGCTCCTCCCTCGAGCCGAGGCTGGTCGTGCAGACCTGGCTGGCCAGCCGCGGCCTCGTGCTGCTGGCGCTGCTCATCGTCCTGCTGAGCAGCCGGCGCCGGCTGTCCGACGCCCTGTCCGGTTGGGACGTGCAGCACTTCCTGGCGATCGCGCGCGACGGCTACGCCGACCCTCAGAACATGGCGTTCTTCCCCGCGCTCCCCGCCGTCATGGGCTCCCTGGCCGTGGTCGGCGTCCCCCCGCTCGTCACGGGCGAACTGCTCGCGCTCATCGGGTCGGCGCTGGCGGCGTGGGCGCTGTACCGGCTGGGCGGCGTGCTGCCGGCCGTGTTCTGGCTGATCGCTCCGATGACCGTGTTCACGGCCGTGCCCTACACGGAGGCGCCCTTCGCCGCCGCCGCCTTCTGGGCCTGGGAACGGGCGCTCTCCCGCAACTGGCTGCAGGCGGCGCTGCTCGCGGCGATCGCCTGCGCGTTCCGGGTGAGCGGGGTGTTCCTCGTCGTCGCGCTGGTCGTCCTCGCCCTGTACCAGAAGGGACGCAGCCTGCCCCGGCTGGTGGTGCTGCTCCTGCCGACCGCCGTGGTGCTCGGCTACCTCGCCTTCCTGCACGGGCTCACCGGGTCGTGGACGGCCTGGTTCGACGCCCAGAGCCAGGGGTGGAGCCGTCGGGGCATCCACTCCCCGGTGGATGCGTTCCTCACCACCCTGGCGGCCGCTCACCCCTCGTACTGGCCGCCGGGCCAGAAACTGGTGGCGGTGATGTTCGCCTGCGAGATCGTCACCGTCGCCCTCGGCACCGCGACGACCATCTGGTGCCTGGTGCGCCGGGAGTGGCCGGAGGCCGCCTTCGTCGGCACCCAGGTGCTCGTCTTCGCGACGAGCTACTGGTGGATGTCGAGCAACCGGGCGCTGCTGCTGTGGTTCCCGCTGTTCCTGCTGCTCGCCGACCTGGCCACCCGCAGGCCGCGCTCCGAGCTCGGCCGGCTGTTGTGGACCGGGTTCGTCGCGGTCGCGGTCGCGGCGTCCTGCGTTTCGGTGGTCGGCTGGTCGTGGCTGTTCTTCTCCGGCCACTGGGCCAGCTGACCCCGCTCAGCCCTCGATCCGGTCGACGCTGACCGTGGTGAGGCGCACCTCGACCGGCACCTCGTCGCCGATCGCGACCCCGGCGTCCGCGGGCAGGAAGACGAGCGACGACTGCATGTGCGGAGGCTCGACGAAGAAGCGCTTGCGGCCGTCGATCCGATAGGGCGACAGGGCGAGCCCGAGCGCCTCCATCGAGCCGGACGCCGCGGCGACCAGGCGCTGCCGGGCGGTCGCGGCCGCGGTGGGCGCCTCCATCGCGACGCCGTTGGCCGTGCCGCCGGAGACGACGACGACGTACCCCGAGCGCGGCATCCGCCGCTGCCAGTAGCCCACCCGCTCGCCCCGTTCCACGGGGTGCACGTCGAGCACGCGGGCGGTCACCCGCCGGGTCCGGGGCGCGCCGAGCCACAGCGCGGTGCCGACGCGCAGGCGCAGCGGCACGGACACCTCGCCCGCCAGCGTCCGGTATTCGTCGACGGAGAGGTGCGACAGCCACAGCGGCGCCTCGAACGCGTCGAGGGCCGCGGACGCCAGCCGGCGTGCCTCGGCCAGACGACCGGCGGCGACCATCGGCAGGTGGATCGTCCACCCCTCCACGCGCAGCGGGGAGCCGGCGACGACGGCCACCGCCTGGTCGAGCTCGGCGGGGGGCAGGCCGTGGCGGCGCATCGAGGTGCGCACCTCGAGCAGGATCCGGGTGTCGCGCCGGTCCCCGGCGAGGTGGCGCAGGTCGTCGAGGCGCGAGACGGTGACGAGGGTCCGGGGGTCGTCGAGCACCTCGGTCCCGTCGGCCGGCGTCCAGGGGGTCAGGACGACGACGTCGCCCGTGAACCCGGCCGCCCGCACCTCCGCGACCTCGTGCACCATCCCGACGGCGAGCGTGTCGACGCCCAGCCGCACCGTCTCCTCGGCGAGCCGCGCGAGGCCGAACCCGTACCCGTTGCCCTTGGCCACCGGCACCAGCCCGGGGGTGTCGTCGGCGAAGCGGCGCAGGTGGGCGCGCCAGGCGTCGGTGTCGACGTGCAGGGTGAGAGTCATGCCGCGAGGCTATCGGGTCGGGTCCGGACGCACCGCGTCGACGGCCTCCTCGACCGACAGGTACGCCTCCCCGCTTTCGATGAGCGGCAGCAGCCCCGCGTGCTTGAGCTCGTGGTGCACCCGGTGCGACGCCCGCGCCACCGCCACCCGGACGCCGCCGGCGTGCAGGTCGCCGATGAGCTCGCGAAGGGCCGCCGCACCGGTGAAGTCGAGGTCGGGCATTGCGGCGACGTCGATCACCAGTGCCCGCACCGGCGGGTCGGCGGCGGCGACCAGCCGACGCAGCCGGCCGACGACGTGCGCCGCGTTGGCGTACCACAGCGGCGCGTAGACGAGGTAGACGAGCAGCCCGGGCACCTGCCGGGTCGGGCGGGAGATGTCGGTGGGGATCCAGTGGTCGGTGCCCACCTCCTGGCCCATGAGCGTGTCCCGCGGGCGGGCCTCGTCGCGCACGCGCAGGGCCAGCGACAGGGCCATGGCGACGATGATCGCCTGTTCGATGCCGAGCACGACCACGGCCACCACGGTGAGCACCCCGGTCGCGAACTCGGTGCGGTCGAAGCGCAGCACCCGCACGAGGTCGCGCACCCGGAACAGCCGGCCGGCCACGAACAGCAGGACGCCGGCCAGTGCCGCCTCCGGCACCCGGCGCAGCGCTCCCGCCGCCACGAGCAGCACGACGAGCACGAGCGCGGCCGCGACCAGCCCGGCCAGCTGCGACCGGGCCCGCGACGACGCGAGCACCTGGGTGCGGGGCGGGGACGAGTCGACGCCGAAGGTGCCGACGGCTCCGGCCACGAGCGACCCGATCCCGATCGCGAGCACGTCCCGCTCGAGGTCCGCCCCGCGGTCCTCGACCGCGCCCTCGGTCGTCGCCGTCTGCATGACGCAGACGAAGGCCACGGTGAGCGCGGTGAGCCCCACCCGGGCCACGGACGCCGGCGTCCACGCGGTGAGGTCGGGGTGCGGCAGGCCCGCATCGATGCCGCCGAGCACGGCGACGCCCGCGGAGTCGAGGCGTCCGGCGATGACGGCCACCGTCGCGAGGCCGACGCCGATGAGGGCCCCGGGGATGCGGCCGTCGATCCGCTCGGCCACGATCATGATCGCCAGCACACCGAGACCGAGGACCACCGGCCAGGGGTGCACGCCGCCCAGCTCGCGGGCGAGGGTGAGCACCCGGTGGGTGAGCGAGCCGTCGACGCCCGGCAGGCCCAGCAGTGCCGGCAGCTGGTGCACGGCGATTTCGAGCGCGATGCCGATGAGCACGCCGGTCATCGCCGGCCGCGACAGGAACTGTGCCACCCAGCCCAGCCGGGCGGCTCCGACCACGATGAGCAGGACCCCGGCCAGCACCCCGATGAGCGCGACCGCCGAGCGGTAGCCGGGGCTGCCGGCGGACGCCACGGCGAGCGCCCCGGCCGCGATCATCGGGGCGATCGTCGAGTCCGCGCCCACCGACATCGTGTGGTGCCGCCCGACGAGGGCGAAGACGACCGAGCCGACGATGAACGCCCACAGCCCGGTGGCCGCCGGCACGCCGACGAGGTGCGCCGTCGCCATCTGCTCGGGCACCGCGATGGCGGTGAGGGTGAGGGCCGCGACGAGGTCGCCGGCGAGCCAGTCGCGCTGGTAGCCGGCCAGGGAGGCGAGCAGCGGACGTGCGGGCACGGCGTCAGCGCCGCCGGCGGTTCATGTACAAGTCGAAGGCCGCGTAGAGGGCCCGGTTGATCGGCAGGTCCCACTCGCCGACGTAGCTGTAGGCCTCGCCCCCGGTGCCCACCTTGAACTGGATGAGCCCGATCTCGGGGTCGTCCAGCCCCACTCCCGGCGTGATGCCGCGCAGGTCGTAGACGATGGCCCCGGCGTCGCGGGCATCGCGGATCATCCGCCACTGGATCGCGTTCGACCCGCGCACCTCGCGCTTGTCGTTGCTGCTCGCCCCGTAGCTGTACCAGGCGTGTCGCCCGACGCGCACGAAGGTGGTCGCCGCCACGAGGTCGCCCTCGTGGGTCGCGAGGTACACCCGCATCCGGTCGGGGTCCTCGCCGTTGAGTGCGTCCCACATCGTCTCGAAGTAGCCGAGAGGACGCGGGGTGAAGTGGTCGCGTGCGGCGGTGACGAGGTAGAGCTCGTGGAAGCGCGCGAGGTCGTCACGACTGCCGGCCAGCACCTCGACGCCGAGCTTGTCGGCCTTCTTGATGTTGCGCCGCCACAGCTGGTTCATGCCCGCGAGCAGCGCCTCGTCCGACTTGGCCGTGCCGTCGTCGGTGACGAGGGGCAGGGCGAAGTTGTACTGCGGCTGCCCGGCGGCGAACCCCTCGCCCTCCTTCGGTGCCCGCCAGCCGAGGTGGCGCAGCGCGTTGACCAGGCGGGTGCCGGCCCGATCGGTGCTGGTGGGGGTGGCCTGCGCGAGGGAGACGACCTTCTCGTCGGCGACGGCGGACTTCACGGCATCGGCGTCCCAGCGGCGCCACACGAGGGTCGGGCCGATCCGCAGCCCGAAGGCGCCGCGGCGCTTCACGTGCGCAGCGAGCGCCTGCAGGGCCTCGGCGACATCGGGGGCGGCCCAGTCGAGCACCGGTCCCTCGGGCAGGTAGGCGAGCGAGCGGGGGATCCGCGGCAGTCCCCGGTAGAGCACGAGGCCGGCCCCGATCAGGGCGCCCTCGCGGAAGAAGCCCACCGACTCGCCCCGCCACTCCGGCTTCACCCGCGCCCAGGCCGGCGTCTGCAGGAAGCTGACGACCGGCGACGACGGAACCGACCGGGCGGCGGCGTCCGTGACGAAGGCCAGGTGCTCGTCGGGACTGATCTCACGAACCTCGATACTCACGTGCCGAGGCTACCGGAGGTGGCCCTGGCGGCGTCCGGCCGCGGGGGCGGCTCAGAACAGCAGCCAGGCGGCGGCCAGGCCGCTGAAGCCGAGCACCAGCGGGTCGAACACCCGCTTCGGCATGATCCGCGCCAGCCGGACGCCGACCACCGCGCTGAGGATGATCACCGGCGCCATGAGTGCGGCCACGCCGACGGTGTGCCAGCCGACGCTGCCGACGGCGACGGCGACCGGCACCTTGATGAGGTTGACCGCGAAGTAGAACCAGGCGGTCGTGCCGAGGAAGCGGATCACGTCGAACCCGGCCGAGAGCATGTAGATGCTGGTCACCGGGCCGCCCGCGTTGGCGACCATGGTGGTGAAGCCGGCGAGGCTGCCGTAGAAGGCCCGCCGCACCGGGTGGATCGTCGACTCGTCGCCGTGGTGCGGGTTGGGCCGCTTCGACAGCATCCGGCGGATGACGGTCCAGATCACCATGGCGAGCAGGATCACCCCGATCGTGCGCTTGGTGGCGAGGTCGGAGGCGAAGGAGAGGTAGCCGCCGCCGAGGGCGACCCCGACGAGGACGGCCGGCAGCAGCCGCTTGAGCGCCCCGACGTCGGCGTCCCGGCGGTAGACGGTGATCGCGGCGAGGTCGCCGACGATGAGCATGAGCAGCACGATCCCGGTGGACGCCTTCGCGGGCAGCACCGTGGCCACGAGGGCGACCGGCAGGATGCCGCTTCCGGGCAGGGCGGTCTTGGCCAGACCGACGAGGACGGCCGCCACCACGACGACCGTCCATCCGACGACTCCTACGATCACCGCAGGTCACTCATGGGTCAGGCGTCCTCGCTGTTGGTGGAGATCCCCGGCCGGCCCTCGTGCACGATCTTGCCCGGGTTGAGGTGGCGGCCCGGGTCGACCGCCTCGAACAGCTTCGACTGCACCCAGACCCCGGCCGGGGAGATGTCCTGGTCCATCCACGGCGAGTGTTCCTCGCCGACGCCGTGGTGGTGCGAGACCGTGCCCCCGTGGTCCATGAACGACTGCTGGATCGCCCGCTTCACGGTGTCGTAGCTGCGCAGGTTCGACTCGGTGCTGTCGGCGATCGCGAAGGTGAAGTACTGGCAGGCGCCCGAGTGGTAGCTGTGCGAGAGGTGGCACATGATGAAGCCGCGGTGTCCGGTGGCGTCGAAGGCCTCCTGGGCCCGCTGCACCGTCTCGTCGTGGATCTCCTTGACTTTGCTCCACGGCGTGGACGTCTCGCTCACGTCCGCGGGGATGCCCCGGTCGAGCAGGAAGTCGCGGATGTAGGGGATGTCGAACTTCTTCTGGTCGTACAGCGTGCCCGGGCCCTTCCCGACCGCCATGCCGCCGTTGGCGCGGACGATCTTGCCGACCAGGCTCTTGGTGTAGCGCACGTGCGCGGCGGTGCCCTCGTAGCCGATGAACGACAGGCAGATGCGGCTGAGGTCCCACCCCTTGCGCAGCATCACCTGCTGGATCGCCTGGCTCATGAGGTGCCCGACGGTGCTCGACTGCTTGCCGTTGGCCATCGAGAACTCGGTCTCGTTGGCGTCCGACACGCGCAGCAGCATCGGGTTGGCGCCCGAGCTCATCACCTGCTCGGCGGCCTTGAGGCCGGCGTCGTAGGTGGGGAAGAAGTAGGCCTGGATCTCGCGGACCTCGGCGACCCGGTGCACGTTGACCCACGCCTCGGTGATGATGCCGAGACGGCCCTCCGAGCCGATGATCATCTCCCGCACGCTCGGCCCGGTCGAGCTCGACGGCAGCGGACGCAGCGCGACCACCCGGCCGGGGAGCACGACCCGCAGCCCCCGGGTGATGTCGGAGATGTCGCCGTACTTGTCGCTCTGCGCGCCGGAGCTGCGGGTGGCGATCCAGCCGCCGAGGGTCGACCAGATGAACGAGTCGGGGAAATGCCCCAGCGTCCAGCCCTTGGCGTTGAGCTGGTCCTCCATGTCCGGGCCGAGCACCCCGGCCTGGATGCGCGCCAGCCCGGCCTGCTCGTCGATCTCAAGCACCTTGTTCATCCGGCCGAGGTCGATGCTGACCACCTGGCGCTGCTCGTCGGGCAGCGCCTCGAGGGCGGCGACGATGTTCGAGCCGCCGCCGTAGGGGATGAGGACGCCGTCGGCCGCCACCACCGCGTCGACGATGGCCACCACGTCGGCCTCGCCGCCGGGGTAGACGACGGCATCGGGCAGGCGTCCGAACTCGCCGCGCCGCACCCGGACGAGGTCGCGCACGCCCTTGCCGTAGGCATGCACGACCCGCAGCTCGTCGTCGGTGACGACGTTGGCGGCGCCGATGAGCCGCTCGAGCTCGGCCCGCAGCTCGTCACTGAGCCGGCTCTGCGGCACGTCGAAGCTGCTCAGCGGATCGGCCCCCGGCGCGGGCAGGTTGACGTCGACGCCGAGCTTGTCCATAACGAACGGCGCGAACTTCGGCTTGTCGGCGTGGCTCCAGGAGATGCCCTCCTCGCCCCATCCCCACCACTTCTGGTGCTTGACCTCGCGCGCGGTCATCGACGACTGCGGTGCTGTGCTCACGGTGCTACTCCTCGGATCAACGCTCGATCGATCAGATCTCAGGTGCGTCGGTGGGGGTGGTCCCGGCCGGAGGCTCCGGCGGGGTGGTGTCGAGAACGGGGGTGACCGAGGTCTCGACGGTGGGGGGCGTGGACGTCGCGGCGTCCCCGGTGCCGACCGAGCGCCGGGCCCGTTCGATGGCCAGGGTGCGGGCGTACTCGGCCAGGGTCGGCATGCCGTAGGCGGTCGCAGTGCTGTCGTGCAGTTCGATGACCTGACGGCGGATGCGCTCGTTGAAGGTGTGCGCGATCTCACCCGGCTGGGGGATCATCGGCCGGCCGTAGGCGATGTGCACCGGCGGGCGTCCCCGCGGCGGGGTCGACTGCTGGTAGGGCCACGCGGCGAACGCGCCGACCAGTGCCACCGGGATCACCGGCACGTTGCGCGAGATGCTCAGGGCCGCGGCGCCCGGCACGAACGGTCCCATCGCGCCGGTGCGCGAGCGGGTTCCCTCGGGGAAGATCAACAGCGGGACGCCGTCGCTGAGCAGTTGCCCGGCGAGGCCCCGGCGGGCCCGCGGGTTCTGCAACTCGGTCTCCATCCCCTTGCGGGCCCGGGTGCCGCGCTCGATCGGGAAGGCGTTGAAGAACAGGGACGTGGGGGCGGCCTTCCACCACTTGTCGAAGAAGTAGTCGGCCGCGGCACCGGTGGCCATGTTCTGGCTGAGGCGCCGGGGCATCGAGCCGAAGACCAGCGCGGCGTCGAGGTGGCTCGAGTGGTTGGCGACCGCGATGAACGGCCCCTCGACCGTGCCCAGGTGCTCGGTGCCGTGCACGTTGACCTGCACCATCCGCCAGACCACGGGCTTGAGCAGGAGCATCTGCGCGGCCGTGCGCGCGACGAGGTTCGTCTTGGACGTGTAGCGACCCCGATTAGGCTTGGCTGCCACTGTCACCCCCCTCGCGGTGCAGCGCGCTGGTCATCCGGTGGCGGGTCGCGTCGGCGGCGTGACGGGTGTTCTCCGCGGCGAGGTGCACGCCGTCGGACGCCCGCTGGGCCACGCTCTGCACGCGGGCGGCCATGCTCGCCTTCTGCCGGTCCTTCTGCTCGTGCCGGGACGACGAGAGCTTGCCGCTGACCCAGCGCACGAGGCTCTGGGGCCCGTACTGCGCGACGGCGATCGCGACCTTCCACTTGAGGGTGGGGATGGAGATCACCTTGCCCGCGTCGGCGTCGCGGAGCGCCTCGCGGACCAGTTCGTCGGCCGGGATCCACACGATGTCGGGCAGCGACGTCGCCGAGATGCCGGCCCGGTCGTGGAACTCCGTGTGCACCCAGCCCGGGCACAGCGCGGTGGCCGTCACCCCGGTGCCGCGCAGCTCGATCGCGAGGCTCTCGGTGTAGCGCAGCACCCACGCCTTGATGGCCGAGTAGTTGCCGAGCATCGCCCACGCGGAGGTCGACGAGACGTTGATGATCCGGCCGTGCCCGCGGGCCGTCATCGCCCGGGCGGCGGCACCGGAGAGCACGAGGACGGCGAAGCACATGACGTCCATCGCCAGCCGGTGCTGCTCGACGTCGGGGTCGAGCAGCCGCGAGTGCAGGCCGAAGCCGGCGTTGTTGACGACGAGCTCGATGGGCCGCTCGGGGTCTTCGATGCGGGCCGCCACCAGGTCGACGTCGGCGCGCTGGGACAGGTCGGCCCGGAGGCACTCGACCTCGACGCCGTAGGTCCGGTTCAGCTCGGCGGCGAGGGAGTTCATCCGCTCCGAGTCGCGGGCGACGATGACGAGATCGTCGCCGCGGGCGGCCAGGGCCCTGACGAACGCGTTGCCGATGCCCGCGGTGCCGCCAGTGACCAGAGCTGTAGCCATGGGGTCAAACTTACGGCACCGACACACCTGACTGCACGGGCAGGGATGGTGGGCGAGGGGGCCGTAGGCTGAGGAGGACTTCCCCCACCGGGTCCCGCGAGCACCGGGTCCCCCTCGCCCGAAGGTTTGCTCCATGAGCCACGTCCGCCGCGCGCGACTGGCCGCCGCGGTCGCCGCACTGTCCGGCGTCCTGCTGACCGGCTGCGCCAGCCAGGCCTACTCCGACATCGTCGGGTCGTCGTCGCCCACGCCCTCGGCCGCCGCCACCCCCACCCCCAGCGCGTCGGCGTCCGTCTCACAGTCGGTGCTGGTGCCGCCCTCGGCCGGCACCACCGGCAACGTGTCGAACCTCAAGGCGGCCAAGGACTTCAAGCTGCCCGCCACCGTGGGCTCCTACCGGCTGTCGACCGACCCGCAGCTCCAGGGGATCTACCAGAAGACCGGCAGTCCGACCGACATCTTCACCGCCCAGGTCACGGCGGTGTCGGTGGACGCCGGCGAGATCGCCAAGTCGTTGTTCGGCGGGGGCGTGAAGCAGATCTCCGGCAGCTACTGCGGGCAGATCAAGGGGCAGCCGGCGGAGTGCATCCGCCAGCTCAACGGCGGCTACCTGCAGGTGAGCGGGTCGGGCGCCAAGTCGATGCAGGACGTCGCCGGCTTCGCGGGGGCGCTCTACCAGGCCGCGTGAGGTCAGGCGATCGCCTGCAGCACCTCGCGAGCCATTGCGAGCTCCTCGTTGGTGGGGATGACGAGCAGCGCGATCGCGGAGTCGGGGGTGGAGATCGCCCGCGGCTGCTTCGAGCGGGCCTCGTTAGCCTCGGCGTCCAGGGTGATCCCGAGCCACGCGAGGCGCTCCGCGACCCGTGCCCGCAGCCGGTGGTCGTTCTCGCCGACCCCGGCGGTGAAGGTGATGGCGTCGGCGCCCCCCAGCAGCGCGACGTAGCTGCCGATGTAACTCACCAGCCGGTGCACGTAGACGTCCAGCGCGAGCGCCGCCCGCTCGTCGCCCGACTCGGCCGCGGCCCAGACGTCGCGCATGTCGGTGCGCCCGGTGAGGCCGAGCATGCCGGACTTCTTGTTGAGCAGGCTGTCGATGTCGTCGATCGTCATGCCCACTTCGCGGGCGAGGAACGCGTGCAGGCCGGGGTCGACGTCGCCGGACCGGGTGCCCATGACCAGGCCCTGGAGCGGGGTGAGCCCCATCGAGGTGTCGATCGGGCGGCCGCCGGCGATCGCCGAGATGGAGGCCCCGTTGCCCAGGTGGCAGACGATCTGGCGGATGTCGGCGAGGTCGCGCCCGAGCACCTCGGCCGCCTTGCCGGACACGTACTGGTGCGACGTGCCGTGGAAGCCGTACTTGCGGATGCGGTGCTGCTGGGCGAGGTCGAGGTCGATCGCGTAGGTGTAGGCCTCGGCGGGCAGGTCGGAGAAGAACGCGGTGTCGAACACGGCGACGTGCGGCACGTCGGGCAGCAGCGCCATCGCGGCCCGGATGCCCTGGATGGCGGGCGGGTTGTGCAGCGGGGCGAGGCCGGACAGTTCCACGAGCTTGTCGATGACGTCCCCGTCGATCACGGTGGTGGAGAGGAAGGCGTCCCCGCCGTGCACTGTGCGGTGACCGACGGCGATGGCCTGCGACAGGTCGGGTCCGTACTGGGAGAACATGCCGATGACCGCGGCGATGGCCTCCGTGTGGTCGGCGAAGTGCTGCTCGCCGTGGTGCTTCTCGCCGCCGGTCTCGTGGTCGATGGTGCCGGTGCCGGCGTCCCCGATCTTCTGCACCAACCCGACGGCGCTCACGGCCTCGGTGGCCGAGTCGATCATCTGGTACTTGATCGATGACGAACCGCAGTTGAGCAGCAGGATCGGTTGAGACATCGGCTTCTCCTCGGGCAGGCGTGCGGGGATCAGCGTATCCCTGCGGCACCGGCCGGGAGCCCCGGGGGAGGAGGTGACAAGGGGAGCCGGGCTGGGCTCAGGCGTGCACCCGCTCGCGCTCGGTGCTCGCGCCGGTGGTGGCGGCGGCTGGGCGGGGGCGGATCGCCCGGATGAACAGGGTGAGCACGACCGCGACATAGGCGACCCAGACGACCGCCTCGAGCACCGTGGTGCGCGGCGAGAAGTTGAAGACGCCCTTGAGCAGTGTTCCGGCCACGCTCGTCGGCGGGATCTGCCGCGACACGTCGAACGCGAGAGCGTCCGCCTCGGGCAGTAGGCCGCCCTCCTGCAGGTCGTGGACGCCGTAGGCGAGGACCCCGGCCGCGACGACGACGAGGAAGCCGCCGGTCCAGGCGAAGAACTTCGACAGGTTGATGCGTAGCGCGCCGCGGTAGCTGCCTGCCGCGATGCCGACGGCGACGAGCAGGCCGAGCAGTGCCCCCGTGAGCGGCAGGGCGTCCGACCGGCTGCCGCGGGCGGCGGCCTGGGTGTTGGCCCAGAGGAACAGGGCGGTCTCGAGGCCCTCGCGTCCGACGGCGAGCATGGCGACGCCGACGAGGCTGGCCCGTCCCGCGAGCGCGGCCCGGTCGACGGCGCTCTTCAGTTCGGTGGAGAGGGTCCGCGCCGAGCGGGCCATCCAGAAGATCATCCAGGTGACGAACCCGACCGCGACCACCGACAGGACGCCGCCGATCGCCTCCTGGGTGTCGTCGTCGAGCCCGCGCGGCCCGAAGGTGAGCAGCGCCCCGAAGCCCAGGGAGATGCCGGCCGCGAGGGCGACACCGGTCCACACGGAGGGCAGGAGGTCGCGGCGTCCGGTCTTCACGAGGTAGGCGACGAGGATGACGACGACGAGCGCCGCCTCGAGGCCCTCCCGGAGTCCGATGAGGAAGTTCGCGATCACGGTATTTTCCCAACGCAGGCGTACTGGAATTTACTTAGGTGAGCCTCACCTTAAAGCGGAGCGAGGCGTCCTCGCAACCGCGCCTGCCGCGCCGGGTGTCCGTGCCCGGCTCTCCTCGGGGCCGCTACCGGGACGCCGGCGGCACCCCCAGCCGCTCCCGCAGGTCGTCGGCCGAGGTGGTCGGCAGGTCGCACACGAACTCCCGGCACACGTACGCGGTGGGGGCGTCGCCGACCAGCGGCCGCCCCGCGAGCAACGGGACGCCGGCGGCGTCCGGTCGGCCGGAGGCGAGCACCAGACCGGGGGAGGGCGACCGCCGGGTGATGCGGACGAGGTCGGCGGCCGCGGGTCCGGAGCCGACGACGGCCACCTGCAGCGGACCGGCGGCCGCGGCCTCGGCGACGGCCAGCGCCCAGCCCGCGAACCGGGGATCGGTCGAGGCCACCGGGCTCATCGCGGCGAGCGCCTCCTCGGCGAGGTCCCGCTGCCCGGTCGACCCGGTGAGCGCGGAGTGGGCGAGCAGGGCTCCGGCGACCGCGGCGATCCCGCTGGGCTCGGCGTTGTCGGTCGTCGTGCGGGGACGCTGGAACAGCCGCTCGCCGTCGTCGGGGGAGTCGAACCACTCGCCGCTCTCGGAGCGGAAGTGACGCACCGCCAGGTCGATGAGCTCGCCCGCCGCGGCCAGCCAGCGCGGATCGCCGGTCGCCTGGAACAAGGCGAGCAGCCCCTCGGCGAGGTCGCCGTGGTCGTCGAGCTGCCCAGGGGCCGAGCCGGCCCGCCCGTCGCGGGAGACCCGCCGCATCCGGCCGTCGACGAGGTGCACCCGCAGCAGCGCATCGGCGATGCGGGCGGCCTCGGCCACCAGGTCGGGTCGGTCGAGGAGCGTCCCGACATCGGCGAGGGCCGCGAGGGCGAGGCCGTTCCAGCCGGCCACCACCTTGTCGTCGCGCCCGGGCTGGGAACGCCGGTCGCGCGCCGCGAGCAGGCGCGCCCGCACGTCGGACCACCACGCCGGGTCGTCGGGGTCGTTCTGCAATTGGAGGGTCGACGCGCCGTGCTCGAAGGTCCCGGCGTCCGTGACCTCGAGCAGCCGGGCCGCCCGGACGCCGTCGGCCTCGCCGAGCACCTCGCGCAGCTCGGCCGGCCTCCACACGTAGGTGAGCCCTTCGACGCCGGCCGTGTCGGCGTCCAGGGACGACGCGAGGCCGACCGGCGTCCCGAGGTCGCGGACCATGAAGTCGGCCGTCTCGACCGCCACCCGGGCGCAGAGGGGGTCGCCGGTGAGCCGCCAGGCGTGGGCATAGACCCTCGCCAGTTGCGCGTTGTCGTACAGCATCTTCTCGAAGTGCGGCACCACCCAGGCGGCGTCGACGCTGTAGCGGGCGAAGCCGCCGGCGAGCTGGTCGTTGATGCCGCCGCGGGCCATCGCGTGCAGCGTGCCGAGCGCGAGGTCGCGGGCCTGGTCGGACCCGGTGCGGGCGGCGTCCCGGAGCAGGAACTCGAGCACCATCGAGGGCGGGAACTTGGGCGCCCCTCCGAAGCCGCCGTGGCGGGGGTCGTAGGTGGCGGCGAGCCGGGCGCGGGCGGCGTCAAGGTGGATCGGGCCGAGCGGGTTGCGGGCCGGCGCGGTGTCGGCCGACAGCGCCGCACCGATCTCGGCGGCCTGGGCGACGAGGTCGTCGCGACGGGTGCGCCAGAGGTCGGCGGCCCGGTCGAGCAGGTCGAGCAGGGTGTCGTGGGGCAGGTAGGTGCCGGCGAAGAACGGCTCGCCGTCGGGGGTGAGCAGGCAGGTCATCGGCCAGCCGCCGTGCCCGGTGAGGGCGACGGCCGCGTTCATGTAGATGCTGTCGACGTCCGGCCGCTCCTCGCGGTCGACCTTGACGGCGACGAACCGGTCGCGGAGCGCGGCGGCGACGTCGTCGCGCTCGAAGGACTCGTGGGCCATGACGTGGCACCAGTGGCAGGCGGCGTAGCCCACCGAGAGGAAGATCGGGAGGTCGTGCTCGCGGGCAGCGGTGAAGGCCTCGTCGCCCCACTCGTACCAGTCGACCGGGTTGCCCGCGTGCTGCCGGAGGTAGGGGCTGAGGGACTGCTCGAGTCGGTTCGCCATCGCTCCACCGTACGCAGCCGCCCCCCGGAGCGCCGGGGCGCCGTGCACCCCCGTGATCGAGCCTCCCGCTCCTCAGTGCCGGAGCAGGAAGTGCGCGGCGCAGACCGCGGTCCAGCCGAGGGCCAGGTAGCCCGCGTCCCGGAACTTCCGGGCGCGGTCGGAGGACAGCCCCCAGTGCGTCGCGCTCCGGCTACTGCTGCGCGGCGTCCGCCACCTCGCGGAGGCGTTCGCCCCAGTGGGTCGCCCGCTCCGACTCCCCGGATCGTAGCGGTCCGTACTTGCCCTGGACGATGAATCCCTCGGGCGGCGCCACGACCCGGTAGCCCTTCGCTTGCAGCTGCTTGAGGATCGTCGGCGAGCCCTTGCCGAAGGGCCCTCGCACCCTGGTGTCGAAGCCCGCCACCAGGGCCGTGCCCTCCGGCAGGGCCTCGAGCCAGCTCCGGAGCGAGGGGGCCGTCAGGTCGGGAGCGGGCGAGCCCGCCTGCGGGTGGTCGCGGATGTCGTCGCGGGTGCGGTCCGACGACAGCTGGAAGGCGAACACCGGTCCGCCGGCCACGATGAGGTCGGCCCCGGCGACCCGGTCGGCGCTCGCCTCGGCGGTGCTCAGCGCCACGGCGTCCGGCCCCAGCCCGGTCGCGACGGCGCGCGCGACGGTGGCGGTGTTGCCCCACAGCGATTCATAGACGACGACGGCTTTCATCGGTCATCTCCTGTCCTCTTGGCCTCAGCGTAGGGACGCCGATCCGCCCGCTCTCCCGGGGGTCGGCTTCCCCCGGCGTACGACCCGTCGCGTCCGGCGTACGACTCGTCGGAAAGGTGCCGTCATCTCGTACGCCGTCAGTCATCTTGTACGCCGCCGGAGGCGGGGAGGCGACGCCCCACGATGCCGAGGCAGGCGGTCAGGTCGCACGCCGGGACCCTCGGCGTCCGGAGCACACTGGATGGGTGCACAACCATCACAACGGGTTGAAGACGGCGACCCTGTTCTCGGCCTTTCTCGTGATCCTGCTGCTCATCGGGGGCGGGCTCGCGCAGTACACCGGCAGTAGCTCGTTCATCTGGCTGTTCGGGATCATCGGCCTCGGCACCACCTTCTGGTCGTACTGGAACTCCGACCAGATCGCGATCCGCGCCATGCGGGCCGAGGAGGTCAGCGAGGCCCAGGCGCCGGGGATGTACCGGGTCGTGCGTGAGCTCTCCAGCCGTGCCGGCCAGCCGATGCCGCGCCTGTACATCTCGCCGACCGACTCGCCCAACGCGTTCGCGACCGGACGTGACCCCGAGCACGCGGCGGTCTGCTGCACCCAGGGAATCCTGCGCCTGCTCGACGAACGGGAGCTGCGCGGCGTCCTCGGGCACGAGCTCATGCACGTCTACAACCGCGACATCCTCACCGGCTCCATCGCCATGGCGATGGCCACGGTCATCGCGATGGTCGCCCAGGTCGTCACCTTCGGCAGCTACGGACGCGGCCGCAACAACCAGGGTGGCGGCATCGGGGTGCTCCTCGCGGCACTGCTCGCCCCGCTGGCGGCGTCGCTCATCCAGCTCGCGATCAGCCGCACCCGCGAGTTCGACGCCGACGAGGACGGGTCACGCCTCACCGGCGACCCGCTGGCGCTGGCGTCGGCCCTCGACAAGATCGAGGCCGGGGTCCAGCGGCGTCCGCTGCCTCAAACCCCGCAACTGCGCAACGCGAGCCACCTCATGATCGCCAACCCGTTCGGGGGCGTCGCACAGCTGTTCTCGACCCACCCGCCCACCGAGCAGCGGATCGCGCGGCTCGAGGAGATGGCCGCGCAGGGTCCGGGGCAGCTGCCCGGGTGAGGGGACCCCTCATGCGCTCGGCGAGCTCTCCTGCTGGGCCTGGATCGCCGTGATCGCCACCGTGTTGACGATGTCGTCGACGAGGGCGCCGCGGGACAGGTCGTTGACGGGCTTGTTGAGCCCCTGCAGCACCGGCCCGATGGCGACGGCGCCGGACGTGCGCTGAACCGCCTTGTAGGTGTTGTTGCCCGTGTTGAGGTCGGGGAAGATCAGCACGGTCGCGTGCCCGGCGACCCGGGAACCGGGCATCTTCTTCTGGCCGACCACCGGGTCGACGGCCGCGTCGAACTGGATCGGTCCCTCGACCATGAGGTCCGGACGCCGCTCCTTGACGATCTCGGTCGCCTGCCGCACCTTGTCGACGTCGGCCCCCGAGCCGGAGGTGCCGGTGGAGTACGACAGCATCGCCACCCGCGGCTCGATGCCGAAGCGCTCGGCGGTCTCGGCGGAGGAGATCGCGATGTCGGCCAGCTGTTCGGCGTTGGGGTCGGGGTTCACCGCGCAGTCGCCGTAGACGACCACCTCGTCCGGCATGCACATGAGGAACGAGCTCGACACGACGGTGACCCCGGGCTTGGTCTTGATGAACTCGAGCGAGGGGCGGATGGTGTTGGCGGTCGTGTTCACCGCCCCCGACACCATGCCGTCGGCCATGCCGAAGTGCACCATCATCGTGGCGAAGGTCGACAGGTCCTTCATCCGCTCGCGCGCCTGCTCGATGGTGATCCCCTTCTTCGCCCGCAGCCGCGCGAACTCGGCCGCGAACTTCTCGACCAGTTCGGGGTCGTCGGGGTCGACGACGTCGGCGCCGGAGATGTCGAAGCCCAGTTCGTGCGCCCGCATGAGCACCCGGTTCTCGTCGCCGAGCAGGATGATCCTCGCCACGCCGCGCTGCAGGATGATCGACGCCGACTCGAGGATGCGGTCGTCGCTCGCCTCGGGCATCACGATCGTGCGCACCTGCCGGCGGGCCTCCTGCATGAGCTGGTACTCGAACATCCGCGGCGTCCTGATCTCGCCGCGCTGCACGTTGAGCCGGGTCATAAGCGCGTCGGTGTCGACGTGGTCGTTGAACAGCCGTCGGGCCACCTCGACCTTGCGGGGGGACGACGTGCTCGTGCCGGTCATGCCGTACAGCCGGGTGGCGGTGGTGAACGTGCCGTTGTCGGTCTGCCCGATCGGGATGTCGATGTGGACGCCGCGCATCAACCGCTGGATGGTCTCGGGCACGGGGTAGTCGCCGACGAGCACGATCGCGGCGATGTTGGGGAAGGTGCCGGCGTCGTTGGCGAGCAGCAGGCCGGGCAGCAGGTCGATCCGGTCGGCGGGGACGACGAGCGTCGTCTCGTTCTCCAGCCGCTCGAGCAGGTGGGGGAGGGTCATGCCGGCGACGAGGACGCCGAGCGACTCGCGGTCCAGCCACTCCTCGTTGCCGTACCACAGCGACACGTCCGCCGACTTGAACTGCGCGCGGATCGTGGGGGCGGCCAGCACCTCGCTGCTGGGAAGCGCGGCGGTGACCAGGGACTCGTCGATCGTCGCCAGCTCGGCGGCCACCTCGTCGCGCAGCTCGGGGTCGCACTTGGTCGCGATGATCGCGACGACGTCGCTGTGGTGCTGGCGGAAGTCGTCGAGCGCGCTCTTCGCGTTGCGGCGCACGCCCTGGGGGTCCCGGCCGGCACCGCTCACCACGCCGATGACCGGGGCGTTGAGGTTGGCGGCCACGACCGCGTTGAACGTCATCTCGGTCGGGGTCGGCCCGTCGGGGAAGTCGGAGCCGATGACGACGATGGCGTCGTACTTCTGCCGCAGTTCCCCGAACCGGCTGATGATCGTCCCCAGCGCCTCGTTCTCGTCGCGGGCGAACTCCTCGTACGAGACGCCCATCGCCGACGCGAAGTCCTGGTCGATCGGCGGCTGCGCGAGCAGGGCACGGGTGATCTCGTCGTCGGACGTGTCGCGCACCAGCGGCCGGAACACGCCGATGGAACTGACCTGCCGGGCCAGCGCCTCGACGAGGCCCAGCGCGATGGCACTCTTGCCGATCTTCCCCTCGGACGCCGCGATGTAGACGCTCTGTGTGCTCACCCGGCCACGGTATTCCCTGGCCGACGGCCAAGGGCACCCCGGGGGTGCTGTTTTCCGGCGACTCCTGGAGACCGCGTCCGTCACCCTTCCGTAATGTCCCGGCACTGGTGCGGCGTCCGGGCCGGAGCCACCCTGGAAGCATGTCCACCTCGCGGACGCCGCGCGCCCGCCCCTGCCGGGCCAGGCACCGGTGATCCCGGCCGCCCTGTCCTTCGCCGCCGGGCTGCTCACGGTGCTCGCCCCCTGCGTGCTGCCGCTGCTTCCGGTGATCGTCGGCGGCAGCATGGACGCCGGCGGCGACCGGTGGCGTCCCTACGTGATCTCCGGGAGTCTCGTCGCGTCCCTGCTCTGGTTCACCCTGCTGCTCAAGGCCACCAGCCTTCTCATCAACGTCGACCCGCTCGTGTGGGCCGGCATCTCCGGCGGCCTGGTGATGGCGCTCGGGCTGGCCATGCTGCTCCCCGGCTGGTGGACCTGGCTGCTGCGCGTCACCACCATCGAGCGGCGCTCGCAGGGCGCCCTCGTCCGCGCGGCGGGGGAGCGCCGGGGAATGGTCTCGGCCGTGCTCACCGGGGCGGCGCTCGGCCCGGTCTTCAGCAGCTGCAGCCCCACGTACGCCTGGGTGCTCGCGACCGTGCTGCCCACCCGGCTGGGCACCGGGCTGCTCCTCCTCGGCATCTACAGCCTGGGCCTGGCGGCGTCCCTGCTCGCCATCGCGCTGTTCGGACGCCGGCTGCTGTCGCGCATGCGGTGGGCCAGCGATCCTCGCGGCTGGTTCCAGCGGGGGATCGCCGTGTTGTTCCTGCTGGTCGGCCTCGCGCTGGTCACCGGATCCAGCCAGCGGGTGCAGCTGTGGGTGGACGCCAACCTGCCCTCCGGGGTCGCCCGGCTGGAGCAGCGGCTGGTCCCCGGCGGCGCGGGTCCCGGCGGCACCATCGACCAGTCCGGCCCGAACGGGGCGATGTACAACGTCCACCCCTACCCGGCGCCGGACTTCGCGAGGATCCAGACCTGGATCAACAGCCCGCCCCTCACGATGGCCGACCTGCGCGGGAAGGTCGTCCTCGTCGACTTCTGGACCTACTCGTGCATCAACTGCCTGCGCACCCAGCCCTACCTCAACGCCTGGTACAGCCACTACCGGGCCCAGGGCTTCGTGGTCGTCGGCGTGCACGCGCCGGAGTTCTCGTTCGAACGGGTCGCGGCGAACGTCCGCACCGCGGTGCGCGCCGACCACATCGCCTACCCGGTGGCGCTCGACAACTCCTTCGCCACCTGGTCGGCCTTCGGCAACCAGTACTGGCCCGGCGACTACCTCATCGACCGCACCGGGCAGGTGCGCTACGTGCACTTCGGCGAGGGCGACTACGACACCACCGAGGCGACCATCCGGGCGCTCCTCGGCAGTTCGGGGCCGGCGGCCACGGTCCCGGATGCCGGGAGTCCCTCGCAGGCCCTGCGGATGACCCCGGAGACCTACCTCGGCACAGACCGCGCCGACAGCTACGTCGGGACGCCGCCCCTCACCGACGGCACGGCCGCCTTCACGGCGTCCGCCACCCTCGACACCGACCAGTGGACGATCGCCGGCACGTGGACGGCGTCCCCGGAGAACCTGGTGGCCGGCCCGGGCGCCCTCCTGCTGCTCAACTTCTCGGGCGACGACGTCTACCTCGTGGTCACGGGTCCGGTCGGGGCCAGGATCGACGTCCGGGTCAACGGGGCCGTCGCCGACAGGGGGCCGGACGTACGGCCCGACGGCACGGTGGTGCTCGACGGCCCGCGGCTCTACCACCTCGTGCACAGCGACCGCCCGCTCTACGGCTCGGCGCTGCGGCTGCGCCTCGACCCCGGCATCGGCGTCAACGCCTTCACCTTCGGCTGAGGCTCCCGGACGCCGGCGGCGTCCGGACACCCCTGGGGATGGGCTTGACCCCATGTCTTGGCACCGGACGTTGTTACCGTTAACATCGTCCGCAAGGCCCCACTGTCACCTCTCCCCGCGCGGTGGCGACGTCCAACGAAGGAGCAGCTCCCATGACTGGTGGAAGCATCGTCCCCGATCTGTCAGCACTGAGCGTCTGGTTCCTGGTGGGAAGCCAGGGCCTGTACGGCGAAGACGTGCTCAAGCAGGTCGCCTCGCAGTCGCAGGAGGTGGCACGCCTGCTCGACGAGTCCGGCGACATCCCCGTGCAGGTGGTGTGGAAGCCGGTGCTCACCGACTCCGAGGCGATCGTGCAGGCGATGCTCGCGGCCAACGCCGACCCGAACGTCATCGGCGTCATCACCTGGATGCACACCTTCTCCCCGGCCAAGATGTGGATCCGCGGCCTCGGAGCGCTGCACAAGCCGCTGCTGCACCTGCACACCCAGGCCAACCGCGAGCTGCCCTACGGCGAGCTCGACATGGACTTCATGAACCTCAACCAGTCCGCGCACGGCGACCGGGAGTACGGCTACATCCTGTCGCGCCTCGGCGTCCGCCGGAAGTCGGTGATCGGCCACGCCTCCGACCCACGGGTGACCCGCGAGATCGCGACGTGGACGCGGGCGGCCGCCGGTTGGCACGAACTGCAGGGCATGAAGGTCGTCCGCTTCGGCGACAACATGCGCTACGTCGCGGTCACCGAGGGCGACAAGACCGAGGCCGAGACGATCTTCGGCGTGAGCGTCAACACGTGGGGGATCAACGACCTGGTCGCCCGCGTCGACGCGGTCACCGAGGAGCGGATCGACGCGCTCGTCGCCGAGTACGACGAGAGCTACGACGTCGTCCCCGAGCTGCGCGCCGACGGGGAGCGCCGCGACTCGCTGCGCTACGCCGCCCGCGAGGAACTCGGGCTACGCGACTTCCTCGAGGAGCAGGGCGCCGTCGCGTTCACCGACACCTTTGAGGACCTCGGCGGCCTGCGTCAGCTCCCCGGCATCGCCGTGCAGCGGCTGATGGCCGACGGCTACGGCTTCGGCGCCGAGGGCGACTGGAAGACCGCGATCCTCGTGCGGCTGGCCTCGGTGATGGCCGCCGGCCTCCCCGGCGGCGCCACGCTGATGGAGGACTACACGTACAACCTCGTGCCCGGCGACGAGCTCATCCTCGGCGCGCACATGCTCGAGGTGGCGCCGACGATCAGCTCGGCGAAGCCGACCCTGGAGATCCACCCGCTCGGCATCGGCGGTCGCGAGGACCCCTGCCGGCTGGTGTTCACCGCCGACCCCGGTGAAGCGCTGGTCGTCGCCATGAGCGACGTCCGCAGTCGCTTCCGGCTGATCGCCAACGTCGTCGACATCGTCGAGCCGGCGGAGCCGCTGCCCAAGCTCCCCGTCGGGCGGGCCGTCTGGCGTCCCCGCCCCGACTTCGTCACCTCGGCGAAGTCCTGGCTCGCCTCCGGCGCCGCGCACCACACCGTGATGAGCACCGCCCTGGACGCCGACGTGTTCGCCGACTTCGCCCGCATCGCCGACGTCGAACTCGTCCTCATCGACGAGCACAGCACCGTCCGCGACGTCGAGCGCGGCCTGCGGCTCGAATCCGCCTACCGCAGTGGTCCCGCCGCCGTCTGACCCGTAGTCTGCTCGGCTGAAGTGAGTCGGTCCGGCGGTCCCGCAGGGGCGGCGCCGGCGGCACCGGCAGAAGGAGGGTCGCATGCCCGCACCAGGTGGACACGCGCCGAGCATGCGGGACGTCGCCAAGCGCGCCGGCGTGTCGCACCAGACCGTCTCGCGGGTGATCAACGACAGCCCCAACATCCGCGCGGTCACCCGCGAGCGGGTGCTGCAGGCGATCGACGACCTCGGCTACCGGCCCAACGGGCTGGCGCGCGCCCTGGCGCACGGCCGCTCGCGCCGCATCGGCCTGCTCATGGAGTCCTCGTCGCACTACGGGCCGATGAACATGCTCCGCGGGGTCGAACTCGCGGCGCGCCGGGCGGGCTACGCCGCCACGACGTTCAGCGTCACCTCCCCCGACGAGTTCGATCAGGGCATCGACTTCCTCCGCGACCAGCGGGTCGATGCGCTCGCCGTGATCACTCCGCGCCAGGAGTCCCTCGAGTCGCTCACCCGGGTGCACCTGCCGCGCGCCACCGTGCTGGTCGGCTCGCTGCAGCCGGACGCCGACCAGCCCGAGCCCGGTGACCTGCCGCGCGTCGGCGTCAACCAGGCCCTCGGCGCGAGGCTCGCCGTCGAGCACCTCATCGCGCTGGGCCACCGCACCATCGCCCATCTCGCCGGGCCGGCCGACTGGTTCGACGCCCAGGTGCGGCGCGACCAGTGGCGGGCGACGCTCGAGGCGTCCGGTCTCGAGGTGCCGCCGGTGGTCGAGGGCGACTGGCGGCCGCAGTCGGGCTACGACGCGACCGAGGAGATCCTCGCCATCCCCGGGGTGACGGCCGTCTTCGCGGCGAACGACCAGATGGCGCTCGGCCTCATCCACGGCCTGTCCGATCACGGGCTGAGCATCCCGCGCGACCTCAGCGTGGTCGGGTTCGACGACATCCCCGAGAGTGCCCACTTCCGCCCGCCGCTCACGACCGTGCACCAGGACTTCCAGGCGGTGGGGGAGGCCGCGGTCGGCGTCCTGCTCGCCGGCCTCGGCGAGGACGTGCCGGCGCCCGACGCGCGGATCGTTCCGGAACTCGTCGTCCGCGGGTCGACCGCCCCGGCCTGACCGGCCGCCGCGTCCGCGGTCCTCTGCGAACTTTGCCTGACCTGCCACTCACCCCGGCGTGGGGCCCAGGTGTGGCAGCTGGTGCGAATTTCGCGGGATCGGAGGGGGTCAGGAGGTCGGGGGCATCCCGTCAGCCAGGTAACGGTCGAGGAGGGTCTCGACCTGCCGGGCGTGGGCGACACGATCGCGGCCCGAGACGTCGACGACGCACGAGCGCAGCGGAAGCTCGGGGAGCAGGGCGAGTTCGAGGTCGCGCCGCATCCGCATGAACTCGACGAGGCCGGCGAACCCCTCCAGGCCCCGCGCCGCCCCGTAGCCCTGCCCGGTGTGATAGCCGATGACGACGTCGAGCCACTCGGCCGGGCGCTCGGCCGCGGCCGCCGCCAGCACCGGTTCCGGATCGCCCGGGTCGAGGTAGACGAGCAGCGGGTCGAGGTCGGCGACCGCCTCGGCGAGGTGCCGCACATGCGCGGTGAGCGCGGACGCCGGCCGGTCGAAGCGGGCCACCAGGGCGCAGACGGGGTTCTGGAGGAGCACGGCCTCGAACACGGTGAGGTCGGGCCCGGGCGTCCCCGCGAACCCCCGCCAGCTCTCGACGATCGCCCGGGCGTGCAGGTCGGGATCGATCGCGCCGTCGTAGGCGTCGCGCTCGGCCAGCCACTCCCGGAGGTCCTCCGGCCACGAGGGGCGGGCGCGGTTCCTCACCAGCCAGTACCCCGCATGGCGTTCAGCCGCCGCACGGACCCTGCCCGCGTGCAGGGGGAGCTCGGCGTCCAGCCGGCGCAGGTCGGCGTCCTCGAGGAGTGCCACCTGGTCGAGGTCGGCCGGATGCTCCGGGTCGCCCTCCCCGACCTGACGGACGCCGAGGCCGCGCGCGCGGGCCCGCGCCGCGATGAGTGCTGCAGTCGTGGTCTTGCCGGAACCGGGCAGGCCCTCGACCAGCACCAGTCGCCTCATCGACGCCCCCTTCGCCACCGCAGCCCGACCCACGCCGGCCCAACGACGCTATCGAACCGGCGCTGCCGGCCGCCTCCGGTTTTCCGGGGTCAGCTGTGGTCGACGGCGGCCCGCTCGATGGCCAGGCCCCGGGTGAACCGCTCCATGAACCGGTCGAACCCCTCGACGTCGCCCCGGTCCGGCTGAACAGTCTCCAGCCGGGCGCCGGCGAACACCGTGCCCGTGAGGTAGTCGCCGAGGGACGCCGCGCCGGCCCGGTCGCGGGTGAACGCCGCGAGCACGGCGATGCCCCAGGCCCCGCCCTCGGCCGCGAGGTCGCCCACGCTCACCGCCGTGTCGAGGGCGCCGGCCAGGATCCGCTGCCCGACGCCGCGGGTCTTGAAGAACCCGCCGTGGCCGAAGAGGGAGTCGATGCGCACGTTCTCGGCGGCGAGCACATCCATGCCGAGGCGGAGCGTGCCGAGCATCGAGAACAGTTGCGCTCGCATGAAGTTCGCCAGGGTGAGCGAGCTGTCCGGCGTCCGCACGACGAGCGGACGACCCTCCTCGAGGCCGACGTTGTGCTCGCCGGAGAGGAAGTTGTACGCGAGCAGGCCCCCGGCGTCGCTGTCACCGGTGAGGGCCGCGCGGAACAGCGTCTCGAACACCGTCGACGGGTCGGCGGGCGCCCCGAGGGCGGCGGCGAACTCGCCGAACAGTCCCGCCCAGGCGTTGAGCTCGCTGGCGCCGTTGTTGCAGTGCACCATCGCCACGAGGTCGCCGGCCGGGGTGGTGACGAGGTCGAGTTCCGGGTGGGACGCCGCCAGCGGGTGCTCGAGGACGACCATCGCGAAGATCGACGTGCCCGCGCTCACGTTGCCCGTGCGCGGCGCCACCGAGTTGGTGGCGACCATGCCGGTGCCGGCGTCCCCCTCAGGCGGACACAGCGGGGCGCCGGGCCGCAGGGTCCCGGTGGGGTCGAGCAGCCTGGCCCCCTCTTCGGTGAGGTGCCCGGCCACGTCGCCGGCCGTGAGCACGGTCGGGAGCAGGTCGGACAGCCGCCACGGCAGTGAACGCCCGGCGACCAGGTCGTCGAAGGACGCGAGCATCCGCTCGTCGTAGCCGCCGGTCGTCGTGTCGATCGGGAAGACGCCGCTCGCGTCGCCGACGCCGATCACCCGCTCGCCGCTGAGCCGCCAGTGCACGTAGCCCGCCAGCGAGGTGAGGAAGGTGATCTCCGGCACGTGCTCCTCACCGTCGAGGATCGCCTGGTAGAGGTGGGCGATGCTCCACCGCAGCGGGATGTTGTGCCCGAACCGGGCACTCAGCTCGGACGCCGCGGCGCCGGTCGTCGTGTTGCGCCACGTGCGGAACGGGGTGAGCAGCCGCCCGTCGGAGGCGCCGGGCTCGGCCGCGAAGGCGAGGTAGCCGTGCATCATCGCCGAGACGCCGAGCGAGCCGACGGTTGCGAGGTCGACGCCGTGCCGGGAGCGGACGTCGGCGGCGAGCGACGCGACGCAGTCCTGGATGCCAGACCACACGGACTCGAGCGAGTAGGTCCACAGCCGGTTGACGAACTGGTTCTCCCAGTCGTGGGTGCCCACGGCCAACGGCTGGTGGTCGGGTCCGATGAGCACCGCCTTGATCCGGGTGGATCCCAGCTCGATGCCCAGGGAGGTGCGGCCCTCGCGGATCGCGGAGGCGGCGTCGGTCGCGACCCGGTGGGGCGCGGGGGACCGTTCTTCGGAACTCATCGGTGACCTCCTGGTCGCGGCGGCTGTGCCGGGCTGGTGACAGCAGCCATGTTAACGGTAACATCGACCGAAGGCGAGACCCCGACGGCGACGGCCTTCGTCGCCCCGACGGTGAGACCCCCGCCGGGTCGGGTCGTGACGAGAGGTGGAGTGCCAGTGTCCGAGAAGCTCACGGCGGTGCCCGACGGCGTCCGCGACGAGGTGGAGAGGCTCAAGCGGGAGGTCGCCGCGCTGCACGCGGAGCTTCCCCGCAACAACCTGGTGGTGTGGACGGCCGGCAACGTCTCGGCCCGAGTGCCCGGGGCCGACCTGCTGGTGATCAAGCCGTCCGGTGTCTCCTACGACGACATCACGCCGGAGGCGATGGTCGTGTGCGACCTCGAGGGCAACCTCGTCGAGGGGGAGCGCAAGCCCTCGTCCGACACGGCTGCGCACGCCTACGTCTACCGGCACATGCCCGAGTTCGGCGGCGTCGTGCACACCCATTCCGACTACGCGACCGCGTGGGCGGCCCGGCGCGAGCCGATCCCCTGCGTCCTCACGATGATCGCCGACGAGTTCGGCGGCGACATCCCGGTCGGACCGTTCGCGCTCATCGGAGACGACTCGATCGGGCGCGGCATCGTCGAGACGCTCCGCTCGAGCCGCTCGCGGGCGGTGCTCATGGCCAACCACGGTCCGTTCACCATCGGCTCCGACGCCCGGGACGCGGTCAAGGCCGCGGTCATGGTCGAGGACGTCGCCCGCACCGTGCACCTCGCCCGCCAACTCGGCGACCCGGTGCCGATGGACCAGCGCGACATCGACCGGCTGTTCGACCGCTACCAGAACGTCTACGGGCAGTGACGGGCGCCCGGGCGACGGCTCGTGTCGCCCCGGCCCACTACCCTGACGGGCATGACCGTACGCATCGGAGCCCACGTCGATCAGGCCGATCCGCTCGCCGAGGCGGCGAGCCGGGACGCCGATCTCGTGCAGTTCTTCCTCGGTGACCCGCAGAGCTGGAAGAAGCCCTCGGTCGCCTACCCGGGAGGTGCCGCCGCCCTGCGCGAGCACGCGGACGCCGCCGGCGTCCACCTCTACGTGCACGCTCCCTACGTCATCAACGTCGCCTCGACGAACAACCGCATCCGTATCCCCTCGCGCAAGCTGCTGCAGCAGACGCTGAGCCTGGCCGCCGAGATCGGCGCGCAGGGCGTCGTCGTCCACGGCGGCCACGTCACCGCCGACGACGATCCGGCCGCCGGGCTCGACAACTGGCGCAAGTGCGTCGAGGGCCTCGACCTCGCCGTGCCGATGCTCATCGAGAACACCGCCGGCGGCACGCACGCGATGGCCCGGCGGCTGTCGCGCCTGGAGCAGCTGTGGGACGCCATCTCCCCGGCCACCGGGTTCGAGGAGGTCGGCTTCTGCCTCGACACCTGCCACGCCCACGCGGCCGGTGAGCAGCTCGCCGGCCTGGTCGACCGCGTGCTCGCGATCACCGGGCGGATCGACCTCGTGCACGCCAACGATTCCCGCGACGCGTTCGGCTCCGGCGCCGACCGGCACACCACCCTGGGCCGCGGCCAGGTCGATCCCGAGGGGCTCGCGGAGGTGGTGCGCTCGGCGGGCGCCCCGGTCGTCGTCGAGACGCCCGGCGAGGGTCACCTCGACGACCTCGCGTGGCTGCGGCGGGCGCTCGCCGGCTGAGCGGCCCCGGGCGCAACGCGGGGGCTACGCACGCGTAGGCTGGTTGTTCCGGACGCCGAGAGTCGCTTCGGCCCCCGTTCCCCAGGGAGGAGCACCGGCCGTGACCGACCACGTCTCGCACCTGTTCGCCTCCGCCGTCGCCGCCCACCCCGCCCGGATCGCGACCCGCGTCCGCGATGGCGACCGGTGGCGCACCCAGACCTACGCCGAGCTCGACCGCACCGTGCACGCGACGGCCCGCGCCCTGCTCGCGGCCGGCGTCGAGCGCGGCGACCGGGTCGCGATCTTCGCCGCCAACTCCCCAGAATGGACCGAGGTCGACCTCGCGACCATGCTGGTGGGCGCCGTGCCGGTGCCGATCTACGCGACGAGCACCCCCGAGCAACTGGGCCACATCGTCAACGACTCGGGCGCGCGGCTGCTCTTCGCCGGCGGGGCCTCGGAACTCGATCGCGTCCGCCGCGCCCGTACCCCCAACCTCGAACGCCTGGTCACCCTCGCCGACACCGGCGACGACCACGTGCCGAGCCTGCGCGGCGTCCGCGAGCGGGCCGAGGCGCGCACCGATCTGGACGCGACGATCGAGGCCCGGTTCACGGACGCCGGTCCCGCCGACCTCGCCGGACTCGTCTACACCTCCGGCACCACGGGCGGGCCCAAGGGCGTGATGCTGTCGCACGGCGCCCTCGTCTCGCAGGTGCGCGCCCTCGACCGCTTCTTCGTCATCACCCCTGACGACCACAGCCTGTGCTTCCTGCCCTTGTCGCACGCGCTCGAACGGGCGTGGACGACGGTGGTGCTGTCCCACGGGTGCATGAACACCTACGTGCCCAACGCCCGCGACGTCGCCGACCTCATGGTGCTCGCCCGGCCGACGATGATGGTGAGCGTCCCCAAGCTCTACGAGCGGGTCTACGCGACCGCCCGGGCGAGCGTGGCGGCGTCCCCCGCCAAGCAGCGCATCTTCGACTGGGCGCTGCGCGTCGGCGGTGAGGTGCAGCGCGCCCGCCGCGACCGCAGGACGCCGCCGGCCCACCTCAGGGCGCAGCACGCCCTGGCCGACCGGCTGGTGTTCGCCGGCGTCCGGGCCGCGATGGGTGGCCCGAAGACGGTGCTCGCCTGCGGGGGCGCCCCGCTGCGCCAGGAGGTCGAGGAGTTCTTCGCCGCGGTCGGGCTGCCGATCCTGCAGGGCTACGGGCTCACCGAGGCCGGCCCGCTCATCAGCTTCAACGCGCCGGACGCCGTCAAGGTCGGCACCGTCGGCAGGGTGATGCCGGGCGGCGAGGTGCGGATCGGGCGCGACTCCGAGATCCAGTACCGCGGGCCCAACGTCATGGCCGGCTACTGGAACGACCCCGAGGCCACCGCCGCGGCCTTCGACGACGGGTGGTTGCGCACCGGCGACGTGGGGCAGGTCGACGGCGACGGCTTCCTCGTCATCACCGATCGGATCAAGGACATCATCGTCACCATCGGCGGCAAGAACGTCAGCCCGCAGCCGATCGAGGGACTGCTGCTTGCCGACCCGCTGTTCGAGCAGGCCGTGCTGCTCGGGGACAACCGGCCCTGTCTCACCTTGCTGGTCAAGCCGTCGCTGCCGCACCTGCACGACCTCGCCCACCGGTTGGGAGTCTCAGCGGCAAGCGCGGACGAACTCCTGTCCCACCCGGCCATCGTCGAGGAGCTGCACCGGCGGGTGCAGCACCTCACCCAGCGCCTCCCCAGCCACGAGCAGATCCGCGACATCCGGCTGCTGCGCGACGACTTCACCATGGACAACGGGCTGCTCACGCCGACCCTCAAGGTGAAGCGGCGGGAGGTCGAGCGGCGCTTCCAGCACCTCATCGACGAGATGTACTCACGCATCGCCGAGCGCCGCGGCCGCTGACCCGACGGGGGACGGCGAGGGCTCCCTCAGTCGACGTCGGCGCGCTCGTCGTCGAACTCGTCGTCGAGTTCGGACGCCGCCAGCAGTTCGGCGTCGGTGACCGGCTGGCCGAACACGACGTCGGCCGAGGCCACCAGCCCGGCGGTGACGCCGGGGAGATGGGTGGTCCACGCGAGCTTGTTGATCACCTGGACGACGGTGGACGCCGCCAGCTCGCGCCCCTCGAAGGTGTCGTCGGCGGTGGTGTGCGCGTCCGACACGAGCGTCATGTCGTAGCCCCGGTGCAGGCCGCCCGCGAACGTCGCCCGGACCGCGGCGTCGCTGCGCGCCCCGGCCACCAGCAGATGCGAGACGCCGGCGCCGGCGAGCACGTCGTGCAGGCCCGTGGCGGCGAAGGCGTCGATGAACTCGGCGTCGAAGAGCGGCTCGCCCTGGTCGCGCACCAGCTCGTCGACGATCTGCCACCCGGGACTGCCCGACTCGAGCTCGTCGTCGTGCACCTGCACCCACAGCACCGGCGTGCCGGCCAGCCGGGCCCGCCGCACGAGGTCGGCGGTGGCCGCGATGACGGCGTCCCGGTGCCAGGTGTCGGCGAGCAGGTCCTCCTGCATGCCGACGACCAGCAGGGCGTCCCCGTCGCGGTCGGTGAACAGGCTCATGCGCCGAAGCGTAGCGGCCGGGGCGATCCGGTCAGGTGAGGTCGTCGTGGTCGCCGCGGGCCCAGGCCGCGTGCCGCTCGGCCGAGAACCGCACCGCCGCCCGGGCGTCGGAGGGGATGACGTTGGCGAAGTTCCCGTACACGCGGTCGTAGTCGAGGCGGTCGAGCGCCGCGGCGATCCGCAGGGCGACGGCGCCCGACAAGGGGATCTTGTTGGGGTAGCTGCGCAGGAAGCCGGCCGTGCGCCGGTCGGGGTTGGGCGAGAGGCTGTCGCCGGCGAGGATCACCCCACGGCCCTCGGCCCCGCCCGCCCAGTGCAGCACGGCGCTGCCGGCGAAGTGGCCGCCCACCCGGTGCAGGGTGACGCCGTCGGCCACGGCGCGGCTCTCGCTCCAGAAGTCCACCTCGGGTCCGGTGCGGCCGAGCCAGACGGCGTCCTCGCGGTTCACGAGCACCGGGACGCCGCCCAGGGCCCGGCTCCACTCGAGCTGCACGCCGAACATGTGCGGGTGGCTGGCGGCGATCGCCCGCACCGGGCCACGCTGCCGAACCGCGGCGACGGCGTCGGCGTCGATGAACCCGATCGGGTCCCAGAGCACGCTTCCTCCGGGTGTCGAGACGAGCAGGCTGGTCTGGCCGATGCCCACCGCGGGGTCGGTGCTCAGGGCGAGCAGGCCGGGTTCGAGTTCGCCGACCACCACGCGGTGTCCGGTGCCGGTCAGCTCGCCCACCGTCGTCCACCGCTGCCCGGACGCCGGCACGTACTGCCGCTCGTCCGCGCAGATGGGGCAGACCGTGGGCACGGGGAGGTCGTACTCCACCGCGCAGGTCGCGCAGATGACCATGGCCAGGCACCTCCCGATCGACAGGGGTCCATTGTCCTGCCGGACCAAATCCGGGAGGAAAATGCGCCCGGGGGTATGTACGCTGGGCTCGTGCTGAGCAAGGTGACGCAGTCGCTGGACGCCCTGCGGATGTGGCGGGTCCGCCAGTGGGTGGTGGCGCTGGTGGCCTCGGCGGCCACAGCCCTCGTGCTGGGGTGGGTCACGGTGCTCATCCCGAACCCCGTCTTCGGTCGGGAGGTGCCCCCGACCGCGTGGAGCTACCCGGTGTGGATCGTCACGTCCCTGCTCACCGGACTGTTGGTCGCGACCTACCTGCGGTCCGGGACGCCGGCGGCGTCCGTGCCGGACGCCGAGGAGCCGGCGGCGGAGCGGGCCTCCTGGTTGGGGATGGCGGGAACGGTGACCGGCTGGTTCGCCATCGGCTGCCCCGTCTGCAACAAGATCGCCCTGCTCGCCCTCGGCTACAGCGGCGCCCTCTCCTACTTCGCCCCGATGCAGCCCTGGCTGGGCGTGCTCGGGCTGGTGCTGCTCGTCGTCTCGCTCGTCTACCGGCTGTCGGGTCAGGTCGCCTGCCCGGTGCCCCGGGCCGCCTGATCGTCGGCGCGCCGGACCCGCAGGTCGGGTGGGATGACCGGGGCTCGTGGTGACAGCCGCTTCACCATGGGGTAGAGCGCGAGGCCGAGGATGTAGGCCACGAGGTGACCGGCGCCGGTGATCTCCGGGTCGACGATCATGACCGTCACCCACATGGCGAGGAAGCCGAGCGCCCACACCCACCGGAGGCGCCCGGTGAACCAGTAGCTGGTGAGTCCCAGGAGCGTCGCGAAGCCGTAGCTCGCGCCGACGTCGATCATGAACGCCACGTCGGGCGCCGCCTGGCCGCTGCGGATGGCCCACCAGATGCCGGCGGCCGTCACCAGGGTGGCGCCGATGTGCCCGGTCCAGAACGCCACCAGCCACCGCAGGGAGCCGACCCAGCGCTCCAACGGTGCGAGCACGAGGGTGAACGTCACCAACCAGATGACCAGTTCGAGCGGTGTCACGTAGAAGGCGCTGCGCATGAGCACCGGGATCGGGTTGACGCTCAGCTGGTGGAGGTTGGTGCTCTGGGCCTTGAGGAACTCGGACCGCAGGCGGGGACTCGTGGCGAGCAGCAGCCAGGTGGTGAAGGCGAGCAGCACGAGGTAGGCGTTGGTCACCGGGGCGGTGCGCACCCACGACCACAGGGGCGCGCGGACTCCCCGCCACCAGCGCGCGAGCGCGATGACCCAGCGCCACCGGCGTCGATACCCGTCCGACACGACGACGGCGAGGATGAGCAACGCCAGGAGGACCACGGGCTCACCTTAACCGTGCCCACTTTCCGTGCCGGATGCGGCGGCTGTGACGCCGCTGTGACGACGCCGCGTCCGGCGTCCCGACAAGGGTTGTCCGAAAACTCACCACATGGTCAGGCCGAGGCGTAGGGTCTGCTCCCAGCGGCCGGTGGCCCGGGATTGCGCGCGAGAACTCACCCCCGCCGGACGCGTCCACCAACGCACTCTACGAAGGGGTAGAAGGCATGAATCAATTCCGCACCTCCCGTCGCGCGCTCCTCCTGGGGGCGGCCGTCGTCGGCGCCTCCGCTGGGGCACCGTCGCTCGCCTCGGCGGCGCCGCAGCCATTCGGTGCCGCGTCCGCGCCATCCGTCCGGGGGATTCTCGACTTCATCACCGCGATGACCCCGTCAGACGGGTCGGTGGCACTGGCCCAGAGCTACGCCGACGAACTGGGCCTGTTCTCGACCGCGTTCGTCTACGACTCCGCGGTCGCCGTGTGCGCCGCGCTGGCCGGCGGCCGGACCGCCCTGGCCCGCCGCATCGGCGACGGCCTGCTGTTCGCCCAGGACCACGACCCCGACTACGACGACGGCCGGCTCCGGCAGGCCTACAACGTGCGGCCGTACACGTTCTACGACGGGTCGCTGAATCCGTGGGGCCTGGTGCGGGCCGACGGGTACGCCAACATCGGCTGGCAGTTCGGGTTCCTCGGCACGGCCGTCGGCGACATGGCCTGGCCTGGCATGGCGCTGCTGCAGCTGCACCACAAGACCGGAGACAACCGCTACCTCACCGGCGCCCAGCGGATCGGCGACTGGATCATCGATCGCGCGACCAATCCCGGAGCGCTCGGCGGGTTCCGGTTCGGCGTCAACGCGGCCGACCAGGCCGTCCCCAACGTCTCCACCGAGCACAACGTCGACTGCATCGCCTTCTTCCGCATGCTCCGGGCCGCCGCGCCCGACCCGCGCTGGACCGCGGCCCAGCACCGGGCCGAAGACCTCGTCCACGAGATGTGGCAGCCCGACGGCGGCTACTTCTACACCGGCTCGAACGACGGCGACACCATCAACCGCTACCCGCTGCCGCTCGACCCGCAGACGTGGGGCTGGCTGTCGATGCGCGACCCCCGGTACGCGCGTGCCCTCGACTGGGCCCGCACCGCGCTCGCCGTCACCGACAGCTCCGGCGAGCCCAACTCGCAACTGCCCGCCGGCGTCACCGTTTCGGGGGTCACCTTCAGCTCCGCGAGCAAGACCACCACCGCCAGCTACAACAACATCCCAGCGGCCCGGCAGGGGGTGTGGCTGGAGGGCACCTCCCAGCTCGCCTGCGCGCTGAGCGACAGGTCCCGGCCCCAGGACCCGGTCCACGCCGCCCTGCTCCTCCGGCAGGTCGAGATCGCGCGCACCCACCTGGGTGACGGCCAGCACGTCGGCGGCGTCCCCGTCACCGGCGGGGTGGTTGCGGCGTCCAGCCTCATCGACACCGGCTTCGGCTTCGGCTACTTCCAGGTGCAGCACGTGGGAGCCTCCGGCTGGGCCGTGCTGGCTGCCACGCGGAGCAACCCGATGTGGGTGGGTCAGCTGTAGCGGACGACCACGACCCGCCTCACACGCACGGAGGCGGCGGGGTGATCCCCGCCGCCTCCGTGTTGTGACATCGGCTCACTTCTGCACGAACACCGCCACGGTGCGGGCCGGCACCGTGAAGCTGCCGGCGTGATAGCTCGCCGCCTTCACCACCGGGTCGGATCCGTTCGCCTGCACCGGCGACAGCGAGAAGTTGCCGCTCACTCCCGGCACCGACTCGACGACCCGATCGGGCGTCGCGTTGAACACGACCACCAGCCCGTTGAGCGACGGATCGGCGTCCCTACCCAAGGTGTCATCGATCCGCATCACGATGACACCCGGCTGCTCGGCCGACGTGCCGTTGGCCGGGAAGCTCACCTTCGCGGCGATCTGGGACGCCGAGCCCAGCCGGAACAGCGGGGTCGAGAACCGCAGCTTCAGCAGTTCCTGCGCCTGGGCGCTCGCCTCCTGCACCTGGGCCGCGGACGGCTTGAGGGCGGGGTTGGCGAGCAGCGGCTGCTGGTAGCTCCACTTCGACGAGTTGTCGGCCGCCATCGGCAGGCCGTGCCCGAACCCGTTGTCGGCGCCGGTCCAGCTGATCTGGTTGAACCAGTCGCCGGAGTTGTAGCTGTTGCGGTCGAAGCTCTTCGAACGCAACAGGTCGGCGCCGGCGTCCCAGAACGAGGGCGACTGGGAGAGCACCGTCGTGGCCAGCGACATGGTGTTCATCCGGATCCGGTCGCTCATCGACGTCGCGAGCGGCAGCTTGTAGGTGAGCGAGTCCCAGATCGTCTCGTTGTCGTGCGCGTCGACGTAGTTGACGTTCTCCGACGGCTGGCTGGCGAACCCGGCCGGCGAGCCGTTGTAGTCGACCTGGGTGCCGTTGACCGTCGTGCCCGACGTGTTCGTGAAGGTGAACGACTTGAGGTTGCCCGCCAGGCCCAGTTCGACGAGGTCGGTGTCGCGCTTGAGGTTGCTCGACGCGTCGGCATTGCTGGCGTCGCCGTTCGGGTCGGTGGCCTCACCCGAGCCGAACCCCTGCTTGAGCGGGTCGTTGTCGAACGGGCCGCCACCGCGGACGCCGTCGCGGAGCCGGTCGTTGAACGCGCCGATCCCGGTGCCGTCGAGCTGCCCCTGCGTGGCCTGGGTGAACAGGGCGTTGTCGGCCACCTCGCCGAAGTTCCAGCCCTCCCCGTAGAGGTAGATCGACTTGCCGTCGACGCCGTCCTTGCGCAGCGTGAGCTGGTCGAGGGCCGCGCGCACGGCCTTCATGTTGGCCACCGACGCGTGCCCCATGAGGTCGAACCGGAACCCGTCGACCTTGTAGTCCTTGGCCCACGTGACCACGGAGTCGACCATGATCTTCTGCATCATGGCGTGTTCGGTGGCGGTGTCCTGGCAGCAGGTCGAGGTGTACACCTTCCCCTGCGGATCCTCCCGCTGGTAGTAGCCGGGCACCACCTGGTCGAGCACCGACTTCGGATCCTCCCCGGAGGCCGCCGTGTGGTTGAACACCTGGTCGAGCACGACCCGCAGGCCGTCGGCGTGCAGCGCGCCGACCATGGTGCGGAACTGGGCGACCCGGTTGCCGCCGTCGGCGGCCGCGTTGCTGTTGGCGTACGACCCCTCGGGCGCCATGTAGTGCAGCGGGTCGTAGCCCCAGTTGTAGGCGTCCGAGTTCTGGATCTTGGCGATGCAGGCCTGCTGCTCCTGGCTGTCGGGCGGGTACGACGACAGGTCGCACGGCGGGGTCTGCTCCTTGGACTTGTCCTCCTCGATCGAGGCGATGTCGAAGGTGGGCAGCAGGTGCACGGTGTTGAGGCCGGCCTTGGCCAGTTCCTTGAGGTGCAAGGTGCCGTCACCGTTGTCGGCGAAGGCCATGTAGCTGCCCCTGTCGGACGCTGGCACGCTGGGGTCGCCCGCGCTGAAGTCGCGCACCTGCAACTCGTAGATCGTCGAGTCGACCGATTGCGCGAGCTTCGGCGACGCGGTCTTCGCCCACTGGCTCGGCTGCCAGGCCGGCGAGGTGAGGTTCACCGCCACCGAGCGGGTGGAGTCGAGGGTGAGGGCGTCGGAGTAGGGGTCGGTGACGTCGTTGGTGACCATCTTCGCCACCGTCGGCGCGTAGACCTTCACCTCGTAGAGGTAGCGGACGTTCTCGAGCCCGTGTCCGGCTGCGGTCCAGATGCCGGTGGTGGAATCGAGCCGCATCGGCGTCCGGGTGGCCGAGGTGACCGGGCCGTCGGGCGAGCCGGCCGGCCAGGTGAGCAGGGTCACCTTCTGGGCGGTGGGCGCCCACACGGCGAAGCTCGTCTGGCCGCCGCTGAACGAGACGCCGAGGTGGCGATCCGCTGCCGCGCGGGCGTACAGGCTGTCGAGCACGATCGGGATCTGCACCCCGGTGGCGTCGAGCAGCGAGCCGAGGTTGTCGAACATCCCGACCGCCACCTGGTCGGTGAGGATGCCCTTCACCTGGGTGGTGGCCGTCTTCTTGTCGAGCTTGAGCGCCAGGTACCCCTTCAGCTCGGAATGGGCGGCCACCGTGGCCGCGGACAGCCCGGCCGGGTCGTAGGTGAGGCTGGCCACCTTCGCGTCGGAGCCCACCAGCGCCTCGGCGTCCGCGCTGAGCGACCCGCTCGCCGACCAGTAGAACCGCCAGTTGAGCATCGACGGATCGACCCCCGACGGCACGTCGGACGCCGGCCACGCGAGGGTGCTCGCGTCGACCCAGATCGCCTTCTGCTTCTTGAGGTCGGGCGCGGGCCCGGCCTTCGACGTGAACGCCTTGATCTCGTGGGTGGTCGCGTTGAAGCTGATCGTCACCACCACGCCGTCCGATGGCACCGTGAGGTCGATGTTGTTGCCGCCGGGCGTGCCGCCGGCCCCGTAGTTGACGGTCCAGTTCAGCCCTTCGGCGATCTTGAACTGGTAGTCGCCCGCCGGGATTGACGCCGACGACCAGGTGTAGACCCCGCTGCCGGTGGGGTCCTGCAGCCAGGGCCGCATGCAGCTGGGGTCCCAGTCGTTCGAGCAGCCGAGCTTGCTCTGGAAGCTGCCGGGCGCGGTGATGATCGGGCCCATCGCCGTGTTCTGGGTGTAGTGGGTGGAGTGGTCGTAGTAGAAGGCGACCGGGCCGCCCGGCGAGGTGAAGTCGATGTTCGACCCGTTCGGGGCACCGCCCGCGCCGTAGTTCTCGGTCCACGAGTTGTCGATCGCG
>DATAKK010000089.1:0-7394 GCA_036261615.1 Propionibacteriaceae bacterium | reverse complement strand
TCCTCCGGCCCGGCGCTGCCGCCGGCCCTCCGGAGACCGTCATCACAGTGAAAGGACCGGCACATGTCAGCCGTGGCAACGCAGCCGGCGTCCAAGCCGTTCGGATTCCGCGACAAGATCGGGTACGCCCTGGGAGACATGGGGAACGACTTCTCGTTCATCCTGGCCTCCGCCTTCCTCATGATCTTCTACACCAACGTCCTGGGGGTGAAGGCCGCCGAGGTCGGCACCCTGCTGCTCGTCGTCCGCCTGGCCGACGCGTTCGTCGACGTCACCATCGGACGCCTCGTCGACCGGTCGGCGTTGCGTCCCGCCGGGAGGTTCCGGCCGTGGATCGCCCGCTTCGGGCTCCCGGTGGCCGTGGCCTCGGCGCTCATGTACTTCTTCGGCGCGGCCGGCTGGGCCCAGGGCGCCAAGGTCGTCTACATCCTCGTCACCTACGCCCTGTGGAGCGTCCTCTACTCGGCGATCAACATCCCCTACGGCTCGATGGCCGCGGTCGTGACCTCCGACCCGGTGCAGCGTTCCTCGCTGTCGGTGTTCCGCACCTTCGGCGCGTTCCTCGCCCAGCTGGTGATCGTGTTCACCGTGCCGCTGCTGATCTTCACCAAGGACGCCGCCGGCAAGACCCAGGTGGTCGGCCACGCGTTCCTGTGGGTGGGCATCGCCGCCGCCGTGGTCTCGATCGTCTCGTACTACGGCTGCTACCAGCTCAGCACGGAGCGCGTGCGGATCGAGCCGAAGGCGGCCGACAAGGCCACCGGCATCGGCAGGACCCTCGCCGACGTCTTCAGGAACCGCTCGATGCAGGCGATCATCGCCGCCGCCCTGCTGCTGCTCATCGCCATGATGATGATCAGCAACATGACCTCGTACCTCTGGGCCATCTACTTCAACAACGGCCAGATGCAGAGCACCGCGGCCACCCTGGCGCTGCTGCCGACCCTGCTGCTGCTGCCGGTCGCGACGCCGCTCGCCCGTCGCTTCGGCAAGCGCGAGGTGTCGATCGTGGCCGTCGGCGGAGCGGGTGCCGTCTACGTCCTGCTCTACCTGGTCAACCTGCAGGCGCAGCCGTGGGGTTTCGTCGTCGCGACCATCGTCGCGGGCCTCGGCCTCGGCCTGTTCAACATGCTGATCTGGGCGTTCATCACGGACGTGATCGACGACCACGAGGTGAGGAGCGGCGAGCGGGCCGACGGCGTCGTCTACTCGGTCTACTCGTGGGCGCGCAAGGTCGGCCAGGCGCTCGCTTTCGGCCTCGGCGGCTGGTCGCTCGGGTGGATCGGCTACCAGGCCGGCACCACCGCACAGTCCCCGACGACCGTCAAGGGCATCTACATGCTCATGACGCTGGTCCCCGGCGTGCTGTTCGCCCTCGTCGCGGTCGTGCTGCTCTTCTGGTACCCGCTGAGCAAGAAGGTCGTGCTCGAGAATGCGGCCACCCTCGCCCGGCGCCATCAGCAGCCGGCGTCGCCGGTGGAGACGGCCTCCCTCAGCGGCACGAGTGACCTCGCCCTCAGCGCGAACTGACGGCTCGGACAGGACAAGGAGCAGTCCGATGAGCACGAGCACCAGCACGGGCACCCCGGTGATCACGATCTGGGAGCTGTACGGATGCGGCATGGAGCAGGTGGCGGCCCGGGTGGCCGAGGAGCTCGGCCTGCCCCTGCACGGCCAGGCCTTCTCCAGCGAGCAGATCGAGGAGTCGGCGGCCCGCCGCGAGAAGCAGGGCCTGCTCAGCCGATTCCTCGACAGCCTGCCGCCGGTGGCGACCCTCACGACCGGCGCCGGGGACGCCGCGATCACCAAGGCCCAGGCCGTCGAGGAGACGGCCCGGCAGGTGACCTCGGACGTCTCCCGGTTCGCCGAGGAGGGGGGCGTCATCCTGGGCCGGAACGGGGCGTTCCTGCTGCACGACCGGCCCAACTCCCTGCACGTCAAGCTCGTCGGCAGCCTCGAGGACCGGGTCGCCAACGCGGCCCGGCTCTCCGGCATCAGCGCCGAGCGCGCCGCCAGGCGTCAGCCGATCGAGGACGCCTACCGGCGGGAACTCTCCCGCGAGGTCTTCCACTTCGACCCGGCGGGCGACGACTACTACGACCTGGTCATCGACGCGACCCGGTTCACCACCGATCAGGTGGTGACGATCGTCGTCGCCGCCGCCCGGTGCCGGTTGACCTGAGGCGATCGGCTAGGCCGCGCTCCCCTGCGGCTCGAGCATGCCCCGCATGGTGGTGAGGATCCGGTTGAGGATGCGCGACACCTGCATCTGGCTCACGCCCAGGCGTTGGGCGATCTGCGACTGGGTGTCCCCGTCGGCGAACCGCCAGCGCAGCACGAGCCGGTCGCGCCGGCTCAGCTGGGAGACCGCCTCCCGGACACTGAGGATGTCGGGCAGCGCCTCGAGATCGTGGTCCTCCGCGGCGAGGTGCTGGCCGAGAGTGGCGTCCGTGCCGGACGACGGCGCGTCCAGGGACAACGGGCGGTAACTGAGCCCGATGCCCTCGCACTCGGCGAGCTGGCGCTGGTCGACGCCCATCTCCTCCGACAGCTCCGACAGGGTGAGGGTCGACTGGTGCGACTGCTCCGCGACGCCCCGGTGGGCGGCGGTGCGGGCGCGCAACTCCTGCACGCGGCGGGGCGGCCGGACCACCCAACCGAAGTCGCGGAAGTAGCGCTTGAGCCCACCGGTGATGGTGGGGATCGCGAACGCCGCGAATTCTCCCTTGTCGGGCTGGTACCGGTGGACCGCGGAGACGAGCGATTCGCTGGCGACCTGCATGAGGTCGTCCTGCTCGAGTCCGCGGTTGGCGTAGCGGCGGGCGAGCGACTCGCACAGGTCGAGGTTGGTCTCCACGACCTCGGCGAGCAACTCCTGCCGCATCTGCGGCGACCGGCACGCGCCGATCTCACGGAACAACTGCTGGGTCCTTCGTTCGCGTGCCCTGCGGCTGGCGCGCGTGCTTCGTCCACTTGTTGCCATGGGTGGCTCTCCATCACGTTCGAGGGTGGGTCGGTACTGAGGTGAACCGTTCGGCTTGTCCACCGTCGCACCGGTCCCAGGGAGCGACAACCCCCTCATGGCGAAGTCCACGCAAAAGGGTGGAGGGCCCGTGGAACCCCGGAAGCGGTTCACGCGGGACGCCGCGCCGACCCGGCCCGCGGGCTTCACCCGAAGGGGTGGAGAGGCCCCGGACGCCGCCCGCCCGCGTCCCGCGGAGTGCTCGTTTGCGCCTCCGCACGGCGGGTAAGCGATCCCCGTACGAGGCCCTTCCCGAGCCTCACCCACGCCCTCGGCCGCGTGGCCGCGCAAAGGAGATCACATGTCGCACGCACCCCGGGTGCGCAGCCCGAACTCCGTTCTGGGCCAGCCCGGCTTCTCGAAGTCCTACGGATTCGCCCTGGTCACGGCCGTGTTGTTCCTCGGCGCATGGATCGGGCAGTTCTTCACCCAGCTCATCGCCACGAGGGATCAGGCCACCCAGCAGGGGCAGGACCTGCACTGGGGACAGTTCCTCGCGCAGTTCTTCGCCGCGACGCTCGCCAACTGGCAGGCGGAGTTCCTGCAGTTGCTCTGGCAGGCGGCCGGGCTCGCGCTGCTGCTGTTCTGGGGCTCGTCGCAGTCGAGGGAGTCCGACGAACGGATCGAGACCAAGCTCGACGTGCTGCTGCAGGCTCAGGGCCTCGACCCCGACCGGATCTCGCGGCACGTGAACCAGTCCATGTGAGCCGCCGGCCCACCCCGCCGGCCATCTGTCCGGTAGACGTCACCCCCACCCGAGGAGAGATACCCATGTCGAACACCCTCACCTGCCCCGTCTGTGGCAAGGAGATCGTCGAGGAGCAGGCGCCCGCGACCGCCGAGTACGACGCCCAGACCTACAGCTTCTGCTCGGTCGAGCACCGCGACGCCTTCCTGGAGTCGCCCGGCCGCTACGTCGGCAACACCGGGAGCTGATCCGGCACGCTCACCGACCGCCGGACGCGGCCCCGTCCGAGTACGAGCGCGGGGCCGGGCGGCGTCCGCCGACGGCGAGCGGAAGCGCCAGCCACAGCACCACGCAGATGAGCAGCGTGACCGCTCCGGCGGCCACGCCCGCCGCGCTGCCCACGAGGAAGCCGAAGGTGAGCGTCGTGACGCACATCACCGTCGCGCCGAGCAACACCAACCCCACGCGCGCGAGCGTGTGCCCGACGGTGACCAGGCGGTCCTTGACGTGCTCGCGGAAGAGGATGCGGTGGCTCACGATGGGGGCGACGATGAACAGGGTCGCCAGCGTCGAGAACATGATCGCTGCGAGGTAGACGATCCGCAGCCAGCCGCGGAGCTCGGTGAACCGGGACTCGAACGGGAGCGTCAGCAGGAAGCCGGCCAACAACTGGATCCCGGTCTGGGTCACGCGCAACTCCGACAGGAGCTCGGTCCACTGCCGGTCCAGCCGCTCCCCCGGCGCCTCGTCGCGATCGCCGCGTCCGCTGTCCGCGCGCGCGGCCTCGCCGGGGTTCTCGCCGGAGGACCGCTCCTGAGCGGAATCGTCCTGGGCACGCGAACCGGTGGCTGACGTCATGGGACGGCTCCTTCCTGCGCGGGCCTGTCCGCCCGGGGCGGGAGGTCCCCGGGCGGACAGGTCATGGTGCCCAGACGATAGCTCGGGGCGGGCGCGAGCCGGCCCCGCGGCGTCCGGGCTAGATGAGGGTCTCGCCGCCCGTCACGCCGACGATCGTGCCGGACACGTAGCTGGCGTCCCGCGGCGAGGCGAGGAAGACGTACGCCGGAGCCAACTCGGCCGGCTGCCCGGGACGACCCAACGGGGTCTTCTTCCCGAACGTCTCCATGTCCTTGGCGTCGCGGGTCGCCGGCTGGAGCGGCGTCCAGATCGGGCCCGGCGCCACCGCGTTGACCCGGATGCCCTTCGGCCCGAGCTCCTTGGCCATGTTCTGGGTGAGGTTGTTGATCGCGGCCTTGGTTGCGGCGTATTCGAGCAGCTTCTCCGAGGGCTCGTACGCCTGCACCGAGGTGGTGTTGATGATGCTCGAGCCCTCGCTCAGGTGCGGCAGCGCGGCCTGGGTGATCCAGAGCAGGGCGCCGATGTTCGTCTTGAGGATGCGGTCGACGATCTCCGGGTCGAGGCCCTCGATGCCGCCGGGGCGGTCCTTGGTCCACTGGAAGCCCGCGTTGTTGACGACGACGTCGAGGCCACCGAGCTGTTCGACCGCCTTCGCGACCACGTTGCGGCAGGTCTCGACCTCGGTGAGGTCGCCGGGAACGAGAACGCCCTTCCGGCCGGCCTTCTCGACCCAGCCGATGGTGTCCTCGGCATCCGCCTGCTCCTCGTCGAGGTAGGAGATGGCGACGTCGGCGCCCTCACGGGCGAAGGCGATGGCGACCGCCCGGCCGATGCCGGAGTCGCCGCCGGTGATGAGCGCCTTGAGGCCCTCCATCCGCCCGGAGCCCCGATACGACTCCTCGCCGTGGTCGGGGTTCGGCTGCATCGGCCCGGTGAGGCCGGGCGGCTGCTGCTCCTGCGCGGGGATCGATTCGGGACGGTCCTGACCCGCGTCGGGCAGAGTGCTGAAGTCATCCTTGGGGTTTGAGGTCATGTCCACGCATTACCCAGTCAGAGACCGGTCTCACACCGTTGGGTCGCGCGATGCCGCCTGAGGGGTGGGCTCGGAGGCCGGCCGCCGGCGTCCGGGTTCGGCGCGGCCCTTGGTGGGTATGCAGGCAGCGAGAAGGGAGAACGAGTGAGAATCGAGGAACTGCTGCTGGTGCGCCACGGCGAGAGCGTGGGCAACCTCGCCGCGGCCGAGGCCTACCAGGCGGGCGCCGAGGTGATCCGCGTCGACACGCGGGACGCCGACGTGCCCCTGTCCCCGCTCGGACGCAGCCAGGCCGAGGCGCTGGGGAGGGCGCTCGCGCCCCGACTCGGCGACGGGGGCGCCACGGTCGTGTGGTCGTCGCCGTATCTCCGGGCCGTGCAGACCGCCCACGCCGCGCTGACGGTCGCCGGGGCCGACCCGGGGACGCGCCTCGACGAGCGGCTCCGCGACCGGGAGTTGGGGGTGCTCGACCTGCTCACCCAGATCGGCGTCGCGGCGCGGTACCCCGTCGAGGCCGAGCGTCGCCGCTGGCTCGGGAAGTTCTACCACCGGCCGCCGGGGGGAGAGTCCTGGGCGGACGTCGCCCTGCGGCTGCGCAGCTTCCTGCGCGACCTCGACGACACCGCGTCGGCGGAGCGTGCGGTGATCGTCACCCACGACGCCGTCATCATGCTCCTGCGCTACCTCTGCGAGGGGCTGTCCGAGGCGGAGGTGCTCGACCTCGGTCTCGCCGACCCGGTCCGCAACGCCGCCCTCACCACCCTGCGCCGCACGGCGTCCGGCTGGGAACTCGTCACCTACAACGACGTCCGCCACCTGCAGGGCACCGGAACACCCGTCACCGAGCATCCAGGGGAACCATGACCGCCGACGTGACCGATCTCACCCCCCGACTGCTGCGCGGCTGGCCGCTGCCGGAGCCGGGCTCGTCGAAGTACGAGCGGGGAAGCGTCCTCGTCGTCGGCGGGGCCGCGAAGACGCCCGGGGCGGTGGCCCTCACCGGCCTGGGGGCGCTCCGGGTCGGCGCCGGCCATCTCTCCGCCGCCGTCGCCGAACCGGTCGCGATCCCCCTCGCCGTCGCGCTGCCCGAGTCGGGCGTCACCCCCCTGCACGCCACGGAGAGCGGCTCGGTGAGCGGGCAGGACATGGAGGTGCTGGCGGACGACCTGCAGCGCGCCGACGTCGTCGTGGTCGGCCCGGGGCTCGACGCCCCCGACGAGACGGCCACCCTGCTCGAGGCGCTCGTGCCCCTGCTGGGACCCGAGACCGGCCTGCTGCTGGACGCCTTCGCCCTCGGCTGCCTGCCTCATCTGTCCTCGCCGATCCGGCTCCCGGGCCGGCTCGTGCTGACGCCCAACGACCAGGAGGCCGCCCGGCTGCTGGAGCGCTCGTTCGACGCCACCCCGGAGGAGGTCGAAGAGATCGCCCGCCGCTACGACGCAGTCGTCGCCTGTCACGATCTGGTCGCCACCCCCGACGGCAGGCTCTGGCGGATCGGCAGCGGACACGCGGGACTCGCGACCTCTGGTTCGGGCGACGTGCTGTCCGGCGCGATCGCCGGCATCTGGGCCCGCGGCGCGTCCCCCGAGCAGGCCGCCTGCTGGGGCAAGCAGCTGCACACCACCGCCGGCGACCGGCTGGCGGCGCGGGTGGGGCCGATCGGCTTCCTGGCTCGGGAGATCATCGACGAACTCCCGGCGGTGCTGCGCGAACTGACCCTCTGACCGACCGGGGGAACGCGCGACGAGCCCACCCGTGCGCCCGCGATGTTCCCGATGCCAGGCCCTGCGAGC
>DATAKK010000087.1:0-19982 GCA_036261615.1 Propionibacteriaceae bacterium | reverse complement strand
CGGCGGAGTGGTGTCCCCAGTTTTGGGGACACCACTCCGCGGTTGTTCGCGACGACGGCTGGGCCTTTCGGCGGGGTCGTCGACGCGATGGTCAGACTGAACCGCGCCAGACCCCACCCCAAGGGAGTTCCGCAAATACGTTGTTCGACGCCCACCCCGACGACCGGAGTTCGTCTACCGGCTGCTGGCCAACGAGGTCCGCGACGCCGGCCACAGCGGTTGCGACCCGACAGTCTGGCAGATCTGCGCCCAGAACAGGTGGCGGAGGGTGCTCATCAAATCAAGCGGGAGGAACGGGAAGCGACCCGGACCGCCAGCGAGCAACGACCTTGCTAGACGCGACTTCACCCCGACGGCCCCGAAGCAGCTGTGGCTGACCGACGTCACCGAGCGCTGGACCGGCCGCCGGGGTAAGCCGCATCTGTGCGCGGTCAAGGAGGAGTGGTCGAACAGGATCACGGGCTAGCCGGTCAGCGACCGGATGAAGCCGATCGCAGTCGACGCGCCGCCCATGGCCGTCGGGCGCCGCTGCCAGGCGGCAGGTTGCGCCGACTGCGATAGGGGCAGGCAATGTCGTTCGCGGAAGTTCCTGGCCGCCCTGCGCCACCACCACTGAGCCGGTCCATCGGCCAAGTCGATTCCGCCGGGGATAACGCTGCCATGGAATCGCCCCTCGCCCTGTTGCGGAAGAACGTGCTGGACCGGCGACGCTGGTCCACTGGACAAGATCTGCAGTCGGTGATCATCGCCTAGACCGAACACACCAACCACCGGCGCCGTCGGCAGACCAGCCTGGGCCGGTCGATCCCATGGAGTTCGAGGCGATCACGACCACCCCGACCCTCCACGCCGCCTAACCCAAGCTGTCGCCTGAACGTGCAGAAGTCCCACTACGCGACAGTCAGCAGAGAGCCGCAACCCGCATGGGTGCGGCAGGAACTCGGGGCGCTTCAGGAAGCTACCCCGTGCACTACGATGTGCGGGAAGCCGGCGGTCCCACCGGCGGGATGGGATTCATGCTGACAGAACTCATCAATGAGTCGCTCCTGCGGGTGCTCACTGAGACCCCCCAGACTCCCCGTGGGCGGATAGCCCCGGGATGGTCGATCTCGCTGCGCGAAACCCCGAGCACGACGTCTCCGCCCTATACCCTGCGGAGAACTTCGATGGCCGGGGCGCCAGCCGTCGAGTTCACGCTGCGCGAGCAGTACCCCTGGTTTCGGCTCGAACAGGAGATCGCCCCAGAACTCATCACGGCCGGCCACTACCGATTCGCCATGAGCTACGAGTCAGACCACCAACCCGGGGCCGAGCCGCCCCGAATCAAGATTCTCGAATATGCGGGTGGCATCGGTCAGACCTTCGCCAACATCGCCCTCAAGCTCGCCCCCAGCCGCAGCCCCCACCGGATGCAGGTCGATCTCGACATCCCGACAAGCAGCAACCCTGAGATGACCTATCGTCTTGCCTTCGAGTTCAGAAGCCCGGTCACCCTTACCTTCAGCGCCCCGACCCTTGTTCGCCTTGACGGGCCCTCCGCTTCCCCGGACCAGGGCACGGCTCCCTACCGCTCTGCGCGTTCAGGAACGGGTAAGGCCCTCGTGGCCCTCAACGACAACATGGACCGCGAGCTTCGCCAGTCTCCGGCCGACTGGCTCGGACGCATGCTGAGGGTGAGTGTCGACGTCGGCGACGCTGACACCGCAATTGGCATCGCCCGCTACGTCGAGAACCGGTACCGCGGAGACCTCGCAGTAATGCGCGGGGTGGCTGCCGAGATCGTTGATGCTCTTGTCGCGTTCGGCGATCACGATCAGTTGAGCGCATTCCTCATCGCCATGTCGAACGTCGGCATCGTCAATGACCGCCTTGTTACTGTCGGGCGCTGGCTCGGACAGCGAGAAGACCGCGACAAGGCGGTGGAAGGGGATCAACCATTCGCCCTGCCATCGGGGGCTCCCGACCTGTTCAACCTCAACCTCGCGGTGGAGCACAACCGCGCGAGCTTCGACGTCCTGGTCCGGAGCGGCATCCCAGAGGACGCAGCGGCGCTCGTCTGGGCCAACTACCTGCGCCACCGCAGCACCACTGAATACGTTCGCCAGCTGAACCTGTTCATGGAAGCACAGGCCTGCCCCTACGAAATCGATGCGGACCAGCCACCATCGGCCGGAATCACCCTTGAGCACCTCCGCTTCAAGGAGGCCCGGCGCCCGAGTCGATTATGGGGCGACGGCCCGCTGGTTTCGGTGATCATCACTGCCCCGACGCTGGGTCCCGAAGTTGTCGCAACCATCCGGGCCACGTTGGAACAGACCTACCGGCATATCGAAATCCTCGTCGGATGGCCAGGGGATGGTGGCCTTCCGGAAGCTGCCCGCGCAGTGGCCGAGGATGAACGGGTAAGGCTCTTTCACAGCCCCGGGGGGGAAGGGCTTTTTACCCTGCGCAACCAGCTGGTACAAGAATCAAGCGGCGAACTGATCACCTTTCAGAATACTTCCGACCTATCATTCCCGCACCGCATCTCGGCCCAGGTCACAGAGATGGCCGAGCGAGGGGCCCTGGCCTGTTTACCGACCAGCCTGCGGATCAAACCCGGCGGACACATCATGGCCTCGCTCGAGGGTCGTTTCGTCCACGACCACCTCGACAGCCTGATGCTCACCCGCTCCACGTTCGACGACTTTGGGCCGTACAGGGATGTCTCCGCGTGTGCCGACCGGGAGCTGCTTGGGCGCCTCGCTGACAACCTTGGCACCGAAAAACTGGTTCGCGTTGCCGCGCCGCTGGTCATGGCACGCTGGGTGAGCGAAGGCAGCCCCGAACGGCCATGGATTGATGGGAGCTCAACCACATCCTGTCCACCCCCACTGCGGGCCTACTTGTCCCGGACGGCGCGCCATCGAATCCTCGGCGACGACATCCTTCCCGGCATTATGGTCGAAGAGGCCGCCCGGAGCGCCGGGATCCTGCGCAGCCCCCACCCCCTAATCCCAACGCAGAAGTGAGCAACAGTGCGAGTCGCCAACATCGCCACCTACCCAGCACGTGAAGACTCGGCCCTGCCAGCCCTGCGCTCGATCGCTAGCCAGGTCGATGTGCTCAATGTCGCGTTCAACGAGTACCCGGATGTTCCCGATGCCTACAGGAGGCTACCTAACCTCAATGCTGTAATCCCCGCCCACGACATCAAGGATGTCGGAAAGTTCATTTTTCCGGTCGCGCCTGAGGACGACGTGTTCCTGTGCGACGACGACATCGTGTACCCCCCGAACTACGTCACCTCGATGATGCAGGCCCGGGAATCCCTCGATTTCACGGGCGTCATCGTGGGGGTTCACGGGGTGATCTACTCCGACTATTTCGACGGACTCGCACGAAGCGGGCGCCTCGTGCACCTCTTCTACCGCGGCTTGGAAGTCGCGGAGCGCGTCAACCAGTTGGGCACCGGAACTGTGCACGTCAAGGGATGCCAGATGCCCCCTCTGAAGTTCATGGAGGGTTCCTCTGGCTTCGTTGATATCCGCTTCGCTCGTTACGCCTACGAGCATGACTACCCCATGTTCTGCGTGGCCCGGGAAACTGGGTGGCTCCGGGAACTTGAAAATGAGGAAGCCCTCCACCTAGGCGTTACCCGCCGTCTTCCCCTCAACGCCCTACATGAAGTGCAGGCGTATAGCGGACTCGCTCGGCTCGCCCCATCCCGCTGACCCACTGGGACGCCTGACGCTCCGTCGCAACGCGCAGAACCTTCGCGGGGAGCGCCTCGCTCACCAGATCGGCGGGCGGCCCAGCCTCGTCATCGTCCACACGGTGCGCCAGCTGATCGGACGCCGCGGGCCGGGGTCCGACCGCCACCCGTCGGCGAACCCGGAGAACCACGTCTTCAGCGCCTCGCGGTCGTGGACGCGGGCCACCGTGGCCGCGGACCACACGCCGAGGTAGACCGGGACGAGCGGCGCCGGGAGGTTGCGCCGAGCCACCCAGACCCGGTTGCGGGCGTTGGTGCGGTAGTAGACGGCGTGCCGGCTGGCGGCGGTGGCCGGGTGGTGCACCTCGATCGACGGGCAGTAGCGGATCCGCCAGCCGTGGTCGAGCAGCCGCATCGCGAGGTCGACCCCCTCGTGACCGAAGAAGAAGTTGCCCGGCCACCCGCCCGCCTGCTCGAAGGCGCTGCGCCGCACGAGGCAGCACGCCTCCCAGAACACCGCGGCGTCCCCCGGCCGGTCGGTGCCGTCGACCCGCAGCCGCGGGGTCCACCGGCGGGGTGCGGGGCGTCCGTCGGGATCGACCCCCTTCGGCTGCACGACCGCGACGTCGGCGTCCATGCACCCGACCATCCGGCTCAGCACGTCCGGGCGCGGGAGCCAGGCGTCGTCGTCGTAGAAGAAGATGAACTCCCCGGTGGCGGCACGGGCTCCCACGTTGCGGCCCTGCGGGCAGCCGAGGTTGTCGGGCGACTCCTCCGTGGTGACCCACCCGGGGACGCCGGAGGGGTGCCACCCGTTGCCGAGCAGCACGCAGTCGAGGTCGACGCCGGTCTGGGTGCGCAGGGTCTCGAGGGCCTTGGCGAGTTCGGCCGGCCGGTTGCCCATCGTCAGCAGCACGGCGGTCACCCGCGGCAAGGCGGCGTCCTCGCTCATCGTCCCTCCTCGGGCGGGGTCGTCACCCGGCGATCCGGCGCACGGACCTCGCCACCCACGCCGCCTGGACGCCGGCGGTTCGCACGTCGCCGCGGCGCAACAGGCGGACGGCCTGGCGGGCGGCGTACACCGCCCCCAGGGCAGCCCCGCGGCGGCGCAGGCCGGGGCGCTCGGCGTCCGGGACGTGAGTGAGCACGTGCTCCAACGCGCGGTACCGCTCCTCCATGTTGGCGCCGGTGCGCAGCCGCTTCGACGTGTCGTTGGCGCCGTGCACGCGGTACTGGGCCAGCACCCGATCGACGAACCAGATGTCGCCCGCGGTGGCGGCGCGGGCCCACATGTCCCAGTCGGCGGCGTGCGGCAGGCTCTCGTCGAACCCGCCGACCCGGGCGTAGGTGCTCGCCTTGACGACGATCGAGGGGGCGGCCACCCGATTGCTGCTCCCGAGCTGGCGCAGCGCGTCCCCCCAGACCCCGCCGCCGGGCACGTAGCTGCGGGTGACGGCGATCGGCGTCCCCACCGCGTCGACGTGCTGGGTGCGGCAGAAGGACGCCGCCACGTCGGGGCCGGCCAGGGCGGCGTCCATGGCCTCGTAGAAACCGGGCAGCACGACGTCGTCGCCGTGCAGCAGGTGGATGTACTCCCCGCGCGCCTCCCGCAGGCAGCGGTTGAAGTTCGGCACGGCCCCCAGCGCGCGCTCGTTGCGCACCAGCCGGACCCTGCCGGCGCCCACCCGGGCGACCACGGACGCCGGGTCGTCGCTCGAGCCGTCGTCGACCACGACGACCTCGACGTCGTCGCGGTGGGAGACCTGGCCGAGGACGCCCTCGAGGCACGGGACGAGCAGGTCGGCGCAGTTGTGAGCCGGGATGACCACACTCCACCGCGGCGTCGTCGCGCCGGACGACGGCGGCTGCGGGCTCATGCCCGGCACCCTACCATCGGGCCTTCCGGCGCCCCGGCGCGAGCCCGCTCAGGCCTCCGACCTCTGGTGATAGCCTCACTCAAAACTGCTGAGGGGACCTGTCCAATGAAGTTCGGAATCGCCGGGGCCGGCTTCTCCGGCGCCGTCATCGCCCGCCGCCTCGCGGAGGCCGGCCACACCGTCGACGTCTACGAAAGCCGTAGTCATGTGGCTGGCAACTGCTACACCGAGCGCGATCCCGACACCGGCGTCCTCGTGCACAAGTACGGCCCGCACATCTTCCACACCGACGACGAGCGGGTGTGGGAGTACGTCAACCAGTTCGGCGAGATGGTGCCGTTCAACCACCGGGTGCGGACGACCGTGGGCGGCCGGGTCTTCCTACTGCCAGTCAACCTGCTCACCATCAACCAGCTGTTCGACAAGGCCCTCAGCCCCGACGAGGCCCGCGCCTTCATCGCCGAGCAGGCCGACACCTCGATCGGCGAGCCGGCCAACTTCGAGGAGCAGGCGCTCAAGTTCGTCGGGCGTCCCATGTACGAGGCCTTCTTCTACGGCTACACGAAGAAGCAGTGGGGCATGGAGCCGACCGAGCTGCCGGCGTCCATCCTCAAGCGGCTCCCGGTGCGGTTCACCTACGAGGACTCCTACTTCAACCACCCGCACCAGGCGATGCCGCGCAACGGCTACACCGAGATCGTCGAGCACATCCTCGACCACGACGGCATCACCGTGCACCTGTCCACGCCCTACACCGAGGAGCTCCGGGGGCAGTACGACCACTCGATCTGGACCGGACCTCTCGACGCGTGGTTCGACTACCGCTACGGGCGGCTCGGCTACCGCACCCTCGACTTCGAGGAGATCCGCTACGACGGCGACCTGCTCGGCTGCTCGGTGATGAACTACGGCGACTACGAGGTGCCGTTCACCCGCATCTCCGAACACAAGCACTTCGCGCCGTGGGAGTCGCACGAGAAGTCGGTCGCCTTCCGCGAGTACTCCCGGGAGTGCGGGCCGGACGACATCCCCTACTACCCGATCCGGCTCGCCAACGACAAGACGCTGCTCAACCAGTACCTCGAGGCGGCCGAGGACGCCGACGACGTCACGTTCGTCGGGCGGCTGGGCACCTACCGCTACCTCGACATGGACAAGACGATCGCCGAGGCGCTCACCGCCGCCGACGGCATCCTCGCCGCCGTCGCCGACCGGAGCCCGATCGCCCCGTTCTACGTCACCTCGCACTGAGGCCGGGGGCGGGCGCCGGATCCGGGGGACGGGCGTGGACACCTGGCGGTCGGTCACGGCGGCCCGCCTGCACGCCCAGCTGCTCGACCGCCCGGTCGCCCGGCCCGAGGACGCCGTCCGGCAATTGCTCGCCGTGCAGGGCCAGGACGCGCGCGCGTTCCGCCTCGCGGTGCGCGCGCGCACCCGGGGGTGCACGGCGGCCCAGGTCGACGCCGCGCTGAGCGACGGCACGCTGGTGGTGACGTGGCTGTGCCGCGGCACCCTGCACCTCGTCCGGGCGGCCGACTACCCGTGGCTGCACGCGCTGACGGCGCCCCGGGTCGCGCCGGCGGTGGAACGCCGGCTCGCCCAGCTGGGGGTCCAGCCGTCGACGGTCGACCGGGGTGTCGCGGTGATCGTGGAGGCCCTCGCCGACGGGCCGCGCGGCCGCGACGAGCTCCGGGCGGACCTGGACGCCGCCGGCGTCCCCACGGCCGGGCAGGTGCTGGTGCATCTGCTCGCCGCCGCATCGCTGCGGGAGTTCGTCGTCCGGGGACCGGTGCGTGGCGGCGTCCATCTGTTCGTGGACGCGCGGCGCTGGCTCGGCAGCGTCGATGCCCCCGACCGGGACACCTGCCTCGCCCTGCTCGGCCGCCGCTACCTGGCGGGGCACGGGCCGGCCGGCCCGCGTGACCTCGCCGCCTACGCGGGCCTCACGCTCGGCGACGCGCGGCGGGCCTTCGCGCTCATCGCCGCGGAGACCGAACCCGCCGGACCCGACCTCGTCGCGCTCACCGGCCGGAGCGAGCCGGCCGAGCTGCCCGCTCCGCGGCTGCTCGGCATGTTCGACCCGGTGCTGCACGGCTGGAAGGACCGCACCTTCGTCACCGGCGAGCATCGCGACGTCGTGACGTCGAACGGCATGTTCCACGCCACCGCGCTCGTCGACGGCCGGGTGGCGGGGACGTGGAGCCTCCCGGGCGGGGTGGTCACGGTGACGCCGCTGCGACCGCTGAACCGCCGGGTGCGCGCCGCCCTGGAGGCCGAGGCCGCGGACGTGCTGCGGTTCCTCGGCCTGCCCGACCGGCCGCCGGTCGTGCCGGCGACCTAGACCTCAGCGGCGCCGCTCGCGCAGCTGTCGCTCGATGCTGTCGAGCCGCTGGTCGAGCACGGCGAGCGCGAACAGCAACTGTTCGTTGCTGACGCCGCGCTGCACGACGGGCGCCTTGCGGCCGGACGTGCGGCGCTCGATCTGCTGCTTCGCGTACTTCGCGGTGATCTGGGCGGTGCGCTTGGGACCCGAGTAGCGCAGGTGGTACCAGCCGCGCATCACCGCGTTCTGCTTCTTGGTGTTGCCGTCGAGGGTCTGGTTGAACCCGGCGAAGTTGTTCTTGATGAGCGCCTCGGACAGGTGCCGGGCGTAGGTGCCCTTGCTCCCCTCCGTGAGCGCCCGGTTGACGTCGGTCATCGTGTAGTGCGCGAACACCTGGCGCAGCACGTCGAAGAACTGCCTGCGGAGCTGGAGCGGCGTCCGCCGGCTGATCCACTCCATCTGTGAGATGACCCACGACAGCAGCGTCGTCTTGTACAGGTCGAGGCGGCTGATGCTCTCGAGGAACCGGTAGATCGTCTCGTGGTGCTGGAAGATCTTGAACAGCCGCGCGTCGGCGGTCTGCATCGTCTGGCCGGCCCGGGCCACCCGGTGGTAGCAGAGCACGTCGGGGACGACGGCGATCTTGTTGGCCTGCACGAGGCAGAACCAGTGGAAGGGGTTGTCCTCGAAGAAGTAGTCGCCGACCGGGAAGCGGATGTGGTGCTCCTCGAGGAAGGAGCGCCGGTACAGCTTGCGCCACGGCACGGCGACGAAGCGCAGGAACCGGCGCCGATTGTCCTCGGTGAGGGTGTAGACGTCCTGGTCGAGGTCGGCCCAGCGCTTCTCGTCGGCGGGAGCCATCCGCTCCTCGGACCCGTCGCTGAAGTCGCGGTAGTTGCACATCGCCAGGTCGGCGTCGTAGGTGCGCGCGGCCTCGAGCAGGCGCCCGAAGGCGTCCAGCTCGAACAGGTCGTCGCCGTCGGCGAAGCCCACCCACGGCGAGGTCGCCCGGTCGAGTCCGGCGTTCGCGGCCGTCGCCACCCCGCCGGGGCTGTTGGTGCCGAGCAGCACCGGGACGATCCGCTCGTCTCGCTCCGCGTACTCACGGATGATGTCGGGCGAGGAGTCGGTGGACCCGTCGTCGACGACGATGATCTCGGTGTCGGCGAAGGTCTGGTTCACGATCGAGTCGAGGCACTCGCCGATGTAGTTCTCGATGTTGTAGCTCGTGACGATGATGGACAGTTCAGCCATGCTGCGACCCCCTACCCCATCGCCTTGCGGACGATGGTCTGCGCCAGCGAGGGCGCTCGACGGACCTGGATGTTGTAGAAATCGGCGAGGTTGATCCGCAGCAGGTGCTCCTGCAGGCGGGCGTCGAAGGCGTCGCGCACCGACTGGTCGACGCGGGCGGCCGCCCAGCCGGCCACACGGATCACACTTCCCCAGTAGATGTGGGCGTACCGCTTGCGCAGCGCCGGATTCCTCACCAGCAGGTCGTAGGTCTCGTCGAGCGCGTCGAAGAGGGTGAGCCGGTCGCGGCTGCTGCGGTTGGTGAGGTTGTTCCCGCCCGCCAGCACGATGTGCGTGCACACCTCCTGGCTGATGAGGACGATCCGGTCGGCGAACAGCAGGGTGTGCCAGTGGCCGAGGATGTCGTTGTGCACGGTCGTCGACCCGAAGGTGAGCCCCGACTCCTGGAAGGTGGCGGTGCGCACGACCTTGTTCCAGGGGTAGTTGGTGAGGTGCAGCAGGTCGGGGGCGTCGACCAGCCGCACCGTCCGGCTGGACGCCGAGCCGAGCACCTTGTCGAAGATGTTGAGGTCGTGGCTGTTCATCGCCACGTCGGTGTCCTGACCGCCGCGCACGTAGCGGTACTTGAGGATCGCGACGTCCTGCTCGCCACGGTCGAGCTCCTGCACCGCCGCGACGAGGGCGTCGGGGTGCAGCTGGTCGTCGGCGTCGAAGAAGATCGTGTAGCGCCCGGTGGCCGCGGGGAACCCGACGTTGCGGGCGACCCCGGCGCCGCCGTTGGTCGGCTGCAGGATCGCCAGCACCTCGGGGTGGCGGTCCATGAGCCCCTGCACGAGCCGGGGGGTGTCGTCGCTCGACGCGTCGTCGACGACGATGACCTGCACCGCGAGGTCGGGGATGCTCAGGAACTCCTCGACCAGGGACGTGATCGTGTCTGCGGCGTTGTGCGCCGGAATCACGGCGGTGAGGTCGAAGTTCTCCACTGCTCGCACTCTCTGTAGGCGTGTAGGGGCTCAGATCGACCCGCCGCCCATCGACAGGTGACGCTGGACATGGTGGCGTTGGGCCGCCTTGAGCATACCGCCTCGGCTCCCCTGCCCTCGGCGCCGGTGCTGCCCCCCAGTGGGCCGCCGACGCGCCAGGGGCCGTCGACGAGGGACGACGAACCGGGCCGGGACGACGGACCGCCCGCCCCACGACGTGGGACGGGCGGCCGGGGTGCGGGGCTCAGCGCTGGGGGCCGGGGTCGATCCGGTGTTCCTTCGTGTCGAGGGTCTCGACGCCGTTGGCCTCCTGGACCTCGTCGGGGTCGACGAGGGCGTTGGGGCCCGGGTTGATCCGCTTGGCCTTCTGTTCCGGGAACGGCGGTTCCATGCCCTGGTCGCCGGGATTGACCCTCTCGGCGACTGTCTCTTCGCGCAGCGCCTCGGTCTCGCTGACCGGGTTGTTGGGTCCGAGGTTGATGGCCTCGGCGCGATCTTCGCTCATCGGCGTCCCTTTCTCGCACGACTGTGTGCATATCGACATTACCCCGGCGCTCCGGCCCCCTAACAGCTGCCGAACACACGTCCAACCTGACAGAACGGTCAGCTAGCATGTGTGCTGGAGAGCTCGAGCTCCCAGCGGCATGAGGAGTTCCATGGCCTTCGCGATCCTGTGGGGGTGGCTCAGCGGAGCGGTCGGCGTCATCTCCGGCGTCCCCCAGATCCTCCAGCTGCGACGCACCCGCACCAGCGCGGGCCTCTCGCTCCTGTTCTGGCAGCTGCTCCTCGCGATCGGGGTGCTGTGGACGCTGCATGGGCTGCTGACCCACTCCGCACTGGTCACCACGCCGAACGCGCTCATGACCATCGTCAACGTGCTCGTCCTCGCCTTCATCCGCCGCGACCGGGGGCTCGGCTGGTGGCGCACCTACGGACTGCCGATCGCGCTGGTGAGCACGCTGTTCACCGTCGACGCCGTCATCGGGGCGCTGATCTTCGGCATGCTCATCACCGTCCCGCAGGTCTCGAGCGGCCTCGGCCAGTTGCGTGAGCTCGTCACCCGGGTCGACATCCGCGGGGTCTCGCTCGGTTTCCTCGTGCTCGGCTGGATCCTGCCGAGCATGTGGTTCTTCTACGGCGCGATGGCGCACGAGTCGGCCATCCTCATCTCCGCCGGTTTCACCTCGGTCGTCGCCCTCGCCAACGTCGCGTGGGCGTCCCTGCGCCGGGGCGGCCTGGTGGCCGCCCGCGTCCGCGTCTCCGTCTGACCCATCCGCCCGCCACCGGACGCAGCCCCCGCCGCGTCCGGACGGTGGGCCGTTCGTGGTTTCCATCGTCTTTGCTCTATTGTCCTAACAAAGGTCGTCGGTGTGGACGCTCCCCCGGAGCTCCCTGACATCCCGCACCGACGCGTTCCAGGAGGGACTTCGACATGGCACCAGCACGGATCCGCGTCGCCGTCATCGGCGTCGGCAACTGCTTCTCCTCCCTGTACCAGGGCTTCGAGTTCTACAAGGACCGCGACGAGGACCAGATCCCCGGCGTGATGCACTCGTCCATCGGCGGCTACCGCGCCGGCGACATCGACATCGTCGCCGCCTTCGACGTCGATCCCCGCAAGGTCGGCAAGCCGGTCGGCGAGGCGATCTTCAGCGCGCCCAACTGCGCGAGGGTGTTCCAGGCGGACGTGCCCACCGGCCCGGTCGTCCAGATGGGCCCCGTCCTCGACGGCGTGAGCGAGCACATGGCCGCGCAGCCCGAGGAGGTCGGGTTCCGGGTGGCGGACGCCGCGCCGGTCGACGTCGCCCAGGTGCTGCGCGACACGCAGGCCGACATCCTGCTCAACTACCTTCCGGTCGGCTCGCAGGAGGCGACCGAGTTCTACGCCCAGGCCGCCATCGACGCGGGCGTCGCCTTCCTCAACTGCATCCCCGTCTTCATCGCGTCGAACCCGGTGTGGGAGCAGAAGTTCATCGACGCCGGCCTGCCCCTCATCGGCGACGACATGCGCTCGCAGGTGGGGGCCAGCGTGCTGAGCCAGGTGCTGCAGGAACTCGCGTTCGACCGGGGCGCCGAGGTGGAGTTCCACCAGCAGATCAACATCGGCGGCAACACCGACTTCAACAACATGATGGTGCAGTCGCGGCTGGCGTCGAAGAAGAAGTCGAAGGAGAACGTCATCCGTTCCCAGAACGACATCCGCAACATCCCGGTGCCCAAGGACAGCCTGTTCGCCGGGCCGAGCACGTTCATCCCGTACCTGCGCGACAACAAGGTGGCCTACCTCAACCTGCGGCTCAAGGGCTTCGGGGGCGCGCCGATCACCATGGACGTCAAGCTCTCGGTGCAGGACAGCGAGAACAGCGCCGGCGTGGTGATCGACGCGATCCGCTACCTCAAGGTCGCCCGCGAGCTCGGGGTGGTCGGCGCGCTCCGCGGGCCGAGCGCCTGGACCCAGAAGACCCCGCCCGAGCAGATGATGTACGCCGACGCGAAGTTCGAGTGCGAGGCGCTGGCGCGCCGTGAGCTGACGGCGTCCGTGCGCCGCCAGGTGCCGCCGCTCGACGTCACGACCGCGAGCTGACCCGCCGCACGAAGCGCCCCGCCCCACCACTCGGGCGGGGCGCTTCGGCGTCCTGGCCGCCGCGATGGCTAGGTTGAAGGGATGAGCGACGACGCATCCCGCACCCCCGCACCGGCGGGCGACACCCCGGCCGCCGAACCCCAGGACCGCCTGGTCACCACCCACCACGTGCTGCAGACGTCCGACGGCGAGCTGCGCTACACCGCGCGCACCGGTCGGATCGTCATCCGCGAGGAGGAGGTGGCCGAGGAGACCTTCAAGGGCTGGACGCCGCGCGCCGAGATGGCGGTGACCGCCTACACCCTCGACGCCGCCGACGTCACCACCCGCCCGATCACCTTCGTCTTCAACGGCGGCCCCGGGTCGAGCTCGATCTGGCTGCACATGGGCCTGCTGGGGCCGAGGCGGGTCGACTTCGGCGAGCCCGGCGACCTCACCCCGCCGCCGTACGGGCTGCTCGACAACCCGGAGACCCTGCTGCGGGTGAGCGACCTCGTGTTCATCGACCCGATGTCCACCGGGCACACCCGAGCGGTCGAGGGCGGCAAGCCCGGCCAGTACCACGGGTGGAAGAAGGACGTCGAGCAGGTGAGTGAGCTCATCCGGCTCTGGACGACCCGCGAGGACCGGTGGATGAGCCCGAAGTTCCTGGTGGGTGAGTCGTACGGCACCACCCGGGCGGTCTCGGTGGCCGAGCACCTGCAGTCGCGCTACTCGCTCGCGCTCAACGGGCTGGTGCTCATCTCCAGCGTCCTCGACTTCGGCACCCAGGACTTCGAGCACCTCCGCATCGACGAGGCGTCCATCAACTTCCTGCCCACCTACGCGGCGATCGCCCACTACTACGGCTTCCACCCCGACCGGACGCTGGACGAGGTGCGCGCCGAGGCCGAGGAGTTCGCCTCCAGCCGCTACCGCTGGGCGCTCGCCCGGGGCAGCCGGCTCACCCCCGAGGAGCGCTCGGAGGTCGCCGGCACCCTGTCCCGCCTCACCGGCCTCTCCCAGGACTGGGTCGAGCGGGCCGACCTTCGGATCGAGCACTGGCGCTTCTGCACCGAACTGCTCCGCTCGCGCGGACTGGCGGTAGGCCGGATCGACGCCCGCATCACCGGCGCCCTCTACTCCGGCATCGCCGAGAACATGGACGCCGACCCGTCGATCGACGCCCTCGTCGGCCCGTACGCCGCGGCCCTGCACCACTACCTGCGCCACGATCTCGGCTGGGACCTCGACCTGCCCTACGAGGTGTTCGCCAGCGCGATCACGAAGTGGAGCTACGCGGAGTTCGAGGGCAAGCCGATCAACGTCACCGACAAGCTTGAGCGGGTGCTGCGGGCCAACCCGCACCTCCAGGTGCGGGTCGAGTACGGCTACTACGACCTCGCGACCCCCTACCACTCGGCCGAGGACATGGTCGCCCACCTGCGCCTGCCCGCCGGGGCGTCCGACCGCTTCGAGCACGAGTACTTCGAGACGGGCCACATGCCCTACGTCGGCGAGGCCAGCCGGGTGGCCGAGGCCGAGGGCATCGCCGCGTTCGTCCGCAGGGTGTCCACCCGGGCCTGAGACCCCCGTCGCGCGCCGACGTGGCGCCCGGGGTCTCCGGTTCCGGGGGCCTCGGACGCCGGCATCCACCTCGGCCCGGATCCTGCGAAACTCGCACCACCTGCCACACACCCGCCCCCACAGCCGGGGTATGGCAGGTGGTGCACGGTTCGGGGATCCCCGGGGAGGTCGCCCGACGCGGGGCGGCCCAGGCCCCGGCGTCCACCCCGCGGCGTCCACCCCCGCGGCGTCCACCCCGCGGCGTCCACCCCGGCCCGGATCCTGCGAAACTCGCACCACCTGCCACACACCCGCCCCCACAGCCGGGGTATGGCGGGTGGTGCACGTTTCGGGGATCCCCGGGGAGGTCGGGCACCCCTCGTCGGGAAGTCGCCGGGAAGCGTGGTCGTACGCCCGCAGCGAACCCGGTTCACTGGTCGAACTATTGCCTGCGGGCCCCTCGGGGCCGCCCCTAGGCTCGGGACCATGCATACGAGAACCATCGGAAACGACACCGTCGGCCGCGTCGAGGTGGGCGCCATCGGCCTCGGCCTCATGACCTTCGACCAGACCGGACCGCAGCCACGCGAGCAGCTGGTCGCCACCGTCAAGGCGGCCCTGGACGCCGGCGTCACCCTGTTCGACACCGCCGACGCCTACGGGCCCGGCGAGCAGCTGGGCGCCAAGGCCCAGGGCGAGAACGAGTCGCTCATCGCGTCGATCCTCGACGAACTCGGCGTCCGCGACCGGGTGTTCCTCGCCACCAAGGGCGGCCACGTCCGCACCGACGGCGGCGGCTGGGACGTCGACAGCCGTCCCGAGCATCTCCGCCAGGCGGTCGACGACAGCCTCAAGCGCCTCGGCGTCGAGCAGATCGCCCTGTGGCAGCACCACCGCCCCGACCCCAAGGTGGGCTACGACGTCGTCATCGAGACCCTGGTCGAGATCGCGAACTCGGGCAAGGTGCGGATGATCGGGCTGTCCAACGCCAACCCCGAGCAGATCCGGTCCGCTCACCAGGCCCTCGGCGACAAGCTCGTCAGCGTGCAGAACCAGTTCAGCCCCAAGTTCCGCAGCAGCCGTCCCGAGATCGACGTCTGCGCGGAGCTCGGCCTGGCCTTCCTGCCGTGGAGCCCGCTCGGCGGCCTCGAGGACGCCAAGGGGCTGGCCGAGCAGCATCCCGCCTTCGCCGAGACCGCGAAGGCCCACGGCGTGAGCGCCCAGCAGGTCGCCCTCGCGTGGGAACTGGCGCAGGCACCGATCGTCATCCCGATCCCCGGCGCCAAGCGTCCGCAGTCGATCACCGACTCGGCCAAGGCCGCCGACCTGGTGCTGTCCGACGAGGAGATCGCCCGGCTCAACGAGGGCTGAGAGCACGGGCGCCACACGGCTCCCTCCTGCCAGGATGGGGCCATGCGCGCGCTCATGATGGACGAGATCGCCGGTCCTCTCGCGGTGCGGGAGACCGGCGATCCCGTCCCCCCGGACGGCGGGGTGGTCGTCCGTGTCATGGCCACCGGACTGTGCCGGAGCGACTGGCACGCCTGGGCCGGCCACGACGACATCGCGCTCCCCCACGTGCCCGGACACGAACTCGCGGGCATCGTGGACGCCGTCGGCGCGGGCGTCACCCGGTGGTCGGTCGGCGACCGGGTGACGGTGCCCTTCGTCTGCGGCTGCGGCCACTGCGAGTGGTGCCTCCGCGGGGACGCCCAGGTGTGCCCCCACCAGCAGCAGCCGGGCTTCACGCACTGGGGTTCGTTCGCGGAACTGGTCGCCCTGCACGCCGCCGACACGAACCTCGTCGCCATTCCCGACGGCGTCGGGTTCGAGGCCGCCGCCGCCCTCGGCTGCCGGTTCGCGACCGCCTACCGCGCGCTCACCGCCCGGGCACGGCTGCGGGCCGGAGAGTCGGTCACCGTGGTGGGCGCGGGCGGGGTCGGCCTCAGCTGCGTCCAGGTCGCCGTGGCCCTCGGCGCGAGCGTCGCGGTGATCGACCGCACGGAGCGCTCGCTCGAGCTGGCGGCGTCCCTGGGCGCGACGCTCACCATCCTCGCCACGCCGGGATCCGACCCGGCCGACGACGTCCAGCGGCTCACGGGTGGCACCCACGTCGCGGTGGACGCCGTCGGCAGCGAGCAGACCTGCGCCACGGCCATCCACAGCCTCCGCCGCCGCGGGCGTCACGTGCAGGTCGGCCTGCTGCCGCCCGTCGGCGGGCACCCCCGGGTGCCGATGGACCGGGTCATCGCCTGGGAACTCGACGTGCTCGGCAGCCACGGCATGGCCGCTGCCGACTACCCCGGCATGCTCGACCTCATCGCGGCCGGGCGGCTGCACCCCGGGTTGCTCATCGAGCGCGTCGTCGGCCTCGAGGACGCCGCGACGCTCCTGCCCGGTCTCGGCTCCGCCTCTCCGGCGGGCATCACCCTGATCGACCCGCGCCGCTGACCCGACGGCACCGGCCCTTGTCAGCCGCCGCCGGGTCACCTACGTTCGCAGAAACGAGCGAAAGGCCCGCCCATGCCGATCTTCGAGCACGTCAGCCACTATCCCCACCCGCGCGCCGACGTGTTCGCCTGGCACACCCGGCCCGGCGGTTTCGTCCGCCTCACCCCTCCCGGCATGGCGACCGTCATCGAGGGGCCGACCGACCTCATCAACCCGGGCTCGGAGGTGGTGCTCAAGATCTCGCACCCGCTGGTCCCCGGGCTCGTCCCGCGTCCGCTCGCGAAGGTGGGGGTCACCTGGCGGGTGCGCCACGTCGAACTGGACGACGGCCGCTTGTTCGTCGACGAGCAGGTGAGCGGGCCGTTCCGCCGGTGGCGGCACGAGCACCACTTCTCCGACGCCCCCGACGGAGGCACCACGATCACCGACCGGGTCGACTGGGAACTGCCGCCGATGCCCACCGGCATCGACGAGATGGTCGCCAGCCACGAACTGCGCCGGCTGTTCGCGTTCCGCGAGCACCAGTTGCGCCACGACCTCGCGCTGCACGCCCGGCTGGCGGCGTCCCCCACGACGGTGCTGGTGAGCGGGGCCAGTGGACTCATCGGCAGCCAGGTCTGCGCGCTGCTCACCACGGGCGGCCACACCGTGCGCACCCTCGTGCGGCGCGAGACCCGCAGCACGGGCGAGGCCCGCTGGTCGCCCCGGCACGGCAGCATCGACCAGGGCGCCGTCGACCGTGCCGGTGCCGTCGTCCACCTGGCCGGTGAGAGCATCGGCGGCCGGTTCACCGAGGCGAAGAAGCGGCGGATCCTCGAGTCGCGGGTCGACGGCACCCGCACCATCGCCGCCGCCATCGCGCGGTCCGGACGCCGGCAGGTGCTGGCCCAGGCGTCGGCGATCGGGGTCTACGGCGCCCGGCGCCCCGGTGAACTGCTCACCGAGCAGTCGTCCCCCGGAACCGGCTTCCTCGCCGATGTGGTGCGCGCCTGGGAGGACGCCGCCCGGGAGGCCGACGGGCGCACCGTCTTCCTGCGCACCGGGATCGTGTTGAGCGAGGGCGGCGGGGCACTGGCCCCGATGCTCCCCCTGTTCCTCGCCGGCGTCGGCGGCCCGCTGACCAACTCCCGGGCCTGGATGAGCTGGATCTCCCTCGACGACATGGCGCGCAGCTATCTGCACGCCCTGTTCACCCCCGACCTGAGCGGACCGGTGAACGCGGTGGCTCCCGAGCCGGTCACCGCGGGCGAATTCGCCCGCACCCTCGGCCGCACGGTGCGGCGTCCGGCGCTGGTGCCGACCCCGGGTTTCGGTCCCGCCCTGGTGCTCGGCGCCGAGGGCAAGGACCAGCTCATCGACACCGACCAGCGGGTCGACGCGGGACTCCTGCTCGAGAGCGGCTTCCGCTTCGGCGAGCCGACGCTCAGGGAGGCGCTGCGGCACGTGCTGCGGCACGACGAGCGCGGCTGAGCGCCCCCGGAGGGGCTGGACAGCGCCCGTGCGGGGCGGAAGGATCGAAGCAAACCAACCATGTGGAAAGGACCACCATGCAGTACACGCACCTGGGCCGCACCGGCCTGACGGTCTCGCGGCTGGTGTTGGGGACGATGAACTTCGGACCCCACACGGAGGAGTCCGACGCCCACGCGATCATGAACCGGGCCCTCGACGACGGGGTCAACTTCTTCGACACCGCCAACGTCTACGGAGGCGTCGAGCACCGCGGCTGGACCGAGGAGATCATCGGACGCTGGTTCGCCCGGGCCGGGCGGCGCGACGAGGTCGTGCTCGCTACCAAGGTCTACGGCAACATGACCGACCGCCCCAACGACTCGAAGCTGTCGGCCGTCAACATCCGCCGCGCGGTCGACGCGTCCCTCAAGCGCCTGCAGACCGACCACATCGACCTGTACCAGATGCACCACATCGACCGGGCCACGCCGTGGGACGAGCTCTGGCAGGCGATGGACACCCTGGTCGCCCAGGGCAAGATCCTCTACGTCGGCTCGTCCAACTTCGCCGGCTGGCACATCGCGGCCGCGTGCGAAGCCGCCCGCGACCGCCACTCGCTCGGCCTCGTCAGCGAGCAGTCGCTGTACAACCTCACCGCGCGCTCGATCGAGCTCGAGGTGCTGCCGGCGGCGCGCCACTACGGACTCGGCGTCATCCCCTGGTCGCCGCTGGGCGGAGGGATGCTCGGCGGCGTCCTGGCCAAGGACCGGGCCGGCGAGCGTCGCTACGACGAGCGCACCAAGCAGCGGGTGGCGTCGATGCGCGACCAGTTGCAGCGCTGGGAGGACTTCTGCGCGCAGCGCGGCGAGGAACCCGGCGACGTGGCACTGGCCTGGCTGCTGCACCAGCCGGGTGTCACGGGGCCGATCATCGGCCCGCGCACGATGGACCAGTACGAGGGCGCGCTGCGGGCACTCGACATCAGCCTCGACGAGGACGCCCTGGCCACCCTGGACGGGATCTTCCCCGGACCCGGCGGAGAGGCCCCCGAGGCCTACGCCTGGTGACCCGGGCGGGGACGCCGGGCGACCGGCATCCCCGTGTGCGGCGGCTCGGATCGGGACGCCGGGCGACCGGCGTCCGCGTGCGGCGGCTTGGGCGGCTGACTAAGGTCGAGGGCTGTGACGACCGTGACCGTTGACCTGCCCCAGCTGTTCCGCCCCATCACCCTGCGTGGGCTCACCGCGCGCAACCGGGCGTGGGTGTCGCCGATGTGCCAGTACGCCGTCGACGCCCGCGACGGTGTGCCGAACGACTGGCACGTCGTGCACTACGGCAGCCTGGCCGTGGGCGGGTTCGGGGTCGTCATGACCGAGGCCACCGCGGTGACGGCGGAGGGCCGGATCAGCCCCGAGGACACGGGCCTGTGGAACGACGAGCAGGTGCGCGCGTGGCGGCGGATCACCGACTTCGGCCACAGCCGGGGCGCGACGATGGGCGTCCAGCTCGCCCACGCCGGACGCAAGGCGAGCACCGTGCGCTGGTGGCCGGGCTTCACCCCTGGGGTCGTGCCCGAATCGGAGGGCGGCTGGCCCGTGGTGGGCCCGACCGACCAGCCCGCCGACGGCGGCGGTTCGGCCCAGGCCGTGCACGCGCTGAGCGACGAGGAGATCCTGGGCGTCATCGACGCGTTCGTCGCAGCGACGCACCGGGCCCGGGAGGCCGGCTTCGACATCGTCGAGGTGCACGCCGCCCACGGCTACCTGCTGCACCAGTTCTATTCGCCCTTGTCGAACACCCGCACCGACCGGTGGGGCGG
>DATAKK010000063.1:0-72917 GCA_036261615.1 Propionibacteriaceae bacterium | reverse complement strand
ACCCCGCGGGCTACGCCGCACTGCTGCGCCGCCTGCACTCCGAGACCGGCCGGCCCGTCTACGCGCCGGGGTTCGAGCGGACGCTGGAACAGCCGATCGCCGGGGCGATGGTCGTCGATCCCCGCGCCCGGCTGGTGATCTCGGAGGGCAACTACCTGCTGCTCGGCGACCCGGTGTGGCGGGAGGCGCGCGCCGCGATGGACGCCGTGTGGCTCGTCGACGGCGACGACGAGGTCCGCGTGCGGCGGCTGGTGGCCCGGCACGAGCTCTTCGGGAAGGCCCCGGAGGCGGCGGCGTCCTGGGTGGCCACGGTCGACGAGGCCAACTCGGCGCTCATCCGCGCGTCGAGCGATCCGCCCGACCGGGTCGTGCGCAACTCCGAGGAGGGCTGGCGCTTCGGCGGATGACCCCGTCGGGCGTGACGTCGTCGGGGAACCTCCGAATCGGCGGGCGAGCGGCGGTGTTCGCGTCACTGGCGGCGTCCCCCCCGGCGTCTGGCCCGCAACTTCGGCGGTGCGGGACTCCATCGAGGGTCCCCGGCGACCGCGGCGGTTGTTAGCATCCGGCATGGCATACACGTTCCAGGTGACGCTCGACTGCCGCGATCCCCACGCCCAGGCGGAGTGGTGGGCACAGGCGCTCGGCTGGCGAGTCGAGCCGAGCGACGAGGAGTTCATCCGGCGGATGATCGCCGAGGGACAGGCGACGCAGGCCGACACCCGCATCTACAAGGGGACCCTCGTCTGGGCGGAAGGCGCCGCGGTCGTCAACCCTGACCCGGCGGCCGGGACGCCGCGCCTGTACCTCCAAGCGGTGCCCGAGCCCAAGACGACGAAGAACCGAATGCACCTTGATCTACGGGTGGGAGACGACGTGCAGGCGGTGATCGAGAGCCTCACCGCAGCGGGGGCGACGGTGCTGTATGAGGCCCACCAGGGGCCGTTCCGGTGGACGACCCTCGCCGATCCCGAGGGCAACGAGTTCTGTGTCTCGAGCTGACCGGCGAGCGGGGTGAGCCGCAATTCCTTCCTCCGAGCTAGGGTCCGTTCGTGGATAGCTACCGTCTGGGCCAGTTCAGCGTCAATCGGATCGGTTTCGGAGCGATGCAGCTCCCCGGCCCCGGCGTGATGGGGCCGCCGCGCGACCACGACGAGGCGATCGCGATCCTGCGCCGGGCCGTCGAGTGGGGCGTCAACCACATCGACACCGCGCAGTTCTACGGGCCGGACGTCGCGAACGACCTCATCCGAGAAGCGCTGCACCCCTACCCCGACGACCTCGTGCTGGTCTCCAAGGTCGGCGCCTTCCGCGACGAGCAGGGCGGCTGGCTCCCGGGGCAGCGGCCCGACCAGTTGCGCTCGGCCGTCGAGGACAACCTGCGCAGCCTGGGCGTCGAGCGGCTGGGGGCGGTGAACCTTCGGTTGCACGAAGGGCGCGAGCCGGGCGAGCAGCCGGTGCGCCTCGAGGACCAGCTCGCCGAGATGGTCGCCCTGCGCGACGAGGGCAAGATCGCCGGGGTCGGCATCTCCACCGCGACGCTCGACCAGGTGACGCAGGCCATCGAGCAGGCGGACATCGTCTGCGTCCAGAACGCGTTCAGCCTCCTCGACCGCTCGGACGCCGACGTGCTCGACCTGTGCGCCGAGCGCGGCATCGCCTACGTGCCGTACTTCCCGCTCGGCTCCGCCTTCCCCAACACCCCCAAGGTCGTCGACAACGCCGCGGTCCGCGACGTCGCCGAGCGCCTCGGGGCCGCCCCGGCGCAGGTCGGGCTCGCGTGGCTGCTCGGGTACCGGGAGAACATCCTGCTCATCCCGGGCACGTCGCGGCTGTCGCACCTCGAGGAGAACCTCGCCGTCGGCGACATCCACTTGAGCGACGCGGACGTCGCCGAACTCGAGGCCGGGATTGAGCCCGAGCCCACCGTGGAGTGACGATCCCGAGGCGTCGCCGCACCTGCACTTCGAGCGGCTGGCGGCGTCCTACCACGCCGCCCGGCCACCGTATCCGGCGGCGCTGTTCGACCGGCTCCTCAGTGAGGGCGTGATCGGCGAGGGCTTGGGCGTGCTGGAGGTCGGGGCGGGCAGCGGCGAGGCCACGGGGGAACTGCTCGCCCGCGGCTGTCAGGTCGTTGCGGTCGAGCCCGGCCCGCAGCTGCGGCAGCGGCTGGGTCTCGCCCATCCCGGCGTCCGGGTGCTCGAGGGGCGTTTGGAGGACGTGGCCCTCCCGGACGCCGCCTTCGACGCCGTCGTCGCCGCCACCTCGATGCACTGGGTCGACCTCGGCGTCGCACTGCCCCGGCTGCACGCCGCCCTGCGCGAGCGGGGGCTGCTGGCGGTCTGGCGCACCGTGTTCGGCGACCCCCGGGTGCAGACCGAGTTCCGGCGCAGGGTGCTGGACATCGTCGCCCGCCGCGAGGAGGGGATCCGCGACGAGAACGTCCTCGACCCACCACCGACCGTGCCCCAGCTGACCGCGGGCGGACTCTTCCGCCACCGCGGGAGCTGGCAGTGGCCCTGGCAGGTCGACCTCGACCCGGGCCAGGTCCGCCGGCTCTTCGAGACCTTCAGCGACTGGCGTCCCGACGAGGTGGACGCAGCCCGGGCCGCCGCCGCCGAGGTCGGTCCCGTCGTGCGCGAGCACTACGTGACGATCCTGCACGTCCTACAAAGGAGCTGACAAGGCTGAGCGAAGCGGGCTGCGCGCGATCAGTTCGACGTTGACCACCGACTACGGTGGCGAACGTCGAACAAAGCACGGAGCCGATTCGAGAGCGGACGCCGACAAGGCTCATTACCCTGACGGTATGGGTGCAGATCCGGTGGGATCGGCCGTGATCCCCACCACTGCGATCAGCGACCCGGGCGCACCGACCACCGGCACGGCCATCGGCCGGGTGGTCGCCGTGCGCGGCACCGTCGTCGAGGTGGGGGTCGACGCCACCAGCCCCGAGCTCGGCGAGGAGCTCGGCTGCCGGGTGCCCGACGGGCGCCGCGTGACCCTCGTCGTCCAGGCCCACCTGGCGCCCGGCCGGGTGCAGGCGATCGCGCTCGACGACACCCGCGGGCTGCGCTGCGGCACCGAGGTGCACCGGGTCGGCGGCCCGCTGTCGGTCGCCGTGGGCGAGCCCCTGCTGGGACGGGTCGTCGACCTCCGCGGGGCGCCGATCGACGCCGCCGGGCCGATCACCGGGACCATCCGGCGTCCGGTGCACCGGCCCCCGCCGCCCGTGGCCCGGCGACGCGGCTGGACCGACGTGTACGAGACCGGCATCAAGGTGATCGACCTGTTCTGCCCGTTCCTGCGCGGCGGCCGGGCTGCCGTGTTCGGGGGCGCCGGAGTCGGCAAGACCGTCGTGCTCACCGAGTTCATCCACAACGCCGTCACCCGGTTCCGCGGCGTCGCGGTCTTCGCCGGCATCGGCGAACGGTCCCGCGAGGGGCTCGAACTGCTCGACGAGATGCGCCGGATGAGCGTCCTCGACCGCTCCACGCTGGTCTTCGGCCAGATGAACGAGACGCCGGGAGCCCGCTTCCTCGTCGGCGAGGCCGCCTTGTCGATCGCCGAGTACTACCGGGACGATCTCGGCCGCGACGTCATGCTCGTCATCGACAACCTCTACCGGCACGTCCAGGCCGGCATGGAGGTGAGCGGCCTGCTCGGACGCCTGTCGTCCCGCGTCGGCTACCAGCCCACCCTGGCCGCCGACCTCGCCGCCCTCGAGGAACGGATCACTGCCACCGACCGGGGCGGCATGGTCGCGGTGCAGGCGGTGTACGTGCCGGCCGACGACTACGGCGATCCGGCGGTCACCGAGGCGTTCTGGCACGTCGACTCGGCCCTCGTGCTGTCCCGGGAGGTGGCGGCCGAGGGCCTCTACCCCGCCGTGGACGCGCTGCGGTCGTCGTCGAAGGCGCTCGACCCGGCGGTGGTCGGCGTCCGGCACTACGACGTCGCACAGGAGGCGCGCCGGGTGCTCGGCCGCTACGAGGAACTGCGCGACATCATCTCGATGCTCGGCGTCGACGAGCTCGCCGCCGACGACCGCACGCTCGTCGCGCGGGCCCGGCGGTTGCGCAACTTCCTCACCCAGCCGTTCTTCGTCGCCGAGGCGTTCACCGGGGTTCCCGGCGTCCGGGTGCCCGTCGCGGCGACCGTCGAGGGCGTCGAGGCGATCCTCGCCGGGCGCTGCGACGACGTGCCCGACGACGCGCTGTTCATGGTCGGGCCGCTCCCGGAGGTCGGTCATGGCTGAACGGCTCCGCCTCGTCATCCGCACCCCGCACGCCGCCGTCGTCGACGGTGACGTGGACGCCGCCCGCGTGCCGACCCGCACGGGTCAGCTCGGCCTGCGTCCCCGGCAGGAACCGTTCGTCACCGTCGTCGAGTCGGGCCTGGTCATCCTGGACGCCGGCACCGACCGGCGGTTCGCCGCGACCGCCGGGGGGCTGCTGCGCGCCGACCGCGACACCGCCCTGCTCGCCACCCCGTTCGCCGTCACCGGCGCCACCGGCGAGGAGGTGCTCCGCGCCCTCGACGTCGCCCTCGCCGCGCCCGACAGCGAACTGGTCACCCGCCGGCGGATGGCGCTGCTCGAGCAGCGGATCGTCCAGGAGCTGGATCCGGGCCACAGGGGGCGGCGCGATGGCTGACGAGTCGCTACGCCGCCACGACGCCCGCGACCAGACCGGGCGCGACCTGGCCCGCCTGGCCCGGCGGCGACCCGCGGGGCTGGCGGCGTCCATCGCGCTCATCGGCAGCGTGGGCTGGCCGATCGTGCTGCTCGGGGTGGGCGGCGGTCTGCTGGGACGCTGGCTCGACGGGGTCTGGCACCTGCGGATCGCCGCGACCCTCATCCTGCTGCTGCTCGGCGTGAGCCTGGGCAGCTACATCGCGTTCCGCTCGGTGAGGGGGCGGGGCTGATGGGCTGGCTGTTCGCGCTCGTCGGCCTCGCGACCGGCATCGCCCACGCCGCCTGGCTGGGGCGCCAGGGACGCCGCCCGCGTGCCTGGTCGTGGCCGGCCCGGTTCTTCGGCGTCGGTGCGGTCTTCCTCGCATCCGCCCTCGCGGGGTGGCTGCTCGCCACCGTGGCCGGGTGGGGCGCCGGCTTTCTCGCGGCGGCCGTCGTGACCTGGCGGAGGCTGGCATGAGGCTGCGGATCTTCGACGACGAGGTGCTCGGACGCCTCGGGGGCTTTCCGATCACGATGACGATGGTGGCCAGCGTCCTCGCCAGCCTGCTCGTCGTGGCCTACGCGCTGGCCACCGCCTCGGCCGTGCGCCGCCGGCCCGGCAGCCGGCTCGCCTCGGCCGGCCGGATCACCTACCGGTTCGTCAGCGACCTCGTCCGCGACTCGGCGGGCGCGGAGGTGCCCGGGCTCGAGGCGTTCTCCGGCACCCTGTTCCTCTTCGTCGTCGGCGCCGCCCTCGTCGGGCAGCTCCCGGTGATCCCCACCCCGACCGCGACCCTGGCCGCGACGTCCGCCCTCGCCGTGCTCGTGTTCCTCGCCGTCCCGATCGCCGGGGTGAGGGCGCGCGGCGTCCGCGGCTATCTCGCCACCTACTTCCGCCCCAACCCGGTGCTGTTGCCGCTGCACCTCATCAGCGAGGTGTCGCGCACCCTCGCCCTGGCCCTGCGTCTGTTCGGCAACATGATGAGCGGCCAGCTCGTCGTCGCCGTCGTCGTCGCGCTCGTCGGTGTGCTCGTGCCGGTGCCGCTCATGGCGCTCGACCTGCTCATCGGCTGCCTGCAGGCCTACATCTTCACGATCCTCGCGAGCGTCTACATCGGCGCCGCCACCCAGATCGAGTCCGGCGTCACCGGGAGCCCGGGCCGCCGCGGTTCCCCCAGTCCCCGGCCCCAGGAGGCGCCGTCATGACCGACCACACCGTCCTCGCGCTCGGATCGATCGCCGTCGCGGGACTCACCATCGCCATCGGGGCCTTCGGCGCCGCCATGGGCGAGAGCCGCATCGGGGCCGCCGGGATGGATGCGCTCGCCCGCCAGCCCGACGAGGCAGGTTCGATCACCCGCAACCAGTTCGTCGCGCTGGCGATGGTCGAGTCGACCGCCATCTTCTGCCTGGTGATCTCGCTCGTGCTGCTGTTCGCCAACCCACTGCTGGGCTGACCCGCGGTGTCCAGTCCCCTCGCCGACTTCCTCTTCGAGGCGGTCAACTTCCTCATCCTCGCCGCGGTGCTCGGCTGGCTGTTCTTCAAGCCGGTCCGCTCCGCGCTCGCGCGCGAGCGGGACGAGCGGGGGCGGGTCGAGGCGGAGACAGCACAGCTGCACGCGGACGCCGAGGAGCTCGCCGAGCGCACCCGGCAGGCATGGTCGGGGGTCGACGCCGACATCGCCGCGCACCGCGAGGAACTGCTCGCCGCGGCCAGGGCCGAGGTGGCCCAGCTCAAGGACCAGGCGCGGGCGGCCCAGGCCGAGGAGCGGCGCGCGGTCGACGACCAGCTGCGGGCGAGCCGGGAGGCCGAGGCCGAGCGGGTGGCCGGCGTGGTCGGCGACATCGCCGCGGCATCGGTGTCCCGCCTGCTCACCAGCGTCGACGGGCCGTCCCTGGACGCCGCCCTGGTGCGGCTCGCCTGCGAGGAGCTGTCCTCCGGGCCGCCGCCCGGTGCCGGCGTCCAGGTGGAATCGGCGCGGCCGCTCGACCCCGCCGACCGCGACGCCCTCGCCCGCGTGCTCGGACCCGGGTTCTTCGAGCGGGTGGTTCCCGACCTGGGCGCCGGGGTGCGGGTGCTGACGGCGTCCGGGCAGGTGGACGCCACGGCGTCCGGGCTCGCCCGCCACGCCGCCCGGGCCCTGGCCCGGGAGTCCGCGGCCGACGACCGACGAGGTGCGGGCGATGGCTGAGACCCTCGTCCCGGACGCCGGCGACCTCGCCCGCAGGCTCGCCGCGGCGAGCCCGCCGGACCTCCGGGCGGCGGTGCGGCGGCGTGGGGCGGTCACCGCCGTGGCGGACGGCGTGGCGCACGTCGTCGGCCTCGACAGGGTCGGGTCGGAGGACCTCGTCGCCTTCGACTCGGGGGCCCTCGGCATGGCCTACGAGCTGGAGACCGGGCGGACGGCCGTCGTGCTCCTCGACGCCGACGTCCCCGTGCGCGCGGGCGACGGCGTCCGGCCGGTGGGCCGGGGCCCGAGCGTGGCCGCCGGGCCGGGCCTGCTCGGCCGGGTCGTCGACCCCCTCGGCCGCCCGCTCGACGGCGGCCCGAGGCCCCTGACGGCCGAGTCCCTGCCGCTGTTCAGGGACGCGCCCACGCTGTCGCAGCGCGCGCCCGTCACCCGGCCGCTGCTCACCGGGGTGATGGTCATCGACGCCGCGATCCCGATCGGGAGGGGCCAGCGCCAGCTCATCCTCGGCGACCGCAACGTCGGCAAGACCTCGCTCGCCCTCGACATCATCGCCGCCCAGCGGCGCGGGGACGTCTCCTGCGTCTACGTCCTCGTCGGGCAGCCGATGTCGCGGCTGCTCGGCGTCATCGAGTCGCTCCGGGACGCCGGCGCGCTCGCCAACACCGTGATCGTCGGGGCGGACGCCGCCCAGGCACCGGGCCTGCAGTACCTCGCCCCCTACGCGGGCGCCTCGATCGCGGAGTCGCTCGCGGCCCGGGGCTGGGACACCCTCATCGTCTACGACGACCTCACCAAGCACGCCGACGCCTACCGCCAGCTCGCGCTGCTGCTCGGCCGGGCGCCCGGCCGCGAAGCCTTCCCGGGCGACATCTTCCACATCCACGCCCAACTGCTCGAGCGGGCCACCGCGCGCAGTGCGGCGTCCGGGGGTGGATCGGTGACGGCGTTCCCGCTCATCGAGACGACCGACGGCGACATCTCGGCCTACATCCCGACCAACCTCATCTCGATCACCGACGGGCAGCTCTACTTCGACACCGTGCGCTTCGAGCGCAACCAACGCCCGGCGATCGACATCGGCCGCAGCGTGTCGCGCGTCGGCGGTGCCGCCCAGTCGGCCCCCATGCGGACGGCCGCCCGCACCCTGCGGATCGCGATGTCGCGGTTCGAGACCCTCGAGGCGCTCACCCAGGTGGGCCTCGACGTCGACCCGGCCACCCGGGCCGCCGTGGAGCGGGGGGTGCTGCTGCGCGAGCTGCTGCGCCAGCCGCGGTTCACCCCGCGCCCCGTCGCCCGGCAGATCCTCGCGCTCACCGCGGCGACCGCCGGGTGGTTCGACGGCCTCGGCGCCGGCTCCGTCTCGGATGCCGCCTGGTCGGCGCTCGCCGGCCTCGCCCCCGACCTGTCCGACGTCGTCGAGGCCCTGGACGCCGGCACCGAACCCCCCGCCGGGTGGCCGGACCGGCTGCACGACCTGCTCGTGCGCCACCTCGGGGGGACACCGTGAAGCGGCGCACCGAGTTGATGCGGCGGCTCCGCTCGGTGCGGACCCTGCGGAGCGCGGTGAGCGCGATGAAGAGCATCTCGGCCCGGCACTTCCGTGAGACCCGACGCGAGATCGACCCGTCCGACCGGTACCGGGAGGAGGTCGAGCGGATCTCGGCCTGGAGCGGCGTCCGGCTCGCCGGGGGCGACGGGGAGGCCGGGCTGGTGCTCATCGGCGGGGAGCTCGGGCTGTGCGGGGCGTACAACAGCCGGGTGGTGGCCGCCGCCCTCGCCCGGCGTGAGGAGCTCGGACCCGGCCCCACGCTGTGCGTCGGGCACCGCTCGGCCACCATGCTGGGGCGCCGCGGCGTCCGGGCCGCCGAGGTCTACGCCACCCCGACCTCGGTGGCCGGCATCACCCGGGTGCTGCTGCCGCTGGCCGAGGCGATCGTCGACCGGTCGGTCGACCAGCGGCTGCGCAGCCTCGACATCGTCTCCAGCCGGTTCGTCGGCGTCGGCAGCTACGTCGTCGAATCGGTGCGGCTGCTGCCGGCGTCCGCCCCGGTCGCAGCGGACGCCCCGACCATCCGCTACGCGTCGGGCGACGACATGGCCGCGGCGGCCGCCCGGGAACTGCTCTACATCAGGCTCTACGACCTGCTGCTCGACGCGATGGCCTGCGAGCACAGCGCGCGGCTGGTCGCCAGCCAGTCGGCCGAGCGCTGGCTGGACGAGCGCACCGAGCAGCTCGCCCGCCAGCTGGCCGGGGAGCGCCGGGAGGCGAGCACTCAGGAGGTGCTCGAGATCGCGACCAGCGCGAGGGCCCGCGGACGCCGCGGGGCGCCGGCCAGGGAACGCCGCCGATGACCGGCAGCCGCACCGAGCCCCGCAGCGACCGGTCGCCCCGCCAGGCCTCGGGCGAGCTGCGGCGCGAGCTGCTGGGCTCGCTGGTCTCGGTGGCGGGGATGGTGGGGCGGCCGGTCAAGGAGCTGGACGGGTCGCTCGTCGGGCGCCTCGACGACGTCGTCGTGCCCGGCGGCGAGGAGCACCCCCCGGTGCTGGGCTACATCGTCGGCATCGCGCACCGGCGGGTGTGGCTGCACGCGGGCGACGTCGCCGGGCTGGAGCGCGGCGAACTCATCCTTCAGCGCGCCCGCTTCGACCTCGTCGACGTCGTGCGCCGGCCCGGCGAGATCCAGCTGTACCACGACGTCGTCGACCACCAGCTCGTCGACCTCAACGGCGTCCGGGTGGTGCGCGCGTCCGACCTCTACCTCGGCCACGTCGCCGGCCGCTGGGAGCTGGTCGGCGTCGACACCTCGTGGCGCACCTACGTGCGCCGCGCGCTCCCCGGAGCGGTGAGCTGGCACCCGACCCCGAGCCGGGTGCTCGACTGGGCCGGCGTCCACTCGCTGGCGGTCTCGGAGGAGAAGGGCGTGCGGCTCGACCGGCCCAACTCCCAGCTGCGGCTGCTGTCCGCCGCCGACGTCGCCGACCTCCTCGCCGACCTCGGCCGCACCGAGCGTCAGCGACTGCTCGGCGGCCTCGAGACCCCGACCGCGGCCATCGTCCTCAAGCTGCTCACCGACCGGGCCGCCGCCAGCCTGCTCGGTGACGCCCCGGTCGAGCGGGCCGCGCGGCTCGTCCGCGAGATGGAACCCGACGAGGCCGTCGACGCCTTGCGCCGGATGCACGGCGACGAACGGGAGCGGCTGCTCGTCGCGCTCGGTCCCGAGGACGCCGCCGACCTCCGCTGGCTGCTCGGCTACGAGGAGGACACCGCGGCCGGGATGATGACCCCCGCGCTGGTGACCGTGCCGGCGTCCGGGAGCGTCGGGGACGCCGTCACCGCGCTCAACGCGGCGCGGAGCACCCCGGCCCGCGGGGACGTCGTCATCCTCGTCGACGCGGACGGGGCGCTCGTCGACGACCTCACCGCGGCCGAGCTGCTCGGCGAGCCCGCGACTCGCCCGCTGCGAGACCTCGCCGGCGCGCCGTGGCCGGTGACCGTGCGCCCGGGCGACCCGCTGCACGAGGTCGTCCGCGCACTGCGCCACACCCCCGGCGCCTCGGTGGTGGTCGTGGACGCCGGCGGCGTCCCGATCGGCCGGGTGCACGCCGACGACCTCGTCGACGCCCTGGCCACCGAGGAACGGCGCTGGGTGTGGCACCGGGTCACGGGCGGCCCCGCCTGAGTTCAGGCCGGGGTGCCATCCGGGAGCGCCGGTGGCTCCTGGGCCGCGCGGTCGACGGCGTCCAGCAGCTCACGGGAGCCGAAGATCCGGAAGTGGCCGGAGGCCTTCAGCAGGACGTTGGTCGCGCCGTCGAGCCGGCTGCCGCCCGGGATGTGGGGATCGAAGGTTCCCCAGATCGAGGTGATCCGGGAGTTGATCTCCAGCTGGTCGCGCAGCGCGAGCAGGGTCGGGTTGGTGGGCGAGAAGTCCTGGATCGCCCGGAACAGGATGTAGCGGGCGTAGATCGAACCGGAGAACGGCGAGGAGATGGCGATCATCCGCGCGATCCGCCCGTCAGGGTCGCAGTGCAGCATCGCGTACTTGCCGATGAGGCCGCCCTTGCTGTGGGCCACGACGAGCACGTCGCGCAGATCGTGCTCCCGGAGGTAGGCCGCCACGAGCTCGGCGCTCGCGGGGATGGTCGCGGTGTTCCAGCCGAGCGTGGTGACGACGTGCACCGGATGGCCCCGGTCGCGGAGCAGGTCGGCGACCGGACGCATGAACTGCCACGTCTCGTAGATGCCGGGGACGATGAGCACGGGCCGCTCCCTCGCCGCCTCGTCGAGGTAGGCGGCCGGGTCGGCGCGGAACAGCACGCCGGTGGTCCACCAGTAGCCGACGTAGAGGTAGTCGAGCAGCCAGAACCAGGCGTCTGCGAGCAGCCGCTTCACCCCGCCTCCCCTCGGGGCCACCGGACGCCGGCGAGCTCGGCGATCGGAGCGACGACGGCGTCCGTCGGGGCGAACATCACGGCATGGCCCCTTCCCGGCACCTCGACGAACCGGGCTCCCGGAACGATCCGCCGGAGCCGCTCCGTCCATCCCGGCCGACTGATCGGGTCGCGGCCGCCGCGCATGATCACCAGGTCGGCCGTCACGTGGGTGAGCGCCTCCTCGGTCCGATAACCCAGCATCGCCGGCAGGGTCGCGAGGTACCAGCGGACTCCGGTGCGGAAGTAATCGGCGAAGACGGCCGCATTCGCGGACGGGGACTCGACCATCGAGTCCTCGAGCAGCCGCAGGCTCTGCCGCAGCGCCGTCCGCTCCTCCGGGTCGACGACCGTCCCCATGAGCACCAGCCGGCGGAACCGCTCGGGGTGCCGGAGTGACGCCTCGATGACGATCTGGGTGCCCATCGAATGACCGATGAGCACCGGATCCCGCACGTCCGCATCGAGCAGGTGGGCCGAGACGATGGCCGCGAAGTCCTCGACCGACATCGGCCGGGCGGGCCGGGGCGCGGCTCCCATGCCCGGAAGCTCGAGCAGGTGCACCCGGCCGAACCCCGCCAGCGCCCGAGCGAGCGGCCGGAGGTAGGTGCTGCCGACGCCGATCCCGTGCACGAGCACGAATGAGGGGCCGGGAGCCTCGCCGAGGCGATGCACGAGCATCGTGCGGCCCCCGTGCACGAACTCCTCGACGCGCGCCCCCTGCATCCGACGAGCCTAGGGGCCAGCCCGGCCCGTTGCGGACGGCGGATGTTCCGGAGCCCCGGGACCGGCCCCAACTGCCGGATCGGCAGTCGATCGGCCCGGGTCGCGTCCCTGGCGGCGCTCACCCCCGCCCCTGGCCTGCGGATCCGGCGGCCCGAGGAGGAGGAGCGGCCCGTCGCGCACCCCCTCCTCCCCACCAAGGGCAGCCCATCCTTACTTGCCAGGGCCGGGGCGGAGCGCGATACTCGGCCGGGCCGTGCACTGCCGCGGCCGGTGATGAGCGTCCCGACCGGGACCGCGAGGTCCCCGTCACGTCCGGAAGGAGTGACGATGATGAGCAGCGTCCGCTTCCCGCCCAGGGCCCAGTTCCGACGCGCTGTTCCGGTCGAGTTGAAACGCGACGTCGTGGCCTCGCTCGTGTCGGTGGCGGGCATGGTGGGGCGCCCGGTGAAACAGCTGGACGGCTCGCTCATCGGCCGGCTGCACGACTTCGTCGTCCTCGCCGACGAGGAGCATCCCCCCGTTGTGGGGTACGTCGTCGAGATCGCCCGGCGCCGGGTGTGGCTGCACGCGGCCGACGTCGCGGGCCTCGAGCGGGGCCAGCTCATCCTGCAGAAGGCGCGCTTCGACTTCGCGGACGTGCTGCGGCGCCCGGGCGAGATCCAGCTGTTCCACGACGTGGTCGACCACCAGCTCGTCGACCTCAACGGCGTCCAGGTGGTGCGCGCGTCCGACCTGTACCTCGGCGACGTCGGCGACGGGTGGCGGCTGGTGGGCGTCGACACGTCCTGGGGCACGTTCCTGCGCCGCGCCCTCCCCGGCCCCCGGGGCTGGCGTCCCACGCCGGCCCGTGTGCTCGACTGGGCCGGCGTCCACTCGCTCGCGGTGTCGGAGGAGCGGGGCGTGCAACTGGACGCCCCGAACACCCAGCTGCGGCTGCTGTCGGCCGCCGACATCGCCGAGCTGCTGTCGGACCTCGGCCGCTCGGAGCGCCAGGAACTGCTGGAGGACCTCGAGACCGAGCACGCCGCGAACGCCCTCGAACTGATGAACGACCAGGACGCCGCCAGCCTGCTCGGAGACGCCCCGGTCGAGCGGGCGGCCGAGCTGCTCAGCGAGATGGAGCCCGACGAGGCGGTCGACGCGCTGCGCGAGATGGACGCCGACGACCGCGAGGAGCTGCTCCACGCGATGGACACCGACGACGAGTCCGACCTGCGCTCCCTGCTCGCCTACGAGGAGGGCACCGCGGCGGGGATGATGACCTCGGCGCTGGTGGTCGTGCCGGCGTCCGCGACCGTCGGGGACGCCGTCGCGGCCCTCCGCGCGGCCCGCGGCACCCCCGACGAGTCGGACGTCGTCATCCTCGTCGACGAGCGGCGCGCCCTCGTCGACGACGTCACCGCCCTCGAACTGCTCGGCGAGCCGCCCACCCGCCCGCTCATGGAGCTCACCGGCCCGCCGTGGCCGGTCACCGTGCACCCCGACGAGGCCCTGCAGGACGTCGTCGAGGCGCTGCGGAACACGCTGGGCGCCTCCGTGGTCGTCGTGGACGCCGATAACGTTCCGATCGGGCGGATCCACGCCGACGACCTCGTCGACGCCCTCGGCGAGCAGGCGCGCCGCTGGCCCTGGCAACGGATCGCGGGAGGTGCGGCATGAGCGAGCCCAACGGCGGCGTCGCGACCCAGTCCGGCGTCCCGGACGCCGGCCAGCGCGGGCCCGCGCGGCTCTCGCGGGCACGGCGGATGGCGGTCGGCGCGGCTGCCCTGGCGGCAGTGGTCGGCCCGGGCCTCATCGCCGGCCTCTCCGACGACGACGCGGCCGGCATCACGACCTACAGCTCCCTCGGCGCGTCCTACGGCTACCAACTGCTGTGGGTGCTCGGGGTGTCGACGGTCGCGCTCATCCTCTTCCAGGACCTCGGCGCCCGGATCGGCGTCGTCACCGGCCAGGGCCTGGCCGGCCTCATCCGCCAGCGCTACGGCGCGCGGGCCGGCGTCGTCTCGATCGGGGCCCTCGTGCTCGCCAACCTCGGCACGACGTGCGCCGAGTTCGCGGGCATCGCGGCGGGGAGCGAGATCTTCGGCGTGTCCCGCTACATCTCGGTGCCGCTGGCCGCGCTGCTCGTGTCGGGGCTCGTGCTCCGCGGCGGGTTCCGCGGCGTCGAGCGGGTGCTGCTCGTGCTGTCGGCCGTGCTCGCCGCCTACATCGGCGCCGGGATCCTGGCCCGCCCCGATTGGGGGGCTGCCCTGCGGGGCTCGGTCGTGCCGGCGATGCCGCTCACCCGCGACGCCATCGTCATCACCACGGCCACGCTCGGCACCACCCTGGCCCCCTGGGGACTCGCGTTCATCCAGAGCTACGCCGTCGACAAGAAGCTCGACCGCAAGGAACTCGGACTGCTGCGGATCGACGTCATCACCGGCGCCGTGCTCACCGGGGTCATCGGCTTCTTCGTCATCGTCGCCTGCGCGGCGAAGATGTTCGCGGAGGGCATCCGGGTGACGGACGCCGCGTCCGCCGCGGTCGCGCTCGAACCACTGGCCGGGCCCATCGCCAAGGAGCTGTTCGCCATCGGCCTGCTCGGGGCGTCGCTGCTCGCGGCGTCCATCCTCCCCCTGTCGACGGCGTACTCGGTGTGCGACGTGGCCGGACGCCCCGCGGCGCTCGACGACAGCCCGCGCGAGGCGCCGCTGTTCTACGTGACGTTCGGCGTCGTGACGGTCGTCGCCGTGCTGCTCGTGCTCATCCCCGGCATGCCGCTGGTACCGGTGCTGGTGATGTCGCAGGTGCTCAACGCCGTGCTGCTGCTGCCGTTGCTCTTCTACATGGCCGGTATCGCCCGCGACCGGCGGCTGATGGGCGAGTTCGTCGCCCGCCGGGGCGTCACCTACGTGTATTACGTCGTCATCGCCCTCATCGTCGTGTGCATCGCCCTGATGCTCGGGCTCACGTTCATCGGCTGACGCCCGCCCGGCGAGCCCGGGCGGCCCCAGCGCTGAGAGGAAACGCGGCGCCAACGGCCACTTCGTGCAGGTGCGGGCCCAAGCCTCCGCTGACGCCCCGATTTGTCTCACCGCGGCCGCGCCTGGCCGACGCACCCGGGTCTCGTCCGCGTGGCTGTGCCGATCCCGCGCCGCGTCCGGTGATGCAATCGGGGTGGAGATCCGAGCGAGTGACGAGGAGGGATGGTGCCCGAACCGTTCCGGACGGCGTCCCCGGACGCGCTGGTGATCTGCGCCCACGGCACCGACGATCCGGAGGGGCGCCAGACCACCCTCGACATCGCCGCCGCCACGGCCGCGCGGCTCCCGGACGTGCTGGTGACCTGCGCCTATGTCGACGTCCAGGAGCCGAGCCTCGACGACGAGGTCGCCCGGCTGGTGGCCGCCGGACGCCGGGTGGCCGTGGTCCCGGTGCTGCTCACCACCGGGTTCCACGTCCGCGTCGACGTCCGGCGCGCGGTGGATGCCCACCCGGGCCGCGTGGCCTCGTCCGGGCCGCTCGGCCCGCACCCGTTGCTCGTCGAGGCGCTCCGCGGACGGCTGCTCGAATCGGGGGCGGCCCTGAACTCGACCGTCGTCGTCGCCGTGGCCGGCTCCCGCCGGGAGGACGCTCGCGAGGCCGGGCTCTCGGTGGGTGCGGCCCTGTCCGGGCGATGGGACGGACCGGTCTCCGTCGGCTTCCTCGCCGCCGCCGAGCCCCTGCTGCCGGACGCCGTTGCCGCAGCCCGGGCGGCGTCCCCGGAGCCGGTCGTGGTGGCCAGCTACCTCACCGGCCGTGGCTTCTTCCACCGGCTCGCCGGGCAGGCTGGGGGCGATGTCCTCACCGAGCCGCTCGCCGACCACCCAGCACTGATCGACCTCGTGGTGCAGCGGTTCCGGGAGGCGTCGGCCCGGTTGACACCGCTCACCCGGTGATCCGGAAGCGCGTCCACAGCAGGTGCGAGCGCCGCGACTGCGGCCCGACGAGCAGTTCGAAGTCGCCCGGCTCGACCCGCCGGACGCCGTCGGCGTCCACCAGGGTGCACGCGGACGCCGGCAGCCGCAGCTCCACCACCCGCGACTCCCCCGGCGCCAGGTCGACGTGCCGGAACGCCTTGAGTTCCCGGTCGGCCCAGGTGACGCTGCTCACGACGTCGCTCACGTACACCTGCACGAGTTCGCGCACCGGACGCCGCCCGGTGTTGGTCACCCGCACCTGCGCCCGCACCACCTCGTCGGCGCGCAGCTGGCGGTTGCGGACGAGCAGGTCGCTGTAGCGCACCGCCGAGTAGCCCATGCCCTCGCCGAACACGAACGCGGGGTCCTGGGTGAGGTCGGCGTACCGGTCGCCGTGCTGACCCCGGAGCTGGTTGTAGTAGACCGGCTGCTGGCCCACGTGCCGCGGCACCGAGATCGGCAGGCGTCCCGACGGCTCGATCAGCCCGAGCAGCAGTTCGGCCACCGCCGTGCCGCCGCGCATGCCGGGGCTGAAGGCCCACACCAGGGCATCGGCTCCCAGCGCGGACGCCGGCAGCACCTGCGGCTTGCCGCTCAGCACGACCACGACCATCGGCGTGCCGGTGGCGGCGACGGCGTCCAGCAGTTCCTGCTGGCCGCCCATGAGCTCGAGGGTCGCGGTCGAGGTGGCCTCGCCGGTGAGCGCGATGGTGTCGCCGACCACGACCACGGCGACGTCGGCGTCCCGGGCACTGCGGACGGCCTCGTCGACAAGCTCGGGGCGTACGGGCGCGTCGTGGAACACCGGGGGCATCGGCTGGCCGTCGGGGAAGGTCTCGCCGGTGGGCCTGAGGATCTCGATGTCGGCGCCACGGCTGTAGGTGACGGTCCAGCCGTCGGGCACGAGGCCCCTCAGCCCGTCGAGGATCGTCTCGGTGCACTCGCGAGGGTGCCCGCCGGCCATCCACGGCACCTGCCCCGACGCCCCGGCCCAGTCGCCCAGCTGGTTGTCGACGTCGTCGGCGTTGCGCCCGATGAGCGCGATCGTCTTCGGGCCGGACGCCGTGGCGCGCCCGTCGGCGTCCCGCTCGCTCGTCGGAGTCAGCGGCAGCACGCCGTTGTTGCGCAGCAGCACGAGGGAGGCGCGGGCCACGTCGAGGTTGAGCGCGCGGTGGGACGCCGACCCGATCACCTCGGCCTGGCGGGCGGGATCGGGGACGCGCGGGTCCTCGAACAGGCCGAGTTCGAACTTGAGCCGCAGGATGCGGCGGACCGCGGCATCGATGTCGCCCTCGTCGAGCGCACCGGTGCTCACGGCGTCCAGGGCGCCCTCGAGGAAGCGCGGGGTGGTCATCACGAGGTCATTGCCGGCCTTGACCGCGCGGGCCGCGGCCTCGGTGTAGTCGGCGCAGACCTTCTGCTCCCAGACCATCCGGCCGACGTTGTCCCAGTCGGTGATGAGCGTGCCCGACCAGCCCCACTCGCCCTTGAGCACGTCGTTGAGCAGCCAGCGGTTGGCGGTGATGGGGACGCCGTCCATCGACTGGTAGCCGATCATGAACGTGCGGCAGCCCTCGCGGGCGACCCGCTCGAACGGCGGCAGGAACCAGCTGCGCAGCTTGCGCCGGGAGATGTCAGCCTCGGACGCGTCCCGCCCGCCCTGAGTCTCCGAGTATCCGGCGAAGTGCTTGGCGCAGGCGAGGATCGCCGTTGGATCGTCGAGGCCGGCGCCCTGGTAGCCGCGGACCATCGCGGAGGCGAGCTCGCCGATGAGCACGGGGTCCTCGCCGAAGGTCTCGTCGACCCGGCCCCAGCGCAGCTCGCGGCCGATGCAGAGCACCGGGGAGAAGGTCCAGTGGATGCCGGTGGCGGCCACCTCGACCGCCGTCGCTCGCGCCGCCTTCTCGAGGAGACCGGCGTCCCAGGAGCAGGCCATGGCCAGCTGACTAGGGAAGATCGTCGCGCCGGGCCAGAACGAGTGGCCGTGGATCGCGTCGTCGCCGGTGAGCAGCGGGATCCGCAGCCGGGTCTCGCGGACCAGTTCGACCGCCCGCAGCATCGTCTCCGGCGACGCGTGCAGGATCGAGCCGGCCAGCTTGCCGCGCACGATGTCGTCGATGTCGCCGCGCGCGTCGAGCTGGAGCATCTGCCCCACCTTCTCGGGCAGCGTCATGCGCGACAGCAGGTCGTCGATGCGCTCGTCGGTGGACGCCGCGGCGTCCAGGTAGGTGGGGTGGGACATCGTCGTCTCCTTTCCCCGCCATTCTGACCGATCGGTAGCGGAGGCGGCACCGGCATGCCGGGCCGGCACCCGTCCTTCCTCACGCGGTGAGACGATCGCCGGTCCAGATGGGGTGCGGACGCCGGAAACGGACCACGGTGCCCATCTGGACCGGCATTCGTCTCACTCCGGACGGGGGACGCGGCTATCCAGCACCCTGCGCCCACTCCAGGTGCACGGCCTTGACCGCCGTGAACTCGCGGAACAGGTCCGGTCCGTAGCCGGTGCCGCTGCCGCTGTCCCGCCGGGGGTCGGCCGAGCCGGCCGGGGCGCCGCCGAACACGGCGTTGATCTTCACCGTGCCGACGTCGAGGGCGTCGGCGGCCCGGAGCGCGTGCGCCATGTCGTTGGTGAGCACCGTCGCGGCGAGGCCGTAGCGGGAGGCGTTGGCGAGCTCGAGCGCCTCGTCGAAGCTGCCGCACCGCATGATCGGAGCCACCGGCCCGAAGGTCTCCTCGCGCATGACGAGCATGTCCATCGTGCAGTCGGTGAGCACGGTCGCGGCGTACGCGGTCGAGTCCGCGGACACCCGGCGTCCGCCGGTGAGGCAGGTGGCGCCCTGGGCGAGCGCGTCCCGGACGTGCTCGTCGACGACCGCGAGCATCCGCTCGTCGACCAACGGCGCCAGCGTCGTGCGAGGGTCGGTCGGATCGCCGGTCCGGAGTCCGTCCGCGAGCTTCACCAACTCCTCCACCACCCGGTCGTGGACGTCGTCGAGCAGGTACACGCGCTCGACCGAGGTGCAGAGCTGACCCGCGTTGGTGAAGGCGCCGGTCGCGATCTGGGCGGCCGCCCACGCCGGGTCGACGCCGGAGTCGACGATGAGGGCGTCCTTGCCGCCGTTCTCCCGCACCACCCGGACGCCGTTGCGCCCGGCCTCGTCGGCGATTGCGCGTCCGGTCGCCGTCGAGCCGATGTGGGCGACGACGTCGAGCCGGGGGTCGCGGGTCAGCGCCGCGCCGACCTCGGGGCCGCCCTCGAGGATGGTGAGCACGCCGCCGGGGAGGGCGCGGGCGATCCGTTCGGCGAGGGCGATCCCCGGGGCCATGCTCCGCTCCGAGGGCTTGTGCACGACGACGTTCCCGGTCGCCAGCGCGGCCGCCAGCAGCCCGGCCGCGGCCGGGTACGGGTCGTTCCACGGCGTGATCACCGCGATGACGCCGCGCGGCTCGAGCCGCACCTCGTCCACGGCGTCCGGCGAACCGGGCAGCACCCGGCCGGCTCCGGACAGGACGAAGCCCGCGGCCTCGTCGAGGGCGTCGGCAGCGACGGCGGCCGAGGCCACCGACTCGCCGAGCAGGCGTCCGGTCGTGCGGGTGAGCAGCAGGCCGAGCTCGTCGGCGTCCTGCCGGATCTCGGCGGCCGCCCGGCGCAGGCAGGCCGCGCGCTCGGACGCCTGCGTCCGCCGCCACCCGGGCAGCGCGGCCACCGCCGCGGACACCGCGCGATCGACCATCCCCTCGTCGTCGAACACGGGAGTCGTCTCCATCTGGAGGATCATCTGGTTCCTTTCGGTCAAGCCTGTCGTTCCGTCACGCTGTCAGTTCGTTCATCCGGTCGTGCCTCCCGCCGTCCCCGTCCCGCGGCGTACGACCCGTCCCCCGCGGCGTACGAGATGTCGGTTTCGGCCCCACATCTCGTACGCCGTCAGTCATCTCGTACGCCGCCCGAGCCGGGACGCCGGACGCGCCGCGCTCACGACGCCAGCGCCTCGGACGCGAGCATCGAGGCGAGCAGCGCGTCCCAGTCGTCGAGGAAGCGCTGCAGCCCGTACCGGGCGAGCGCCGCCTCCCGGGCCCGCTCCCCCACTGCCCGCGCCTCGTCGGGGTCCGCGACGAACCTCTCCACCGCCGCCCGGAGGTCCTCCACCCGGGTCGACAGGACGCCGGCGTCCGGCGGTACCGCCCGGGTCGCCTCGGTGGTGTCCAGTCCGACGACCGGCATGCCGAGGTGCATCGCCTCGAGCAGCGACAATCCGAGGGAGGTCCACCGCGGCGTGTGCACGTACACCCGCCGTCGGGCCATCTCCCGGTGCAGGTCGGCCTGCTTGAGGCTCTCGTGCGCGGTGATCCGGGACGCCGGCAGCCCCAGGTGCCGCGGGAGTCCCTCGACCTGCATCCCGAACACGTCCACCGGCGTCGGCCCGAGCCGCGGGATGAGGTCGGTGCCGGTCACCCGGCCCCGCCGGATCGGCTCGTTGACCGCCACCGCCGCGCGCGGCAGTTCGCCCGTGTAGAGGTGCCCGGGGTCGACGATGCCGTGCTCGATCACCGCGGTCGGGGCCGATCCGTTGTCCCAGAACAGCTCGTTGAAGTGGGTCACGTGGACGATCGGGATCGCCCGCTGGTCGGCGAGCGGGTGCGTGGTGAACGGCACGTCGCCCTTGGGCGTGTTGTGCTCGAGGTAGACGGCCGGCAGGTCCCGCCCGGGCTCGCGCCCGGTCCACTCGCGGCACAGCTCCACCTCGTGCGGGCGCTGGAGCAGCACGAGGTCGAGGTCGAGGTCCCGCAGGTCTGCCGGGGCCACCTCGCGGGCCGCCGCCGGCCACTCCCAGGAGGTCGCGCGCCCGAGGCCGTCGGGACCCCGATCGGGCAGCACCGGGAGCACGTACTCGTGCCGGCCCTGGACGAAGGCGGTCGCCCAGGAGCCGTGCACGTGCCACAGGAGAATGCGCATGCTCGGCCGGTTCCCCGAAGCGCTGCTCCCGAAACTTCTCCGCCGGGCGAGAAGGAGGAGAAGAAGCACACGCGATCTGACTTGGGGGAACGAAGTTGCTTCTCAGAGCCGGAGAAGTTTGCGAGGAGAAGAAGTGGGAAGGAGAAGTGCACGAGAGGTCAGCGATCGAGAGGAGGTGCCGTGACCGTTTCCCAGGACGCCGCGAGGCCCGCGAGCCCGGCCACCACCGGTCGCGGGCTCCCCGACATCGTGCTCTTCGACCGTGACGGCACGCTCGTCCACGACGTGCCGTACAACGCGGATCCGGCGAGGGTGCTGCCCGTGCCGGGCGCCCGCGCCGTGCTCGACCGGCTGCGCGCCGCCGGCGTCCGGATCGGAGTGGTGACCAACCAGTCCGGCGTCGCCGACGGCCGGATCTCCCCGGACCAGTTGGCTGCCGTCAACGCCCGGGTCGAGGAGCTGCTGGGCCCCTTCGACACCTGGCAGATCTGTCCCCACGGCCGCGACGCCGGGTGCGCCTGCCGCAAGCCCGCCCCCGGCATGGTGCTCCGCGCCTGCGCCGAGATGGACGCCGACCCGGCCCGCTGCGTCGTCATCGGCGACATCGGCACCGACGTGGACGCCGCCCGTGCCGCCGGGGCCGTCGGCATCCTCGTCCCCACCCCCGTCACCCGCCCCCAGGAGATCGAGGCGGCCGCGCACGTGGCCCCCGACCTCGGCGCCGCGGTGGACGCCGTCCTCGGAGGTGCCTGGTGACCCACACCCTCGTGGTCCGGCTCGACAACGCCGGCGATGTGCTGCTCACCGGATCGGCAGTCCGGGCGGTCGCGGCGTCCGGCCGGGTGAGCCTGCTCGCCGGCCCCCAGGGGGCGGCCGCGGCCCGGCTGCTGCCCGGCGTCGAGGACGTGCTCCAGTGGGAGTGCCCCTGGATCGCCGCCCCGCCTGCGCCCGCCGTCGAGCCCGGCGACGTCGAGGCGCTGGTCGCCGCGATCCGCCGGCTCCGGGTCGACCGCGCCCTCGTGTTCACCTCGTTCCATCAGTCGCCTCTGCCGACCGCCCTGGTGCTGCGGCTGGCCGGCGTCCCGTGGGTCGGGGCGATCAGCGAGGACTACCCCGGATCCCTGCTCGACCTGCGCCACCGCGGCGTCCCCGACGACATCCACGAGGTCGACCGCGCCCTGTCCCTGGCCACGGCCGCCGGACACGCCCTTCCCGAGGGCGACGACGGACGCCTGCACGTCCGCCTCGGGCCCGAGGTCCCGGCGCGGCACCGCAGCCTGCCCTCCGACCCCAGCCGGCCGGTCGTCGTCCTCCACCCCGGCACCTCCGTGCCCGCCCGGGCCTGGCCGCCGGCCCGGTTCGTCCAGCTGGCGCGGCTGCTCGGCGACCAGGGCTATGCCGTGGTCGTCACCGGCGCCCTCGCCGAGCGCCCGCTCACGGCCCGCGTCGCGGCCGGAGCCCGCGGGGCGGTCGATCTCGGGGGTCGCACCACCCTCGAGGAACTCGCCGGCGTCCTCGCCTCCGCCGACGTCGTCGTCGCGGGCAACACCGGCCCCGCGCACCTCGCGGCGGCAGTGGGGACGCCGATCGTCTCGCTGTTCGCGCCGACGGTGCCCGCCTCGCGCTGGCGCCCGTACGGCGTCCCGTGCGTCCTGCTCGGTGACCAGGACGCCGTCTGCCGCGACACCCGCGTCACCGAGTGCCCCTACCCCGGGCATCCCTGCGTGTCCTCCGTGACTCCGGAGGACGTGGCCCTGGCCGTGGACCGGCTCCACGGCACCGGGCAGTCCCGACACGAGGTCCTTGTGACCGAGGAGGTGTGAGTGATGAGAGTCGCGATGGTTTCCGAGCACGCCAATCCGCTGGCGGTGCTCGGAGGAGTCGACGCGGGTGGGCAGAACGTCCACGTCGGCACCCTGGCGGCGGAACTCGCCGCCCTGGGTCATGACGTCACCGTGTACAGCCGCCGGGACGACCCCGACGTCGACACGCGGATCGAGACGCCGCAGGGCTACGCGGTGGAGCACGTGCCCGCCGGTCCCCCGACCGAGGTCTCCAAGGACGACCTGCTCCAGTACATGCCCGCGTTCGCCCGGTACCTCGAGCAGCGGTGGCGGGAGCAGACCCCCGACCTCGTGCACGCCCACTTCTGGATGAGCGGGGTCGCCGCCACCCGCGCGGCCCGCAAGGTCCCGATGCCCGTGGTGCAGACCTTCCACGCCCTGGGCACGGTCAAGCGCCGGCACCAGGGCTCGCACGACACGAGCCCGGTCGAGCGGATCGGCTTCGAGCGGCGGCTGTGCCGCCGGGTCGACCACGTCATCGCGACCGCGACCGACGAGGTCGACGAGCTGGCCATGATGGGACTCCCCCGGTCGCGGGCGAGCGTCGTCCCGTGCGGGGTCGACACGTCGCTGTTCCGGCCCCTCGACGTCGAGCACGGAGACCGGCCCCGCCTGCTGGTCATCGGCCGGCTGGTCGAGCGCAAGGGGGTCGGCAACGTCATCGAGGCACTGGCCCAGCTGCCCGGCGTCGAGCTCGTCGTCGCGGGTGGCCCCAGTCTCGACCACCTCGACGACGACGTCGAGATCCGTCGGCTGCGCCAGGTGGCGGACCGGCACGGCGTCAGCGATCGCGTGCAGTTCGTCGGCGGCGTCGCCCGCGAGGACGTGCCCGCGCTCATGAGCTCGGCCGACATCGTCGTGGCCGTGCCGTGGTACGAGCCGTTCGGCATCGTCCCGGTCGAGGCGATGTCCTGCGGCCGTCCTGTGGTCGGGTCCGCGGTGGGCGGCCTGCTCGACACCGTGGTCCCCGGCGTCACCGGCGAGCTCGTGCCCCCGCGGCGTCCGGACCTGCTGGCTCCGGTGCTCGCCGACCTGCTCGCCGATCCCGGACGCCGCGAGGCCTACGGTCGCGCGGGGCGGGAGCGGGCGCTGGCGAACTACCCGTGGTCCGAGGTGGCAGCCCGCACCGCCGCCATCTACCAGACCCTGCTCGTCCCCGCCGTCGAGGAGGTGGCCCGATGAACGGCTACACGCCCTGCAGCCATGAGCACCTGTCCAACCTCGTCTCCGCGGCGTCCGGCTTCGAGGCCGGCGTCGAGACGGCCGACCGGTGGGGCGAGGAACTGGCCGCGGTGCTGTCGGCCGGCGGCCGCCTGCTCGCGGCCGGCAACGGCGGCAGCGCCGGGCAGGCCCAGCACCTCACCGGGGAGCTGGTCGGCCGCTACCGCAACGACCGGCCGCCCTTCTCCGCGATCTGCCTCACGGCGGAGACGTCGAGCCTCACCGCCATCGCCAACGACTACCCGGCCGACGAGCTGTTCGCCCGGCAGGTGGAGGCGCACGGCCGGCCCGGTGACGTGCTCGTGCTGTTCTCGACGAGCGGCACCAGCCCGAACATCCTCGAGGCCGCCCGCCGCGGCGCCCGCTCGGGACTGACGGTCTGGGCGCTCACCGGTCCCCGCCCCAACCCGCTCGCCGACCTCGCCGACGAGGCGCTGTCGGTGGACGCCGAGTACACGGCGACCGTGCAGGAGCTGCACCTGGTGAGCCTGCACATCCTCTGCGCGGCCTTCGACCGCGCCCTCGGCGTCAACCCCGCCCGCACCCGGCCGCACCTCGCGGCCGGAAGGAGGACTGCATGAGCCGACCCCTCGTCATCGTCGGAGACACCCTGCTCGACATCGACCTGGTCGGCCGCGCGGAGCGGCTGAGCCCGGACGCCCCGGTGCCGGTCGTGAGCGAACCGGTCAGTCGTCCCCGCCCGGGCGGCGCGGGCCTGGCCGCGCTCATGGCCGCGCACGACGGATCCGAGGTGGTGCTCGTCACCGCGCTCGCCGACGACGAGGCCGCCGACCAGCTCCGGGCGCTGCTCCGCGGCGTCCGGGTCGTCGCCCTGTCCCGGGCCGGCGCAACCCCGGTCAAGCAGCGGATCCAGGCGCAGGGGCAGACGCTGCTGCGTCTCGACACCGGCGGCGGTGGCGCCGTGGGCCCGATGACACCGGAGGCCGCGGAGGCGCTGCGGTCGGCCGCGGCCATCCTCGTCGCCGACTACGGCACCGGCACGGTGGACGCCGCCGGCGTCCGGGAGGAGCTGACCCGGCTGGCCCCCGGCACCCCGATCGTGTGGGACCCCCACCCCCGCGGCGGCCCGCCCGTGCCCGGCGTCCGGCTGGTCACCCCGAACGACAAGGAGGCCGCGCTGTTCGCCTCCGCCCTCGCCGCCCCCCGGCCCTCGTCGCCCGCCGCGGCCGACGGGCAGCTGGCCTCGGCCCGGCGCCATGCCGACGTGCTGCTCGAGCACTGGCGGGCCCACGGCGTGGCCGTCACCCTCGGCGCCCGCGGCGCGCTGCTGTCCTTCGGCGCCGGCACGCCGTCGGTCGCGCCGGCTCCCCAGGTGACCTGCGTCGACCCCTGCGGCGCCGGCGACCGGTTCGCCGTCACCGCGGCGACCTCCCTCGGCTCCGGCCGGCTGCCCGGCGAGGCGGTGCAGGACGCCGTCGAGGCCGCCGCCGCCTACGTCGCCGCGGGCGGTCCGGCGTCCCTCACCGGCGGTGGCGACCCCCCGACGAGCGCTCCCCAGCCCGGCGAGACCGCGCGGGAGCGGGTCCGCCGGGAGGGCGGCGTCATCGTCGCCACCGGCGGCTGCTTCGACCTGCTGCACGCCGGCCACGTCGCCACCCTGCGCGCCGCCCGCCGCCTCGGCGACCACCTCGTCGTGTGCCTCAACTCCGACGAGTCGGTGCGCCGGCTCAAGGGCCCGTCCCGCCCGCTCGTGTCGGTCGAGGACCGCGCCCGGGTGCTGCGCGCCCTCGAACCGGTCGACGAGGTCGTCGTCTTCGACGAGGACACCCCCGTCGAGGTGCTCCGCCGCATCCGCCCGGCCATCTGGGCCAAGGGCGGCGACTACGCCGGCAGCGAGGTTCCCGAGGCAGCCGTTCTCGAGGAGTGGGGTGGCCAGGCGGTCGCCCTCCCCTACCTCGAGGGACGGTCCACGACCGCCCTGGTCGAGCTGGCCCTGTCCCAGGGTCAGCGTCCCCCTCAGACCGCCATGACAGGAGGCACTCGATGAGTTCACCCCGCAACGTCCTCGTGACCGGAGGATCCTCCGGACTCGGCGCCGCAGTCGTCGAGGCCGTCGCCCAGCAGGGCTGGCGGCCGTTCGTCCTCGACCGCGCACCCTCACCGTCGGGACGCGAGGGCATCGTCGTCGACCTGTCCGACCGGCAGGCGACCGAGGCCGCAGTCGCCCAGGCGTCCGAGCGCCTGGGCGGGGTGGACGCCGTCGTCACCTGCGCGGGGACGGACGCCTGCGGGCGGCTGGACACCGTGAGCGCCGAGGCCTGGGAGAAGGTCATCCAGGTCAACCTGCTCGGCACCGTCGCGGTGATCCGGGCCGCGCTGCCCGACCTCGTGGCCCGCCACGGCAACGTGGTGACGGTCGCGTCCACCCTCGGCTTCCGGGCCCTGAGCGACGCCACCGCCTACTCGGCGTCCAAGTTCGGGGTGGTCGGGTTCACCCGCGCACTCATGGCCGAACTGCAGGGGCAGATCGGGATCACCATGCTCGTCCCCGGCGGGATGGAGACGCACTTCTTCGACGGCCGCGACGAGCAGTACAAGCCAGGCCCCGACGCCAAGCTCAACAAGCCCGAGAACGTCGCCCAGGCGGTGGTGTTCGCACTGTCCCAGCCCGAGGGCTGTGAGGTGCGCGAACTGGTCATCACGCCGTCGGTCGAGCCGTCCTGGCCCTGAACCAACCCAACCCCAACCCGAGCCTGGGCCCCTGGCGATCAGCCGGGGGCCCGGGTGCGCGTGGGAGGGAGGGGACGCCTCAGCTGAGGCAGAGGCAGAACGGGTGCCCCGCCGGGTCGAGGAACACCCGGAAGGTGGTGCCCGGCTGGTGGTCGGGCTTGGTCGCGCCGATCTTCAGCACCTCCTCCTCGGCCGTGTCGAGGTCGTCGACGACGACGTCGAGGTGCATCTGCTGCGGGGACAGCTGGCCCGGCCAGTCCGGAGGCAGGTAGTCCTCCACCTGCTGGAACGAGATGCAGTTGCCGTTGTCGGCCCGGATGTCCGCCCACCCGGCGTCGGTCTCGAGCTTCCAGTCGAGCAGGTTGGCGTAGAACCGGCCGAGCGCGGCGGCGTCCGGGCAGTCGATGACGACATTGGGGTATCGGGCGATGGCCATTCCTCATCGTAGGTGGGCCGGGGGTCGTGGCCTCCGAGCGGTGTCCCCTTGTGGGTCGTACTCGACCCGGAACCGGACGCCGTCCATCGTGGGTTCCGAGCAGTGTCCCCTTGTGGGTCGTACTCGACCCGAAACCGGACGCCGCCCGCGTGCGACGGGCCGGCGTCCCCAACCGCACGCGCCCCCCGGGATCCAGGGGGTAGATCCACGGGGGGCGCGTACGCCGGGTCAGGTCAGACGCCCTGAGTCGAGCCGGAGGTCTGCCGGGGCGGTGCCTGGGCACGGCTCGGCATGGTCTCCGGATGCTTGCGGTACCAGTTCCGCCAGACCAGGCGGTACAGCTTGATCCCGCGGGGGATCCGGTTGAGCCCGGGGATCCAGGGGATGAGCGCGAACACCAGGCTGAGCAGGATCATCAGCGCCCACACCTGCACGTCCGCGTTGTCCGACGTCGAGAACGGGGGGATCTGGTACCAGAACGTGTACAGCCACAGCCACGGCTGCCCGGGGTAGTGCCCGGTCTCGTTCATCATTCCCCACTGGTCTCCGGACAGGTTCTCGGAGTCGGCGATGCCGGCCATGTAGCTGCCGTCGGCGAGCAGCAGCAGCGCCTTGGTCGGGTTGGTGCCGAAGAAGGTGGTGCTCGTCGTGAGCAACCCTTCGAGCGCTCCGCTCTTGGCGAGGGTCAGCTCACCCTGGGCGATGGCGGGCACGGGGCCGTAGTCGCCCTTGGCGACCTTGGCCGGGTCTCCGTCGGGCGCCTTGCTGAGCGCGTCGGCGTAGTTGTTCGCCCACTTGCCCTGCTGGTCGGCCGACGCCGCCTTCCACTGCTGCACCGCCTGCTGGGTGGCGCTGTCGGTGAGGGTCGAGACCGGGGTGATGACCAGGTCGTTGGCCGCGTCCACCGGCTGGGTGATGCCGATCCACTTGGCGAGGGTGAGCGGGCCGAGCGCCTGCCCATCGGACGCCGAGTTGTACGGCGGGCCGTACCCGGCGGTCGTGCTGGTGCCGGCGAGCTCGGAGGTCGCGGTCGCCACCACGTCGGCCGGGGCGTTGGCGGCCCACGACTTCATGGTGATCGCCTTCTCGTCCGGCGAGCCCACCGCGACGGCGAACACGACGACGAGCAGCGCCATCACCACGAGAGCGACGACGAACTCCTTGACCAGGTCATAGCGCCTGGTCGGGAAGTCGTGCGAATCGGGAGTGACGATCCTGGCCATCAGCGCAGCCCCCTCTCAGAACCCACGGTGCTGTCCGCGGAGCCGGCCGCAACTGCGTCCGGGACCTCGGCGCCCACCGGCGGCACGACGCCGTGGCGGCGGACCAGGATGATGTGCCACCCGACGAGCAGCAGGACGCCGACCGGCAGCAGCGCGACGTGGTAGAGCACCATCTGCCCGAAGTTCATGACGTTGAACGCGGCACCGATGCCTGCCGAGTTCAGCCCGTCCTTGGCCTGGGTGCTGATCCACTGGGAGTCGAAGTTCGTCTGGATGAGGTAGCCGGTGAACGCGGTACCGATCGAGATGAAGAAGCAGAACGCCCCGGTGAGCCACGTGAGCCCCCGGCGTCCCCGCCAGGCGGACATGACGAACTTGCCCCACAGGTGGATGACCATCGCGGCGAAGAACAGCTCGACGCTCCACAGGTGCAGGGAGTTCACGAAGTGGCCGAGGCTCGAGGTGTGCCACCAGGTGACCCCACCGATGGTGAGGATCAGACCGGTCGCGATCACCAGCACGAGCCCGGCGAGCGTCGCCACGCCGAACACGTAGATCCACGAGGCCACGTAGGCGGGCTGGCGGTCGGGGAGCCACTGCCCCTTGGGGACGAGGCCCACGATCCGTCCCGACAGGCGCGACGTCCACGAGCGGGTCTGCTGCTCTGACCCTGCGGCGCTCATGACTCCTCCTCAGGGAAGGGCACCACGAGGGCGAGCACGAAGAGGACGAGCATCGCGCCGATGACCACGAGGTTGGGGACGGACAGATTGATGAAGCCGTAATGCACGAATCCCGCGTCGAGCGGCACCAGGGCCGCCAGCGGGGACAGAGTAGGCATGTCACTTCCTTCCGGTCGTTGCACTGGCGCTCCGGCGTCACCAGTACGTGGGCTCAATCATCGACCCCGTGGTTTTCCGCCCTACGGCGGGGTGGTTTTAGGGGGATGGCTAACGGCGAAACCGCCCGGCACCAGGGGAGGTGAGTACGCCAACTCAGGTCGGTGGCTTCCAGGCTAAGACCGTGGACCCACCCAGGACCATCCCCCGAAAGCCCTCCGGATTCAGCCGGGATTCACGGTTCCGCAATCCCTCGACGGGCTCCCCGCAGGCCCCCCGGCGCCCGGCCACGGCCGCGCGCCGGGCAGGGTAGGTTCGGCGGGTGGGAGCCGAACTGGTCGAGTCGTTGCACGCCGCGGGGGCGGACGCCGACCGCGTCCACGAGGTGTTCCTCCGGTGGTGCGCCGGCGAGGGCCTCATCCCCTACCCGCACCAGGAGGAGGCGATCCTCGACCTGCTCACGGGGGCGCACACGATCGTCACCACCCCGACCGGCTCGGGCAAGTCCCTCATCGCGCTGGCGGCGCACGCGTTCTCGATCGCCGCCGGAGCCCGCAGCTACTACACCGCCCCGATCAAGGCCCTGGTCAGCGAGAAGTTCTTCGAGCTGTGCCGGGTGTTCGGGGCGGAACACGTCGGCATGGTCACCGGCGACGCCGCCGTGAACCCCGACGCCCCGCTCATCTGCTGCACGGCCGAGATCCTCGCCAACATCGCCCTGCGCACCGCGCCCAAGGACGCCGGCGAACTCGCGCACACGGTGGTGCTCGACGAGTTCCACTTCCTCGCCGACCCCGACCGCGGCTGGGCCTGGCAGGTGATGCTCACCGAGCTGCCGGCGTCCCAGCTGCTCATCATGTCGGCCACGCTCGGCGACACCGCCGAGCTCGCCGAGGGCCTCCGGCGGCGCAGCGGCAGGCCGGTGGAGACGGTGAGCGGGGGCACCCGACCGGTTCCGCTCGTTCACTCATGGGCGATGACGCCGGTGCCCGAGACCGTCGCCGAACTGGTCCGCGACGACAAGGCGCCGATCTACCTCGTCCACGCCTCGCAGGGCGCGGCGGTCGAGCGGGCCCAGGCGCTGTATGCCGACGGCGTCGTCACCGGGGTGCGACGCAGCGAGATCACCGCCGCGGTCGGACACCTCCGCTTCGCGCCCGGCTTCGGGTCGACCCTCAGCACGCTCATCCGCGGGGGTGTCGGCGTCCACCACGCCGGCATGCTCCCCCGCTACCGGCGACTGGTCGAGACCCTGGCCCAGCGGGGCCTGCTCGGGGTGATCTGCGGCACCGACACCCTCGGCGTGGGCATCAACGTGCCGATCCGCACGGTGCTGTTCACCCAGCTCACCAAGTTCGACGGACGCCGCCAGCGTGTGCTCCGGGCCCGCGAGTTCCACCAGATCGCCGGGCGGGCGGGGCGCGCCGGGTTCGACACCGTGGGGTACGTCGTCGCCCAGGCACCCGAGCACGTCATCGAGAACGCGAAGGCGCTGGCCAAGGCCGGCGACGACCCCAAGAAGCAGCGCAAGGTGCAGCGCAAGAAGCCGGCGCCGGGCGAAGTGAGCTACACCGAGCAGACCTTCGACAAGCTGGTCGCGGCCGCGCCGGAGCCGCTGCACGGGCGGCTGCGGATCACCCACGCCCTGCTGCTCAACCTGCTGGAACGCGACGAGGACACGATCGCCGCCGTCGTGCGGCTGGTGAGCGAGGCGGTGCCGGACGAGGCGAAGCGGCGTCCGCTCTACCGTCGGGCGCTCGGGCTGGGCCGCTCGATGCTGGCGAGCGGGGTGGTCGTCCGTCTCGACCAGCCCACCCCGGGCGGACGCCGCTTCGCCCTGTCCCCCGACCTGCAGAACGACTTCGCCCTCAACCAGCCGTTGTCGGCGTTCGCGCTGGCGGCATTCGACCTGCTCGACCCGAACTCCCCCGACTACGTGCTCGACCTCGTCAGCGTGGTGGAGGCGACCCTGGAGAACCCCATGCAGGTGCTGCTGTCCCAGCAGTTCCGGGCCCGCGGGGAGGCGGTCGCCGAGATGAAGGCCGACGGCGTCGAGTACGAGGAGCGGATGGCCCAGCTCGAGGAGATCCGCTGGCCCGAACCGCTCGGCGAACTGCTCGGGCACGCCTTCACGGTCTACCGCGGCCGGCACCCGTGGCTGTCGCCCGACAACCTCAACCCCAAGTCGGTCGTGCGGGAGATGGTCGAGCGGGCGATGACCTTCGGCCAGTACGTCGGCTTCCACCGGTTGCAGCGCACCGAGGGGCTGCTGCTGCGCTACCTCACCGACGCCTACCGGGCGCTGCGCCAGACGGTGCCCGAGTCGGTGCGCACGCCCGAGTTCGACGACATCGTCGAGTGGCTCGGCGAGATGATCCGGATCACCGACTCCTCGCTGCTCGACGAGTGGGAGGCGCTCACCCACCCCGAGGACGCCGGGGAGGCTCCGCCGCCGCCCGAGCGCAAGCTCTCCGACAACGAGCGCACACTGCGGGTGCTCGTCCGCAACGCGATGTTCCAGCGGGTGCAACTGATCGCCGACGACGACGTCGACGCGCTCGCCGCGCTCGACGGCGACGACCCCGAGTTCACGGCGTCCGACTGGGACCTCGCGCTCGAGGACTACTACGCCGAGCACGACCGGGTGCTGCTGGACGCCGACGCGCGCGGCCCCCGGATGCTGCGGATCGAGCCGGACGCCCGCCGGCGCACGTGGGAGGTGCACCAGATCGTGCCCGACCCGGAGGGCAACCACGACTGGCAGGTACACGCCGTCGTCGACCTGGACGCGAGCGACGAGCGCGACGAACTCGTGCTCACCGGGGTCCGATTCGCCCGACTCTGACCCGGGGGCACGCCCCCGGGTAGCGTGGAGCGCGGACGCCGCGACCACCAGCGCCGCGCGGGCGGCGTCCGGCGTGCGGCGCTCCAACACGACGGCGAGGAGGCCGGTATGCGGGTGACCAGTTCATCGTTCGGCGAGGGCGGGACGATCGACCCCCGGTATGCGGAGCAGGGGTGCAACGGGCAGAACGTGCGCCCGGCGCTCAGCTGGGACGGCGCCCCGGAGGGCACCAAGAGCTTCGCGATCACCATCTACGACCCCGACGCGCCCACCGGATCGGGGTGGTGGCACTGGATCGTCGTCGACATCCCGGCCGACGTCACCTCCCTCGGCGAGAACGAGCAGCTCCCGGCGTCCGCCCGCGAGTGGGTCAACGACTACGGCTACGTCGGGTACGGCGGCGCCTGCCCGCCCCCCGGCCCGGCCCACCACTATGTCCACACGGTGCACGCCCTGCCGTTCGAGCGGATCCCGGTGGAGGACGGCACCCCGAGCGCCCCCTTGAGGTTCACCATCCTCACCAACGAGCTGGCGAGCGCCTCGACGACCGGCCTGTTCGCCTCCGGCGGAAAGGGCTGACCAGCCCACCTCCACTTCCGGCTCTGACAAGCAGTTTCGAGTCGCCCTGAGGGTGGCGGCTCCCGGCAGATCACACCATTCTCCTGGGTTCTAAGAATTCCTCAGGTATTCTCGGAACAATGCCGGACGCGAACCGCCGCCCCACGGGCGCCCTGGACTCCCTGACCGGACTGCGTTTTCTCGCGGCCGGCATGGTGGTGCTCTACCACGCGTCGATGTGGAGCGTGCACGACCACAACCCCGGCAAGAACCCGCTGGAGATCGGGTACGTGGGGGTGACCTTCTTCTTCGTCCTGTCCGGGTTCGTCCTCGCATGGACGCATCGCCCGGACGACACCCCGCACGCGTTCTGGTCGCGGCGGTTCGCCCGGATCTACCCGGTGCACCTGCTCACCTTCGCGGTCGCCGCCGTCTTCGTCGTCCTCGGCATCGGCAGCATCGACAAGCGGCCGTGGGGGTGGCTGGCGCAGCTGTTCCTCGTCCAGTCGTGGGCTCCGGGCCCCGGCGCCCTCACCTACAACTCGCCGGCGTGGTCGCTGTCGGACGAGGCGTTCTTCTATGTCCTGTTCCCCTTCGTCATGGGCATCGGCTGGCTGCGGCGCCGCCCGGTGCTCATGGCTGCGCTGGCGGGCGGCTGGCTGCTGGGCGGCGCCCTGCTGTTCAGCCGGATCGACCGGCAGCATCTGGACATCCTCTTCTACCTGCCGCTGTACCGGATCGGCGAGTTCCTCGTCGGCGTCGCGCTGGCGCTCGCCATGAAGCGCGGCTGGCGCCCGCGGATCGGCCTGCCGGGGGGCGCGCTCCTCGCGGTGGCGTCCTACCTCGTGGCGTGGCAGTGGGGGGTCCGGCACGAGCAGAACCTCGCCGACGCCTTCTGGTACGCGCAGATCATCACCGCCGTAGGCTTCGCGGCGCTCATCCTGGGTGCCGCCCGGGCCGACCTCGACCAGCGCCCGAGCCCGCTGCGCGCGGGCTGGCTGGTGCGCCTCGGCCAGTGGTCGTTCGCGCTCTACATGGTGCACGAACTGAGCATGCGGCTCGTCTACAGCTCGGGACTGCACGGCGACCGCATCTCGAAGTTCCTCGTCTACCTGGCTGCGGGCGGCGCGTCACTGCTGCTCGCCGGGGCGATCTACCACGTGTACGAACGCCCCCTCGAGCGGAAGCTGAGGGCTGCGCTCGTCCCGGCGCCCCGGGCGCGGGTCGTCGAGCCGGCCCGGGTGCCGGTCGTCACCGTGGAGCGGGGACGCCGGCTCGTCCGGACCCCCTGACGACGCGGGGAGTCAGCGGAGCTGCTGGATGCGGAGCAGATTGCCGGAGGGATCGCGGACAGCGCAGTCGCGGATGCCGTACGGATGCTCGGTCGGCGGCTGGACGACGTCGGCGCCGGCGGCCTGCAGCCGGGCGAACACCGCGTCGAGGTCGGACGTGGCGAGGTTGAGGCTGGCGTAGGCGCCGCGCTCCATCATCGCCTCGATCATCTGCCGCTCGTCGTCGGTGATGCCGGGAGCGACCTGCGGCGGGTAGAGGACGACCGAGATGTCCTCCTGCCGCGACGGTCCCACGGTGATCCAGTGCAGGCCGTGGTTCTCGACGTCGCCCCGCACCTCGAACTCGAGCACCCTGCGGTAGAAATCGATGGCCGCCGCCGGGTCGGTGTGCGGGAGGAACGTTTCGTGGATCGTGATGCTCATACTTCAGGCTAGGCGCGGCGGCCCACCCCGCGTCCCGGATTCACGATGCTGCCCGGCGGCCGCCCGACCTGCCCGCCCAGCGCTCGGTTTGCCGGGCGTGCGGCCAGGGGTATATTTGCGGCGCGCGGGGGAAGTGGGTCGATCGACCAGAAGTGTGCGGCGCCCCCGCCCACGATCCGGATCGCGCCCGTTTCCCCCGACGGGCGCGATCCCCTTGTCAGGACGGGTCGCCGTGCGGGCGCAGGGTGGCGAACGGGTCGGTGATCTCGAGCCGTCGGGCGGCGAACCGGAACACCGCCGCGGGCCTTCCCCCGGTACGTCCCGATGGGTGCCGCTCCCCCGTAGGGGTGAGTTGCCCCCGCCGGGTCAGCACCCGCTGCAGGTTGGTCGCCTCCACCTCGTAGCCGAGGGCCGCCGAGTAGAGGTCGCGCAGAGTGGCGATGGTGAACCTCGCAGGTGCCAGGGCGAACGCGAGGTTGGTGTACGAGAGCTTGGCCCGCATCCGGGCGACCCCGTCGCCGACCATCTCCGCATGGTCGAACGCCATTCCCGGCAGCCGGCCCACCGGGAGCCAGCCGGCCGTTGCGGGCAGGGGCGCGTCGACGTCGGCAGGGACCATGCCGAGGTACGCGGTGCCGATGGTGCGCTGCATCGGGTCGCGGTCGGGGCGGCTGTAGGTGCGGAGCTGCTCCATGTGCGCCATCGCGGACAGGTCGAGCCGGGTCTCCACTTCGCGGCGGATGCACTGCTCGATCGTCTCGCCGCTCTCGACCGGGCCGCCGGGGAGGGCCCAGAGTCCCGCGAACGGGTCGCGGGGACGCTGCCAGGCCAGGACGCACAGCCGGGGCTCGCCGGCGTCCACTCGCACCTGGAGGATCACTCCCAGCGCTTCATGCCGGAACCGGGGCACCGCCTCGCTCGACATGTGCCCAGACTAACGGGCGGGCGTCCCCCATCGGTCGTGGCCGGGCGGTCGCTGCCCGGACAGGCACGGACGCCGGAACCCTGGGGGTCCCGGCGTCCGGTGCTGGTCGTCGCGCGGCGTCAGTGGTCGCGCCGCTCGCCCTCGACGGCTTCGTCCTCCTCCTCGAGGGTGATGACGCCCGGCTGCTCCTCCTGCTCCTCGGACTGCTCGATCTCCTCGGCCTCCTCCTCGGTGGGGTCGTCGAGGCCCTCCCGGTCGTGGTCCTCGGGATGCATGGGCATGAGAGGGAAGTTGGGGTGCGACATCTCGTCTCCTTTCGGGAGGACAGCGAGTCCTGCCCCCACTATGCAGGGCGCCGACGGAGGCCGAGCACGCCCGAACGGGTGGGGCGAGCGGCAGCGCCTCCGCCGCGGGTCACTCGTCGTCGGGCTCGGCCCGCTCGCCCCGGGCGGCCTGCTCGCTCTGGTCGAGGCTGATCACGCTCGGCTCGTCGGAGGCCTCCTCCTGCTGCTCGGCCTCGCGGCGGGCGGCGTCGCCCTCCTCGTTGATGCCCAGCGGATTGCCCTCGCCTCCGACAGGGGGGACGGGAAAGGCGGGTGTGGTCATGTCGTCTCCTTCGTGGTCGGCCATGCCTGGCTCCACTATGCAGAGGGCCGGGCGCGCGCCAGCACGCCCCAACGGGTGGCCCTGCCGCCCGTCTGCGCTAGCCCGCGAGCTGAGAGAGCAGGTCGGCGACGCCCGGATACTGGGAGTCGTCGGCGAGGACGCGCTCGAGGTCGCGACGCGCCAGCGACTTCTTGCCCGAGGCCCGATAGGTGAGGGCCCGCTCGACGAGAGCCAGGTGCCGGAGGGCGACCATCCGCGAGCGGGGCGCCAGCGCCGCCTTGAGGCTGTCGAGGGCGGCGTCGAGGAAGCCCGACTGCCGGAGGGCCACCCCCCGCTGAATGAGCAGGTAGGTGCAGAAGTCGTCGCCGTTGGGGATCCCGTCGGTGAGGGCGATGACGTCGCTCCAGCGGCCCGCCTCGGCGTACAGGTCCGCCAGGCTCACCGCGGCGTAGGTGCTCGGCGTGACCCCCTCGACGACCTGGATCGCGCCGTCGAGGTTGCCGGTCTCCTGGATCAGTTCGGCGAGCGCGAGCCCGATCGCGTCGCGGGACAGCGGCAGCGTGGCGACGAGGATCGGGGTGAGCCGGATCGAGGTGGTCGAGTCGGGGGCGTAGGTGCGGAGGAACCCGTCGGATGCGGGGTCGTAGCCCGTCGACCACAGTTCGCCCAGCATCTGCTCGGCGCGCTGTCCGCCCTCGGCGCCGGTCGCGGGCGACAGGGCCTCGAGCATCATGCAGGTGGCGCGGGCCTCGGGGTGCCGCACGGCGATCGGCTCGAGACCGGTCGTGCGTCCCTGCTCGAGGGCGGCGAACAGTTCCTTGTGCCAGTGCGGCGCGAACAGGCCGGGGTGCGGAGCCTGCGGCGGCGGGGACGCGGGCAGCGAGCGCGGCGCCGAGCCCGGCCCCCGCCCCGGGGACGCCGGCGCGTGCACCGCGTGCGTGGTCGTGTACGACAGGCCGGTGCCCGGCAGCGACGCCGTGGTGCGCACACCCGTGCGGGAGTTGAGCGAGACGTGGGCACCGCGCACGCCCGCGGAGATGCCGAGCGACTTGGCCGAGACGTTCAACCGGATCCCGGGCGCGATCCGGATCGACTGGCGCATGCGGAAACCCATGCCGCCGACGCTAGCCCCGGCGTCCGGCACTGTCCCGGCGTCCGCGCCACAAGGTCCGATGTTTTCCCCCGTCGTCGGTCGAGAACGTCGACCGGTCCTCGCGCCGCAGCCGGGAAGCCCGCGCGACGAGGGCAGGATGAGGTGTTGTGGGAGGAGGTCGGGTGCGAAGGCTGTGGGCGGTGTGGGTCGCGGGTGCGCTCGCCCTGCTGCCGGCCGGATGCGCGGTCGCGCCGCACGCACCCTCCCCGGCTCCGGCCGTGTCCACGACCGCGGCGGCCCGGGCGACCTCGCGGGCGACGGGGACGCCGGCGGCGTCCGGGAGCGCCCTCGCGCGGGCCCGGCAACTTCCGGTCAAGGGCCGGGCCCCGATGACCGGATACTCCCGGCGGATGTTCGGCGACGGCTGGGTCGACACCGACCACAACGGCTGCGACACGCGCAACGACATCCTCGCCCGCGACCTCACCGGTGTCACCTTCCGGCCGGGCACCCACCACTGCATCGTCGTCTCCGGGACGCTCGTCGACCCCTACACCCGCACGACGATCCACTTCGTCCGCGGGGTGCGCACGTCGAACCAGGTGCAGATCGACCACGTCGTCGCCCTCGGCGACGCGTGGCAGAAGGGCGCGCAGCGCTGGCCGGCCGCCCGGCGCGTCGCCTTCGCCAACGACCCGCTCAACCTGCTCGCGGTCGGCGGGAGGGTCAACCAGCAGAAGGGCGACGGGGACGCCGCCACCTGGCTGCCCCCGAACAAGGCGTTCCGCTGCGACTACGTGGCCCGCCAGGTGGCGGTGAAGCGGAAGTACGGGCTGTGGGTGACGGGCGCGGAGCAGGCGGCCATGGTCCGGGTGCTGACCACCTGTCCGGGACGCTGAGCGTCCCCGCCGCTACAGCAACTCGCGAACGCCCCCCACCAGCTCGTCCCGGACGCCGGCGGCGTCCGGGAGGTCGTCGCCGAAGATCTCGCGCACCTCGAGCAGCCGGTCGACCACCTCGGCGGGGTCGCGGCGGCCGCGGACCAGGCCCGTGAGCCGGTCCGCCATGGGGTCGTCGACCGGCAGCGCCAGGCCGTCGGCACCCTCAGGACGCGCGAGATAGGACATCCACCCGGCGACCCCGCGCAGGGCGTAGTGCGGAGTGCGCCCCGCCTCGAGGTTGGCCCGGATGGTGCCGAGCAGCCGGAGCGGCAGCTTCTGCGAGCCGTCCATGGCGATCTGGGTGGTCCTGTGGGCCAGCGCCGGGTTGGAGAACCGCTTGAGCACCTCCGCGCCGTACGCCGGGAGGTCCTCGCCCTCGGGCTGGGCGAGGATCGGGATGACGTCGTCGGCGATGAGGTGCTCGGCGACGTCGAGCAGCTGCGGGTCGGCGACCGCGGAGGCGATCGTCGCGTGCCCCCGCAGCGCCCCGAGGTAGGCGAGGGTCGAGTGGGTGCCGTTGAGGATGCGCAGCTTCATGTTCTCGAACGGCGCGACGTCGGCCACCAGCTGGGCGCCCACGAGGTGCCAGGCCGGACGGTCGGCCGCGAAGTCGTCCTCGATCACCCACTGCTTGAACAGTTCCGCGGTGACCAGGCCCTCGTCGCGCAGTCCGAGGATGCGCTCGCCCAGCGCCCGGTCGGCGTCGGTGGTAGCGGGCACGATCCGGTCGACCATGGTGCACGGGAAGCGCACGTTCGCGTCGATCCACGCCGCCAGGTCGGACGCCGCCAGCGCCTCGCAGTAGTCGCCGACCAGGCGCCGCAGCACCCGGCCGTTGTCGGTGAGGTTGTCGCAGCACACGATCGTGACCGGCGTCCCGCTCGTCGCGGCGCGCCGCTCGAGCCCCCGGACCAGCCGCCCGACCGCGCTGGTCACCGGCCCCCCGGCCAGCTCGGCCGCGACCGCGGGATCGGCGAGGTCGAGGTGGCCCGACCCGTCGCGGCGGTACCCCTTCTCGGTGACCGTGAGGGTGACCACCTGCACGGCCGGGTCGGCCAGCCGCTCGATCACCCGCTCGTACTGCTCGCCCGGGTAGAGCACCTCCCGGACCGAGCCGACCACGTTGACCCCGACGTGGTCGACCGCCCGTTCCAGGACGCCGTAGAGGCCGTCCTGGGGTGCGAGCTGGTCGCGCACCGAGGCGGAGCGCTGGGTGACCCCGGAGATGCCCCACCGGTCGTCGCCGGTCGCCGCGAAGGCGTCCTGGGTAAACACCGCCTGGTGGGCCCGGTGGAAGGCGCCGATACCGAGGTGGACGATGCCCACCCCCTGTCCGGCCCAGCCCCGGGGCGGCAGGCTCACCGCCGCACCCGCCTCGACGGACTCCAGCGTCCGGCTGCTCAATCGCTCCATCGTCACCTCTCGGGTCGTCGTCTGCTGCGTGGTCATGGACATGGGCCCCTCACTCGACCTGACGCCGGTGGGCCCGGGCCGTGGTCTGCCGGAACACGAGCCGCGTCTCCAGCCGGGGCGGCGCGGTCGGGTGGCCGGTGAGGGCCGACTCGAGGTAGTCGACGGCGGCCCGTCCCGCCTCCGCCCGGGGCACCCGGATGGTGGTCAGTGCCGGGGTGAACATCTCAGAGAACTCGATGTCGTCCCAGCCGATGACGCTCAGCTCGCGTGGGATCTCGAGGCCGTAGCCCAGCAGCCGGCCGACCAGGCCCATCGCCATCACGTCGTTGTAGACCATCACCGCGGTGACATCGGCGAGCAGCACCCGGTCGGCCGCCCGGCGTCCGCCCTCGAAGGTCGGCTCGTGGTTGCCGAGCAGCACCACCTCGAGCCCGTGCTCGGGGAACACCTGGCCGAGGCTCGCCGACCTCGCGGCGTCGCTGAAACTCAGCACCGGTCCCCCGACGTAGCCCACCCGACGATGGCCGAGCGCGCGCAGGTGCACGGCCGCCTCGCGCACTCCCGAGTCGGAGTCGAAGGTGACGGCCGGGACGCCGGCGTGCTCGCGGTTGACGAGCACCACCGGGCACAGCCGGTTGGCGCGCTCGAGGTCGGCGTCCGGCATGCGACTGGAGCAGAGCACGACGGCGTCCGTGCGCTGCGCCAACTGCTCGACGATGCTCAGCTCGACGTCGGGATCCTCATCGGTGTCGGCGATGAGCACCGAGCGGCCGAGCGAGCGGGCGAGGTCCTGGGCGCCCTTGATGAGACCCCCGTAGAACGGATTGTTGAGGTCGGGCACGACGAGGCCGAGCGACATCGTGCGCCCGGTGATGAGGGCCTGCGCGGCCCGGTTGGGCACGTACTTGAGCTCGGCGGCAAGCCGGAGGATGCGCTCCCGGGTCGAGGTGTCGACCTTCTCCGGCCGGGAGAAGGCCCTGGACGCCGTCGCCACCGAGACGCCCGCCGCGGCGGCGAGGTCGCGCAGGGTGGCACCCGACGCCTCCCGGCGTCCCGGCTCGGACGCCGCGGGGCCGGTCCCGGAACCGGAACTCAGCGGCATGGCACCTCCCTGTCCCCCGAGACGCTACCTCCTCTGCAATCGAGTGCACAAGCACGCCCCAGGCCTGCGCCGCGCCGTTGAGCGGATGCCCGGCGGTACGCCCCTTGACATGCCGGAAGCTGGGTGCAATCGTTTGCAGGACGTTCCCCCGGCAGCCCTCAGGAGATGTCATGGCCGAAACACTCGAGCTGCACCCAGACCGCGCGCTGCCGGTGGACCCGGCCCAGCGTTCGCTGGCGCGCTCCATCCTCCGGCAGACCGAGGGCCTGCCCCTCGTGTGCATGCACGGGCACGTCGAGGCCCAGGTGTTCGCCGACAACGACGCGTTCGACGACCCGGCACGGCTGCTCATCGTCCCCGACCACTACGTCACCCGGATGCTCGTGTCGCAGGGCGTCCCGCTCACCGACCTCGGCGTCCCGCGCGAGGACGGCGGACCCACCGAGACCGACCCGCGGGAGATCTGGCGCCGGTTCTGCAGCAACTGGAAGCTGTTCCGGGGCACCCCCTCGCGCTTCTGGCTGGAGCACGAGCTCGCCACGGTGTTCGAGGTGACCGAGGTGCCGAGCGCCGAGACCGCCGACGCGATCTACGACCGCATCTCCGAGGTCGTCGCCCGGCCCGACTTCCGCCCGCTGCAGCTCCTGGACCGGTTCAACATCGAGATCATCAGCACGACCGACCCGGCGTCGTCCGACCTCGCCCAGCACGGGCGGCTCGCGGACGCCGGCTACGGCGAGCGGGTGGTCCCCACCTTCCGCCCCGACGCGGTCGCCTACCCCGACCGGCCCACCTGGCCCGACGACGTGCGCCGGCTCGGCGCCGCGGCCGGCATGGAGGTCGGCGACTACCCGAGCTTCCTCGAGGCGCTGCGGCGGCGGCGCGCCGCCTTCGTCGCGGCCGGGGCCCGGGCCAGCGACCACGGCCACGAGTACGCGGACACGACACCCCTCGACGACGGGGTGGCGCAGGCGCTGTTCGCCCGGGCCCTCGGAGGTGAGCGGCTGAGCCCGGCGGAGGCCCGCGCGTTCGCCGGCAACATGCTGTTCCAGTTCGCCGGCATGGCCCGCGACGACGGGCTGGTCATGCAGATCCACCCCGGGGTGCTGCGCAACCATCACGACGGGATGTTCGCCAAGCACGGCCCGGACAAGGGCTTCGACATCCCGATCGCGGCTGAGTACACGCACGCGCTGCGCCCGATGCTCGAGGCGTTCGGAATGGACCCCGGCTTCCGCTGCATCCTGTTCACGATCGACGAGACCGTCTACACCCGCGAGCTCGCCCCGCTCGCCGGCGTCTACCCCAGCGTCCGCCTCGGTGCGCCCTGGTGGTTCATCGACTCCCCCGAGGGCATGCGCCGGTTCCGCGAGACCGCGACCGAGACGGCCGGTTTCTACAACCTGTCGGGCTTCGTCGACGACACCCGCGCCTTCGCGTCCATCCCGGCCCGGCACGACCTGGCCCGCCGCATCGACGCCGGCTACCTCGCCCGGCTGGTGCTCGAGCACCGGCTGGGTGAGGACGAGGCGCACGAGACGGCCGTCGACCTCGCCTACCGTATTCCGCAGGCCGCGTACGCGCGCCGCTGACCGCACCCGACCCGCCAGGAGGAACCCGATCATGCTGAGCCACATCACCCGCTACCGCATCGTCCCCGTGGTGGTGTGCTCGGACGCCGCGCAGGCCGACGCCCTGGGCGAAGCCCTGGTGCGCGGGGGCCTGCCGATCGCCGAGGTCACCTTCCGCACCGCGGCCGCCGCCGACACGATCCGCGCGCTGGCCCGCCGCGACGACCTGCTCGTGGGGGCGGGCACGGTGGTCACCACCGCGCAGGTCGACCGGGCGGCCGACGCGGGCGCCCGCTTCATCGTCAGCCCCGGGCTGGACGCCGACGTCGTCCGCCGCGCCCAGGAGCGCGACCTCGACGTGCTGCCCGGCTGCGTCACCCCGTCGGAGATCATGGCCGCCCGCAAGCTCGGCATCGACACCGTCAAGTTCTTCCCAGCCGGCTCGTACGGTGGAGCCAAGGCGATCGCGGCCCTGTCGGCCCCGTTCGGCGACGTCCAGTTCATCCCGACCGGGGGCGTCAGCCTCGCCAACCTCGCCGACTACCTGGGCCAGCCGTGCATCCCCGCGGTCGGCGGGTCGTGGATGGTGCCGGCCAAGGCGGTGGATGCCGGGGACACCGACACCGTCGCCAAGCTGTGCGCCGAGGCCGTCGCCGCCGCGGCCCAGATCTCCAAGTGACGGCATCGAGACGTTGACCGAAGGAGCTGCCATGACCAGCCTGACCGTGAGGCCTGCCGAGGACTGCCGCTACGACGCCGTGTCGCTCGGCGAGGTGATGCTGCGCCTCGACCCGGGCGAGGGACGCATCCGCACCGCCCGCCAGTTCGCAGCCTGGGAGGGCGGCGGCGAGTACAACGTCGTCCGCGGCCTGCGCAAGGTGTTCGGGCTGCGCACGGCGGTGCTCACCGCGCTCGTCGACGACGAGGTCGGCCGGCTGGTCGAGGACTTCATGCTCACCGGCGGCGTCGACACGTCGATGGTGCGGTGGGTGCCCTCCGACGGCGTCGGACGCAGCGTCCGCAACGGCCTCAACTTCACCGAGCGCGGCTTCGGCGTCCGGGGGGCCAAGGGGGTGTCCGACCGGGGCAACACCGCGATCAGCCAGCTGCGGCCCGGCGACCTCGACCTCGACCGGCTGTTCGGCGAGCAGGGCGTGCGGTGGCTGCACACCGGCGGCATCTACGCGGCGCTGTCCGACACCGCGGCCGAAACCTGTCTCGCCGTCGTCAAGGCGGCCCGCGAGCACGGGACGGTCGTCAGCTACGACCTCAACTACCGGCCCAGCCTCTGGAAGTCGATCGGCGGCCAGGCGCGGGCGCAGGAGGTCAACCGCGAACTGGCCAGGTACGTCGACGTGATGATCGGCAACGAGGAGGACTTCACCGCCGCCCTCGGGTTCGAGGTCGAGGGCGTCGACGAGAACCTCACCGAACTGCCGATCGAGGGCTTCCGCCGGATGATCGAGACCGCCTCCGCCGCCTACCCGAACTTCGCGGTGATCGCCACCACCATGCGCGGCGTCCGCTCGGCCACCGTCAACGACTGGGGAGCGATCGCCTGGTCGCGCGACGCCGGCCTGGTGCAGGCCACCCAGCGCGACGGGCTCGAGATCCTCGACCGGGTCGGCGGGGGCGACTCGTTCGCGTCCGGGCTGGTCTACGGGCTGATCACCGGCCAACCCCTGCAGACCTGCGTCGACTACGGCGCCGCCCACGGCGCGCTGGCGATGACCACCCCGGGCGACACGTCGATGGCCACGGCTGCCGAGGTGTTCAAGCTCGCGGGCGGCGGCACGGCCCGGGTCGACCGCTGACGACATCTCCGAGACAAGGAGCAACGACGTGACTGCCCACGCACTGCACGCACTCGAACCCCAGGACAACGTCGCCGTCGCCCTGCGCGACCTCGACGCCGGCGCCACGGCCGACCTGGACGCCGGCGGCGAGGTGCGGCTGGTCGACGCGATCGGCCGGGGCCACAAGGTGGCTCTCACCGACATCGCCGAGGGCGACCCGGTGCTGAAGTACGGCCACGTCATCGGCGTCGCGACCCGGCCGATCCGCACCGGCGAGCACGTGCACTCGCACAACCTCGTGTTCTCGCCCCACGGCGCCTCCCAGGCCTCGGACGCCGGCACCGCGCTCGACCCGGACGCGCCCGCCCTCGACCTGCCCGAGCGGCGCAGCTTCCTCGGCATCCGCCGCTCCGACGGCTCGGTCGCCACCCGCAACTACCTCGCCGTCGTGAGCTCGGTGAACTGCTCGGCGACCGTGTGCAAGGCGATCGCCGCACGGGCGGAGGCGTCCGGGCTGCTCGACGAGTATCCGACGATCGACGGGGTGATGGCGGTCACCCATGAGCAGGGCTGCGGCCACGCGGGCGAGAGCGAGGGCCTGCAGACGCTGCGCCGCACGCTCATGGGCTACGCGCGCCACCCGAACGTCGGCGGCGTCCTGCTCATCGGCCTCGGCTGCGAGATGAACCAGATGGAGGGGATGCTCGACGGGATCGAGTTCCGCCCGGAGGTTCCGGTCGTGCGCTTCACCGTGCAGGACGAGGGCGGCACCAAGGCGTCGATCGCGCGCGGCGTCCGTGAACTGCAGGCGATGGCACCGGAGGTGGCGAAGGTCGAACGCGAGGAGGTGCCCGTGTCGGAACTGGTCGTCGGCCTCAACTGCGGCGGCTCCGACGGGTGGTCGGCGGTGACCGCCAACCCCGCGCTCGGCGTGGCGTCCGACCTCATCGTCGCCCAGGGCGGACGCTCGGTGCTCGCCGAGACTCCCGAGGTATACGGCGCCGAGGACCTGCTCATCCGCCGGGCCACGTCGCCGGAGGTGGCGCAGACGCTGCTCGACCGGCTCGCCTGGTGGGAGTCGTACACGGCCGCCGACGGCGGGTCGATGGACAACAACCCCTCCCCCGGCAACAAGGAGGGCGGGATCACCACGATCCTCGAGAAGTCGCTCGGCGCGGTGGCGAAGGGCGGGCACTCCCCCATGGTCGCGGTCTACCGCTACGCGGAGCCGATCACCGAGCGGGGCTTCTCGTTCATGGACACCCCCGGCTACGACCCGGTCTCGGTCACCGGCCTCATCGCCGGGGGGTGCAACCTCGTCGTGTTCACGACCGGACGCGGGTCGGCCCTCGGCACCAAGCCGGCCCCGATCCTCAAGCTGTCGACCAACTCCGACACCTACCGGCGGATGTCCGACGACATGGACATCGACTGCGGCGACATCGTCGAGCAGGGCGTTCCGGTGGAGGTCAAGGGCCGGGAGATCTACGACGCGATCCTCGACCTCGCCAGCGGCCGGAAGTCGCTCAGCGAGGAGCTCGGCTACGGCGACAACGAGTTCGTCCCCTGGCACCTGGGCGCCGTCACCTGAGCCGGGCCCTCCGGCGTCCGGCCGAGCGGCTGGCGATCTCTGCTGTTGCTGGCGTTCTCGACGCCTCTGGAGCAGAATTCGCCAGCTGGAGCGTCGAGATCGCCAGCCGCCCCGGCCCCCGAGCACCGGGCCCCTGGCAGGATGGGTTGACCGGCAGGCGGGCCTGACCGGCAGCCGAGCCGAGGACGGTCGCATGATCACAGCGGTGCTCAGGGAGCTGGGAGCGTTCTTCACGGCGTCCCTGGTCACCCCGGTGCCGCGCGACCACCGGGAGACGCGCGCACAGCTGCGCCGGCGCCGGATCGTGTCGGCCGTGACGCTGGTCGCCGGGGCGGCGGCCCTGGGCGCGGCGCTGTCGATCCGCCCCGGGGACCCCGCCTTCTACGCGGCCACCCTCGGGGTCGCGGCGATCTGGACGGTGGGGGCGTTCGCGTCCGGACGCCTCTACCTCGGCCGCGCCCACACCCGGGAGGGACGGATCGGCCGCCCGGTGTTGCAGGCCTTCGTGCTGGGGGCCGCCCTGCTGCTGATCTTCCTCGCCGGGGCGCTGGTCGTCGCGCACGTCCCGCTGCTGCGGCACCCCGTCGACCACCTCCTCGACCACGCCCGGCACGGCTCGTGGTGGCTCGTCGGGGTGATCACGGCGGTCAACGGCGTCGCCGAGGAGCTGTTCTTCCGCGGGTCGCTGTACGCCGCCATCGACGAGCGGTGGAACGGCCCGGTCACCGTCGTGCTGTACGCGGCGTCCACGCTGGTGAGCGGCGTCCCGCTGCTGACCCTGGCGGCCCTGTGCCTGGGGCTGCTCACCACCGCCGAGCGCCGGGTCACCGGCGGAGTCCTCGGGCCGATCGTCACCCATGTGACCTGGTCGCTCGGAATGCTGTACCTCTTGCCCCTGATGCTGTCGCTGGGAGGCTGACATGTCCCGACTCGCCCTCGTCACCGGCGCCACCGGCTACATCGGCGCCCACGTCGTCCCCGCCCTGCTGGACGCCGGCTGGCGGGTGCGCGCGCTCCTGCGGCACCCCGACCGGATCGACGCCGCGTGGCGCGACCGGGTCGAGGTCACCGAGGGGGACGCCGGCAACGCCGACGACCTGCGGACGGCGCTGAGCGGCGTCCACGTGGCCTACTACCTGCTGCACTCGATGGAGAAGGCCGGGGACGACTTCCGCGCGCGCGACAAGGAGTTGGCGCAGGGATTCGCGCGGGCGGCCGCCGACGCGGGGGTGGCACGCATCGTGTACCTCAGCGGGCTGCACCCCACCGGTGGCCGGCTGTCCGACCACCTGGCGTCGCGGGTCGAGGTCGGGGAGATCCTGCTCGGGTCCGGCGTCCCGACCGCGGTGCTGCAGGCGGGTGTCGTGCTCGGCGCCGGGTCGGCGTCCTTCGACATGCTGCGTCACCTCACCGAGCGGCTGCCGGTGGCGACCGGGCCCCGGTGGCTCGCCAACCGGATCCAGCCGATCGCCATCGACGACGTCGTCCACTACCTCGTCCGGGCGGCCGACCTGCCGCCGGAGGTGAACCGCACGATCGACCTCGGGATGGACGAGGTGCTCACCTACTCGCAGATGATGCGCCGCTACGCGCGGATCACCGGCATCGGCCCGCGCCTGGTCGGCACCGTCCCGGTGCTCACGCCGGGCCTCGCGTCGCACTGGGTGGGGCTGGTCACCCCGGTGCCCGCCGGCATCGCCCGCCCGCTGGTCGGCTCGCTCATCCACGACGCGCTCCGGCACGAGTCGGACGCCGCCGACCTGCTGGGCGACCCGCCGGGCGGCCCCATGGGCTTCGACGAGGCGGTCCGCAGGGCGACGGCGTCCGTCGACCCCCACCGGTGGAACCGGACGCTGGCCCGCGTGGGTCTCGGCGTGGTCGGCACGGCGGTCGTCGGCGGCCTGCTCACCGACCCGTCCAGCCGCTGGTTCCGTTCGCTGCGCAAGCCGCCGTGGAACCCGCCGGACTGGGTCTTCGGACCGGTCTGGAGCACGCTCTACTCCACGATCGTCGTCGCGGCGACGTCGACGATCTGCGACCTGCACGAGGCGGGCCGGGACGCCGAGGCGTCCCGGTTCTCCCGGGCACTGGCGGCGAACCTCGTGCTCAACGCCGGGTGGAGCGGGGTGTTCTTCCGGACGCACCGGCTCGGGCCGGCGGCCGTCGTCGCGGGGCTGCTCGCGGTCTCGTCGGCCGACCTGGCGCGCCGGGCGGCGTCCGTGGGCCGGGTCAAGGCGACCGGGCTCGGCGCCTACGCGGCGTGGAGCACCTTCGCCACCGTGCTCTCGGCCCGCATCGCCGGGCTCAACCGGCGTCCCGCCTGACGCGGCCCCCCTTCCTGGGGCGGGCGATCTCGACGCTGGGGCGGGCGATCTCTGCTCGAAACGCGTCGAGATCGCCCGCACAAGCAGAGAACTCCCGCCCCGAAAACCCAACCCCCCGGCACGCCCCGCAAATCGGGAGCCGGACGCCGGAGAAATCGGACGCCTGGACCTACTCCGACCGCAGTCGGTAGAGGATCTCCCCCGCGTTCGGGATGACCACGGTGCCGGCCTCGGACGCCAGCGCGTCCAGGTCGACCGTGTCGGGGTCGAGGTAGCCGAGGTTGATCGACTCGCACACCTCGCGTGGGATCCGGGTGGCCAGGGTCACCCGCAACCGGCAGGTCTCCACTCCGGTCTCGGCGTCGTAGACGCCGGCGCCGCGCAGGTGGGTCGAGTGCGCGAGCACTCCCCAGTGGATGTGCTTGTACTTGTCCCACTGCTTCACGAAGTAGTCGCGGCAGTGGTAGCCGATCTCGTAGATCTCCTTGTGCACCTCGGAGACCTCGGTGACGTGCGGGGCGTAGATGACGACCTCCCCGCCGTCGGCCACCGCGGGCTCGAGCTTGTAGAACCCCTTGGCGGCGGTCCAGATGTCGTCGTAGCGGGTCGGCATCACGCTGATCACCCGCTGGAACGGCTCGTCGATGTAGGTGACGTGCGTCTCGGCCGCCACGGACGCCGCCGCAGCCCAGGCGTCCTCACTGGTGCCGAACGCGGCGGCCTCGATGTCGCCCGTGCCGGACTGCACGACGAGGCAGAGCGCCAGCCGCTGCGTGGGGATGAGCGCGGCGCCCTCGTTGATCATCGCCCGCACCGGCGTGATGCCCGTGGTGCCGATGATCGCCGCCGACGAGATGAGCGCGCCGACCCAGTGGGTCATGTCGATGAACTCCTGGCTGGCGACGCCGGGGATGAAGTACTTGTTGCCGCCGCTGATGCCCACGACCTCGTGCGGGAACACCGGGCCGACGACGATCGAGACGTCCGCCTCGACGACGTGCCGGTTGATGAGGATGTCGGCACCCTGGTCGAGCCGGCCCTCGCTCAGTTCGGCGACCCGCTCCCCGCTGATGTGGCCGACGGTGACGAGCATGTCGGGGTCGGCCCACTCGTGGTTGACCACGCGCATGCCCGGGTAGGCCCCCTCGAGGGACGCCGGCTGCCCCGGCCCCCCGACCCCGAACCACCTGTCGATCTCGTCGGGCTCCATGTAGCTGTGGGTGCCCAGGGCGATGACCGCGGTGAGGTCGGCGACCCGGTCGTGCAGGTGGCGGTGCATCGTGCGCATGAGCAGCGGCAGCGGGCAGCTGCGGGTGCCGTCGGGGACGACCAGCGTCACCTTCTTGCCATCCAGGTCGAGGGCGGCCAGGTGCCGGCCGACCAGGTCGTCCAGCTGCTCGTCCGGGACGACCTGATGGGGGCCACCGATGAGTTCACAGGGCAGGGCGTCGATGCTCATGGTCCGAGCATTCCACTCGACGCCCAACCAGCGGCACTGCACCCCCGCCAGCGGGCAACAGCTGGAAACCGAGACGGACCGCGACGGGGGCTCGGGCAGCATGAAGCCATGTCAGCGTCGACCCCGAAACTCAGCCTCAACGACGACCGCCTGTTCCCGGCGGACCCGCCCGCCCGCAAGGTGGCCCGCGGGATCTACCGGTCAGTGCGGGACCTGCCGATCATCAGCCCCCACGGCCACGTGCCGCCCCAGTGGCTGGCCGACGACACCCCGTTCGCCGACCCGACCACCCTGCTGCTCACCCCCGACCACTACATCAACCGGCTGCTGCACGCGAACGGCGTCGACCTCGAGCACCTCGGCGTCGGACAGGGCGAGCTCGGCGAGGACGCCGCCCGCGCCGCCTTCCGCACGTTCTGCGCCCACTGGCCCGACTTCGCCGGCACCGCGATGAGCTACTGGATGCGCGAGCAGCTCGTCGGCATCTTCGGCGTCACGGTGCGTCCCAGCGCCGAGACCGCCGACCGCATCTATGACCGGATCGCCGGACAGCTGGCCGAGCCCGAGTTCCAGCCCCGGGCCCTGCTCGACACGTTCGGCATCCGGTTCCTCGCGACGACCGACGACCCGTGCGACGACCTCGCCGTGCACGACCGGATCGACCGCGAGGTGGCCATCACCACGCGCGTGGCGCCGACCTTCCGCCCCGACCGCTACCTCGAGCCGGCCCGCACCGACTGGCCGGACCTCACCCGGGCGCTGGGGGACGCCGCCGGCGTCGACACCTCGACCCTGGCCGGTTTCACCGAAGCCATGGAGATCCGCCGCCGCTACTTCAAGGACCACGGCGCCGTGTCGAGCGACCACTCCCACGCGGACCTCGGCACGCTCTTCCTCGACCCCGCCGAGGGCGAGCGGATCTACGCGCTCGCCCAGCGCGGCGAGGCGTCCGCCGACGAGTGCCTCACGTTGCGCCGGCACCTGTTCACCGACCAGGCCCGGATGGCCTGCGAGGACGGCCTCACGATGACCGCGCACCCCGCGGTCGCCCGCAACCACGACCCGGACGCCTTCGGGCGGTTCGGGGCCGACATCGGCGCCGACATCCCCCTCGGCGTGGAGGCCACCCGGGGCCTCCAGCCGCTGCTCGCCGCGTTCGGCAACCACCCGAACTTCACCCTCGTGCTGTTCACGATCGACGAGACGGTGTACTCCCGGGAACTCGGCCCGCTGGCCGGCTGGTACCGGGCCGTGCACGTCGGCGTCCCGTGGTGGTTCCTCGACGCCCCCGACGCCATCCTCCGGTTCAAGAGCGCGGTCACCGAGATGGCCGGCTTCAGCCGGCTCTCGGGGATGATCGACGACACCCGCGCGTTCTTCTCCATCCCCGCCCGCCACGACATGTCGCGTCGCCTGGACGCCGCCCACCTCGCCCGCCTGGTGGTCGAGCACCGGCTCGACGAGGACGAGGCCCTCGACATCGCCCACCGGCTGGTCGTCGAGCAACCGGCGAAGGTGTTCCACCTGTGAGCACCTCCGCAGACACCCGCACCCGACTCACCCGCGACCGGGCCGGACGTCCCCCGGCCCCGGTGCGCATCGTCCACCTCGGCCTCGGCAACTTCAGCCGCGCCCACCTCGCCTGGTACACCTGCCACGCCTCGGACGCCGCCGCGTGGGGCATCGCCGCCTTCACCGGACGCAGCCGCACCCTCGCCGACCAGCTCGGGCCGCAGGACGGCCTGTTCCACCTCGTCGTGCGCGACCCCGCCGGCGACCGGATCGAACTGGTCGACTCGCTCTCGGCGGTGCACCCGGCCGGCGACCATGCGGCCTGGTTGCGCTACTTCGCCGACCCCGCCGTCGCGATCGTCACGTCGACGATCACCGAGGCCGGCTACCACAGCGAGGACGGCCGGCTGGCGGCGTCCCACCCCGACGTGGCCGCCGACCTGGACGCTCTGCGCGCCGACCCAGGGGCCCCGGTGATCACGGCCCCCGCACGGTTCGTCGCCGGGCTGCTCGCCCGCCGGGACGCCGGCGCCGGGGCGATCACCTTCTGCCCCTGCGACAACATGCCGCACAACGGCGACGTCGTCCTCGCGGTGGTGCGGGACGCCGCCCGCGCGGTCGACCCCACCCTGCTCGCGTGGATCGACGAGCACGTCACCACCGTCACGACGATGGTCGACCGGATCACGCCCCGGCCCGACCCGGGCCTGGCGGAGGTCGTCGCGGCGGCCACGGGCATCGAGGACGCCGCTCCGGTCGAGACCGAGCCCTTCTCCGAGTGGGTGCTCAGCGGCCGTTTCGCCGCCGGCCACCCGGACTGGGCGGCGTCCGGGGCCACCTTCGCCGGCGACATCGCCCCGTTCGAGGAGCGCAAGCTCCGGCTGCTCAACGGCGCCCACACGCTCATGGCCTACGCCGGCCCGCTGGTCGGCTGCGAGACCGTGCGCGACGCCATCACCCACCCCCGGGTCGGCGCCTGGGTCGAGGACTGGTGGCGCGAGGCGCGGCGGTCGGTCCCGCTGCCGGCGTCCGACCTCGACGACTACGTCGCCGCGCTGCGCGCCCGCTTCGCCAACCCGCGCATCCGGCACCTGCTCTCCCAGATCGCCGCCGACGGGTCGCAGAAGCTGCCGATCCGGATCCTGCCGGTGCTGCGCTCCGAACGCGCCGCGGGCCGCGCGGGGGTGGCGTCCTGCCGCGCCCTCGCCGCGTGGGTGCTGCACCTGCGCGGGCTCGGCGTCCCGGTGCAGGACGCCGGGGTCGGCGGCTGGGACGACCTGCGCAGCCTGCCCCTTCCCGACGCGACAACGTATGTCCTGGCTCGGCTCGGCGTCTACGATCCCGATGTGGCCCGCCTCGTGGCCACCCTGGCGGAGGAGATGGCATGAACCCTGCCCGCGACGACGCGGCCGTGGTGATCGGGATCGACGTCGGCACGACCGCGGTGAAGGTCACCGCGTTCGGCGTCGGCACCCCGACCCGGGCGAGCGCCGAGCGGGAGTACCCCATGCACCAGCCGCGTCCGGGCTACGAGGAGCAGGACCCCGACCAGATGATGACGGCGGTGCTCGAGGCGCTCGTCGAGTGCGCCACCGGCCTCGCCGGGCGGGAGGTGCTCGCCATCGGGCTCTCGTCGGCGATGCACGGGCTGATCGGGCTGGACGCCGACCGGCGTCCGGTCACGCCGCTGGTCACCTGGGCCGACTCGCGGGCCCTGCACGAGGTGAACCTGCTCCGCGGGTCGGGCATCGCCTCGGCCGCCCGCAGCGGCGCCCCCGTGCACTCGATGACCCCGCTGGCCAAGATCCGCTGGTTCGTCGACCACGAGCCGGAGACCGTGGCGAGGGTGCGCTGGTGGGTGGGGCTCAAGGACTACCTCGTGCAGACCCTCACCGGCGAGCTCGTCGCCGAGCGGTCGTGCGCGTCGGGCACCGGCCTGCTGAGCCTCGCCACCGGCGACTGGGACCCCGACCTCGTCGAGCTGGCCGGCACCACGCTCGACACCCTGCCGCCGGTGCACTCGACCACCGCCCACCTGGCACTGCTGCCCGAGGTCGCCTCCCGCGCGGGGCTCCCCGAGGGGCTCCCCGTCGTCCTCGGCGCCGGCGACGGTCCCCTCGGGAATCTCGGGGTGGGCGCCCTGCGGCCGGGCGTCGCCGGGCTGTCGCTCGGCACGTCGGGGGCGATCCGCATGGTCGTCCCCCGGCCGCCCACCGAGAACGACGGCAGCCTGTTCTGCTACGCGCTCACCGACGACGCCTGGGTGGTCGGAGCGGCGATCAGCAACGGCGGGATGGTCGCGCGGTGGGCGGGCCAGAACTTCCTCCGCGACGTCGTCGGGGACGCCGCCGACCCCGACGAGCGGCTGCTCGACCTCGTGGCGACCGTCGAGCCGGGCTCCGAGGGCCTGCTCATGATCCCCTACCTCATGGGCGAGCGGGCCCCCCTGTGGGACCCGTCGATCTCCGGCGCCTACCTCGGCGTCCGCCGGCAGCACACCGCCGCCCACTTCGCCCGGGCGGCGATCGAGGGTGTGGGCCTGCAGCTGGGCACCCTGCTCCAGCGCCTCGCCGCCGTGCACCCGGTGGACGAGGTCCGGGCCACCGGCGGCACCTTCCGCTCCACCGTCTGGCGCGACATCGTCGGCGCCTGCCTCGACCGCCCGCTCGTCGTCGTCGACTCGGCGGAGGGCTCGGGCCTGGGCGCCGCCGCGCTCGCACTGTTCGCGATCGGCCGCGCCGATACGCTGGAGGCGGCGCTCGCCCTCGTCAGCGCCAGGGCGAGCGGGGACGCCGCGCCCGAGCCGTACCGCGCCCCGGCCGAGGTCGTCGCCACCTACGTGGCCGGCCGGCGGGCCGTGAGCCGCCTCCTCGACGCGCTCGCCCCCGTGGGGGCGGTCATGGCGCCCCGCTCCTCCGGGCCCGCGGTGCGGGTCGACACACACGACGACGCCACCGCCGATCGCTAGCGCGACGGGCGGTGGCGTCCGTGGTCTTCGTGGGGGGGCCCCGCGAGGCTCAGATCTGCGGGCCGAGGTCCTCGGTGGGGTTGGTGTCGTCGGGAACCGGGCTGGCGACGTGGGCGGCCGGACGCCGGTCGGCGAGGCGGTCGAGACCCCAGCTGACGGCGTCCCGCACCTTCGAGACCTTGTAGCTGTGCCGCGTGCCGATCTTGCCGACGACGAAGTGCTCGGCCTGCTCGATGCGGGAATCGATGGTCGCGCGGTTCTTGTAGGTGATCTCGCCGAGCTTGGAGACGCCCTCGTCGGCCTTCTTGCGGGCGTCGGCGGCGCGCACCTGGGCCTGGTCGGCCACGTGCTTCGCCTTCCCGAACATGTCGGTGATCACGGAGTCGTTCCGGTTGTTGCTCATGGTGCGTCCTTCCTGGGGCCCGGGAGGGCTCGTCGGATTTCGACGGTGACGTCCCGGCGCGTCTCCCATGCTAGAGAGCGGGCAGGCCGTGCAACAGGCGCGAGGAGCGCGGCCGGCGTCCTCGCGGAGCTTTCCCGGGCCCGACCCCACGCGGCCCTGAAGCACCCCCTGAGGGCCCGGCGAGGCGGATTCGGCCACACGCGGGCTCGCGGGTTACCATCGAAGTCACAGTGGGCACGACCGGCTCCGGATCGCGTCGCACCCGCCCGCCTGTGACCCCTGACACCGGATACGACGCCGTCCCGGGCGTGACGAAGCGCCCTCGCGGCACGGGCCCGCGTCCGATGGACGCCGCTTCGGAGGACCCCATGACCCTCACCCTGTCCCGGCGAGCCGCGGCCGTCGTCGCCTCGGCCGGCCTGCTGGCCAGTGCGCTGCTGGCCGGCTGCTCGAGCATCGACCCGAGCGCCGGCGGCACCGCCGGCACGTCGACCTCCGCCTCGGCGCCGGCGTCCCCCGCCTCCTCGGCGGCGTCCGCCTCGCCCTCGACCGTCGCCGTTCCCACCCTGACGATGACCAGCCAGCACGCGCTCAACGCGGTGCTGCCCACTGACACCCTCACCTTCGCCGCCACCAACGGCACCGTCTCGGCGGTCACCATCGCGACCAGCTCCGGAACGTCCGTGCCCGGCAGCCTGAGCGGCACCACGTGGAAGCCGGCCCGCAACCTGCTGCCGCAGACCGACTACGTCGCGACCGTCACCCTCACGGCGTCCGACAACTCCACGCGCACCGAGACGCGGAAGTTCTCGACGCTCAAGACGACGATCGAGAACTACGACATCCTCTACACCGGGTTCACCCTCGGGGTCGGCATGCCCGCGATCATCCAGTTCGTCAAGCCGGTCGAGACCCAGGCGATGCGGGCCGAGGTGGTCAAGAACGTCTCGGTGACCAGTTCGCCGAAGCAGGACGGGTCGTGGGGCTGGGTCGACAACCGACAGCTCATGTGGCGTCCGAAGGACTACTGGACCAAGGGCACCAAGGTCACGGTCACCGCCAACCTGGCCGGCATCCAGACCGGCAAGAACGCGTGGGTCGGCCGCGACGCCACCGGCAGCTTCTCCATCGGCGACGCGCGGATCAGCTACGTCAACATCGCGACGCACCAGATGCGGGTCACCGAGAACGGGAAGACGATCAAGACGATCCCGATCACCGCGGGCCGTGAGCCCGACTACACGACGCGGTCGGGCATCAAGGTGATCATGCAGCGCTACTCGCACATCGTCATGGACTCCACCACGGTCGACATCCCCAAGAACAGCCCGGACGCCTACCACCTCGACGTGAAGTGGGCGATGCGGCTCACCTGGTCGGGTGAGTTCCTCCACGCGGCCCCGTGGTCGGTGGCGTCCCAGGGCGTCGCGAACGTCAGTCACGGCTGCACCGGCATGTCGGACGCGAACGCCAAGTGGATGTTCGACTTCTCCCGCGCCGGCGACGTCGTCGTGTTCACCGGGTCGAACCGGCCGATGACCCTCGGCAACGGCATCGGCGTCTGGAACGCCTCGTACTCCCAGTGGCAGGCGCTCGCCTCGGTCTGAGGTCCCTCCTCGTCCTCATCCCCCGGCCCCCGATTCCCCGGGCGGGCGATCTCGACGCCGGGGCGGGCGATTTCTGCTGATCCAGCGTCGAAATCGCCCGCGAAAGCAGAGAACGCCCGCCCCGTGACCCAGCCAGAGCGTGCAGCGACGTCAGTAGGTGATCTCGAAGCTCTTGTGGCCCTCGGGCCGGCGCTCCTGGGTGTAGACGTCGCGCACCGACGCGGACGCCGGCCCGCGCTTCAGCCAGGCGACCATCGCGTCGACGGCGTCCGACGGACCCTCGACGAGCGCCTCGACCGCGCCGTCGGGCCGGTTGCGCACCCACCCGGTGACCCCGTGCTCATTCGCCTGCCACAGCGCGTGATACCGGAAGCCGACGCCCTGCACGACGCCACGCACGATCGCATAGACGGCCCTGGTGTGTTCGTCGGTCATCGGTCAAGTCTGCCCCAGGCGGGGATATGGTCGCCCCCATGACGACGTTGTCCCTCTCCACCCCCGTCCTGCACCAGGTGGCACTGCGGGCCACCGACCTCGAACGCGCCGCCCGGTTCTGGACCCAGTTGCTGGGCACCGCGCCCATCGCCGTCTTCGACCCGCCGGGCCTCGCCTTCTTCCGGCTCGGCGACACCCGGCTGCTGCTCGACGCCAACGCGCCCGAGGCGCTCATCTACCTCCACGTCGACAACGTCGTCACCGCGGTGGAGGAGTTGCGCGCCGCCGGCATCACCATCGACACCGAGCCGCACACGATCTTCTCGGACGCCGAGGGCCTCTTCGGCGAGCCGGCCGACGAACACATGGCGTTCTTCCGCGACAGCGAGGGCAACCTCGTGGGGCTGGCCGACCGGCTGCCTGCCAATCCGGACGGCGACTGAGGGCGCCGCGGCGCCTCCTCAGATGTGGTTGACGTACGCCGGCAGGTCGAGGACGCCGTTGCCCGACAGTCCGATGACGATCACCTCGTCGGGCTCGGCCTCGGTGGTCGCGTAGGCGATCGCCCCGGCCACCGCGTGGGTCGACTCCGGGGCCGGGATGATCCCCTCGCTGCGGGCGAACACGACGCCCGCGCCCAACGCATCCTCCTGGGTGACCGCGATGGCGTCCATCAGCCCGAGGTTGACCGCGTGCGACACCATCGGGGCCATGCCGTGGTAGCGCAGGCCGCCGGCGTGGATGGGCGGCGGCACGAAGTCGGCGCCGAGGGTGTGCATCTTGAGCAGCGGGGTGAGGCCGGCGACGTCCCCGAAGTCGTAGCGGTACTCGCCCTCGGTGATCGAGGGGCACGCCTTCGGCTCGCAGGCGACGACCCGGGTGGTCGTGCCCTCGCGGAGGTTCTGCCCGATGAGCGGGAACGACAGGCCGCCGAGGTTCGACCCGCCGCCGGCGCAGCCGAAGACGATGTCGGCCTGGTCGTGACCGAAGGCGGTGAGCTGCTGCAGCAGTTCCTGGCCGATGACGCTCTGGTGCAGCATCACGTGGTTGAGGACGCTGCCCAGCGCGTAGTGCGCCTCGGGGTCCTTGGCCGCGGTCTCGACCGCCTCACTGATCGCCATGCCGAGAGATCCGGTGGTGTCGGGGTCCTTGGCGAGCATCGCGCGTCCGGACTCGGTGAGCTCGCTCGGCGACGGGTGGCACTTCGAGCCGTAGACCTCCATCTGGTAGCGGCGGTACGGCTTCTGGTCGTAGGACGCCCGCACCTGCCACACCTCGCAGGTCATGTCGAACAGGGCGCACGCCAGCGACAGCGAGGCACCCCACTGCCCGGCGCCGGTCTCCGTGGTGAGCCGGGTGATGCCCTCCTGCTTGTTGTAGTACGCCTGCGGCACGGCGGTGTTCGGCTTGTGCGAGCCCGCGGGGCTCACACCCTCGTACTTGTAGTAGATCCGCGCCTTCGTGCCGATCGCCCGTTCGAGCCGGTCGGCGCGGATGAGCGGCGACGGACGCCACTTGGCGTACACCTCGCGCACGGCCTCGGGGATCTCGATGTACCGCTCGGTCGACACCTCCTGGAGGATCAGCGCCATCGGGAACAGCGGCGCCAGGTCGTCGGGACCCAGCGGCTGCTTCGTCCCCGGATGCAGGGCCGGCGGCACGGGCTCCGGGAAGTCGGCGTTGAGGTTGTACCAGTGGGTCGGCACGCCGGCCGGGACTGCGGTGGGCTCGGATGACACGTGACACTCCTTGTCGGGCCGACCACGTTCAGCGTGCGACACCCCATGTCGCCCCGCGGTGGTCGGCCGGGACGAGCTTAGCGGCGAGCATCGGGCCCCGGGACGCCGGCCGCCCACCGGGAACGCGGAGCCCGCGTGCCGAAACTGGCAGTCGATCGGCCGACTCTCTGCCGCAGCGGCACAGACCGCCGCCACTGGCCTGCAGATTGGGCAATCGGCTAGCGGGACGCCTCGGCCAGCAGGGCGAACGAGACCAGCCAGTGGGTGCTCATGAAGTCGCCCGAGGTGATCTGGTCGGCCACCCCGTCGGCGAGCGCGGACGCCGCGGCGTCCACCCGCTCGGCCCGAGCGGCGGGTAGGAACGGCGACAGCGACCGGAGCTGAGCGGCCCGCGAGAGTGCGAGCCCGAGCTGGTGCACCATCTGGCCGTCGTGGAGGTCTCCGACCGCCGGGAGCTCGAGCAGCCGGTCTCCGGGCTCGCCGAGTCGCGGCAGGAATCGGGCCAGCCAGGCGCCGAACGCCTCGTCGTCGAGCAGTCGCCGCACGAGGTCGGCCTCGCACAGGGCCGGCGACAGGAAGTCGGTGCCGCTCGGCTCCCACTGGCTGGGATAGTCGCGGTCGCCGAGGAACCAGTCCCGGGCCCGCGCGTCGATCGCGACCACGACGTCGCGGCGTCCGAGGGCGACGAAGCCGTCGCGCAGCAGGGTCAGCCCGAACGCCGTGTTCTGGTGGACGCCGTAACGCACCGGCAGCACCTGGCGCGGGAGCCAGCCGAGCGTCAGCGCGGCGACCGTATCGGCGAGCGGAGCGAGTGCCTCGGCCCAGCGCAGCGCACCCTCCTGAACCGAAGCGGTGGCCTCCGCCGCCAGCCGCACCGCCCACCCCCACCCGTAGGGACGCTCGTAACCCGGGTGCTCGCGCAGGTAGGCGCACTCCACCGCGATGCGCTCCGCCGTGAGCCGGGCGTCCAATTCGGCGAGCAGTCCCTCGCGGACGTCGCCGGCGAGGTGCGCGTCGCTGTCGAGCAGGCGGATGGCCGACCACTGCATGTGGCACGACGAGTGCCAGTCGAGGCTCCCGTGGAAGCTCGGATGCAGCCGCCACGGGGTGACGTCGCAGTCGCCGGCGTCCCGGGACAGGTGCGCGGACGCCCACGGCCACGGCGTGCGGAGCACGCGTAGCACCGTCGCGGCCCACGCGGGCCGGAGGTCGGAGGGGGTCACCGGACGCCCTGCTCCTCGAGCTCACGCCGCGCGGCGAGCAGCTCCTCGGCGAGGTCGGGGTCGCTCTTCACCAGCCACACGAGCCCGCAGTTGTCGGGACCGGTGGCACCGGGCACGCACTGGCTGCACCGCTCGCCGGCGCGGATGGGGCACTTGGGTTGCGGGGCCGCCATCAGCCCCTCACTTGGCGGTGCTGATGCCGAGGCGCTTGTAGACCGGGCAGTTGCCGGTGAGCGCGGTCGCCCCGAGGAACCCGGCCAGGCCCAGCGAGACGAGCTTGCCGAACCTGCTGGGGCAGGCGACGATGCTGACGGCGGCGACGACCGCCCCGACGGCGCGGGCCGAACGGTCGAGACTGCTCTCGTTCATGCCGGCGTGACTGACCTTGGCGCTCATGGCGTCCTCCCTCGACGGAAGTGTCCGATGGGTCATCACGCTACCCCGCGCGGGACGGACGCCGGGTGGCGGGGTTACCGAGCCCGCCCGGCCGGGTGACACCATGGACGACATGCCGCGAAGCATCGACCTGAACGCCGATCTCGGCGAGTCGTTCGGCCCGTGGAGCATGGGCGACGACGACGCGCTGCTGCAGGTGGTGACGTCGGCCAACGTCGCGTGCGGGTTCCATGCGGGCGACCCCGCCGTCATGCACCGCACGTGCGAGCTGGCCGCCGAGCGCGGCGTCGCCGTCGGGGCCCACGTGTCCTACCGCGACCTCGCGGGCTTCGGACGCCGGTTCATCGACGTCCACCCCGAGGAACTGTTCGTCGACGTCCTCTACCAGATCGCCGCGCTGCGCGGCGTCGCGGAGGCGACCGGCGTCCGGGTGAGCTACGTGAAGCCGCACGGCGCCCTGTACAACGCGATCGTCCACCACGAGGACCAGGCGCGCGCCGTGGTGCGCGCCTGTGAGGTCACCGGCCTGGCCCTGCTCGGGCTGCCCGGTTCCCTGGCGCTCGGACTGGCCGAGGAGGCCGGCGTCCAGACCCGCCGCGAGGCCTTCGCCGACCGGGCCTACACGCCGGCGGGCACCCTCGTGCCCCGCGGCGACCACGGCGCGGTGCTCCACGACGCCACCGAGGTGGCCGACCGCATGGTGCGGCTCGCCATGAGCGGGGTGGTGCCCGCCATCGACGGCACCGAGGTGCGGGTCGAGGCCGAATCCATCTGCGTGCACGGTGACAGCCCCGGCGCCGTGGCCATGGCCACCGCGGTGAAGGCGGCCCTCACGAGGTCGGGCGTCGAGGTGCGAGCGCTGTCGTGAGGATCCTCCCGGTGGGAGACCTCGCCGTCCTCCTCGACCTGCCGGACGCCGCCGCCCGCCGGGCCGCCGACACGGCCCTTCGCGCCGACCCTCCGCCCGGGCTGGTCGACCAGGTGCCCGCGGCCACCTCGGTGCTGCTCCGCTTCGCCGACACCGGACGCCTGCGGGCGGCGGTCGACCGGCTGGCCCGGTTCGCGCCCCAGGCGGCGCCCCCGAGGACGGAGGAGGCCGACACCCTCCTCGTGCCGACCGTCTACGACGGCGCGGACCTCGTCGCGGTCGCCCGGCACGTCGGGCTCACCGTCGACGCGCTCATTGCCTGGCACACCGGCCAGGACTTCACCGTCGAGTTCGGCGGCTTCCTCCCCGGCTTCGGCTACCTCGCCGCCGACGGCGTCACCCTCGACGTGCCGCGACGGGCGTCGCCGCGCACCCGCATCCCGGCCGGCTCCGTGGGCCTGGCGGGCGGCTGGACCGGCATCTATCCGCAGTCGTCCCCCGGCGGCTGGCAACTCATCGGACGCACCGACCTGCCCGTCTGGGACGTAAACCGCGACCCGCCCGGCCTGCTCACCCCCGGCCGCCGGGTGCGGTTCGTGGACGCCGCCGGCCTCGGCGCCGCTCCCCCTCACCCGGCGCCACCCCCGCCGGCGCCGGAGACGTCGTCCGCGTCCCTGGAGGTCACCGCCGTCGGTCCCCTCGCGCTCGTCGAAGACCTCGGACGCCGCGGGCTCGGGGCCCTCGGCGTCCCCACCGGCGGCGCCGCCGATCGCGCCGCGCACCGGCTCGCCAACCGACTGGTGGGCAATCCCGAGGACGCAGCCACCGTCGAGGTGCTGCTCGGCGGCCTGCGCCTGCGCGCCCGCACCGACCTGCTCGTCGCGGTCACCGGGGCCCCGGCGGCGACGGCGGTCGACCGGCGTCCGGTGGCCTGGGCGGCACCCCTCCACCTCCCGGCGGGCGCCGAACTGAGCCTCGGGGTCCCCGAGCACGGGATCCGCAGCTATGTCTCCGTCCGGGGCGGGGTCCGGGCCGGGCGCGTGCTCGGCTCGCACTCGGGCGATCCCACGACCGGTCTCGGGCCCGCCCCCCTGCGCCCGGGCGACCTGCTCCGCGTCGGCCCCGACCCCGGCGGCGTCGTCGTGTCCAGCGATCTCACCCCGGCGGCCCATCGTTGGGGCGAGGTGAGCGTGCGGGTGGTGCTCGGGCCGGCCGACGACTGGTTCGCCCCGGACGCCGTCACCCGGCTCACGACCACCGCGTGGCGGGTGACCCCGCACAGCGACCGGGTGGGCATCCGGCTCGAGGGCGCCGCGCTGGAGAGGTCCCGACCCGGCGAGCGGGCGAGCGAGGGCGTCGTCCGAGGTGCCGTGCAGGTGCCGCCCTCCGGGGAGCCGCTCATCTTCCTCGCCGACCACCCCACGACCGGCGGCTACCCGGTCGTCGCCGTCGTCGTCGACGAGGACACCGACCTGCTCGCCCAGTGCCGCCCCGGGGACGTCGTCCGGATGCGGGTGGTCCCCCGGCCCTGGTGAGCGGGGCGACGAGTTGTACGCCCCAGGTGGACGCCGCGTCCCGCCGGACGACGCGGGGAGCACCCCAAGTTCAGCTTCCGTTCGGAAAGCGTTCATAGGCTCGCCGGGTGAACACCGTCATCGTCGTCCTCGCCCAGTACGTGCCGTTCCTCGTCCCGCTCGCCGCGGGGATCGTGTGGCTGACCCTCGACCGAACCGACAAGATCAGCCTGGCGATCCGCTCGATCATCGCGTTCGCCCTCGCCCTGGTGCTCATCAAGGTGGCGGCCATGGTGCACACCGATCCGCGCCCCTTCGTCGTCGACCCGTCGCTCAAGCCGCTCTTCCCGCACCCCGCCGACAACGGGTTCCCCTCCGACCACACGACGATGGTGGTCACGGTGTCCCTGCTCGTGCTCGCCTACCGCCGGTGGACGGCCATCGTCCTGCTCGTCGTGAGCGCCCTGGTCGGTTGGGCGCGGGTCGCCTCGCACGTGCACCACACCGAGGACATCATCGCCGGGGCGGTCATCGGGATCGTGGCGACGCTGGTCGGTTACTGGGCCCAGCGGGCCATCGCCCGCCGGCGCGCGGCCCGCACCGTGGCGGCGTCCTGACCGGGGGGCTCCCGCTTTGTGCCCCTCCAGGTACCCGGCTGTACTGTGGCCGTAATCGGCCCCGACTAGCCAGGGCCACCGAGGCCTCGAGGAGGACGCACTATGACCCCTGACAGTGCCCGCTTGACGTACGGCGACCAGGAACTCGATCTCCCCGTGGTGCGCGCCACCGAAGGCAACAGCGGCATCGACATCGGCAAGCTCCTGTCCCAGACGGGGGCCGTCACCATCGACCAGGGCTTCGTCAACACGGCGTCCTGCGAATCCGCCATCACCTACATCGACGGTGACAAGGGCATCCTGCGCTACCGAGGGATCCCGATCGAGCAGCTGGCCGAGCAGTCGACCTTCCTCGAGACGAGCTACCTCGTCATCTACGGAGAACTGCCCAGCAAGGAGCAGCTGGCGGACTTCGAGGAGCGGATCACCCGCAGCACCCTCATCGACGAGCGCATGCGCGACCTGTTCCGCACCTTCCCGCGCCGCTCGCACCCGATGCCCGTGCTGTCGGCCGGCATCATGGCGCTCTCGACCTTCAACCTCGACTCGATCGGCTTCTCCCAGCCGGAGATCGAGCGGGCCACCGAGCGGCTGATGGGCAAGGTGCCGACGCTGGCGGCCTTCGGCTACAAGAACTCGGTCGGGCAGCCCACTCTGTACCCGGACAACTCGCTGTCGTACATCGACAACTTCCTGCGGATGAGCTTCGGCTTCCCCACCGAGCCGTACGAGCTCGACGAGCGGATCAGCCGGGCCCTCGAGGTGCTGCTCATCCTGCACGTCGACCACGAGCAGAACTGCTCGACCTCCACCGTCCGTCTCGTCGGCTCCTCAGGCGCGAACATCTACACCTCGGTGGCCTCCGGCGTGAACGCGCTGTCCGGCCCGCTGCACGGCGGGGCGAACCAGGAGGTCCTCGAGATGCTGCAGGCCATCAAGGACTCCGGCATGAGCGTGCAGCAGTTCGTCGACAAGGTGAAGAACAAGCAGTCCGGCATCAAGCTCATGGGCTTCGGGCACCGGGTGTACAAGAACTTCGACCCGCGCGCGAACATCATCAAGCGGCACGCCGACGAGGTGCTCAAGCTCAAGGAGGGACGCCGCGACCTGCTCGACATCGCGCAGGAGCTCGAGCAGACGGCCCTCAACGACGAGTACTTCCAGTCGCGCAAGCTCTACCCGAACGTCGACTTCTACTCGGGCCTCATCTACGAGGCCATGGGCTTCCCGATGAACATGTTCACCGTGCTGTTCGCCATCGGTCGCCTCCCGGGCTGGATCGCCCAGTGGCGCGAACAGCAGGCCACGCCCGGGACCAAGATCGGGCGTCCCCGGCAGGTCTACATCGGCGAGGCGGAGCGACCCTTCGTGCCGCTCGACCAGCGCTGACACACCGCTCACGCAGAAGGGCCCGGGACCTCGTCCCGGGCCCTTCTGCGTGTGGCTAGGCATTTTGTCTCAGGGTCGAACCAGGGTTTTTCCGGGGCCGCCGCACGCGCCCGGTCAGGGTGCCTTAACCTGAAAGCACGTCCGCGTGCCGTTTCCCGGGCGACGGAGAGCGCCGGCGGCGATCGCCCCGGCCGGCTCTTCCCAGAGGAGCTGGCGGCCACGCCAGCCAGCAGCTGTGAGAGAGGTAATTCATGGCCACATCCCCCGCCGCCGATATCGTCCAGGCCCTCGGCGGCCCCGCCAACGTCCAGAGCCTGACGCACTGCGCCACCCGCCTCCGCTTCCAGTTGGTCGACGCCTCGGTGGTCGACCAGAAGAGGGTCGACGCGATCCCGGTGGTCATGGGCTCGGTGCCGCAGGCCGGCAACCGGTTCCAGGTCGTCATCGGCGGTGCCGTCCAGAACGTCTACAACGACATCACCGCGCTGCCCGAGATGAAGGGCATGGGGTCCAAGCAACTCAGCGACGAGGAGGTCAAGGCGCAGGCGCGTGCGGCGCGTGGCAAGTACGCCTGGATCGACTCGTTCTTCGAGTTCCTCGGCGACTCGTTCCGCCCGATCCTCGGCACCCTGCTCGGCGCGTCCCTCTTCATCACGCTGATGTCGCTGCTCGCCACGACCGGCGTCATCGGCAACTGGGCCGACCCCCGCACGACCCTCCCGACCAACTGGGCATTCGTCAACCTGCTGTGGCAGTCGGTGTTCGTGTTCCTGCCGCTCATGGTGGCCTACAACGCGAGCAAGAAGGTCGGCGCCGACCCCTGGGTGGGCTTCTCGATCATGGCGCTGCTCATGCTGCCCGGGTTCACCAAGCTCGCCTCCACGGTGCAGCCGGAGACGATCTTCGGGGCGAGCGTCAGCGTGGTGCACATCTGGGGCATCCCCCTCGCCATCCGCGACTACAGCTCCCAGGTGTTCCCGCCGCTGCTCATGGCCGCCGTCCTCGGCCCGCTGTACAAGTGGCTCAAGAAGGTCATCCCCGCGCACGTGCAGTTGATCTTCGTGCCGTTCATCGCGATGGTCATCATGCTGCCGCTCACCGCGTTCCTCATCGGCCCGATCGGTGTCTACGCGGGCGCCGGCATCGCCAGTGTGCTCAAGGCGGTCAACGACTTCTCGCCGTTCATCTTCGCGATCATCGTGCCACTGGCCTACCCGTTCATGGTGCCCCTCGGCCTGCACTGGCCGATCAACGCCATCATGCTGCTGAACATCCAGACGCTCGGCTACGACTTCATCCAGGGCCCCATGGGCTCGTGGAACTTCGCGTGCTTCGGCGCGACGGCGGGCGTGCTCTTCCTGTCCTGGCGTGACAAGGACTACACGATGCGCCAGACGGCCACCGGCGCCCTCGCCGCGGGCCTGCTCGGCGGCATCTCCGAGCCGAGCCTCTACGGCATCCACCTGCGCTACAAGCGCATCTACCCGCGCATGCTGGTCGGCTGCCTCGTCGGCGGCGTCATCACCGGCATCGGCGGCGGCGTCAGCACCAAGGCCTTCGCCTTCACCTCGCTGCTGACCATCCCCGTGTTCCACGGCACGCTGCACTACATCATCGCGATCGCCGCGGCCTTCTTCACCGCGATGACCCTGGTGATCATCAGCGACTACCGGACGCCGGAACAGCGCGCCGAGTTCCTGGCCCAGCGCGACCAGGCCGAGGCCGACCTCGCGCTCGAGGCCGAGATCGCGGCAGCGGCCGCCGCACCCGCCGCCCCCAAGCAGCCGAAGCCGGCCATGCTCCCCGGCGCCGTCACCGCGATCGCCGCTCCCCTGGCCGGCCGGGTCATCCCGCTGGCCGAGGTGCCCGACCCGGTGTTCGCCAAGGGCACGGTCGGGCGGGGCGTGGGCATCGAGCCGTCCGGTGACACCGTCTACGCCCCGGCCGACGGGAAGGTCATCGTGGCCCCCGACACCGGACACGCGATCGGCCTGCAGCTCGACAGCGGCGTGGAACTGCTCATCCACGTCGGGATCGACACGGTGGGTCTCGAGGGCAAGGGCTTCGAGGTGTTCGTCAAGCGCGGCGACATCATCGAGGCCGGCACGAAGCTGGTGAGCTTCGACCGCTCGGTGATCGAGGCCGCCGGCCTGTCGCTGGTCACCCCGGTGCTCGTCACCAACTCGAAGAAGTTCGGGGGGGTCGAGCAGACCGCGGGCGAGGAGACCAAGGTGGGCGAGCCGCTGCTCACGGTGACCGCCAAGGAGCCGGCGGTGGAGCCTGCGCTCACCAACGCCTGAACCACCCCACGCGAGAGCGGCCGGACGCAGCCAGCGTCCGGCCGTTCTGCCGTGCCGGGCCGGGAGCCGGTCAGCGGCCGCCAGGGTCGGGTCTGCGAGGGTGCAGGGACTCGCCGCGGGCGAGCATGGCGACGTACTCGGCCAGCTTGCGCTCGCGCGTCGCCGCCCGCTTCACCGCGGTGAGCCGGTACACGATGGCGTAGCGGTTGGCGGCGTCCAGCTGCTCGAACGCCGCCGCGGCCGCGGGCTCGGCGGCCAGCGCCAGGGCCAGGTCGGGCGGCACCTGCATGTCGGCCTGCCCGGGGTAGGCGGTCTGCCACCGTCCCTGCGCCTTGGCCGCCTCCACCGCCGCCACTCCGGCCGGCTGCATCCGTCCGTCCCGGGTGAGGCGGGCGACGTTCTCGACGTTGTGCATCGACCACACACTGTTCGGCCGGCGCGGCGTGAAGCGCTGGCGGTAGCTGGCCTCGTCGCGGCGGCGGAGCTGGCCGTCGATCCAGCCGAAGCACAGTGCCTCGTCGAGCGCCTCCGCGTAGGTGAGGGCGGTCGTCTGCCCGCCCACCTTGCGCAGCACCAGCCAGACCCCGGGGTGGTCGGCGTGATGGCGGTGCAACCAGGAGCGCCACCCGGCGGCGTCCTGGACGAGCAGTTCCGGGAGGTCGATCACGCTCAGCCCCTCGGGACGTCGAAGCGGACCAGTTCGGCGCCGAGCGCGTCGATGTCGGCCCAGGCGCCCTCGAGGATCAGGGTCGCGAGGCCCGCGGTGGGGAACCCGGACCGGACGGCGTCCCACGCGGCGTCCGAGCCGCGTCCCTCCGACAGGTAGGCGACGGTCTCGGGGATCCCGGGGAAGTGCGCGACGACGATCGCCGTCGTCACCTCGTCGGGCAGCCCGCGGAGCACGTCGACGATGTCGGCCGACTCCGCGTCGTACAGCACGTCGCTCTCGACCACGGCGGTGGCGACCGCGCCGGCGTCCGCGGCGCGCCGCCAGGTCTCCCGGGTGCGTTCCGCGGGGGACAGCAGCGCGACGTCGGCCCGCACCCCGCGCGCCGCGAGCAGTTCACCGACGGCCGCGGCGTCGCGGCGTCCCCGCCGATTGAGCGGACGCTCCCGGTCGGGCATCACCTCGGCCCACGAGGACTTCGCGTGCCGGAGCAGGAGGAGCGTGCGCTCGGTCATGGCGACATTGTCGTGGACGCCGCCCGGCTCCGGCACGCTGCTCACCGGCGGGGCTGCTCGCGGGTGACGATGACGGGGCACTCCGCCTCGCGGAGCACCCCCTTGCTCGTCGAGCCGAGGAGCAGCCCGAGGAACCCGCCGCGCCCGCGCGATCCGACGACGAGCAACGACGCTTCCCGGGAGGCCTCGGCGAGCGCGTTGGCGGCCCGGCCGGGTGGGATACGAACCTCGACGCTCACCTCGGGGTGCTCCCGCACGTACGGGGCGATGAGGTCGCCGACCATGGTGTGGAAGTAGGCGGTGGCCTCGCCCACGTCGACGCTCCAGAGACCGAGGCCCGAGGTGAAGACCGCGCCGACGTCCTCGAACGCGTGGACGGCTATCAGCCGCCGGGTCGTGCGCGCGGCCTCGTCGACCGCGACCCGCACCGCCGCGAGCGCCGAGGCGGAATCGTCGACGCCGACCACGACCGGACCGTCAGGGGTCGGCTGGCCGAGGTCTGTGACCACCGCGACCGGCCCGACGGCGTGGGAGGTGACGGCGTCCGCGGTGCCGCCGAGCGCCTTCACGGTGAGGGGCGCCGAATGGCCCCGCGCCCCGACGACGACCAGCGCCGCGGTGCGAGACGCCTCGGCGAGCACCTGGGACGCGACGCCGTCGACGACGAGCGCCGCCACCTCGAGGCTCGGGTGGCGGGCCAGCACCCGCTCGCGGACGCCGGTGATCCGCTCGTCGGCGCGGCGGCGCAGGTCGGCGAGGTAATCGCCGGTGCGCATGGCGGCGAACACGTGGCTCTTCTTGGGGATCGGCAGCTCGGAGATCACGAGCACCACGGTGAGCGGCTGCGCCCGGGCCGCTGCCCGGTCGGCCGCCCAGATGACGGCCTGGTCCGCGCGATGGGAGAGATCGGTGCCGACGACGATGCGTCCGGCGGGATCGAAGGGAATCATCGCTGCGCCTCCTGAGCCGAGCGAACCACCCTTCTTCCGATGCTAGCCAGCGGACCCCGCGGCGGAGTGGTTTCGGGCCGACGCGGAGCGGAAGGCGGGGGTCGCCCACGCCTCGCCGTCACCGCCGAAGGCCAGCACCTCGACCCGCCAGCGGCGGGTGGCCAGCTCGAGGGTGCGCGGTCCCCCGGCGAGGATCGCGGTGGCGAGCACGTCCGCGGTGATGATGTCGGACGCCGCGACGCTCACCTGGACGAAGGTGGCGTCCGCGCCGACCCGCCAGATGTGCTCGCCCCGCTCCGCCACGCCCGAGGTCGCGACCGCGGGAAACTCGGGCGAGCAGGTGAACTGGCTCACCAGGCGCGTGCGGTCGTCCGGGTCGACGATCCCGACCACCCAGGGCTTGCCGGGCCGCTCGTGACCGGACACCAGCACGTCTCCCCCGGCGTTGAGGCACCAGTCGCCCGCCCGCTCGGACAGCAGGCCGCCGGCGTCCCGGATGCCGAGGGCCTTGACCACACCGGAGAGGTCGATGGCGCCGTCGGGGCGGTGCGGGGTGAAGGCGCCCTCGGTCGCGTCGGTCCACTCCGCGGCCAGGTCGTACGCCTGCCGGTACTCCGGCGACGCGTCGCGCAGCAGCAGCCGGTGGGACGCCACGGCGCTCGCCTCCGACTCCGGCCGGTAGAGGCTGAACCGCTCGTCGAGACGATGGAACGCGGCGAAGACGTCGTCGCGCAGCGCGTCGGTGAGGCCGGCGTCGGGTGCGACCACGGTGACGACCGTCCCCATCGTCTCGAAGACGTGGCGACCCTCCGTGGCGAGCAGGGTGCTCACGGGTCAGGCCTGGTTGAGCGCCGACTGCAGCGACTGGAGGTAGGCGGCGCTGGTGAAGGTCGCCCCGCCGATCGTGGAGACGCTGGCGGAGTCGGCGGACAGCACCTCCTGCTTGATCATCGGAACCGCCTGCTGGTCGATGTACTGCGACCTCGCGTCGGTCTCGGTGAGCTGTTCGGTGAGGTTCGAGATCCGCCCGCCGCTGATCGTCACCGTGACCTGCACGGTGCCGTACGGCTGACTGACGGTCTGGCCGGTGAAGCTGCCGTTCTTCCAGCCCGTGCTCGCCGTCGTCGTCTGCTGGGTCTGCGTCTGGGTCTGGGTCTGGGTCTGGTTGCCACCCTGGTTCTGGGTGGTGCCGCCCTGGTTGCCCGACTGGGCCTGGGTGGTCGTGGAGGTCGACGACGTGGGGGCCGAGGTGGTCTTCTTCGCCGTCGTGGAGCGCTTCGACGAGGTCTTCTTCGCCGAGGACGCCGACGACTTCGTCGCGCTGGCGCTGGGGGTCTTGGTGACCGTCACCGTGGTCGTGGCGAGCGGCTGGGCGGCGGTGGACGTGGCCGGCGCGGCACCCGCGTAGTGGTGCCAGCCCAGCGCCACGACCCCCGCCGAGGCGACGGACGCGGCGAACTTTGCTCGAGTGCTCACCAGGAGAACCTTTCGAAGTGGACCTGCTTGTCGGGGACGCCGGACGCCCGGGCCTCGGCGACGACGGCGTCGGTCCAGCCGTCGGGGCCGCAGACGAAGACGTCGGCGTTGGTGAGCCAGGGGGCCCACTGCACCAGCCGGCTGCCTGCGGCGGACGCCGGCAGCCAGCCGCTCTCCTCCGAGCGGCGTCCGACCAGGGTGACCAGCTGCACGCCGCGGGACGCGCACAGGTTGCGCACCTCGTGGAAGTGGAGCAGGTCGCTCGGAGTGGAGGCGCGGAGCAGCACGAGGGCGCGGCCCGGCACGATGTCGGTGTCCTGGAGGATCGAGACGATCGGGCCGATCCCGGCGCCCGCCCCCGCCAGCACCACGGCGTTGCTCGTGCGGACGGCGTCCGAGAACAGCCCGTAGGGGCCCTCGAACCAGACCCGGTCGCCCGGGCGCAGGGAGTCGACGAGCTGGCGGGTGCCCTTGCCGAGCACCCGGACGGTGACCCGCAAGGACTCCCCGTCGGGCGCCGTCGAGAGCGAGAACGGGTGCTGGTGCCACCACAGCCGGGGGGTCATGAAGCGCCAGTAGAAGAACTGGCCGCCGTCGGCGTCCAGCCGGTCGAGGTGCTTGCCGGTCATGATGATCGCGACCGCGTCGGGCGAGAGCCGCTCCACCCGGGCCACCCGCAGCTGGTGCTCGATCGAGGTGAACAGCGGCAGCAGGAACCGGAACGCAATCATGCAGAACGCGGTGACCGCGTACATCGCGATCCAGTAGCTGCGGGCGAAGCCGTGGTTGACGACCAGGCCCAGGGAGAACTGGTGCGGGATCGACAGGATCACGGCCGCGTAGGTCGTGAGGTGGATGACGTGCCACACCTCCTGCGGCAGCCGGCGGCGCAGGGCCATGACGATCGACGACACGGCGACGAGGGTGAGCAGGCCGCCGGAGATGACGGCGAACACGTAGTTGCGGATGCCCCACATCAGCCCGAACTCGGTGAGCAGGCTGACCCGGTCGGTCAGCGCGTACGACACCAGCAGGACGATGCCGTGGGCGAGCACGAGGTAGAGCACCCACTGGCCGAGGTCGCCGTGCCTGCTCAGCGCCCGGTCATGTCCCACCGCCTTGTCGACGAAGGGTATGCGGCTGCTCAGCAGCAGCGACAGCACCATGAGGTCGGTGGCGACGAGACCCGTGAGGATGCCGAGCTGCAGGGTCGCGCCCGGCAGCGTCCCCCACCCGGCGAGGCCGTGGTCGGCGAGGAACAAGGCGATGGCCACCGCGACCGAGACCCAGCCGATGACCGTGAGCAGGTCGGCACGCAGCGCCCGCAGCATGGTCGCCGTGCTGTTGAGGGTGCCGGGACGGGGGTCGGGGGTGCGGTTGGTCGGCAGGGGACCCTGCCGCGGCGGACGCGGGGGCGCGGGGGTCGGGCGTCCGGGTTCCGGAGCCCGCCGCACGGCACTCGTTGCGCTCATGTCACCAAGGGTCGGCGTCCGTGCTGTGTGAATGCTGTGAAAGACCTAGCACGGCCGTAAAAGTTGCTCCACGACCCCCTCCGTGGGCCCCGCTCAGATGCCGGGCGCCTTCTGGATGGTCAGCGCGAGCGGCTTGCTCACGTCGGCGAAGAAGTCGTTGCCCTTGTCGTCGACGACGATGAAGGCCGGGAAGTCCTCGACCTCGATCCGCCAGATCGCCTCCATGCCGAGCTCGGGGTACTCCAGCACCTCCACCTTCTTGATGCAGTCCTGCGCGAGCCGGGCCGCGGGACCGCCGATCGAGCCGAGGTAGAAGCCGCCGTGCGACGCGCACGCGTCGGTGACCTGCTGGCTGCGGTTCCCCTTCGCGAGCATGACCATCGAGCCGCCGGCCGCCTGGAACTGATCGACGTAGCTGTCCATCCGGCCGGCCGTGGTGGGTCCGAACGAGCCGGACGGCATGCCGGGCGGCGTCTTCGCCGGACCGGCGTAGTAGACCGGGTGGTTGCGCAGGTAATCGGGCATGCTCTCGCCGGCGTCCAGGCGCTCCTTGATCTTGGCGTGGGCGATGTCGCGGGCGACGACGAGCGGACCGGAGAGCGAGAGCCGCGTCTTCACCGGGTACTTGGTCAGGTCGGCGAGGATCTCGGGCATCGGCCGGTTGAGGTCGATCCGCACCGCCGCCCCGTTCCCGGTGCCGCTGACGCCGTGGCTGTCGGCGTCCAGGTCGGCGGGGACGTGGTCGGGAAGGTACTGCGCGGGCTCGAACTCGAGCTGCTCGAGGAACACGCCCTCGGCCGTGATCTTCCCCAGCGCCTGCCGGTCGGCCGAACACGACACCGCGATGGCCACCGGGAGCGACGCCCCGTGGCGCGGCAGCCGCACGACGCGGACGTCGTGGCAGAAGTACTTGCCGCCGAACTGCGCTCCGATCCCGAGCTTGCGGGTGAGCTCGAGCACCTGCTGCTCCAACTCGAGGTCGCGGAAGCCGTGGGCGGTGATGTCGCCGTGCGTCGGCAGGGTGTCGAGGTACTTCGCGGACGCGTACTTGGCGGTCTTCAGGGCGAACTCCGCCGAGGTGCCGCCGACGACGATCGCCAGGTGGTACGGCGGGCAGGCCGCGGTGCCGAGCGAGCGGATCTTCTCCTCGAGGAACCGCATCATCGACGACGGGTTCAGGATCGCCTTCGTCTCCTGATAGAGGTAGCTCTTGTTGGCCGAGCCGCCGCCCTTGGCCATGAAGAGGAACTTGTAGCCCGCCTCGTGGCCCGGCAGCGTGTCGGCGTACAGCTCGATCTGCGCGGGCAGGTTCGACCCGGTGTTCTTCTCGTCCCACATCGTCAGCGGGGCGTTCATCGAGTAGCGCAGGTTCAGCTTGGTGTAGGCGTTGAAGATACCCTTGCTGAGCGGCAGTTCGTCGGTGCCGGCGGTGAGCACGTGCTGGCCGCGCTTGCCCATCACGATCGCGGTTCCGGTGTCCTGGCACATCGGCAGCACGCCGCCCGCGGCGATGTTGGCGTTCTTGAGCAGGTCGAGCGCGACGAAGCGGTCGTTGCCGCTGGCCTCCGGGTCGTCGATGATCCGGCGCAGCTGGGCGAGGTGGGCGGGCCGCAGGTAGTGCGCGATGTCGTGCATCGCGGTCTCGGTCAGCGCCCGCAGCGCCTCCGGCTCGACCTGGAGGAAGGTGCGACCTCCGGGACCTTCGACGGTGGAGACGCCGTCGGTGGTCAGCAGCCGGTACTCGGTATGGTCCGGAC
>DATAKK010000047.1:0-11133 GCA_036261615.1 Propionibacteriaceae bacterium | reverse complement strand
GGACGCGTGCCCGCGCAGCGCCATGATGCCGCCGCCGGGACGCCCCACGTTGCCGAGCAGCAACTGGAGGATCGCCGCGGTGCGGATGATCTGGACGCCGTCGGTGTGCTGGGTCCAGCCCACCGCGTAGCAGAAGGCGCTCGTGCGGTCGCGGCCGGAGTTGCTGGCGAGCGAGTCGGCGAGGTAGGCGAAGTCGTCCTCGTCGATGCCGCAGATGCGCTTGACCATCTCCGGCGTGTACCGCGCGTAGTGCTTCTTGAGCAGCTGGAACACGCACCGGGGGTCCTGCAGCGTCTCGTCGCGCTTCACCCGGGCGTGCTCGAGCGACGGGCCGCCCGAACCGTGGGACTCGCCGCTGGAGGCGCCGCTCTGGGTCTGGCCGTGCGGGTGGCTGCTGTCGGCCGACCCGATCGTGCCGGGCGAGGAGTCGGACCCCTCGTCCTGCTCCTTGGCCTTGTCGGCCTTGGCGTTGTCGCCGCCGAGGCTGTCGGCCCCTTCACCGCCCTCGCTCGCGTCGGGGTCGGACGACTGGTACGCCCACGAGGACATGTCGTAGGAGGTGAGCTCCTCGTCGTAGCCGCTGAACAGCCCGTCGAGGTCCTCGGTGTCCTGGAACTTGTCGCTCACCAGGAAGGAGGCGTTGGTGTAGTTGCGGACGTACTCCTCGAACCACAGGTCGTTGCTCAGCATGTGGTTGATGAGGGCGCCGAGCAGCACGATGTCGGAGCCGGCCCGGATGGGGATGTGCCGGTCAGCGACCGCCGACGTGCGCGTGAAGCGCGGGTCGACGTGGATCACCCGGGCACCACGCTGCTTGGCCTCTTCGACCCACTGGAACCCGACCGGATGGCACTCGGCCATGTTCGAGCCCTGGATGACGATGCAGTCCGAGTTGGCGAGGTCCTGCAGGTACTGGGTGGCGCCGCCACGCCCATACGAGGCTCCCAAACTGGGAACCGTGGCGGAGTGTCATATCCGGGCCTGGTTCTCGATCTGGATCGCTCCCGCCGCCGTGAACAGCTTCTTGATGAGGTAGTTCTCTTCGTTGTCGAGCGTCGCGCCGCCGAGGAGGGCGATGCCCATGGTGCGGTGCAGGTTCGTGTGGCCCTTGTCGTCCTGTTCCTGCCAGTACTTCTTGCGGGTGGCGACGAAGCGGTCGGCGATCATGTCGGTCGCCGTCTCGAGGTCGAGATCCTCCCAGTCGGTGCCGTACGGACGCCGGTACTTCACCGTGGTCAGCCGGCTCTTGCTGTTGACGAGCTGTTCGCTCGCCGACCCCTTCGGGCACAACCGGCCGCGGCTGATGGGGGAGTTGTCGTCACCCTCGATGTGGATGACCTTGCCGTCCTTGGCCCACACCTTCTGCGCGCACCCGACGGCGCAATAGGGGCAGATGCTGTTGACGACGGTGTCGGCGTCCTCGATCCGGGGTCGGATCTGGCGGGTCGTCGGGCTGGTGACGGCCGGGCCGCGCCCGAGCAGGTCGCGGTCGCGCACCTGCCGGATGACCGGCCATTCCAGGAACGTCTTGCCGAGCTTCATCCTGGCTCCTTTGGACGTGGACCTTTGTTTCACCCTCGCGTAGGTGGTCGGGGGGTGTCAACGGGTGACGGGGAAGTGCACCCCTAGGGACGAGGGACGGGCGGCTGGGTCGCCCCGCTGAGGGGACGCTGGGTCGCCGCGCAGTCGAGGAGTGCCCGGCGCAACCGGGCCGGGTCGGCGTCCGGGTGCGCGGCCACGGAGAGCCCCCAGATGAACGCGCTCACCGGGGCCATCGGCCGGACCACGTCGCGGGACACGCTCCCGGCAAGGCCGAGGACCTCCCCCACGGGCACCGCGGCGGGATCGACGCCGACCGCCGCACAGACCTGGTCGAGCCATTCGTGCCACTGGGTCGCCGCGTCGCTCACTCTCCGACCCTAGCCCGCTCCCGGCACCGCCGGTTCGGGTTCGGCGACCAGCCGCACCTGGGCGGCCTTCACCACGGCGAACACCGGCTGGCCCTCGGCCAGGCCGAGCGCCGCCACCGCCCGGGGTGTCACGTCGGCACCGAGGTGCTGCCCGTCGGCGAGCCGCAGGCGCACCCGGACGAGTGGCCCGTGCGGCTGCAGCCGGCTCACCTCGGCCGGCCAGACGTTGCGGGGGCTGCCGCCGGGGCGGTCGCGGTGGATGGACACCGCCGCGGGCTCGAACAGGGCCAGGGCGCGATGTCCCGGACGCGGCGGCTCCACCTCGTCGTCGACGCCCACGATCTCGTGCTCACCGGCCCGGAGGAGGCCGGTGTCCAGCACGATGCCCTCGATCCGGTTGACGCCGGCGAGTTCGGCGGCGAAGGGCGTCGGGGGAGCGCCGAGCACCTCGTCGCGGGGGCCGGACGCCACGACCCTCCCGTGCTCGACCACGGCGACGTCCTCGGCGAGCGTCCACAGGTCGAGCGGATCGTGGCTCACCAGCAGGGTGGTGCGGCCCCGGAGCCGGCGGGCGAGCAGTGTGCGCATGGCCGCGGCCGAGGCGACGTCGAGGGCGGCCATCGGCTCGTCGAGCAGCACGATGTCGGGGTCGGTGGCGAGGGCCCGGGCGAGGGCGACCCGCTGCGCCTGGCCACCGGACAGTTCCCGCGGGCGGCGGTGGGCGAGGTCGTCGGCGTCCACTTCGCGCAACTCGGCGAGCGCGCGTTCGCGGGCCTGCCGGCGTCCGGTGCCCCGGGCGCGGGGCCCGAACGCGACGTTGTCGAGCACGTCGAGATGGGGAAGCAGGAGCCCCCGCTGGGCGAGGTAGCCGACGCGGCGGTGCGGCGCGGTGAGGAAGGTGGACGCGTCGGCGAGGGCCCGGCCGCCCGCGCGGATCTCGCCCTCGTCGGGTCGCAGTTCCCCCGAGACCAGGCCCAGCAGGGTCGACTTGCCCGCCCCGTTGGGGCCGATCACCGCCATCGTGTGCCCGGGAGCGACATCGAGCCGCAGGTCACAGTCGCGGGCGGCGACGCGGGCACGCACCGAGACCGCCGGCGCGGGCCTGGGGGCGGTGCTCACCGCGACCTCCGGCCGATCAGCGACGGCAGCACCATGAGCACCGACGCCACCGCGATGAGGACGACCGACAGGGCCAGGGCCTCGTTCGTGTCGGTCTCGCGCTGCAGGTAGATCTCGAGGGGCAGGGTGCGGGTGCTGCCCTGCAGGGAGCCGGCGAAGGTGAGGGTGGCGCCGAACTCGCCGAGCGCCCGGGCGAAGGCGACGGTGGTGCCGCCGACGAGCGCCGGCAGGACGAGCGGCAGGGTCACCCGCCGCAGCACGGTGGACGGACTCGCGCCGAGGGTCGCCGCGACCACCTCGAGGTCGTGGTCGGTGGCGCGCAGCGCGCTCTCGACGGTCACCACGAGGTAGGGCATCGAGACGAACGTCTGAGCGAGCACGACGGCCGTGGTGGTGAAGCCGATGTCGATGCCCCACACCGAGAGGTACTGGCCGAGGAGTCCGCGCCGGCCGAGCGTGATGAGCAGCACGAGGCCCGCGACGACCGGCGGCAGCACCATCGGCAGCACCGAGACGGTGCGGACCACGGCGGCGCGGCGTCCGGTGAGCCGGGAGAGCAGCACCGCCAGCGGCACCCCGAGGACCAGGCTCAGCAGGGTCGACGCGAGGCAGGTGCGGAGGCTGAGCCACAGGGCGTCGCGGGCCCCGGTGCCGGCGAGCAGCCCCGGCACGTCGCGCCAGGGCAGGCGCACCAGCAGCGCGATGAGGGGCACTCCCACGAACGCGAGCCCGAGGGACGCCGGGACCAGCAGCCACCGGGGGGTCGCGGCGTCCGGTACCCGGCTCACGGGGCGCCGAAGCCGTAGGACGCGAGGACCTTCCGCCCGGCCGGGGAGGTGACGTAGGCGACGAACGCCCGGGCGTCCGCCGCGTGGGCCGAGCCGGTGACCGTGGTGATGGGGTAGCTGTTCACCACCTGGCCGCTGCGGGGGATGGCGATGGTGTGCACCTGGGAGCCCGCGTTGCTGGCGTCGGTGGTGTAGACGACGCCGGCGTCCGCCTCGCCGGTGGTGACCGCCCCCACGACGTCGGTGACCTTGGTCGTCTGGGAGATCGGCGTGATCGTCACCCCGTCGAGCTTCGCCAGCCTGAGGGTGGCCGCCCCACAGGGCACCTGCGGGGCGCAGACCACCAGCCGCTTGCCCCTCAGCGAGGAGTTCAGCCCCGTGACGTGGCCCGGGTTGTCGGGCGGGGTGATGAGGACGAGCACGTTGGTCGCGAACACGGTGGGCGACGCTGCGACCAGCTTCTGCGAGACCGCGCGCGCCATCGTCGTCTGGTCGGCGGTGGCGAGCACGTCGGCTCCCGCGCCACCGGCGAGCTGGTCGACGAGATCGGACGAGCCGTCGAAGGAGAACGTGACGCTCACGCCCGGGTGGTCCTTCTCGAAGCCCTGGGCGATCGCCGGGAATGCCTTGACGAGGGAGGCGGCCGCGAACACGACGAGCTTCTGCGACGAGGGGTGCGACGAGCAGGCTCCGAGCGCGAGGGGCGCGACGAGGGCCAGCGAGGCAAGCAGCCGGGGGCCGCGGAGGGGTGCCGGGCGCCGGGGTCCGGGCCGGTTCCGGGGGCTGCGCATGGGCGTCACCATAGCCTGCGCCGCCAGCGCCCCCGGCGTACCGTGGTGGTGTCGGGTCGAGGGACCCGGAGGTGGGCCATGGTCAAGCGACGGCTGATCGACGTGGGTCTCGGCGTGCTCTTGTTCCTCCTGCTGCTGATCGCGGAGTTCCTCGTCACCCTGCCCTCCGGGACGCCGGCCGACGGCGCCCGGCTGCGGGCAGGGCTCAACCACGAACTGTCGCTGACCGCCGCGCCCGCGCTCGTGCTGAGCGTGCTCCTCGCCATCGGGTCGCACACCCGCTCGAGCGCGCAGGGCCTCTGGCGGGGCCTCACCTGGGTGGTCGTGGTCGGCCTCGTCTATCTCGCGATCGGCCTCGGCAACGGCACGACGGTGATGTTCGCCACCACCGGTATGTGGCTGACCCTGGCCGCCGTCGTCGTCGGGTCGGTGATCGGCGGCTGGGTCGGCGGACGCCGGACGCCTCAGGCGTCGGGGGAGAAGGAGTCGGCCCCCTGGCGCACCCGGCTCACGTAGTCGGCCCACCAGTTCTCGTCGTCGCTCGGCAGGTTCTCGCGCCCGGCCAGCAGCCCCCGCGCGCCGTCGATGAGCTCGCGGACGATGTCGGCGTGCCCGGCATGGCGGTGGGTCTCGGCGATCATGTGGACGAGGATGCGGTGCAGGGTGACGTCGCGGCGACCCTCGGGCCACCACGGCACCACCCCGGGCGCGTCGAGGGGGAGTTCGTCGATCGTCGCGTCGCTGTACTGCCACGAGCGGTGGTAGAGCTCGACGATCGATTCGCGGGACTGGTCGGGCGTGGCCCACATGTCGGCGTTCGGCTCGGCACCCTCGGCGAACCACGGGAGGTCGACGTCGCACGGCCGCCCGAACACCTCGGTGAAGTAGCCGATCTCGACGCTGGCGACGTGCTTGACCACCCCGAGCAGGTTGGTGCCGGTCGCAGTCATCGGCAACCGGATCTCGCGCTCGCCCAACCCCTCGAGTTTCCAGAGCAGCGCGTCGCGCCCGTCCTGCAGGTAGCGCTTCAGTGTCGTCTTCTCGTCGTCGGCCATGCGCCGATCCTGCCAGCGGGCACCGACAGGTGGAACCCCTCAGCTGAGGGGCGCCTCCATCTGCGGATTTCCCAGCGCCTCGAGGGCCTGTTGCAGGGTGGTCATCACCGAGAGCGTGTCGTCGAGCGGCATCACCGGGCTCTCCTTCTGCCCCTCGGTGAGGCAGCGGTTGACCTCGATGATCTCGTGCGTGTAGCCGCGTCCCATCGGCATGAGGTCGAAGTCGCGGTCGAGCACTCCCTGACGGTGCACCGTGAACCGGGTCGGGTGGTGGAACCGGGGGTGCACCTCGGCCCAGCCCCTGGTGCCGATGACCGCCATCCGGCCCGGCCCCTCGGCGCTCAGCGAGCACATGAGCGTCGAGCTGGCCCCCGAGGGGTAGGTGAGCAGGAAGCTCGCCGAGGCGTCGACGCCGTTGAGGTAGGTGGTGCCCCGCACCTCGACGTCGACCGGGTCGCCGAGCAGCATCTGCGCGAACGACACGATGTACGGCCCGAGATCGAGCACCGCGCCGCCCCCGAGGTCGGGGGAGAACAGCCGGTCGGCCGGGTCGAACCGGCGGTAGGAGAACAGGTCGCCCTGCACGGCGATGAGCTCGCCCAGCCGGCCCGAGCCGATGACGTCGCGCAGGGCGGCCACGACCGGCTGGAACCTCATCCACATCCCCTCCATCGCGAACACCCCGCGGGCCCGGGCGGCGTCCACGACCTCCTGGGCGCCCGCGAGCGTCGCCGTGAAGGCCTTCTCGACGAGCACGGCCTTGCCGGCGTCGATCGCCGCCAGCGCGATCGCCTTGTGCTGGGGGTGGGGTGTGGCGATGTAGACGACGTCGACCTCGGGGTCGTGGACCAGGTGGAGATAGCTGCCGTGGGCCTTGACGTGGTTGTCGCCGGTCTTGAGCGAATGATCCGCGGCGAAGGCGTAGGCCCGGTCGTGATCGCGCGACCCGATCGCGGTCACGTGACAGCCGGGCACCTGCCTCAACTCCTCGGCGAAGACACCGGCCATCCGCCCCGTTCCGGCGATGCCCCATCGAATCGTCATGGGGCCACGATAGAGCGGGCACGGACGCCGGAGTGCGGGGCCCTGAGCTTTCCCCGGCGCCGGGTGCGGACGCTCCCGGGGGAGGGTTCGGTACAGTGAACCGGACGCCGAGCGGCGCGAGTCTTCGGAGGTGTGATGGGACGGATCGTCCAGAAGTTCGGCGGGTCGTCGGTGGCCGATGCCGAGTCCATCAAGCGGGTGGCGCGGCGGATCGTCGCGACCAAGCAGGCGGGGCACGAGGTGGTCATCGTCATCTCGGCCATGGGCGACACCACCGACGAGCTGATGGACCTCGCCCTGCAGGTGAGCCCCCAGCCGGAGCCCCGCGAGCTCGACATGCTGCTCACCACGGGTGAACGGCAGAGCGCCGCCCTGCTCGCGATGGCCCTGTCCGACCTCGGCGTGAGCGCGAAGAGCTACACCGGCTCGCAGGCCGGGGTGATCACGACCGGCACCCACGGCAACGCCCGGATCATCGACATCACCCCCAGCCGCATCGTCCAGTCGCTCGAGGACGGCGACATCGTCATCGTCGCCGGCTTCCAGGGCGTCTCCCAGACGACCAAGGACATCACCACCCTCGGACGCGGCGCGTCCGACACCACCGCGGTGGCCCTCGCCGCCGCCCTCGGCGGCGACTACTGCGAGATCTACACCGACGTCGACGGTGTCTTCACCGCCGACCCGCGCATCGTCCCCGGCGCCCGGCAGATCCCCGAGATCAGCTACGAGGAGATGCTGGAGATGGCCGCGTGCGGCGCGAAGATCCTCCATCTGCGCTGCGTCGAGTACGCGCGCCGCGAGAACGTGCCGGTGCACGTGCGCTCGTCGTTCTCCGACAAGCCCGGCACCTGGGTCAAGGACCTGCCACCCGCCAAGCAAGGAGCAGCAGTGGAACAAGCACTCATCTCGGGCGTCGCCCACGACCGCAGCGAAGCCAAGATCACGGTGGTGGCCGTGCCCGACCGTCCCGGCGAGGCGGCGGCGATCTTCGACATCATCGCCAAGGCCGACATCAACATCGACATGATCGTGCAGAACGTCTCGCGCGGGGCCGAGGGCCGCACCGACATCTCGTTCACCCTGCCCGGCTCCGACGCCCGGCGCGCCATCGAGTCGTTGCGCGCCGAGCAGGAGCGGATCGGCTTCACCGACCTGCTCTTCGACGACCAGGTCGGCAAGGTCTCGATCGTCGGTGTCGGCATGCGCTCGCACCCCGGCGTCACGGCGAAGTTCTTCAACGCGCTCGCGGCGGCGGACGTGAACATCGACATGATCTCCACGAGCGAGATCCGCATCTCCGTGGTGGTCGACGAGGCCGACGTCGACCGTGCCGTGCAGGCGGCGCACACCGCGTTCGGCCTGGACGCCGAGGGCGAGGCGGTCGTCTACGCCGGAACGGGCCGGTGAGCGAACCGGGTCGCGACGAGACCTCCGCGCGGCCGCGCAGGGCCGCGGGAGGCGGGTCCGCCGACCTGCGGGCGTCGGACGCCGACTGGCGTCCGACCGCGCGGTTCGAGACCTTCATCGACGACGACGCGACGGTGATCCGGCCGCTCGGCCGGCAGCCGCAGTACCCGGGTCTGGTCGCCGGCGAGGCGCCGCCCGCTGAGGCGACCGAGGGGCAGCCGGCGGCCGTCCCCGAGGAGCCGTCGCTGGCGCGCTCGAGCGCGATCATGGCCGCCGGGTCGATGGTGTCGCGGGTGCTGGGCCTGGTCCGCACCTCGCTGCTCACCGCGGTCGTCGGCGTTTCGCTCGCCAACGACGCCTTCGCCGTCGCCAACTCGCTGCCCAACTACGTCTTCATGCTGCTGTCGGCCGGCCTGCTCAACGCGGTGCTCATCCCGCAGATCACCCGGGCGATGCGCCAGGACGACGAGGGGCGCGACTTCATCGACCGGCTGGTCACGGTGTCGATCGCCCTCGTCGTGGGCGTCGCGCTGCTCGCGACAGTGCTCGCGCCGTGGCTGGTGTCCGCGACGTCCGACCTCAGCGGGGCGAGCCACCACCTCGCGGTGCTGTTCGCCTACATCTGCCTGCCGCAGATCGCGTTCTACGGGCTGTACGCGGTGCTCGGGCAGGTGCTCAACGCCCGGAACCAGTTCGCCGCCTTCATGTGGTCGCCGGTGCTCGCCAACGTCGTCCAGATCGTCGGTCTCGTCTACTTCCTCGCGACATGGCACGCCCAGGCCGACCCGCGGCACTGGACGTCGGCCATGGTCTGGGTGCTCGCCGGCACGACGACGCTGGGCATCGTGCTCCAGGGGCTGTTCCTCGCCGTTCCGTTGTGGCGCGGGGGGTTCCGCTGGCGCCCCCGCCTCGATCTCCGCGGCTCCGGGCTGCACGCGGCGTCCCGGATGGCGGCCTGGTCGTTCGTCGCCCTGCTCGTGTCGATCGCCGGCGGTCTGGTCATCCAGAAGGTGCTCACGGCGGTGCGCGACCGCCCGGGCAACGAGCACATCGTGAGCGTCGCCGGCCAGCAGCTCGCGTTCCTCATCTTCATGATCCCGCACGCGTTCATCACCACGTCGATCCTCACCGCGCTGTTCCCGCGGATGAGCCGCGCAGTGCATGACGGCGACGAGGACGGCCTGCGGGGGCTGGTGCGCCGGGGGATGACGATGCCGGCGGTGGCGGTGATCCCTGCCTCCGTGGCGCTGGCGGTGCTCGCCGTGCCGGTCATCCGGCTGCTGTTCAGCATGCGGGCGCAGGATTCGCTGGTGGTCGGACAGGCGCTCGCGATCATGTCCCTCGGCACCCTCGCCTTCGGCCTCACCACCCTGCAGCAGCGCTACTGCTTCGCCCGCGAGGACGGCCGGCTCAACCTGTGGCTGCAGGTGCTCGTCACCGGCGGTCAGGTCGCGATCGGGCTGGTCGCCCTGGTCGCCGCCCCCCAGCACGCCGTGCTCTGGGCGGCCGCGGGCCAGACGATCGGCAACACGGTCGCCGCCGTTGCCTACCTCGTCGTGGCCGGGCGTCAGCTGGGCGACTACGGACTGGGCGGCGTGGTGCGGTTGTGGGCGCGGTTGGGGATCGCCTCGGTGCTGGCCGCGGCGGCGTCCGGCTGGGTGGCCTGGGGACTCGGCCATCTGGGCGGCACCCGCTCGGTGCAGCTCATCGTGCTGCTCGTGGCCGGCGTGCTGTTCCTCGGCGTGTTCTGGGTGATGGCGCAGCTGTTGCGCATCACCGAGGTCGACGACTTCCTCGCCCCGATCCTGCGCCGGTTGCCGGGACGCCGCGCGGCCGCAGCCTGAGCGGCGTCCCGGTGCCCGTCACGACAGGGTGAAGATGTCGCTGATCCGGGCGACCGCCTCGTCGGACAGGTGCACGTCGGCCGCGGCCGCGTTCTGGGCCACCTGGTCGGGGCGGGTCGCCCCGGCGATCACCGACGGGATCGACTCGTGCGCCAGCAGCCACGCGAACGTCGCGTGCAGCATCGAGATGCCCAGTTCCTCGGTGTAGGCGCGGTACTGCTCGACGGCGTCCCACTGCGCGTCACTGAACGAGTCGAACCGCTGCCGGATGCGCCCGAGCCGGGTGTCGCCGGGGGCGTCCTCGCCCTTGCGGTACTTGCCGGTGAGCAGGCCGTTGGCCAGCGGGAAGTAGGGGAGCAGGCCGATGCCGGCGGCCGTGATTGCGGGCAGCACGTCCGCCTCGATGCCCCGGGCGAGCAGCGAGTAGTGGTTCTGCGCCGACACGAACGGCGCGACGCCCAGCTCGGACGCCGCCCGGGCCGCGTCGTTGATCTGGGCGGCCGAGAAGTTCGAGTGGCCGTAGGCGAGGATCTTCCCCTCCTTCTGCAGCTCGGACAGCGCCTCGAGAGTCTCCGTGATCGGCGTCGAGTCGTCCGGCTCGTGCATCTGGTAGAGGTCGATGTGGTCGGTGCGCAGCCGGGTGAGCGAGGCCTCGCAGGCCTTGCGGATGAACCCCTTCGAGCCGCGGGCCCCCCACTCCTCGGGCTCCGGCCCGGCGGTGTGGGCGAACTTGGTGGCGATGACCACCTGGTCGCGGCGTCCCTCGAGCGCCTCGCCCATGAGCTTCTCCGACAGGCTCTCCGGGCCGCCGTACATCGCGGCGGTGTCGAGGAACGTGACCCCGTGGTCGATCGCCGCGGCGAGCACCGCGCGGGTGCCCTCGATGCCCTCGGTGACGAAGCCCTGGCGGCCGAAGTTGTTGCACCCGAGGCCGATGGCGGATACCTGCAAAGGTCCAAGTGTTCGCGTCTGCATGGCGCCACCCTAGTTGCCGGGCACGATTGGGCCGGACGCTCGAACGTGCGGTAGTGTGTCCGACGGCTCACAAGCCAACGGGGTGTGGCGCAGCTTGGTAGCGCGCATCGTTCGGGACGATGAGGTCGCAGGTTCGAATCCTGTCACCCCGACCAGCAGTGAACCGGGCTTCGACTAGCGGAAACGCAGTCGGAGCC
>DATAKK010000046.1:0-43734 GCA_036261615.1 Propionibacteriaceae bacterium | reverse complement strand
CGAGGAACACGGGCCGATCGAGGCCGCCACCGCTCAGCGCCTGGCCTGCACGGCCCGCCTGGTCGGTGCGATCGTCGGCCGGAACGGCGACGTCCTCGCCCTCGGGCGCAGCACCCGACTCGCCACCCGGGCCCAGCGCAGAGCACTCCGCGTCCGCGACCACGGCATGTGTCAGTTCCCCGGCTGCCAGCAGACCAGGCACCTCGACGCGCACCACCTCGTTCCCTGGGCGCACGGAGGCCCCACCGACCTCGCAAACATGCTCCTGCTGTGCCGACGGCACCACACGATGGTCCATGAGGGCGCGCTGATCGTGACGCCCCAACGCTCAGGCCCGATCCGCTTCCACGTCTCGCTGCCCGACGGCGAGCCGATCACCGGCACCTGGCGCGAACGGATCGACCCCGAGAACCTCGAACGCATCCTCGCCCGCTACGCGACCCACGACGAAAACAGCGAGCCGACCCGAATCTTTCCCGCCCACGCCGGTGCCGGATTCAGCCTGCACGACTGTGTGCGCGTGCTGTTCGACGTCCAGATCCCTGAGCTGGCCACCGCGGCGTAGCTCGCAGGCACCGGGGCGAGTCCACGGGTACGCCTTCCACGCCCCACCCGCACGGGACGAGAAACCTAGTTTCGCCACGCCGCTAGAACCACGCCCAAGAGGACGCAAGAGACGCCCACAAGGGCTAGCCGACCGCCGCCATCCCGTAAGCCGCCAGAGAATCTGGCACCGTATCTGGCACGTTTCAAGTCAACCTGGCATTTACCCTAGCCAAGACGGTCGGGCTGACAGGATTTGAATCTGTCCGCTTCGTCACGTGTTGATGCCGGGCTGACTAGTTGATTTGGTGCCGTTCTGGCTTGTCGCGGTGGGTTCCGTCGACACCGACAGTATGACATGATTGGACACAGATGGACAGTATTTGCCACTGCATCTCGCACGAATCTCGCACGAGGCCCAGCACAACTCGCACGACCCGCACCGGAGGCCCACCATGGCGAACCTGGCACCCGTAGTTCCGATCCGCACCCGGCAGAAGGGCACACCCGGCGGCAACACAAAGGGCACGCGCCGCCGGTTCGGGTACCTCCGCAAACTCCCGTCCGGCCGCTGGCAGGCGTCCTACATCGGGCCGGACGGGCTGCGGCACAACGCCCCGGTGACGTTCGACACCAAGGGCGACGCGACGACCTGGCTCGACATCCAGTCGGCCGCCGTCACCACCCACCAGTGGAAGCCGGCCGAACCGGAGAAGATCACCGCTCCCCTGTTCACCGCCTACGCCGAGGAATGGTTGGCCGGCCGTGAACTGAAGCCCCGCACCCGCTCCGAGTATCGGCGGATCCTGACGACGCTCGAGGACCGGTTGGGCGGCCTCGAGCTCGACCAGATCACCCCCGCCGTCGTCCGGACGTGGTACCGCAAGCTCGACCCGGCCACGCCAACCGCACGTGCGCACGCGTACGCCCTGCTGCGCACCATCCTCGGCAGCGCGGTCGACGAGGAGCTGTTGGCCGCGAACCCCTGCCGCATCCGCGGCGCCAGCACCACCAAGCGCGTCCACAAGATCAAGCCCGCCACCCCCGACGAACTCGACCAGATCGCCGCCGCCATGCCTCGCCGGTACGGGCTGATGGTGCATCTGGCCGCGTGGTGCGCGTTGCGGTACGGGGAGCTGGCCGAGCTGCGCCGCAGCGACCTGCACCTGACCCGCGACCGGGCGGGCAACCTGACGTCCGGGGTGATCAGCGTGCAGCGGGCGGTGACGTGGCCCGCGGATGGCACCCTCGACGACCGCGGCCGGGCCACCCACCCGGTGGTGGGCTCCCCCAAGTCAGACGCCGGCGTCCGGGACGTGAGCATCCCCCCGCACCTGCTGCCGCTGGTGGCGGAGCACCTCGACACGTTCGCCCAGGCCGGGCGTGACGGGCTGCTGTTCCCGAACGCCGAGGGCGAGCACCTGCACCACGGGTCGCTGTATCGGGTGTTCCGGACGGCTCGGAAGGCCGCGGGGCGTCCTGATCTGCGGTGGCACGACCTGAGGCACACGGGGGCCACGATGGCGGCGCAGGCGGGTGCGACGACCCGTGAGCTGATGGACCGGCTGGGGCACTCGACCGCGGGTGTCGCGATGCGCTATCAGCACGTGGCCGCTGACCGTCAGGCCGAACTCGCCCGCAAGCTGTCCGAGATGGCGAAGGGCTGACCCCCGGGCAACCTGCGGCAGAGAAGGCGCGTCTGAACGTTCGTGCAGTACACGGAGCCTAACGGAGCCCAAGGGAGCCTAACGAAAATCGTTGTTCCATGCTGCCCGGAGTGGCTTGCCCCGATTGTCCATTCCTGCGTAACTTGGCACTAGATGAACTGCTAGAAAAGTGGGACAACGCGTCGAGGACGGACAGCAATTCTCCCTCGGCCAAGTCGCCCTTTCGCGCGTATTCGAACCCCCATTTTCGGAGGTGTATTCGCCATGCCCAGGACCGCGCAAATTCTGTCCAAACGAAGGCTCGGAACGATTTCAGAGGCCGCGATTCTCGCCCGCTGTTCGGTGAGGACGATTCGCCGCCGGATCGCCGATGGAACACTCCACGGCTACCGGTTCGGCGGGATGATCCGAGTCGACCTCGACGAGCTCGACGCGGCGATGCGCCCGATTCCAACGGCCGCTCGCGCGTCATGACCCCCGCAAACGCAACCGTTCCCCGGCTCGACCACCAGGGAACGGCGCACACCAACACCATCGGCTCACCCAACATGCTACCGGCCACCGCCCCGGCCGCCCAGCACCCGCAGACGCCGCCCAGCATCCCCCAGGCCGCGCACGGCGTTCCACTGGCCCGGTCCGCCCGCTCATTCTTCGAAGGGCAACAGGCGGTCCGCAGGATCCTCACCGAACGCGACGACCTGGTGCAGATGATCGGCTGGCGGCTCGTCGTCGACACGATCAGCCGGCTCACCGCCACCCAGTGGGAACACCGCGCCGCCATGCTCGAGGACGCCATGTCCCGGCCCGGCGACTACCCCGGCCGGTCCACCCCTGAGGAACGCGCCGTCCGGAACACCCGGCTGGCCGAGGACGCGAACCGGTGCCGCCGTCACGCTCAGCTGCTGCGCTCCGTCTCCGCCGACGAGACCGGCGAGGCGGTGGCCTGGTGAACACCCCCGACCTGCCCGAGCTCGAGCACGGCCCGCACTGCCCCCGGCCGGACATGCAGCTGCGCCTCTCCTGGGAGCGGCGGCCGCAAGCGTTCTGCGGCAACTGTGGCCGGTTCGTCGACCTGCCCACACCTCTTGCACTCCCGCCGGTTGCACTCCCGCCGGCGGTGACCCGATGACGTACGTCGAGCACGAACTAGCCGACATCATGCGCGACGGCTTCGACACCCAGACGGTTCCCCAGCTCGAGCCCGTCACGTCCGGGATGCTCGCCGACGCCCTCGCCGCGCACGAACCACCCGACGATGGCGACGACGGCGACGACGGGCTCACCATCGAGGACCGCGTGTTCACCGCCACCCACACCCTCGCCACGATCCGGCAGGCCGCGCACGCCCGGCTCGTCACCCCCTGGGCTGTACTCGGCGCCACCCTCGCCCGGATCGTGGCAGAGGTCCCACCGCACGTCGTCCTGCCCCCGCTCGTCGGGTCCGACGCCTCCCTGAACCTCGCCGTGGCACTCGTCGCCGACTCCGGTGGTGGCAAGAGCGGCGCCTCCGGATGCGCTGCCGACGCGGTCACCATCCTCGGCCGCCGCGCCCACGACATCGGCCCCGGATCCGGCGAAGGGATCATGCAGGAGTTCCTCGAGTACGACGACCAGGAGAAGTGCAACGTGCTGCGGGCGAACCCGCTCGCACTGCTCCAGGCCGACGAGATCGGGCAGATCGGCGCGGTTCAAGGCCGCTCGTCGCAGGCGTCGTTCGGGCCGATCATCCGCTCCATGCTGACCGGCGACATGGTCGCCACCTCCGCCGTCGACGCCGCCCGGAAACGACACCTCCCCGCGAACACGTACCGGCTCGCGGTCGTTGCAGGCGTCCAACCGCGGCTCGCGTCGATCCTGCTCGACGACACCGACGCCGGCACCCCTCAGCGGTGGGTGTGGATGCCTGCCTCCGACCCGGAGTGGGACGTGCCCGACACCCCATGGCCGGCCCCGGTTCGCTGGTCCCTGCCGATCCCGCCCCGTGGTGGCACCGCCGACGGCCGTGTGCGCATCGAGGTTCCCGACGCCACGGTGCGGGCGGTGAAGCAGGCCCGAGTGCGGAAGCTACGCGGCGAAGGCGAAGCGCTCGACGGGCACCGCCTTCTGGCCCGCGAGAAGGTCGCCGCCGCGCTCGCGATCCTGCACGGCGGCTACACGATCACCGAGCAGTGGTGGCACCTGGCCGGGCAGGTCATGGCCGTCTCCGACGTGACGAGGGACCGGTGCCTAACCGCGCTCGGCGACAGTGCCGCGAAGGCGGCGAAGGCACGCGGCCGCCTCGATGCGGAACGCGAGGCCGGCGCTCGAGAGGCCCGCGATGAGCAGCTCAGCCGGTACGCCGCCCTGATCTGGCGGACCGTCGCGACCAAGGGCCACAGCAACGCCAAGCACGAGCCCGACGCCGGCTGCACCACCCGGTGCCTGTCGTTCGCGCTGCGGAACCATAAGGGCGCCGATCGGGAGGCGGCTGTCGCCCTGGCGGCGCAGCTGGAGTGGATCGAAGAACGGGAGGGCCACTGGTTCCCCGGGTGCTCTCAGCCGAACGAGCTGGGAGGAGCGGCATGACCAGCCGTGCGGGGTACTGGGGTACTGCCAGTACCCCAACCCCGTGTCTCGCGCGCACCGCGATTCGACGCTCTCAAGTAAACATCCTTGTCAGCGGGTCGTGTCCCCTTGACGATGGCTCGGCATTCCCCTCGACCACCCACGGGAGGGGTACTGACCAGTACCCCAGTACCCCTACCGACCCCATGAGCGCCAGCGTCAGGAGCGTGACCCCATGAGCCGCGCCCACGCCCCCGGATACCCCGCGGACGTCTACGTCCCGACCCGCAACCCGTCCAGAACCCCCACCACCAGGGAACCCCGCACCCCGGCACCCGGCCAACCGCCCACCCTCGTCGACGACCCGCTCCTCATCGAACTGGCCGACGTGTTCGCCGAACTGCACGAACGTGGCCGGCACGCCCCGTGCGAGGGCCGCGGCGAGTGGATCTCCGAGAACCCTGCCGAACGCGCCCACGCCGCCGCCGAGTGCGCCCACTGCCCGCTCCTCGTCCGCGACGTCTGCGCCGCCGCCGGCCAAGCCCACCAGTTCGGCGTCTGGGGTGGTGTCGACCGGTCCACCCGACCCAACTGGCGGCAGCGCAAACACTCCCGGGAGGTGCCCACGTGCTGAACCGACCTCTTGGGGGTAGCCCCATAGACCCGACCTCTTGGGGGTACCCCCTAGACCCCGACCTCATGGGACCCCCCGCCCCGCCTGCGGTCGTTACGCCCCGGCATGGGGGGCCGGACCGCATGCGTGGCCCTCGGAGGCCGTCGGCGCACGCGCCACAGGTAGGCAACCTGTCCGCCTCCGTGTTCCCTGCCTTATCGAAGGCGGACGGCATGCCAGCACCGCCGGAACGTGCGAGTTCCGTGCGAGAACCCCGCGAGTTTGGGGCCGATTCCGGTCCCGCAACCCCCACCACAACAACCTGAGGAGCCCACCATCATGCCCACCAACCCGACCCCCCAGGCGCCGCTCACGAGGGCGCAGCTGCAGAAGAAGATCGATGACGCGGTGGCCGCCGCGACCCGCCCGCTCATCGCCCAGGTCAAGGCCGCCGAGGCCCTGGTCGAGAAGATGCAGAAGACGTTGAACGACAGCCGGGCCGCGGAGGAGGGGAGGACGATCCTCAAGCGCCGGCCCACGCCCGCCGAGAGCCCGCGGGCCCGTGAACTGCGCGCCGACGTGAGGCGGTTCGAGAACCTCGCGAAGGGTGCCAGCAACGACCCGACTCTCGCCGCCGGCTACCGGACGAAGGCCGCCGCAGCTCAGCACGAGCTCGACGCGATCACCACCACCACCAACAACCGCACCCGCTGAACAGGAGCACCTGATGATGACGAACACCCCCACCACCCCAGCCGCCGCGCTCGAGCTGGCCCGCACCACCGTAACCGGTTGGGAGGCGGCCCTGGACGACGCCAACACCCAGCTGGGCGCCGCGAACGCCACGCCGGCAACACCCGCCCAGGCCGCCCAGGTGGCCGCTCAGCGTGTCCAGGCGCGCGAACTCGTCGCAGTGTGCACCGAGGCCCTGCGGAACGCCCGGGCGAACCTGATCGCCGCGGAGCAGGCCGCCGGGCCGACCGACGCCGAACGCGAGGACCAGCGGCGGCGCGAGATGAGGGCCAAGGTCGACGCGCAGATCGCCGAGCAGCGGCGGCGGAACGAGGAGGCCGAGCTGCGTGGGCGGTTGGTCCGCGGGGCCGAGCCCGAGGTCCAGGTCGTCTACACCAACCCGGCGGGGACGGCGTCATGAGCCAGCCCGCCCGTCGGCACGGCACGGCCGACTAGGAACCGCCGGACAAACCCCACCCCTGAGCCTGCGCGGGTGCCACGGAGAAACAACCCGCGGTGCCGGCGCAGGCCGCCACATAGGAGCAGGTCAACGCCGGATCGGTGACTGTCGCCGCACCCTGCTACACCGGATTGCCTGCCTCGTGATGCGACTGGGTCTTCCCGTCCAAGAAGCGCTTCGCTACGGTTCGATTCATCGGGCAACGGCCCGTTCAAGAGGGGAAACGCCATCATGGCCAAGAAACACGCTGACGCGCTCGAGCAATACTCCGTCGCCTACCGCGGAGGACTCCCGAACCTCCCGAAAGCGAAATCCGGCAGCATCGACCTCGTCGTCACACCGGACGCCTTTGTCTTCGAGCCCACCATCGGGTCGAAGTTCTGGGCGCCGCTCACCATCCCGTACAGCCGCGTTCGCACGTTCGCAGTCGTCCCCCGCCAGGTGTCGACGGTCGAGAGCCTGCTCGGGGGCATGAATAGCCGTCAGCTGAACCAGGACAACAACCTCAACATCGAATTCGAGGACGCTTCCGGAGCCGTCCTCGTGCTCCGCGTCGAAATGCTCACCGGGATCACCGTGATGGGTCAGGCGGGAAAGTGTCGGGAACTCATGGACCGGCTCCGAGTGCACGGGATCCTCGACCGATTCGCGGGCGCTCCGAGCTCTTCGGCTGCTCCGAGCGTCGCCGCCAGGCTTGCACAGCTGGGCGCGCTCCATAAGGCCGGGGTCCTCTCCGATGACGAATTCGCGTCGAAGCGGGCGGAGATCATCGCCGCCCTCTAGGGCTCAGTGCCCCGCGCAACTGGAAGGGCCCCAGCTATCGACTGGGGCCCTTCGTTGTGCCACGGACTGGTGTATCCCTTCACCCGTCCGCCCGCACCCCGTACCCGCCGCCCACGCCGCTAAACACTCAGGCTCCGAGAGTGTCGGTGGCCTCGGTCATCCTGCGTCCATGTCGTCGCGCATCCTCTCCCAGTTCGGGACGCTCGGGTCGCGGGTGGCGGGAACCGGTCAACCGTCCAACTCTGCGGGCACCTCCGGTGCCACGACTCTGCCGCGTCACGTGTGGGTGACCCTCGGCGGGCAGGGACGGCCGGGGCTGCTGGTCGCATGGGATCGTCGCCCCGACGGTTGGTGGGGCGTCGTCGCAGCATCGCTGCGCGGTGGCTCGTGCCGAAAGCACCGCCCCACTCACGCGGTCGCGTCGAGCCCGAACGTAATTCCCCGGTGTAGAATTAACCACAGCGTCAAATCCTCGCGCCGCACGTTCCACCAACGGAGCCCCCATGTCCATGCTGCCGCCGCTGATCCTTGAGCTGATCGCGAAGACCGGTGAGTTCAAGGCGTCGATGGGTGAGGCCGGGGCCGCGGTTGATGTCGCCGGGGGCTCGGGTTCAGGTGTTCCCTTTTGGAACACCTCGCGGTCCCGGTGCACCTGAGTCGTGCCAACTCCGACGGCGGGCGCGATGGCCCGGGTGTGGTGGTGCGTGAGCCGGTGCGGGAGGTTCGCACCGGCCGCACCCTAGATCGCCCGGTGGTGTCCGTGCAGGAGGATCTGCATGGCGCAGAAGAGTAGGCCGCCGGCGTCGTGGTCGGTGAGGCCGGGGGTGGCTTCGACTTCGGTGACCATGCCCTCGTCGGTGAGGATGCGGCGGATCGTCACCGATTCGATGACGGCTTCGGTTGGGGTGTCGTCGTTCATGGCCTGCGCCCGTGGGTGCTGGTGCTTGTCGTGGCGGTCATGGCTGGTGGCCTTTCCGCCCAGCTTCTCGCACGAAACTCGCACGGTCCCCGATCGCTGGGGCTCCATTTGCTTCTGACAAGCGGTGATGCTTGTCGGGCTGACAGGATTTGAACCTGCGACCCCTTGACCCCCAGTCAAGTGCGCTACCAAGCTGCGCTACAGCCCGCCTGGGTCGTTTCCGACCCGTCGAGGAACACTACCCGATGTCGGCGTCCCCGTTCCAATCGGCACGCACGGCGGCGTAGGTCCGGGTGCCTCCGGCGTACGAACTGGTCGGTTGAGGCGATCAGAACGTACGCCGTGGGACCTTGCGTACGCCGCGGGAGCCCAGGAGACCGGGACCCTCACTTGCCCCCGCGGCCCCGCTTCTCGCGGGCGCGAGTGTTGACGTGCACCGGCGTCCCGACGAAGCCGAAGTCCTCGCGCAGCCGGCGCTCGATGTAGCGCTCGTACTGCGGGTCGAGCAGGCCGGAGGTGAACATGACGAACGTCGGCGGGCAGTTCTGGGCCTGGGTGCCGAACAGGATGCGCGGCTGCTTGCCACCGCGCACGGGGTGCGGGTGGGACGCCGCCAGCCGCCCGAGGAACGCGTTGAGCTTCCCGGTCGAGATCCGGGTCTCCCAGCCGTCGAGGGCGGTGGTGATCGCCCTGCCGAGCTTGTCGACGTTGCGGCCGGTGAGGGCGGAAATGTTGACGGTGGGCGCCCACGCGAAGTGGTGCAGGTCGCGCTCGATCTCGCGGTCGAGGTAGTGGCGGCGCTCCTCGTCGGTGAGGTCCCACTTGTTGTAGGCGATGACCAGCGCGCGGCCGGCCTCCTCGACCATCGACAGGATCCGCAGGTCCTGGTCGCTGATCGACTCGCTCGCGTCGATGACGACGACGCACACCTCGGCCCGCTCGATGGCCGACTGGGTGCGCAGCGACGCGTAGAACTCGTGGCCCTGCGCCTCCTTGACGCGCCGCCGGATGCCGGCGGTGTCGATGAGCGTGTAGACCTCTCCCCCGATCTCGACGAGCTCGTCGACGGGGTCCACGGTGGTGCCGGACATGTCGCTCACGACCACCCGCTGCTGCCCCGCGAGCTTGTTGAGCAGGCTCGACTTGCCGACATTGGGCTTGCCGATGATGGCGACCCGGCGGGGGCCGCCGACCTCGTCGAAGCTGGCGGCGGGGGCGTCCGGCAGCGCGTCGAGGATCGCGTCGAGCAGGTCGCCCGAACCGCGTCCGTGCAGCGCCGAGACCGGCCAGGGCTGGCCCAGCCCGAGGTTCCACATGGACGCCGCCTCGGCCTCGCCGCGCTGGTCGTCGACCTTGTTGGCCGCGAGGACGACCGGCTTCTTCGAGCGGCGCAGCACCTGGACGACGGCCTCGTCCTCGTCGGTCGTGCCGACGGTGGCGTCGACCACGAACAGCACGGCGTCGGCCATCGAGATGGCGAGCTCGGCCTGCTCGGCGATCTGGGCCCCGAGGCCGGTGGCGTCGGAGGCCCAGCCGCCCGTGTCGACGAGCACGAACTCGCGCCCGCTCCACTCGGCGTCGTACATGACCCGGTCGCGGGTGACGCCGGGCACGTCCTGGACGACGGCCTCGCGGCGTCCGAGGATGCGGTTGACCAGTGTCGACTTGCCGACGTTGGGCCGGCCGACGACGGCGACGACCGGACGCGGCCCGCGGTCGGCCCCGGGCATGGGCATCTCTACGTCGGACATGGGGAACCCCTTCGAACTCAGCTGTGGAGCACCGCCGGGGGCACGGGAGACGGCCCCACGCAGCGATACAAGCGCTTCAGCTTACCCGCTCAGGCGTGCGGGAGGAGATCGCAGATGCGGGCGACGACCGTGGGGAGGTCGTCGAAGGTGGAGTCGACGACGGTCACCCCGGGCGCCGGGCGCTCGAATTCGGAGACGGTGGCGTCGTCACGGTCTCGGCGCACCACCTGGTCGAGCACCTCGGCGGAGGTGACCCCCTCGAGTTCCGCGTGCCGCCGCGCAACCCGGGCGGCGGGGTCGGCGACGAGCAGCACCCGCACGTCGGCGTCCGGGGCGACCACGGTGGTGATGTCGCGGCCCTCGACGACCATCCGCCGCTCGTGGGCGGCGATGATCCGGCGCATCTGGTCGGTGAGCACGAGCCGGACGCCGGGGATGGTCGCCAGGACGGACACCTTCTCCGACACCCGGGGCTCGCGGATCGCCCGGGTGACGTCGTGCCCGTCGACGCTGATCGTCGGCGCGGCCGGGTCGGTGCCGACCTCGAGGTTGAGGCCGCGGACGAAGTCGGTGATCGCGTCGGGATCCTGCGGCGCCGAGACGTCGTCGAGCCACGCGACGGTGGCGGCCCGGTACATGCTCCCCGTGTCGAGGTAGCCGAGCCCGAGCCGGGTCGCGACGCCGCGCGACGTCGACGACTTGCCCGAACCGCTCGGTCCGTCGATGGCGATCAGCAGGCTGGTCATCGCCTCAGGGTATCGGGGGACGCCGCACGCCTCACCCCCGCCGTGGCCCGGCGACCCCCGGCGCCGACCCTCAGCCGCGCAGCGTCCACCCGGCCGCGAGCATCGTCTCGCGCAGGGCGGCGACCCGCTGCGGGGACACCGCCACGGACAGGAACCCGACCTCGCGGACGCTGTCGTGCTCGATCGCGAGGTCCTCGACGTTGACGCCGGCCTTCTCGACGTCGGCGAACAGCCGGGCCAGGGCGCCGGGGGCGTCGGGGATCTCGATGACCACCGACTCCCACTCGCGGTTGCGACCGCCGTGCTTGCCCGGCAGGGAGCGGGCGCCCCAGCGTCCGCGGAGCATCACCGCCTCCACGGTCTGCGGGTCGTCGAGCCCGGCGAGCAGCTCGTCGAGGTCGTCGCGGATGCCCTCGAGCTCGTGCCGGATCGCCCCGGCGTTCGCGGTGATGATCTGGCGCCACAGCTCGGGGTCGGACGCCGCGATCCGGGTGACGTCGCGGATGCCGGGTCCGGCGAGCACGAGGTGGTCGTCGGGCACGTCGCGGAGGTGGGCGGCGGTGAGCGTGCTCATGAGCTGGGGCACGTGCGACACCTGCGCGACGGCCTCGTCGTGGCTGGCGGTGTCGAGGTGGACGACCCGGGCGCCGCACAGCTCGGCGAGCCGCTGCACCCGCGCCACCGCCCACGCCGGGTTGTCGGGTTCGTCGGTGATCACCCAGGTGCGGTCGACGAACAGCTGCGGCACCGCCGTGAGCGGGCCGGTGTGCTGCGAGCCGGCCATCGGGTGGCTCCCGACGTAGCGCTCCGGCGCCTCGCTGCGGGCGCGCACCTGCTCGCGGACCAGGCGTTTCACCGAGGCGACGTCGGTGACCGCCGCGTTCGGGTAGCGATCCAGGCTCTCGACGACGACCCCGGCCACGGCGTCGGGCGGCACCGCGACGACGACGAGGCGGACGGCGTCCGGGTCGGAGGGCTCGAGGCTGCCGGCACCGAGCCCGGCGGCGACGACGGCGTGGCTGCGGATGCGGTCGCTCAGGTGGACGAGGACCCCGGCCTGGGTGAGGTCGTGCCCGATGGAGGCCCCGACGAGCCCGGCACCGACGATGACGACCGGCCCGATCCGGTCCTCGGCGCCGCCCTCGGAGGTCACTGGCCGCCCTTCTGCACGAACGAGCGCACGTACTCCTCGGCGTTGGTCTCGAGCACCTCGTCGATGCTGTCGAGCAGGTCGTCGAAGGCGCTGCCGGTGCCGCCGGTGTGGCGCTGGGTCGTCTCCTCCGTGCCGCCGCCGGGCGGGGTGGGGACGGACCGCTGTCGCTGCACCTGCTCGCTCACACCCTGGATCCTAACCGTGCCGCTCCCCCAGCAGCACCACGAGCTGCTCGGCCGTCTGCGCCCGGTCGAGCAGGTGCTCGTCCTGCGCGGCCGTGTGCGCGAGCGGGTCGGTGAGGCGCAGGGTGATGATGCGCCCCCGCGGCAGTTCGAGGGTGACGCCGTCCCAGTTCGCGGCCACGACCTGGTCGGGGAACCGCGACAGCAGCCGGCCCCGCAGCCACGCCCGGGTGCCGGAGGGCGGTTGGGCCATCGCCCGGGCCACGTCGGCGTCCGTGCTGCGCCGGGCGATCCGGCCGGCGCGTTCGAGCGCGAAGAACAGGCCGCGGGCCGGGTCGAGGTCGGCGTACTGCAGGTCGATGGCCGCCAGCTTGGGGTGCGACCAGTCGAGGCCGTCGCGCCGGCGCATCGCCTCGAGCAGCTCGAGCTTGGCCACCCAGTCGAGCCGGTCGGCGCACCGGGCGGGGTGGGCCGCCAGGTCGTCGAGCAGCAGCCCCCACTCGGCGAGCACTTCGTCCTGGTCGTCGATCACCGTCCAGTCGAGGGCGGACGCCGCCGCGTGGCAGCGCCGCTGCACGTCCAGTGCCGTCAGCCGCTCCCCGCTCGTCGTCTCGGCCGTGGCGGCCAGCGTCGGGTCGTGGGAGAAGTCGCGGAAGGCGCGCACCGGGTCGGCCAACTGCGGCAGGTCGGCGCCCTCGGCGATCGCGGCGAGCACCAGCGCGGCGGCCCCCACCTTGACGAAGGTGGCGATCTCGCTGAGGTTGGCGTCGCCGGTGATGACGTGCAGCCGGCGGTAGCGGCGCGGGTCGGCGTGCGGCTCGTCGCGGGTGTTGATGATCGGCCGGTTGACGGTGGTCTCCAGCCCCACCCGGGCCTCGAAGTAGTCGGGACGCTGCCCGAGCTGGAAGCCGGGGCGGGTGTCGCGGGGCCCGAGCCCGACCCGTCCGGCCCCGCTGACCACCACCCGGGAGACGAGGTGGGCGGTGAAGCCGCGGACGATGTCGTCGAACGGCACGGCCCTCGGCACGAGGTAGTTCTCGTGGCAGCCGTACGAGTGGCCCTTGCCGTCGGAGTTGTTCTTGTGCAGCCGCACGGTGATTCCGGACGCCGCCGACGCCCGCTCCGCCGCCCGCTGCATGAGCGTGTCCCCGGCGCGGTCGTAGACGACGGCCTGGTGGGCGGAGGTGACCTCCGGGCCGGAGTGCTCGGGGTGGGCGTGGTCGACGTAGACCCGGGCCCCGTTGCCGAGCAGCACGTTCGAGTACTCGACGACGTCGGTGAGCAGGTCGGGGCTGGCGACCCGGCGGTCGAGCACGGTTCCCCGGGCGTCCACCAGCGGGGTCTCGTCGGCGTAGTTCCAGTCGGCGTGCCAGCCGTCGGCCGCGCCCACGGCCCGGACGACGGCCTCGGACAGCGTCACCGGGTCGGGAGGGGCCCCGACCAGGGCCGGTCCGGCGGCGCTCACGCCGTATTCGGTCTCGATGCCGAGCACCGCCCGCCACTGACCGTGTGTCATGGCTCGACGATATCGGCGCCCGGACGGGGCCGCCCGTCAGTCGCCGAAGGTCAGCTCGCTGAGCGGCACGGCACGGCTCACGCCGGTCGGTCCGGTGAGCGTGCGGATGAACGCGATCCGCTCGCCCTTGCGGCCCGAGATGCGGGCCCAGTCGTCGGGGTTGGTGGTGTTGGGCAGGTCCTCGTTCTCGACGAACTCGTCGCGGCAGGCGGCGCGCAGGCCGTCGGCCGACACCCCGCCGTCCCGGCCCGCGAGCTCGGCCTTGATCGCGAGCTTCTTGGCCCGGTCGACGATGTTGCGGATCATCGCGCCGCTGGCGAAGTCGGCGAAGTAGAGCACGTCGCGGTCGCCGCCGGCGTAGGTGACCTCGAGGAACCGGTTCTCCTCGGACGCCGCGAACACCCGGGTGACCGCCTCGTCGATGAGCCCGGCCAGCGCGGCACCGGTGTCCCCGTCGGCCGCTGCGAGCGCCCCGGGGTGCAGCGGGGTGTCGGCGGTGAGGTACTTCGCGAAGATCTGCCGGGCGGCCTCGGCGTCCGGGCGGTCGAGCTTGATCTTCTGGTCGAGCCGGCCCGGCCGGAGGATCGCGGGGTCGATCATGTCCTCGCGGTTGGAGGCGCCGATGATGATGACGTTGTCGAGTCCCTCGACCCCGTCGATCTCGCTGAGCAGCTGGGCGACGATGGTGTTCTCGATGTCACTGCTGATGCCCGAGCCGCGGGTGCGGAACAGCGAGTCCATCTCGTCGAAGAAGACGATGACCGGACGCCCGTCCGCCGCGAGTTCCCGGGCCCGGGCGAAGATCATCCGGATCTGCCGCTCGGTCTCGCCGACGTACTTGTTGAGCAGCTCGGGCCCCTTGATGCTGAGGAAGTGACTGCCTTCCGGCCCGAGGGAGGTCGCCACCGCCTTGGCGATCATCGTCTTGCCGCATCCGGGCGGCCCGTAGAGCAGGATCCCCTTGGGCGCGCTGAGCCCGTAGCGGCGGTAGAGGTCGCGGTGGCGGAACGGCAGCTCGACGGCGTCGCGGATCTGCTCGATCTGGTGGGTGAGCCCGCCGATGTCGCCGTAGTCGACGTCGGGGACCTCGTCGAGCACGAGCTCGGCGACCCGGGCGCGCTCCACCGGACGCAGAGCGAGCCCGGCCCCCGTGTCGACCAGGACGCTGTCGCCGAGCTCCGGCGGGTCGGCGGCCAGCAGCGCCGACAGGGCGAGCCGCACCTCGGCGTCGCTGCCGGTGCGCACGACCGCGGCGCCGTCGTCGAGGTGCAGTTCGACGATCGTGCCCAGTTCGCCGGACGGGTGGGTCGACCCGCGGTCGACGAGCACCTGGGCGTCGTTGAGCAGCACCTCGTCACCGATCCGCAGGCCGTCGGCCGACACCTCCGCGGCGACGGCCACCCGGATGCGGCGCCCGCCGGAGGCGACGTCGACCATGGCCGGGCGGTCCGGCGTCCGGTGGATCGGGCCGACGACGAGCGCGCGCGACAGCGGCGGCTCCGACAGCGCGTCGACCTCGTTCTTGAGGGCGACCAGCCGGGTGCGGGCCTCCCGCAGGGTCTGGTTGAGCTTGTCGTTCTGGGCGGCGAGCGAGCGGGCGTCGGCACGGGCCTGCGCGAGCTGGTGCTCGGCCTGCCGCAGCCGCTCCTGGCCGGTGTCGCGTTCGCTGGGCTGGCTCACGGCGCCCACGCTACTCACAACCACCCACGGGCGGCGTCCGACTTACTGCGCGGGCTTCGCCTGGTACTCCGCGGAGATGTTCGCGGGCCGCGGGCCGGTGTAGTCGGGGCCGTAGGCGCCGGGGGCCGGACGCCGCTTGCGCATCGGCGCGGCGACCCCGGGCGCGAGCCGCCGGCTCACGACGAGGAAGCCGGTGTGGCCGGTGGTAGCGTGCGCCGGCCGGATCGCCAGCCCCTCGGCGTGCCAGTCGCGGGTGGTCGTCTCGGTGGCATGCGGCTCGGTGAATCCCCCGTGCGCCCGCAGGGTGTCCATCACCCGTCCCATCTGGGTGGTGGTGGCCACGTAGCAGGTGAGGACGCCGCCCGGCACCAGCCGCTCGCCGACCGCGTCCACGCACTCCCACGGGGCCAGCATGTCGAGGATCGCCCGGTCGATCGGCTCGTCGGCGATGGCGGCGACGAGGTCGCCGACGGTGAGCTCCCACGCCGGGTGCGCGCCGCCGAGGAACGACTCGACGTTGCGGCGCGCCACCGCGGCGAAGTCCTCGCGGCGCTCGTAGCTGTGCAGGCGTCCGCCGGTGCCGAGCGCGCGCAGCAGGGCGATGCTCAGGGCGCCCGAGCCGACGCCGGCCTCCAGCACGCGCGCGCCGGGGAAGATGTCGGTCCACATGAGGATCTGGGCGGCGTCCTTGGGGTAGATCACCGCCGCCTCGCGGGGCATGGTCACGGTGAACTCGCTCATGAGCGGCCGCATGACGAGGAACTGCATGCCGCCGGTCGACGTGACGACGACTCCCTCCGGGCCGCCGAGCAGGTCCTCGTGCGCGATGCCGCCCTTGGTCGTGTGGAAGCTGCGCCCCGGCTGCAGCACCACCGAGTGGCGGCGTCCCTTGGGGTCGGTGAGGGTGACCCGCTCCCCCGGCTGCAACAGGCCGGTGCGGACGCCGGTGAGCTCGCCCCCCGCGGACCCGCCTGCCCCCTCGTCGTAGAGATCGAAGAGGTCGGACGCGCTGACGCCCCGAAGCCCCCGCAGCCGCAGCCGCCGGGGCGCGTGCGGCACGGGCACCATCGAGCGGACGGCCACGACGACCGCGCCCGCCGCGTTGCCGGACGCCGCCCCGGAGGGACTGTCCTCGACGACGAGGCAGTCGGCCGGGTCGACACCGAGCGAGCGGGCCGCCGTGAGGTAGGGGCCGGGGTCCGGCTTGCCGGCGTCCACCTCGTCCCCGGCGACGGTGACGCCGAAGGTGTCCTCGGGGAAGCGGCGCAGGACGCTGTCGAGCACCCGCCGGGGGGAGGCCGTGACCAGAGCCATCGGCGTCCCGGCGGCCCGCACGTCGGCGAGGATCTCCCGGGCGCCCGGGGTGAACAGGTCGTCGGCCTCCGCACACCGGGCGACCACCTCGTCGAGCACCTCCTCGTACATCCCGGTGGCGTCGACGTCACTGGCCCCCTGCGCCGCCACGACGTTGTCGACCAGGTGCTCCGCCATCCGGTCGGCGGCGTGCCCGACCTCGCCGAGGGCGTCCTGGTAGGTCCACGTGCCGCCGTGGCGCCGGGACACCTCGATCTCGGCGGCGATCCAGTGGGGTTCGGTGTCGACGAGGGTGCCGTCGAAGTCGAACAGGACGGCGGCGGGCCGGCGGCGCGAGATGGTCACGATCGGCGATTCTCCCAGAGCCGCGGGAGCGCGGCGACCCCATCGCTTCCAGCGCAACCCGCCGATGCGGGGGCGAGGCCGTCGATCGGCGACAATGGGAGCCCACAGCCCCGAAAGGACACCGATCAGCGTGACCCTGCGCCCAGACGCCACCGACCAGCTCCGCACCCTGCTCTCGCAGCGGGTGATGATGCTCGACGGTGCGATGGGCACGATGGTGCAGCGGCACGGCCTGTCGGAAGCCGACTACCGGGGCGAGCGGTTCGCCGACTGGCCGAGCGACGTCAAGGGCAACAACGACCTGCTGTCGCTCACCCGGCCCGACGTCATCGCGGGCATCCACCGCGCCTACCTCGACGCCGGTGCGGACATCATCGAGACCAACACCTTCAACGCGCAGGCGATCTCGCTGGCCGACTACGGCATGAGCGAGCTCGCCTACGAGTTCAACCTGGCCAGCGCCGAGCTGGCCCGGGCCGAGGCGGACGCCGCCACCGTGCGCACCCCCGACCGCCCGCGGTTCGTCGCCGGGGCGCTCGGACCGACCAACCGCACGGCGTCCATCTCCCCCGACGTCAACGACCCCGGCGCCCGCAACGTCACCTACGACCAGCTGGTCGACGCCTACCTCACCCAGGCGAACGGGCTGGTCGACGGCGGCGTCGACCTGCTGATGATCGAGACGATCTTCGACACCCTCAACGCCAAGGCGGCGATCTTCGCGCTGCTCACCCTGTTCGAGCAGCGCGGACGCCGGTGGCCGATCGTGATCTCCGGCACGATCACCGACGCCTCCGGGCGCACGCTGTCCGGCCAGGTCACCGAGGCGTTCTGGAACTCGGTGCGCCACGCGCGTCCGCTCGCCGTCGGGCTCAACTGCGCGCTCGGCGCCAAGGACATCCGGCCCTACATCGCCGAGCTGTCGCGCCTGGCCGACACGCACATCTCCTGCTACCCGAACGCCGGCCTGCCGAACGCGTTCGGCGAGTACGACGAGACCCCGGCGGCGATGGCCGACGCACTGGGCGAGTTCGCGGCGTCCGGCCTGGTCAACCTGGTCGGCGGCTGCTGCGGCACGACCCCCGACCACATCGCCGCGATGGCCGACCGGGTACGTGCCGCGGCCCCGCGGCAGGTGCCGGAGATCGCCCCAGCGCTGCGGCTGTCGGGCCTCGAGCCGCTCACCGTCACCGACGACAGCCTGTTCGTCAACGTCGGGGAGCGCACCAACATCACCGGCTCGGCCCGGTTCCGCAAGCTCATCACCAACGGCGACTACGGCACCGCCCTCACCGTCGCCCGCCAGCAGGTCGAGTCGGGCGCGCAGGTCATCGACATCAACATGGACGAGGGCATGATCGACGGCGTCGAGGCGATGGACCGCTTCTGCCGGCTGGTCGCGAGCGAGCCCGACATCTGCCGGGTGCCGATCATGGTCGACTCGTCGAAGTGGCAGGTGATCCAGGCCGGCCTCAAGACCATCCAGGGCAAGCCGATCGTCAACTCGATCTCGATGAAGGAGGGCCTCGGCCCGTTCATCGAGCAGGCGACGCTGTGCCGCAAGTACGGGGCGGCGATCGTCGTCATGGCCTTCGACGAGACCGGGCAGGCCGACACCCTGCAGCGACGGATCGAGATCAGCCGCACGGCCTACCGGGTGCTCACCGAGCAGGTGGGCTACCCGGCCGAGGACATCATCATCGACCCCAACATCTTCGCCCTGGCCACGGGCATCGAGGAGCACGCCACCTACGGCACCGACTTCATCGACGCCACCCGGTGGATCAAGCAGAACCTGCCCGGCGTCCTCGTCTCCGGCGGGGTGTCGAACGTGTCCTTCTCGTTCCGCGGCAACAACGCGGTGCGCGAGGCGATCCACGCCGTGTTCCTCTACCACGCCATTCAGGCGGGCATGGACATGGGCATCGTCAACGCCGGCCAGCTCGCCGTCTACGACGAGATCGACCCCGAACTGCGCGAGCGGATCGAGGACGTCGTGCTCAACCGGCGTCCGGACGCCACCGAGCGGCTGCTCGAGGTCGCCGAGCGGTTCAACGTGCAGGGCGGCCAGGCCGAGGCGACGGTCGACGAGTGGCGCTCGCTGCCGGTGGCCGAGCGGGTGAGCCACGCCATGGTCAAGGGGATCGACGACCACATCGTCGCCGACACCGAGGAGTTGCGCGCCGAGGTCGAGGCCCGGGGCGGGCATCCGATCGAGGTGATCGAGGGGCCGCTCATGGACGGCATGAACGTCGTCGGCGAGCTGTTCGGCGCCGGGAAGATGTTCCTGCCGCAGGTGGTGAAGTCGGCCCGGGTGATGAAGAAGGCGGTCGGCTACCTCACGCCGTTCATCGAGGCGCTGAAGACGCCGGGCGAGAACCGCAGCAACGGGACCATCGTGATGGCGACGGTCAAGGGCGACGTGCACGACATCGGCAAGAACATCGTCGGGGTGGTGCTGCAGTGCAACAACTTCGAGGTCATCGACCTCGGCGTGATGGTGCCCGCGCAGAAGATCCTCAGCGCGGTCGAGGAGCACGGCGCCGATCTCATCGGCCTGTCCGGGCTGATCACCCCGTCGCTCGACGAAATGGTGAACTTCGCGGCCGAGCTCGAGCGGCTGGGCATCGACAAGCCGCTGCTGCTCGGCGGCGCCACGACCTCGAAGGCGCACACCGCGGTCAAGGTGGCCCCGAAGTACTCCGGACCGGTGGTCTGGGTGAAGGACGCCTCCCGCTCGGTGCCGATCGCGAGCCAGCTTCTTTCAGCCACCGGACGCGAGAAGCTGATGGGCGAGGTGGACGCCGAGTACGCCGCGATCCGCGCCCGGCACGCCCAGAAGAGCGGCGAGCGGACGCTGGTCGGGCTCGACCAGGCGCGGGCCAACCGCCCGCGGCTGGACTGGTCCGGCTACCGCCCGATGCGGCCGCGCCTGGTGACCCGGCAGGAGCCCGGGGTGTGCAGCGACGAGTTCTGCCAGCTGCACACCGGGGAGACCGAGTTCGTCAAGGTCTTCCACGACTACCCGCTGGACGAGCTGCGCGAGTACATCGACTGGAACCCGTTCTTCGCCGCGTGGGAGATCCGGGGCCGGTTCCCCGACCTGCTCAACAACCCGGCGTCCGGGGAGGCCGCGCGCAAGCTGTTCGAGGACGCGCAGGACATGCTCAACCGGCTCACCGAGCAGCGGTGGCTGCGCGCCAATGCCGTCATCGGGCTGTTCCCGGCCAACTCCGAGGGCGACGACACGATCGTCTACACCGACGAGACCCGCACCGAGGTGCGGGCGGTGCTGCACCACCTGCGCCAGCAGGGGTCGCACCGCGACGGCATCTCGCACAAGTCGAACGCCGACTGGGTCGCCCCGGTCGGGTCGGGCATCGACGACTGGGTGGGCGCCTTCGCCGTCACCGCGGGCCTGGGTGGCCAGGACAAGATCGCCGAGTTCAAGAGCGAGCTCGACGACTACTCGGCGATCCTCCTCGAGTCGCTCGCCGACCGGCTCGCCGAAGCCTTCGCGGAACGGATGCACGAGCGGGTGCGCACGGACTTCTGGGGCTATGCGGCGTCCGAACGGCTCAGCAACGAGGAACTCATCGCCGAGAGCTACGCGGGCATCCGGCCGGCCCCCGGGTACCCGGCCTGCCCAGACCACACCGAGAAGAGCACGCTGTGGCGGCTGCTCGACGTGGAGGCCAACACCGGTATCCAGCTCACCGAGTCGATGGCCATGTGGCCGGGCGCGGCGGTGTCCGGCTGGTACTTCTCGCACCCCGAGTCGCAGTACTTCGTCGTCGGCCGGCTCGGACGCGACCAGGTGGCCGACTACGCCGAGCGCAAGGGCTGGGGGCTGCGCGAGGCCGAGCGCTGGCTGTCGCCGAACCTCGGCTACGACCCGGAGGACTGAACCACGTGGCGCTGGCTGGGCGGCCGTCGGAGTCGTGACGCGGTTCGACGGGCCGGTAGGGTGAAATGCATGGACGAGTCGCTCAGGAACCTGCGCCGTCCCGTCGTGCTGCTCGCCTTCGAGGGATGGAACGACGCCGCGGACGCCGCCACCGCCGTGGTCGCCCACATCGGCCTGGTCTACGACGCCGACGTGGTCTACGAGATCGACGGTGACGACTTCTACGACTACCAGCAGACCCGGCCCCGGGTCGTGGCCGAGGGCGAGAACCACGTCATCGAGTGGCCGACGACCACCGTCGCCGTCGCCCACACCGACGACCGCGACTTCGTGCTCATCACCGGGCCGGAGCCGAACATGCGCTGGCGCGGCTACAGCCAGTCGATCATGACCGTGCTCCGCTCGGTGCAGCCCGAGCTCGTCGTCGTGATGGGGGCCATGCTCACCGAGGAACCGCACTCGCGCCCGTTGCACGTCATGGCGGTGAGCGACGACCCCGGCGTCCGCGACCAGCTGGGGGTACAGCCGAGCGAGTACGAGGGTCCCACCGGGATCGTCGGCATCGTCGCCGACGCGTGCCAACGCGCCGGGTACGCCGTCGTGAGCGTGTGGGGGTCGGTGCCGCACTACGTGTCGAACCCGCCCAACCCGAAGGCGACGCTGGCGATGCTGCGCCGGCTCGAGGACCTGCTCAACGAGACCCTCGAGCTGGGCGAGCTGCCCGAACTCGCCGCCGCGTGGGAGCGGGGCGTCAACCAGCTGGCGTCCGACGACCCCGAGGTGGCCGAGTACGTCGCCCGGCTCGAGCGCAACCAGGACGCGTCCGACCTGCCCGAGGCGAGCGGCGACTCGATCGCGGCCGAGTTCCAGCGGTACTTCCGCCGCCACGAGCACTGACCCCGGACGCCTGAGCGGCCCGGCTCAGTGGGTGCAGGTGGCGGCGACCGCGGTGTCCCTGAGGTCGCGGACCATCGCGTCGGCGTCGTCGGCACCGTAGACCGCCGAGCCGGCGACGAAGGTGTCGGCGCCGGCGTCCGCGCACCGGGCGATGGTGTCGAGCGACACTCCCCCGTCGACCTGCAGCCAGATCTCGCGGCCGGTGCGGCCGATCAGCTGCCGGGTGCGGCGGATCTTCGGCAGCACGAGGTCGAGGAACGACTGGCCGCCGAAACCGGGCTCGACCGTCATGAGCAGCACCATGTCGAGCTCGTCGAGCATGTCGGCGTACGGCTCGATCGGGGTGGCGGGCTTGAGCGCCATGGAGGCCCGCGCGCCGAGGCGCCGCAGTTCGCGGGCGAGGCGGATCGGGGCGCCGGACGCCTCGACGTGGAAGGTCACCGACTCCGCGCCGGCCTCGGCGTAGGCGGGGGCCCAGCGGTCGGCGTCCGCGATCATGAGGTGCACGTCGAGCATCCGGTCGGTGGCCCGCCGCAACGACTCCACCACCGGCAGCCCGATGGTGAGGTTGGGCACGAAATGGTTGTCCATGACGTCGACGTGGATCGCGTCGGCGCTCGGCACCCGGTCGATCTCCTCTCCCAGCCGGGCGAAGTCGGCGTTGAGGATCGACGGGGTGATGCGCATGGTCATGCGCCCCACTCTAGAGGCGGCGGCTGCCCGTCCGGCGACGGAGCAGCGAGGGGGCAGCGGGCCGGGCACCGGCTGCGGATTCCAGCGGCGTACGATCCGTCCCCTCCGGCGTACGAGTTGTCGGTTAGGGCCCGTCATCTCGTACGCCGTCAGTCATCTCGTACGCCGACGTGATGGGGCGCGGAGTCAGGCGGACCGGCGCAGCAGCGCGAGGAACATCGCGTCGGTGCCGTGCCGGTGCGGCCACAGCTGGACGAAGCGCGGGTCGGTGGGCGCCGCGGCGTCGGCGGCCTCGGGGAGCAGGGCGGGTGCGTCGAGGATCTCCACGTCGTCGCGCCCGGCGAGCACCTCGGCCACGACGTCTGCGGTCTCGTGCCGGTGCGGCGAGCAGGTGACGTAGGCGACGACACCGCCGGGGGCCACCGACTCGATGGCCGTGGTGAGCAGCGCCCGCTGGAGCGGGTGCAGCATCTCCACATCGTCGCTCAGCTTGCGCCAACGGGCGTCCGGACGCCGGCGCAGCGCACCGAGGCCGCTGCACGGCACGTCGGCCATCACGTGGGTGAACACCCCCGGACGCCAGGCGGGTCGGGTGCCGTCGGCGACGACCGTCTGCACGGCGGATCCGTAGCCGCTCACGGCGGACGCCACGAGCGCGGCGCGGTGGGGTTGCAGTTCCGCGGCGACGAGGTGCGACCCCTGCTCACGGGCGAGCCCGGCGAGCAGGGCGCTCTTCCCGCCGGGCCCCGCGCACAGGTCGAGCCAGGGTCCCGGGGGCGCGCTCATCCGGGCGAGCGCCCAGGCGACGAGCTGGCTCCCCTCGTCCTGCACCCCGGCCCGGCGCTCGCGCACCGCCGGCACATCCCCCGGTGCCCCCGGACGCCGCACACCGAACGGCGAGAGCGGGGTCGGCTCTCCCCCGCTCGCCAGCAGCTCCTCGCGCTCGGCGAGACCGGGCCGCACGACCAGCGTCGTCACGGCCGGGACGTTGTCGGCCCGCAGGGCCTCCTCGAGCTGCTCGGCCGGGAGCACGTCGGCCCAGGCGTCGACGATCCACCGGGGGTGCAGGCTGCGCAGGGCCAGCGCGTCGACGGCGTCCAGATCGCGGGAGAGCAGCTCGAGCCAGCCGTCGAGGTCGTGCGCCGCGATCCGGCGCACCACGGCGTTGACCAGGCCGGTCACCCGTTCTCCGATGGCGGCGCGGGCGAGGTCGACGCTCGTGGTCACGGCGGCGTGCGGCGGCGTCCCCATGCCGAGCACCTGGTGGGTCGCCAGCCGCAGGAGGTCGACGACCGCGGGCTGCAAACTCCGCAGCCGGCGTCCGGAGGCCGCCTCGATGATGACGTCGTAGGTGCCCATGCCCCGGCAGGTGCCGGCCACCAGCTCGGTGACCATGCCGGCGTCCGCACCGGTGAGCCGCTGGGCGGTGAGCGCCTCAGCCAGCGCGAGGTTCGCGTACGCGCCCTCGCCCGTGACGGCCCGCAGCACGGCCAGAGCCGTCCGCCGGGGCACGTCGAGGGTCTTCCGTGGCCGAGCGCCCCCGGCCCGCTGCCGGGGCTCGCTCATACGAACCTCGCCCCGGTGACGTCGGCGCCCCGGGCCCAGTCACCGCCGGACATCGCCTTCTTGCCGAACGCCTGCACCTCGTCGAGCCGCAGCGTGCCCGCGCCGGTGCCCGCGAGCAGATCGCGCTTGCCGGCCCGCACCTCGCCCGGTTCGAGCCCGGAGTCCTCGACCGGGGTGGCGCGGAGCACCTTGAACCGCATGCCGTCGAGGGTGGTCCAGGCGCCCGGAGCGGGGTTCGACCCGCGCACCACGTTGACGATCCGGGACGCCGGCCACCGCCAGTCGATCCGGACGTCGTCGACGGTCACCTTGGGCGCCCACGTCACGCCGTCGGCGGGCTGGGGCTCCGGCTGGACGCCGGCGTCGATGGCGTCGAGGGTGTCGATCAGCTCGCGTGCGCCGAGCGAGGACAGCCGTTCGAGCAGGTGGCCGGCGGTCTCGTCGGGGCCGATCTCCGACTCCACGCTGTGGTAGACCGGCCCGGCGTCCAGCTCGGAGACGATCTGGAAGACCGTGACGCCGGTGCTCGGGTCGCCCTCCATGATCGCCCGCTGCACCGGGGCGGCACCGCGGCGGGCGGGCAGCACCGAGAAGTGCACGTTGACGAAGCCGTGCACCGGGATCGCGAGCAGCTCGTCGGGCAGCAGCGCGCCGTAGGCGACGACGACGACGATGTCGGGGTCGATCTCCCGCAGCCAGGTGGCGAGGTGGGGGTCGCGTGCGGACCGGTACTTCGCCACCGCCAGACCCAACTCCGCGGCCCGCGAGCCCACGGGTGAGGCCTGCACATGGCGTCCGCGGCCCACCTGGGCGTCCGGTCGGGTGAGCACCGCGACGAGGTCGTGGCGGGACGTCGCCAGGGCGTCGAGCGTGGGCACGGCGGCCTCAGGGGTTCCGGCGAAGACAACGCGCATGCAGGCCAAGCTACTGCACGGCCCCGGGTGGTTCGGCCGGCCCCGGCCCGGGCCGGGCGGCGTCCGGGCCCCGCTCAGCCGATCTCGACCGGGTCGATCCGCACCCGCACGGCACCGGGCTCCTTGTGGGCGGAGCGGATGGCCTGGGCCGCCTTGAGCGCGGGCGCGAGCAGCCGGCCGTCGTCGCTGGGAACCCGGACCATCAGCCGGGACAGGTTCTGGGCCACCGGTCCGACGACGGGGAGTTCGACCGGCCCGAGCAGTTGGGCGGACGCCGGCAGCCCGGCGTGGGCGACGAGCGAGCGCAGCGACCCGATCTCCCCGTCGACGGTGGCCAGCCGCACCGCCGGCGGGAAGCCCGCCTGGGCCCGGTCGGCCAGTTCACGCTCGGCGAACCCGGCGGGGTCGAGGCGGACGAGCGCCTGCACCGCCCGGTCGCGGGCCGGGCCGACCACCGCCACCGTTCCGCCCTCGGCCCCCGGGCGGACGAGCGCGACCGCCCCCAGCCACCGCCGGAGGGCCTCCTCGGCGGCCCGCAGGTCGGGCCGCGCGAGCGTGAGGCCGGCGTCGAGGATGACCCCCGCCGCATACCCGCCGGTCGCGACCGGCTCGGCCCCCGGCGTGCACACGACGAGCGCCGGGTCGGCCCCCACCTCGTCGATCACCCGGTCGTGGCTCGATTCGAGCACCCGGACGCCGGGAAACGCCCGCCCCAGCTCCTCGGACGTGCGGGCGGCACCCACCACGGGTGCCCGCCACCTGGCGGAGGAGCACTCCGGGCAGCGCCAGGCGCCCTCGATCCGACCGCACCAGCCGCACTCGATCTGCCCGGTGCCTCCCCGTTGCCGCATCGGGCCCCCACAGGCCGAACAGCGGACGGGGTGCTCGCACCGGTCGCAACGCAACCCGGCCCCGTGGCCGCCCCGCGGCACCTGCACGAGCACCGGCCCGCTCGCCAGCCCCGCCCGAATCGTGGTGAACACCAGCGCGGGGAGCCGCACCCGGGCGGCGAGAGGATCGCGCTCGAGGGCGACGTCGGAGTCGGCGCTCACCCGCACCGCAGGCCCACGGTGCCGCAGCTCGACTCCGGAGTAGCTGATCGGCGACAGCCAGCCCCGCTCGAGCCAGAGCTGCACCTCGCAGCTCCGCGCGTGCGCGGCGAACAGCAGCGCCGCGCCGTCGAGCGTGGAGCGCAGCGCCGCGACGGTGCGCACGTGATGGTAGGGCGCGCGCACCTCCTCGTGCAGGTCGTTGCCGTCGTCCCACACGGCGACCAGCCCGAGGCCGGCGACCGGGGCGAAGGCGGCCGCGCGGGTGCCCACCACGACCCGGGCCTGGCCCCGCGCCACCGCGAGGTAGTTGCGGTAGCGCGCCGACGGCCCGAGCGACGAGTGCAGTTCGGCGATGGAGCGCTCACCCACGATCTCGCCCAGCCTCGCCTTGACGCGGGCCACGTCGCGCACGTCGGGCACGATGACAGCGACCCCGCGTCCGGCCCTCAGGGTGGCGACGACCGCCTCGCAGATGCCGTCGACCCAGCCGAGCGCGCCGTCTGCGCCCATGGACGCCGGCACCTGCCAGAACGCCCGGGGTGCCTCCCCGCGGCCCAGCGCCGCGAGGAACCCGGCCCCCAGCGGGGTCGCCGACAGCGTCGCCGGCACCGGCCCGTCGAGCCGCGGCTCGGGCCAGGGCCGCGGCGTCGCCCGCTCGGTGGCCGCATGCCGCGGGGGCACGGCCAGCCGCATGACGTCGGCGAAGGTGCCCGCGTAGTGGTCGGCGACCGCGCGGATCAGCCGCACCTGGGCGGGACCGAGCACCGGCTCGTCGCTCACCACCCGCTGGAGCGGCGCGAGCGACGGCGCCTCGCTGGCCGCCACTCGTTCGAGCACGAACCCGTCGACCGTTCGCCCGGCGAAGCGCACCCGCACCCGGGCCCCCGGCACCGCGCGAGTGGCCTCGGACGCCGGCACGCTGTAGTCGAAGGGCCGGTCGAGGTGGGGCAGCCACACGTCGACCGCGCACCGGGCGACCGGCAGGTCGACGGCATCGACCTCTCCCGACCGGGCGGCCGGCGGGGCGGCAGCGGGCAGGATGGGCGCGGACACAGTGCGATGCTAGAGGCCCGGTCCGACAACCCGCCGCTGCCGTCGTCGCTGGTGGGCTGCCGGGGAACCGCCTAACCTGAGCCAGTCCGCCACCCTCGCCTCCCCCTCAGGAGTTCGATGCCCAGCGCTCCCGCCGCGGTCGCAGCCACCGGTTCGCTCCTCGCCCGTGGGCGGGCGGGTCTCGCCGTCGAACTCCGGGACGCGCGTGACCGCCTGGTCGCCAGTGATCCCGGCCTGTTCCGGCTGCGACGCGGCGCCGGGGCCCTGCTCGGTGTGGGAAGCACCGCGGTGCTGGAGTCGTGGGTGATGGGGCTCACCGGGTTGCACGGCCAGGCGCTCGTGCTGCCGATCATGCTCGGTGCGGTGATGGCGATGGTGAGCGCGACCTCGGTGCGGGAGGTGAGCCGGCGCAGCGTCCTGTGGGTCTGCCTGTGGCTGCCGTTCGTCTCCGCGGTCGGCTTCACCAGCGGCACCCTCGTCCGTCCCCAGCCGCTGCTCGCCATCTCGGTGTTCGTGCTCGTCTCGTTCGTCGCGGTGTGGGTGCGCCGCTTCGGCCCCCGCTGGTTCACCCGGGGCTTCGTCATGTGGCAGGGCTACTTCTTCACCCTGTTCATCGGCCCTCCGCTGTCGATGCTGCCGGTGCTGCTCATCTCGGGTCTGGTCAGCGCCGCGTGGGTGGCGCTGCTGCTCGTCACCGTGCTGTACGACCGGCCCGCGGCCCGGCTGCGGCGCACGGTCAACGCGCTCCGCGCGAGGCTGCGGGCGGCCATCGCCGGCTGCCTGGAACTCATCGAGACCCCCGGCTCCCAGCGGGCGGAGCGTCGGCTGCGCGCCGAGCTGGTGCGCACCTCCGCCGTGGCGCTCATGTTCGACGCTCAGCTGGGCAACGAGGGCGCACTGCCCGAACGGCTGTCGGCGAGCAGGCTGCGCCGCTGGCTGATGGACCTCGAGATCGGCCTCGAGGACGTCGCGGGCGGCACCCTCGAGCTCACCCGCCGCCCCGTGCCCGGCCCCACCACGCCGGCGTCCCTCGTGCCCGTGCCCCCGACGGTGGACGCCGCCACGCTCGGCGAGCTTCGGACGGCCCTCCGCGTGCTCGGCTGGGGCGATCTGGACGCCGCCCGCGTCCTGCTCGAACGCCTCCCCGACGACGTCCCGGCGATCCGCCGGCTGGCCTCCGGCGGACTTCGGCTCATCGAGGCGAGCCAGGCGGCGCACGAGGACCGGCTCGCCGACGGCACCTGGAGCCCCGAAGGAACCGAGGGTGACGACGACTACGAGCCGGTCGTCTCCCTGATCAACGACAACCTGCCCGGCAGGGCGGTGCTCGCCGGCGAGGCCGTCTCGTCCGACACCTCCCACCCCTGGTCGCCGAACCGCCTGGGCTTCCAGACCCGGCAAGCGGTGCAGGCGGCGGTGGCGGCCGCCCTCGCCTCCGGCGCCGGCGAGCTCCTCTCCCACCGCCGCTACTACTGGGCTGCGATCGCCGCGTTCGTCACCTTCGCCGGGGCCTCCACGGCCGCCGAGACGGCCCGCAAGGCAGTCGCCCGCACCGCCGGGACGCTCGTCGGCCTGGGCGTCGCGCTGCTGCTCGCGGAGGTGACCAGGGGCGACCTGCCGGCGACCCTCACCCTCGGCCTGCTGGGCATCTTCGGGGCGTTCTACTTCCAGCCGCTCTCCTACGCGGTGTTCACGTTCTTCATCACCGTCGTGCTCGGCCAGCTCTACGTCCTGCTGCACCTGTTCAGCGGCTCGGTCATGGTGCTGCGCCTCGAGGAGACCGCCGTGGGCGCGGCGGCGGGCATCATCGCCTCGTTCCTCGTCCTGCCCGTGCCCGCACTGGCCACCGCCCGGGTGGCGAGGGTGCGCCTCATGTCGGGGATGGCAGGGCTGCTCGACGCCTGCGCCGAGCGGCTGTGGGGGCTCGACCCCCAGAACGACCCGCTCGCCGGCATGGTCGAGGTCACCGACGCGACCCGCCAGGTCGACAGCACCAGGTCGACGTCGCTGCGTCCGCTCAGTATCGGCACGCCGAGCCCCGCGCAGCAGCACTACACGACCGTGCTCATCGGCGCCGGCGGAGCGTCCCGGGCGGTGGCCCAGTGGGTGATCTCGCACCCGGACGCCGTCCTGCCGGCCGCGGCCACGGCCTGCCGGGCCCTGGCCGACGAATGCCGGCGGCTCGCCGAGGTCGACAGCCTGCTCCAGCAGCCCCGCGGCGCCCTCCAGGGGCCCGGCCCCGACGGGCAGGTGCAGATGCTCATCGACAGCGACGGCCACCGGGCCCCGCGGGAACTGTCGGAGCGGCTGCTCCGGCTCGGCGATGCGCTGGCGCTGCTCACCCCACGGGGGCGCCTCGAGTGAGGGCCGGCCCCGGCGCGGAAGCGGCCGGGCCCGTGCTCAGAGGGCGGCGAGCAGGTCGTCGACCCGGTTGGTGACCTCCCAGGTCATGCCGGGCAGCGTGCGTCCGAAGTGCCCGTAGGCGGTGAAGGCCGAGTAGTGGGTGTTCAGCAGGTCGAGGTCGCGGACGATCGCCCCCGGCCGCAGGTCGAACACCTCCAACACCGCGCGCTGGATCTCCGCCTCGGGCACCACTCCGGTGCCGAAGGTGTCGACGTAGAAGCCGACGGGGTGCGCCATCCCGATGGCGTAGGCCACCTGCACCTCGCACCGCTGGGCCAGTCCCGCGGCGACGACGTTCTTGGCCACCCACCGCATCGCGTAGGACGCCGACCGGTCGACCTTCGACGGGTCCTTGCCCGAGAAGGCGCCCCCGCCGTGGCGGGCCATGCCGCCGTAGGTGTCGACGATGATCTTGCGACCGGTCACGCCGGCGTCGCCCATGGGGCCGCCGACGACGAACTTCCCGGTGGGATTGACGTGCACCGCGAGGTCGTCGTGGGCGATCTCGAAGCTGTCGATGACCGGCTCGATGACGTAGCGGCGGATGTCGGGGGCGATCGTCGCGTCGACCGACACCCCCTCCGCGTGCTGGGTCGACACGATGACGGTGTCGAGCCGCACCGGCCGGTTGAACTCGTCGTACTCGACGGTGACCTGGGTCTTGCCGTCGGGACGCAGGTAGTCGAGGGTGCCGTTGCGGCGCACGGCGGTGAGCCGCTCGGCCAGCCGGTGCGCCAGGTGGATCGGCAGCGGCATGAGCGCGTCGGTCTCGGTGGTGGCGTAGCCGAACATCAGCCCCTGGTCGCCGGCACCCTGCATGTCGAGGGCGTCCCCCGAGCCCTCGCGGTTCTCGAGGGCCTTGTCGACGCCCTGGGCGATGTCCGGGGACTGGGTGCCGATGGCGACCGCGACGCCGCAGGAGTGGCCGTCGAAGCTCTTGCGCGACGAGTCGTAGCCGATGTCGAGGATCTTGCGGCGGGCGATCCCGGCGATGTCGGCGTACGCCTCGGTGGTCACCTCACCGGCGACCACCACCAGCCCGGTGGTCACCAGCGTCTCGACGGCCACCCGCGAACTCGGGTCCTGGCGGAGCATCTCGTCGAGAACGGCATCGGAGATCGCGTCGGCGACCTTGTCGGGGTGCCCCTCGGTGACCGATTCCGAGGTGAACAGCCTGCTCATGACACGCCTCCTGGCGGGGTGGGACGAACGGATCCGGAGCGCGCCGACATGGCAACGCGCCGACCGGCGTCGGGGGACGCGAATCGGCGCGCGGCGTCGTGCCTGGTGCCGCGGGCGCGCGGCGGGTTGGGTCAGGCGGGCCCGAGGTCGCCGAACGGGTCGGTGAAGCTGAAGTCGGGCTCCGCAGCGGCCTCGGCGCGCGCGGCGGCCTCGGCCTCGGGGTCGATCTGGGTCACCTCGAGCAGCCCCGCCTGGATCTCGCGGAGCGCGATCGACAGCGGCTTCTCCTGCACGTCGGTGCTCACCAGCGGGCCGACGTTCTCGAGCAGGCCCTCGCCGAGCTGCGAGTAGTAGGCGTTGATCTGGCGCGCGCGCTTGGCCGCGAACAGCACCAGCCGGTACTTCGAGTCGACCGTCTGCAGCAGATCGTCGATCGGGGGGTTGGTGATGCCCTCGCCCGCAGGGGAAGTCGTCTTGCTCATCTGGTGCCTTCGTTTCCGGAGTCGATGGTCGGGTGCTGCCCGGGACGCCGCGTCGAATTCGCTCGCGACGCCTCCCGTCGGCCGACGTGCACGGCCGGGGTCACAGACCAAGCAAGCTTACCAGTTCGTCCACCGTGCGATCGACCTCGCGGTTCACCACGACGTGGTCGAACTCTTGCGCGGCAACGAGTTCGGCCCGCGCGGTCTGCAGCCGGCGGGCCTGCTGCTCGGGGCTCTCGGTGCCGCGTCCGACGAGCCGGTGCACCAGTTCGTCCCACGACGGTGGCGTGAGGAACACGAACTGGGCGTGCGGGAGGGTGGAGCGCACCTGCCGCGCGCCCTGCAGATCGATCTCGAGGACGACCGGGCGTCCGGCCGCGACGGCGTCCTCGACCGGTCGCCGGGGCGTGCCGTAGCGATGCCGCCCGTGGACGACGGCCCACTCGAGCAGGCCGTTGTCGACGATCAACCGGTCGAACTCGGAGTCGTCGATGAACCAGTAGTGGACGCCGTCGAGCTCGCCGGGCCTGGGCTGACGGGTGGTCACCGACACCGAGACGAACACGTCGGGATGCAACTCGCGCAGCCGCCCGACCACCGTGCCCTTGCCGACCGCGGTCGGCCCGGAGATCACGGTGACGAGGCTGCGGACCCCCGGACTCGTCCGGGGTTCGGGCACGCTGGGCAGCCCGTTGACCTCATGCGCGACAACACCCTCACCCGACACCGCACCGAGACTAGCGGACCGGCCACGGCGACGCTGACGGCACCCGTCGACGCAGTCGGGTTGGAATCAGGCGAATTCCGCCTTGAGACCGGCCACCTGATGTCGCCCGAGACCGCGGACCCGCCGGTTCGGAGCGATCTCGAGGCGTTCCATGATCTCGGCGGCCCGCTTCTCCCCGACGCGTGGCAGTGCCTTGAGCAGGTCAACGACCTTGACATGGGCGAGAACGTCGTCGGAAGCGGCCTTGTCGAGGGCCTGTCCGAGGGTGAGGGAACCGGTTCGCACCTGTTCCTTGAGCTCGGCTCGGGCGCGGCGTGCCTCGGTAGCAGCCTTTCGGGCCGCCTGGAGTTGTTCCGGCGACAGGGTTGGGATGGGCATCTTCCACACTCCGTTCACTCGTGGCAACAGCTCGCCACGTGCTACCAACGCTACTGGCCCGTGGACCTCCGCGGGACCGAATCCCCCGACTGCGTGCCCGTTCGAGGGCTTGTCACACCGAAGTAGCGCCCTGGGCCGGAAGAGAACTGAATAGACCCGAGGGTATCGGTGCAAATCAGGCGGCGAGCAGCCGCTCGACCCGCTCGGCGAGCGCCGCGGCGTCCGGGCCGGCGCTCAGCACGTCGCGACTCACGGAGGGCAGCACCCGGGCGAGCGCGGGTCCGAACGCGGCCCGCACCCCCGCCATCGTGCCGCCCTGCGCGCCGATGCCCGGGGCGAGGATCGAGCCGGTGACCGCGCTCGGGTCGCAGCCCAGGTCGGCGTGGGTGGCGCCGATCACCAGCCCGACGTGGTCGAGCCCGGTGCGGGCGTTCTCCGCCTGGGTCTCGTCGATGACCCGCTGGCTCACCGTGCGCCCGTCGCCGTCGCTCGACAGCTGCAGGGCGTGGCCCTCCGGGTTCGACGTGCGGCAGAGCACGTACACGCCCCGGCCGGTCGCCGCGGCGAGGTCGAGGGCGGGCCGGAGCGACTCGACGCCGAGGAACGGCGAGAGCGTGACGGCATCGGCGTGCAGGGGCGACTCGTCGGACAGCCACGCCCGGGCGTAGCCCGCCATGGTGGAGCCGATGTCCCCCCGCTTCGCATCGGCGATGGCGAGCGCGCCGGCGTCCCGGACGTCGGCGAGCACCCGCTCGAGCACGGCCACGCCGGCCGCCCCGTAGCTCTCGAAGAAGGCGACCTGGGGCTTGAAGACCGCCACCTTGTCGCCGATCGCCTCGATCAGCCCCCGGGCGAACCGTTCCAGTCCCTCGACGTCGTCGGTGAGCCGCCACTGCGCGAGCAGCGGCGGGTGCGGGTCGATGCCGACGCACAGCGCCCCGCGGGCGGTCGTGAGCCGGTCGAGCCGCTGGCGGAAGGGTGTCGCAGTGGCGGTCATCGGATCTCCTCGTCGTCAGCCGAGCCGGTTGATGCCTCTGATGAGCGCGGGTCCGGCATAGATGAAGCCCGTGTAAATCTGCACCAGGGAGGCTCCCGCGTCGAGCATGGCACGCGCGTCGTCAGGAGTCATGATGCCGCCGACCCCGATGATCGGCAGGTCGGTGACACCGGACAGGTGGGCCACGACCTCGCGGGACCGCACCGTGAGGGGCGCCCCGGACAGGCCGCCGGCCTCGCCCGCGAACCGCCTCTCTGACGCCGCGAGGCCCCCGCGGGCCAGGGTGGTGTTGGTGGCGATCAGCCCGGCCACGCCTGCGGCCTGCACGGCCTCGACCACCTCGTCGAGCGCGTCGAACTCGAGATCGGGCGCCACCTTGACGAACACGGGCGTTGGATGCGCGGGGTTGAGCGCGTGGGTCTCGCGCACCAGGGCCTTCGTCAGCTCGCGCAGGGTGCCGGCGTCCTGGAGGGTCCGGAGGCCGGGCGTGTTGGGGCTGGACACGTTGATGGCGACGTAGTCGGCGAGCCCGTCGAGCCGGCGCAGGCAGCGCAGGTAGTCGTGGACGGCGTCCTCGAGCGGGGTGGCCTTGTTCTTGCCGATGGACACGCCGAGCACGGTCCCGAGGCTCAGCCGCCCCCGGCGCACGCCCCAGCCCTCGAGCCGCTGGGCGAGCGCGTCGACACCGTCGTTGTTGAAGCCCATCCGGTTGACGACCGCGCGGGAGTCGGGCAGGCGGAACAGTCTCGGCCGGTCGTTGCCCGGCTGCGGGCGCGGGGTCACCGTGCCGAGTTCGACGTGACCCACCCCCAGCGCCGCCCAGGCCCGGGCGGCCAGCCCGTCCTTGTCGAGCCCGGCGGCGATCCCGACCCGGTTGGGGAACCTCACCCCGGCGACGGTCACCGGCGACGACCCGGACGCCGTGAACGGCCGGCCCACCCCGAGCAGGGCTGCCGGCGTCCGGGCGAGGGTGCGGATCATCCGCTCGTGGGCGACCTCGGGGTCGCCGCCGCCCATCCCGAACAGCACCGGCCGCACCATCCGCTGGTAGGTGCGCAGGGCCGCCCGGGTCAGGGCGTCGGAGCGGGGTCGCGCCATCGGCTCACCCGGCGACGGCGCGCAACGCGGCCTCGGTGTCGCCGGCCCATTCCTGGAGCGGTTTCACCCCGATCGACCCGCTGCGCAGGGCCTCGATCCCCTGCACGGCGGCCGCCAGCGCCTGGACGGTGGTGATGCAGGGCACCTGGCGGAGCACCGACGCGGTACGGATCTCGTAGCCGTCGGCGCGGGGACTGCCGCCCTGGGTGACGCCCTGCGGCGTGTTGAACACGAGGTCGATGTGCCCGTCGTGGATGAGGTCGACGATCGTCGGCTCCCCGTTGGGACCGCGTCCCTGCGAGTACTTCCGCACCGGGATCACCTGGATGCCGTGCCGGGCCAGCACCGACCCCGTGCCCTCGGTCGCGTAGATCGTGAACCCGAGGTCGGCCAGCCGCTTCACCGGGAAGATCGCGTGCCGCTTGTCGCGGTTGGCGACGGCGACGAACACCGAGCCGCTGGTCGGCAGCGAGCCGAAGGCCCCGGCCTGCGACTTGGCGAAGGCCGTGCCGAAGTGGGCGTCCAGACCCATGACCTCCCCGGTCGAGCGCATCTCCGGCCCGAGCACGGTGTCGACCCCGTGGCCCTCCGGGGTCCGGAACCGGTTGAACGGCATGACCGCCTCCTTGACCGCGATCGGAGCGCCGTTCCAGGCGTACGCGCCGTCGACGTGGGCCCTCAGCACGCCGCGCTCGCGGAGGTCCTCGATCGTCGCGCCCATCATGATGAGGGTGGCGGCCTTGGCGAGCTGGGTATCGGTGGCCTTGGAGACGAACGGCACCGTCCGCGACGCCCGGGGGTTGGCCTCGAGCACGTAGAGGGTGTCGCCGGCCAGCGCGTACTGGATGTTGATGAGCCCGCGGACGCCGACGCCCTCGGCGATGATTCGGGTCGAGGTGCGGATGTGCTCGATCACCTCGCCGCCGAGGGTGATCGGCGGCAGCGCGCACGCGGAGTCGCCGGAGTGGATGCCGGCCTCCTCGATGTGCTCCATCACGCCCCCGAGGTACAGCTCCCGGCCGTCGTAGAGCGCGTCGACGTCGATCTCCACCGCGTCGTCGAGGAACCGGTCGACGAGCACCGGCGAGCTCGGGCTCACCAGCGTCGACTGCTCGATGTAGCGGGCGAGCGAGGCCTCGTCGTAGACGATCTCCATGCCGCGGCCGCCGAGCACGTAGCTCGGGCGCACCAGCACCGGGTAGCCGATCTCGTCGGCGACCTCCTTGGCCTGCTCGAAGCTCTCGGCCATGCCGTGCCTGGGCGCCGGGAGCCCGCCGCGGGCGAGCACCGCGCCGAAGGCGCCGCGCTCCTCGGCGAGGTGGATCGCCTCCGGTGGGGTGCCGACGATGCGGACGCCGGCGTCCTTGAGCTGCTGGGCGAGCTTGAGCGGGGTCTGGCCGCCGAGCTGGACGATCACGCCGGCGACCGGGCCTGCCTGCTGCTCGGCGTGGTACACCTCGAGGACGTCCTCGAGGGTGAGCGGCTCGAAGTAGAGCCGGTCGGAGGTGTCGTAGTCGGTCGACACGGTCTCGGGGTTGCAGTTCACCATGACCGACTCGTAGCCGGCCTCGGTGAGCGCCAGGGCCGCGTGCACGCAGGAGTAGTCGAACTCGATGCCCTGGCCGATCCGGTTGGGGCCCGAGCCGAGGATGAGCACCGCCGGGCGCTCGCGCGGCTCGACCTCGGTCTCCTCGTCGTAGGACGAGTAGTGGTACGGCGTGCGGGCGGCGAACTCGGCGGCGCACGTGTCCACCGTCTTGTACACCGGGCGGACGCCGAGCGCCCACCGCACGCCGCGGACGACGTCGGACGACAGGTGCCGCGCCTGGCCGATCTGCGTGTCGGAGATGCCGTGCCGCTTGGCCCTGGCGAGCAGCTCGGGGGTGAGCTCGGCGGCGTCCGACAGCTCGCGGGCGAGGTCGGCGACCAGCGCGAGCTCGTCGACGAACCACGGGTCGATCTTCGTGCTCTCGTGCACCTGTTCGGGCGTCGCGCCGGCCCGCAGCGCGAGGAACACCAGGCCGAGGCGACCGTCGTGCGGACGCGCGGCCTCCTCGAGCAGCTGCTCGGGGGTGCGCCCGTCGAGCGGGCCGAAGTCGAACGGCGCCCGGGGATCCTCGAGCGAACGCAGCGCCTTGCCCAGGGCCTCGGTGAAGCTCCGGCCGATCGCCATCGCCTCGCCCACCGACTTCATGTGGGTGGTGAGGGTGGAGTCTGCGGCCGGGAACTTCTCGAAGGTGAACCGCGGCACCTTGACGACGACGTAGTCGAGGGTCGGCTCGAAGCTGGCCGGCGTCTCGGCCGTGATGTCGTTGGGGATCTCGTCGAGGGTGTAGCCGACGGCGACCTTCGCGGCGATCTTGGCGATCGGGAAGCCGGTGGCCTTCGACGCCAGCGCCGAACTGCGCGACACCCGCGGGTTCATCTCGATGACGATCATCCGGCCGTCGGCCGGGTTGATCGCGAACTGGATGTTGCACCCGCCCGTCTCCACGCCGACCGCGCGGATGATCGCGATCGCGACGTCGCGCATGCTCTGGTACTCGCGGTCGGTGAGCGTCATCGCGGGGGCGACGGTGATCGAGTCGCCGGTGTGCACGCCCATGGGGTCGAGGTTCTCGATCGAGCAGACGATGACGACGTTGTCCGCCTTGTCGCGCATCACCTCCAGCTCGTACTCCTTCCAGCCGAGGATCGACTCTTCGATGAGCACCTCGGTGACCGGGGACAGGGCGAGCCCGGCGCTGGCGATGCGGCGCAGGTCGGCCTCGTCGTAGGCGAACCCACCGCCGGCACCGCCCATGGTGAAGCTCGGTCGCACGACCAGCGGGTAGCCCAGCCAGTCGGCGGTCGCCAGCACCTCGTCCATGGTGTGGCAGGTGCGCGACCGGGCCACCTCGGCGACGCCGTCGCCGACGTCGAGGCTCTGCACGATCTCCTTGAACTTCTCCCGGTCCTCGCCCTTGCGGATCGCGTCGACCGACGCGCCGATGAGCTCGACCCCGTACTTCTCGAGGACGCCGCTGTCGTACAGGGCGACGGCGGTGTTGAGCGCGGTCTGCCCGCCGAGGGTGGCCAGGACGGCGTCCGGGCGCTCGCGGGCGATGACCTGCTCGACGAAGGCCGGGGTGATCGGCTCGACGTAGGTGGCGTCGGCGAACTCCGGGTCGGTCATGATCGTGGCCGGGTTGGAGTTCACGAGGATGACCCGGAACCCCTCCTGCCGCAGCACCCGGCAGGCCTGGGTGCCGGAGTAGTCGAACTCGGCGGCCTGCCCGATGACGATGGGTCCCGATCCGATGACCAGGATCGACGAGATGTCCGTGCGGCGTGGCATCAGGCCTCCTCAGAGGTGACGGGGGCGGTGGCGCTCGCGTCGCGATGCTCGCGCATCACGTCACAGAAGCGGTCGAACAGGTAGTTGGCGTCGTGGGGGCCGGCGGCCGCCTCGGGGTGGTACTGCACCGAGAACGCCCGGATCCGCCCGTCGCGGCGCAGCTCGAGACCCTCGACGACGTCGTCGTTGAGGCAGACGTGGCTCACGCTCACCTCGCCCCACGGGGTGCTGACGTGCTCCCCGAGGGGGGCGTCGACGGCGAACCCGTGGTTGTGGGCGGTGATCTCCACCTTGTTGGTGGTGCGGTCGATGACCGGCTGGTTGATCCCCCGGTGGCCGTACTTGAGCTTGTAGGTGCCGAAGCCGAGGGCGCGGCCGAAGATCTGGTTGCCGAAGCAGATGCCGAAGTACGGCAGGCCGGCGTCCAGCACGTCGCGGAGCAGGTCGCGGGCGGCGTCCGCGGTGGCCGGGTCGCCGGGGCCGTTGGAGAAGAAGACGCCGTCGGGGCCGATCTCCCGGATGGTGGCGATGGTCGTGTCGGCCGGCAGGACGTGCACCTCGATGCCGCGGGCGGCCATCTGCTGCGGGGTCATCGACTTGATGCCGAGGTCGACCGCGGCGACGGTGAACCGCTTGTGCCCCTCGGCCGGAACCACCTGGGCCGTTGTGACCGTGACGTCGCCGACGAGGTCGGCTCCCACCATCTCCGGGCTCCGGCGGACGCGGGCCAGCAGAGCCTTGGTGTCGGTCGACAGCGAGCTGATGCCGACGCGCATCGCCCCCCGCTCCCGGAGGTGCCGGGTGAGCGCCCGGGTGTCGATCCCCTGGATCCCCACCACCCCCTGGGCGACCAGCTCGTCGTCGAGGCTGCGGCGCGAGCGCCAGTTGGACGGCCTGCGCGCCGGGTCGCGGACCACGTAGCCCGCCACCCAGATGCGGCGCGACTCGTCGTCCTCGTCGTTCCACCCGGTGTTGCCGATGTGGGGAGCGGTGGCGACGACCACCTGGCGGTGGTAGCTGGGGTCGGTGAGGGTTTCCTGGTACCCCGTCATTCCCGTGGAGAACACGGCCTCGCCGAACGTCTCGCCGACCGCACCGAAGGAGCGACCGTGAAAAGCCCGGCCGTCCTCGAGCACGAGGATCGCCGGGACGGGTTCGGGAATGGCGGAATCGCTGGAAGTCGAGGTGGGCGCTTGGGTCATGGCCGTCCTTTCCCGCCCGAGGCGGCAGGCTTCCGGGACTACATCCTGGGTGAGATTACCAGGGTTGGGAGGGGGCCCCTGCCCGGTCGCTCCCGCTGGGCACAACGCCGCCGGGGGCGTGGCTAGCCTGAGCCCATGCCGTTGTCCGACCGCCCGGTCGAGCCCCCCGCCCCGTCGCAGCGTCCGCGCCGCACCCGCGACGCGGCCCGCCTCCTGGTGCGCCACGGGGACGCCGTGCTCCTGTTCCGCGACACCGACCCGGGGGTGCCCGGCAGCAGCTGGTGGACCACCCCCGGCGGCGGCGTCGACCCGGGCGAGTCGTGGGCCGACGCGGCCCTCCGCGAGTTGCGGGAGGAGACCGGCGTCACCTGCCCGCCCGAGCGGCTCATCGGCCCGATCGCCGAGCGGGTCGTCGTGCACGGCTACAGCGACCGGGTCACCGAGCAGCGGGAACTGTTCTTCGAAGTGTGGCTCGACGACGCCGACCGGAACGCCGGGGTCGACACGTCGGGCTTCACGGCGTCCGAGCGCCGCCGGGTGCTCGAGCACCGGTGGGTGCCGGTGAGCGACGTCGCCGCCCTCACGGTGTGGCCCGCGGAGCTGCCGGACCTCCTCGGCCGACCCGACGACGGCTGCCGCCCGTTGGGGCGCCGGGAGGAGTCGACTGTTCCGGTCAGCGCGCCTGGCGCAACGCCTGACGGATGTTGACCCGCGACCCGTAGCTGATCGACCCGACCTGGAACAGTCGGACGCCGATCCGCAGGGCGAGCGTCGACACCACGGCGAGGATGATCACCACCGCCCCGGCCTCCCACCACGCCAGGGTGCCGAGGGCGTTGCGCACGAGCGCTGTCACGGGCGCGGTCAGCGGGAAGTAGGTGAACACGGTCGGCAGCAGCGCGTGCGGCTGGTTGACGATCATCTGGATCGCGTAGAGCGGGATCATCATGGTCACGACCACGGCGCTGAAGGCACCGCTCGCGTCGCGGATCGTCGGCATCACCGCGCCGATCGCCACGAGCAGCCCGGCGAACATCGCGAACGCGAACACGAACACGACGAACCCGACGATGATGCGGAACGGGTCGGGCGTGAGGTCGGACCACGAGACGCCGGGGATGTGCACGAGCGTCGGCGCGGACAGCCGGGCGATGAGGATCGGGCTGGAGAACACGACGGCCTGCAGGATGCCCACGCCGATGAGCGCGACCACCTTGCCGACGATGAGGGTCGTCGGGCTCATCGTGGTGAGGATCATCTCGCTCACCCGGTTCTGCTTCTCCTCCAGGGTCACGTTGAGCATCTGTTGCCCGAGCATGACGATCGACAGGTAGAAGAGCAGGAGGAACAACCCGGGCAGGATGACGCTGCCCCACCCGTTGACGGTGGCACCGTGCTGGTAGATCGTCGAGGTCGTCGCCACCCCCGACGAGGCGATGGTCGCGAGTCGGGGGTCGCCGATCTTCTCCCGCACCGACGCCTTGAGCAGCGCTTGGACGAGGCTCGTGTACCGCGTGTTCGCGATGAGGCCGGCGTCCTGCCCGTAGACCTGCACCGGGGCGGAGCCGACGTCGGCGGGGATGTCAACGAAGGCGGTGAGCGTGCCGGCCTTGACGGCCTGGATCGCAGCGGCCGGGTCGGTGGTGGGCGTGCCGCCGAAGGCCCGGGCGACGGCCGGCGTCACGAGGCCGGACGCGTCGCGGTAGCTGAAGCTGAAGTCGGTGGCGGTCTGGGACGTGCTCGTCGTGCGCGCGCTGGCGCTGGTGAGCGCGAACACGAGGGCGAGCAGCAGCGGGACGCTGAGCGACAGCACCCAGAACCGGCGCTTGGTCACCGTCCGTAGGAACTCGAAGGCCACCACTGTGCCGAAGTTGTGTCCGCCCATCGTTCAGGCCTCCTTCGCCGCTTCGGCGCCGTAGACGCGCAGGAACACTTCCTCCATCGAGATGCGGGTGACGTCGTAGCTGCGCACCTGGACGCCGGCGGCGAGCAGTTCGCGCAGCACCTCGTTGGGGTCGACGCCCTCGCCGAAGGCCAGCTCGGCGTAGTTGCGGTCGTGCACCACCGCACCGAAGGCCTCGGACGCCGGGAGCTCGCCGGCGAACTCCAGCCGGATGCGCCGTCCGCCGTACTTGTCCTGCACCTCGGGGATCGGCCCGTAGGCCTCGGCCCGGCCGTCCTTGAGCAGGAGAATCCGGTCGCACAGCCGCTCGACCTCGTCCATCTGGTGGCTGATGAACACGATGCTCGAGCCCCGCGACTTCTGCTCGGCGAGCAGGTCGAGCAGCAGCCGCCGCGTCACCGGGTCGAACCCCTTGGTCGGCTCGTCGAGGATGAGGATGGCGGGGTCGTTCATGATCGTGACGCCGAGTTGCACCTTCTGCTGCTCGCCACCGGACAGCTTGTCGAGGCGCACCCGCGCCTTGCCCGGCAGGCCGACCTCCTCGAGGTAGCGCATCGACCAGGCGAGCGCGTCCCTCTTGGTGAGCCCCTTGAGCCGGCCGAAGTAGGTCATCACGTCGATGACCGATTCCTTCTGGTAGAGGCCGCGCTCCTCGGGGAGGTAGCCGAGGCGGGCCGACTGGCTGGGGTGGAAGCGGCGTCCCTCGACCAGGAGCCGACCCGCGCTCGGTTCGTAGATGCCGAGCAGCGCCCTGATCGTCGTGGTCTTGCCGGATCCGTTGGAGCCCAGCAGGCCGAACGTCTCGCCCTCGAGGACGTCGAACGACAGGTCGTCGATGACCGTGAGGTCGCCGAACCGCATCGCGAAATCGCGGACCTCGATGATGGCCGCCATGTCACCCCCGGACGTTGTGCAGGCACCCAGCCAACCACAGGTGGCGGCCCGTCCGGGGACGTCCCCCTCAGTCAGTCGCCCTTGACGACCTGGGCCAGCAGACCGTTGAGGAACGCCGGCGACTCGTCGGTCGACAGTTCGTCGGCGAGGAGCACGGCCTCGGCGATCGCGGCCTCGGGGGCGACGTCGGTGTAGTCGATCTCGAACACCGCGATCCGCGCCAGGTTGCGGTCGACCCCGGCGAGTCGCTCGAGCGGCCACTCGGGGGCCGTCGCGTGGCGGATCCGCTCGTCGATGCCCTGAGCGTGCTCGGCGACGCCCCGCACCAGCACGACGGTGAACTCGCGCACCGGCGGCTCGCCGCCGCGCACGTGCTCGTCGAGGATGACGAGCGGGTCGACCCCCTTGGCCTCGGACTCGAACAGCACGTCGAGGGCGCGCTTGCGGGCCTTGGTGCGGGCCGACATCGGCTTGTGCACCTGGATGTCGCCGGACACCTTCTCGAACTCGGTGCCGTCGCCGGTGACCGCCCGGGACCCCGCCCCGCCGCCTCGCCGCGGGCCGGGGGCTGCAACGTGGGGCATCAGGCCTGCACGCGGCCCAGGTAATCGCCGGTGCGGGTGTCAACCTTGACCCGCTCCCCCGTCGTGATGAAGAGGGGGACCTGGATCTGCTTGCCGGTCTCGAGGGTCGCGGGCTTGGTGCCACCGGTCGAGCGGTCGCCCTGCAGGCCGGGCTCGGTGTAGGTGATCTCGAGTTCGACCGAGGCCGGCAGGTCGATGTAGAGCGGGTTGCCCTCGTGCAGCGCGACCGTGGCCGTCTGGTTCTCGAGAAGGTAGTCCTTCGCCTCGCCGACGGTCTCCTCGGGGATGTTCAGCTGCTCGTACGTGGTGGAGTCCATGAACACGAACGCCTCACCGTCGTGGTAGAGGTACTGCATGTCGCGGCGGTCGACCGTCGCGGAATCCACCTTGGTGTCAGAGTTGAAGGTCTTGTCGACCACCTTGCCGCTCAGCACGTGCTTGAGCTTGGTGCGCACCACCGTGTTGCCCTTTCCGGGCTTGTGGTGCTGGAACCAGATCACCTGCCACAGCTGACCGTCGAGGTCGAGCACCATGCCGTTCTTCAGATCGTTGGTCGAAACCACGGTAAGGTCCTTTCTATAGCCATCCCGGCGGCCACAACGGCGACCCAGTCTAGACCACCCCGCACTAACCGAGACGCGGCTCCGGGGTGGTTGGCACGCGGTGGTTGAATCAGGGCGTCGCGCGGAACTCGTTGGTGTGGACACACGATCGATCGATCCCGGCGATGACCGAAGGGGGCCGACATGACCGATCCGCACGACGCCTGGTCCCAGGAACCGGGCCGTCACGAGGAGCCGGCGGACGGGTCGCACCCCGGGTTCCTTGCGCCCGACTTCCCCCACACCGGTTGGTCGGCCACGGTGATGGACTCCCGTGGCACCACCTGGCGGACCGAGGCCCCCGAGTTCCTGTCGCCCGACCCTGCGCCCGCAGCCCCCATGGCGGCATCCGTGCCCGCGGCGGCACCGTCGGACGCCTCCCCCCGCTCCCCTCTCAGCCGCGGCCGAACCGGCCCCGGGCTGGGGATGACGGCCTTCGGCGTGGTGGTCGCCATGACCCTCGCCTGCGTCACCTTCGGCTACCTGGTCGGGCGCCTGATGGGCACGGCGATGGTGCAGTTCGGCACGCCGACGTTCGACCCCACCGAGATCATGCAGGCCGTGCCCGCGCTGAGCGACCAGTTGAGCGCATTCGTCGGGCTCGGCTTCATCGCCTCGCTCGTCGGCATCGCCGGACTGGGCCTGGCCATTCGCGCCAGGCTTCGGGGCAGCGCCCCTTCCCTGTCGCTCAGCGCCGTCATCATCGGCCTCTGCTCGCCCATGCTCGCCTTCATCGCCCTGCTCGCGGCCACGGAACCGTTCATCCACCAGATCTCCTGACCTTCCGGTTAGGGTGGGGGCACCGGGGCCGAGCGGGCCCCCACCACCGGGAGGTACGCCGTGGGACGCAGTGTTCTGTTCGTGGGTGGCAGCGGGATCATCTCCACCGCCAGTGTCGTGCGGGCCGTCGAGCGC
>DATAKK010000045.1:0-17160 GCA_036261615.1 Propionibacteriaceae bacterium | reverse complement strand
GGCCCGCGGCCGGTACGAACTGCACGGCACCTACGTCGTCCTCGACAACGCGGCGACCCAGCGGGACCTCTCGCTCGACGGGGCGGAGGTCCGCACCGCCTGGGTACCGGACGCCGAGTTGCCACGGCTCGCCGGTGTGGTGGTCGACTGCCGTGGGGCGGCCCGTGGGCACCGCGGCCCGAAGCAGGCGGCCCACGGGGTGCTCCTCCCGCGGCCCGCGGGCGAGCGGCTGCTCGGCGACGCGGAGGCGATCCTCATGGACTGGCGTCCCAGTGACGGATCGGCCGACTGGGGACGCCGGCCGCCCAGCTTCTGCTACGTCACCCCGCTGCCGGACGGGCGGGTGCTCGCGGAGGAGACCTGCCTGGCCGGCGACCCGCCCCTCCCTCGCTCGGAGCTGGCCGCCCGGCTCGCCGCCCGACTGGCCCGGCACGGGGTGGAGCCTGGGCACTGGCGCGGGGCGGACGTCGAGCGGGTGCTCATCCCGATGCTCCCTCCGCCCCCCGTGCTGCCCAACCGGTTCGGCGCCGCCGGCGACGAGTTGAACCCCATCACCGGCTACAGCGTCTTCGCCTCCCTCGCCCGGGCCGACGGGGCCGCGCGGACGCTGCTCGACTCGGGACGCCTCCCGGTCCGCAGGGCCCCGTGGCGGCGCGCCGCTCTGGGCGCACTGCTGCGCCTGGGTCCACGCGGCGTCGTCGACCTCTTCGACGCCTTCGGCCGGCTCCCCGCAGACGCCCAACGGGTCGTCCTCGACCCCCACGCGCCCGCCGGACGCCTGGTCGGCGCCCTGGCTCGCCAGTGGGCCCTCATGCCGCCGCGCGGACGCGGGGAGCTCATCGTGGCGACGGCGAAAGGGGTGCGGTCGTGAGCGAGCGGCGGGCGGTGAGGCCGGGCGAGCGCGCTGAACCGCGCGTGGAGCGGGTCGGGAAGCTGTGGCGGGTCCGCTCGCTCGAGGCGGCGCGCCAGGTGCTTCGTGCCCGCAACCAGACCACCCAGGCCGGGTTTACCGCGGAGTTCATCCCCCAGGGACGCCTCGAGCACCGGCCGATCCTCATCTCGGACGGGCCCGCGCACAAGGAGCAGCGCAGCCAGGTCGCGCGGTTCTTCGCACCGGTGGTGGTCGAGGAGCGTTACGGCGACCAGATCGCCGCCTGCGCCGACCGGCTGCTGGGCCGGGCGGCGAGCGCCGACAGCTTCAGCCTCGACGACCTGGCCCTCTACTACACCGTCGAGGTCACCGCGGAGATCGTCGGCCTCACCCACCGCGGGCGACGCGACACCGAGGCGGCCCGGGAGCGGCGGGTGCGGGCGATGGCCCGGCGGCTGGTGAGCTTCTTCGACCAGCCGCCGTTCGACCTCACCCGCGACGACCTGGGACGTCGCCCGCGCGACTGGGCCCGGGCGGCCCGCAAGGCGCTCGTGCCGATCGTCGCCTTCCACCTGCTCGACGTCCGGCCGGCCATCCGTCAACGCCGGTCGGCCCCCCGCGACGACGTCATCAGCCACCTCGTCCGCCAGGGCTGGTCGACGACGAACATCCTCATCGAGGCCGCCACCTACGGAACCGCGGGGATGGTCACCACTCGCGAGTTCATCGCCGTGGCGGCGTGGCACCTCCTCACCAGCCCCGACCTCGCCCGTCGGTACCGGGCGGCGGAGGCGCCGGAGCGACTGGCGATCCTCCAGGAGATCATCCGACTCGAGCCGGTGGTCGGGCACCTCTACCGCCGGGCACAGCAGCCGTTCGTCGTGAGCGACGGCGATGTCGAGTACCGGATCGAAGCCGGCGATCTCCTCGACGTCGAGGTGCGGGCCGTGAACGCCGATCCCCGGGCCACCCCCGACCCTCTGTCGATCTGTCCCCACCGGCCGGTGCCGTCCGGCGTCCGGCCCACCGTGCTCACCTTCTCCGACGGGCCGCACCGCTGCCCGGGCGAGCCGCTGGCCCTGCTCGAGGCAGACGTCCTGCTGACCAGGTTGCTGGAGCGCCGGCCGCGCATCGTCCGTGAGCCCGACCTCGGGTGGGACGAGCTGGTGAGCGGGTACGAACTGCGGGGCTTCCGCCTCGCCCTGGACCGGTGAGGCCGATGGTCCCGGCGTCCGACGCCGACCGGCGGCCGACGGTGCTGGTGGCGAGCACCGCGATCACCGCGCACGCGCTCAACGCCACCCCGGTGGTCCGGAGCCTGCGCGCCGGCGGGGCGAGGGTGCTGTGGTACGGCGCCCCGTGGCTGCGAGCGCACGCCGAGCGTTGGGTGGGCGAGGACTTCGTCGCCTTCGCCCCCGACCTGCCCACCGCCTTCGCCCCCGCCCGCACCGTGCCCGGCACCGTCGGCTCGCTCGCCGGGGTGCGGCGGTTGTACCGCGACTACCTCGTCGGATCGGTGCCTCGCCACGTCGACGCGTTGCTCGCGCTGGTCGAGGGCGGGCAGGTCGACGTCATCGTGAGCGACACCCTCATGCTCGCCGCCGGGATCGTGGCCGAGCTCACCGGAGTGGCCTGGGCGACCCTGGGTGACGGACCCCTCCAGTGGCCCGACCCCGACCTGCCGCCCTTCGGCAGCGGCCTACCGGTGTTGCCCGGACCCGCCGGGCGGCACCGCAACCGCCAGGTGAAACACACCGTGGACGCCGTGCTGTTCAGCGGCGCCCTGGCCGACTACAACCGGGAGCGGCGCGCCCACGGGCTGTGGCCCGTCTCTGACCTGCTGACAGCGGGCGTGTCGCGCCGGCTGCACCTCCAGGGCTGCACGCCCGGGTTCGAGTACCCCCGGAAGGTCTGGCCGGAGTTCGTCCGGTTCGTCGGCGCCCTCGGCCCCGGACCCGGCTTCGCCCCGCCCGTACCGGAGGGGCTGCGGCGCGAGCGCCGCTCCCGTCCGCTCGCCGTCGTCACCCAGGGAACGATGCGGCCCGACCCGCGCGAACTGGCGTTGCCGGCGTCCCGGGCACTCGCGGCCGCGGGGTTCGAGGTGCTCCTCGCGGGGATGGCGGACCCGCTCCCGGGATCGTCCCGCGTGACGGCGGTGCCGGCCGTCGACTACTACGACGCGCTCGCGCAGGCCGACGTCTTCGTCACCAACGGCGGCTACACCGGCGTGACCCTCGCGCTCGCGGCGGGCACGCCCGTCGTCCAGTGCGGCGCCACGGAGGAGAAACCCGACATCGGGGCACGGCTCCGCGCGAGCGGTGCGGGGGAGGCGATCCGGCTGGTCAAACCGCCGCCCTGGGTGATCGAGCGGGCGGTGCGACGGGTGCTCACGGACCCGGGCCACCGCCGGGCCCAGGAGCGGCTGCGCGCGGAGTTCGCCGCGCACGACACGGAGGCCCTGATCCGGGACGCCCTGCTGCAGCTGCTCCCGGTCGGTCACTGATCAGACGCGGCCTTCCACGAGGTACACCAGGTCACGCCGCCAGCCTCCGACGGCGCACGAGCGGACGCTCTCGAACCCGGCGTCGGCGAACCAGCCCGCGATCACGTCGAGGTCGGTGAGCCGATCGGCGGTCGCGACCAGCGTCGCCCCGGAGAACAGGGTGGTGGCCAGATCCGGCAGTGCGGCGTCCAGGCCGGGCAGGTTCCGCAGCGGATCGTGGGCGAGGGCGGCGTGGGCGCGGGGGAGCCCGAGCGCCGACAGGGTTGCGGCGTCCCCCGCCACGAAGTCGACCCCCTGCGGCCACCTCCTCGCCCGCGCGAGCTCGACCATCGCCGGCGAGGGATCGACGCCGATGATGCGCGCGGTCAGGCCGCGGCGGCGGGTCGCCCGGAGGAGTTCCCTCGTCGACAGTCCGGAGCCGCAGCCGAGGTCGAGGATCGTCGGCACCGGGTCGTGGACGGACCCGGCGAGGTGCTCGGCGGCCGCCCGCATCCGCTGCCAGTAGCCGCGGACGGGCTCGGCCACCGGGACGGCCCGCACGCGTCCCTCGCGGCCCGCACCCAGGTCGACCTGCCCGATGTCCATGCCCCCGCCTCCCGTCCGGGGACGCCCCCCGGTGCGACCAGAGTGCCACCGCCGAGGCCGCCGGCCGCACGACGTCCCCGCGCACGAGCATCCTCCGTCGCCCACCCGCCGGGTAGGGTTCCCGCATGGTCGTCGCCGGAATCGTCGTCGCGAACGGGCAGATTCTGGTGGCCCGGCGCAGTTATCCGCCCGCCCTCGCGGGCCTGTGGGAGTTCCCGGGCGGGAAGGTCGAGGACGCCGAGGCGCTCGACGACGCCCTGGTGCGGGAACTGCGCGAGGAACTCGGGATCATGGTGCAGGTCGATGCGGAGTTCGAGAGCACCTCCGGCCCGTGGACGCTGGGCGAGGACGAGTTCCTCCGCGCCTTCTTCGCCACCCTCGTCGCGGGCGAGCCGACCCCGGGGCACAGTCACGACGCGGTCGAGTGGATCGAGCCCGGCCGGCTCGGTGCGCTCGACCTGCTGCCCGTCGACCGGGCGATCGCCGCAGCGCTCGCGGGCTGAGCCCCCACAACCGGATTCGGACCCCTGCCGGAGCCCGTCGGCGTAGCCTGAGAATGATCCCGGATGCGGGGCACCCGGGGGAGCTCCGGAAGGTGAGACGTCGATGTCGGCCGAACAACTCGAACGCATGAAGAACGGCAGCGGGTTCGTCGCCGCGCTCGACCAGAGCGGCGGCAGCACCCCGAAGGCGCTCCGCCTCTACGGCATCCCCGACGACCGGTACTCCGGCGAGGCCGAGATGTTCGACCTCGTGCACGAGATGCGCACCCGCATCATCACCAACCCGGCCTTCTCCTCCGACCGCATCCTCGCCACCATCCTGTTCGAGCAGACCGTCGACCGCGAGATCGCCGGCCGCCCGAGTGCCGAGTACGTCTGGCAGGAGCGGGGGATCCTCCCGATCCTCAAGGTCGACAAGGGGCTCCTTCCGGCCGAGACCGGCGTCCAGCTCATGAAGCCGATCCCGCACCTCGACGAAACCCTGCAGCACGCGCTCGACAAGGGCATCTTCGGCACCAAGATGCGCTCGGTGATCCGGGAGGACAACGAGGCGGGCATCGACGCCGTCGTGGCCCAGCAGTTCGACCTCGCCGCCCGCATCGCCGCGACCGGTCTGGTGCCGATCATCGAACCGGAGGTCGACATCCACTGCCCGGGCAAGCCGGACGCCGAGGAGATGCTGCTCCGAGCCCTCACCGAGCACCTCGACGGCTGGCCCGACGACCGCCCGGTGATGTTCAAGCTCACCATCCCCAGCGTCGACGACCTGTTCGCCGCACTCATCGCCCACCCGAAGGTGCTGCGCGTCGTGGCGCTGTCCGGCGGCTACAGCCGCGACGAGGCCTGCCGGCTGCTCGCACGGAACCGGGGGCTCATCGCCAGCTTCAGCCGGGCCCTCACCGAGGGCCTCTCGGCGGGACAGAGCGACGAGGAGTTCACCGCAACCCTGAGGGCCTCGATCGACCAGATCTACCAGGCCTCGATGGCGGGCGCCGGCGAGCGGGTGGGCTCGACCGCGTAGACCTGGACGGCCGGCCGCGTCCGGCGTCAGTGGTCAGTCGGAGTGCAGGGTGTTGTCGAGCACGTACTGGTCGCCGCGATAGGAGTGCTCGCCGTACTCGATCGCCTCGCCCTGCCCGTCGTGCGAGAGCCAGATCACGCTGAGCACCGCAGCGGTGCGGGGCAGGTCGAGCAGCCGCCGCTCCCGTGACGTGGCGATCCGTGCCGCCGCGCGCTGCCGCGCCACGGCCGCGGTCACGCCACGCCGCGCCAGCACCTCGTACAGACCGTGGTTGGTGAGGTCCTCCGCACTGAGGTCGGAGAACTGGGGCGCCAGCCACGAGCGCAGGATCACCAACGGACGCCCCTCACTGAACCGCAGCCGCTCGAGGTAGACGAGCGGCTGATCGGGGTCGAGGTCCATGGCCTGCGCGACCGTGCGGTCGGGCCGGGACGACTGCAGGGTGAGCACCTGGGTGCGCGGGCGGCGTCCGGACCGGCTGAGCTCCTCGTACAGGCTGGTGAGGGTCGGGTGACGCCGCACGACCTGGCTCGCCACGTGCGTGCCCACCCCGCGTCGCCTCACGAGCAGTCCCTGGTGCACCAACTCGTCGAGCGCCCGCCGGACCGTGGGACGCGAGAGCCGCAGCCGCGCGACCAGCGCCAACTCGTTCTCGAACGGTTCCCCCGGTTTGAGGGTGCCGTCGGTGATCGCGTTCGCCCACTGCTCGGCCAACTGGTGGTACAGCGGCACGGGGGAAGCGCGGTCGACCACCACCGGCAGCGTTCTGGGCATGCCGACATCGTATTGAACTCCGGACCACCCCGATTCCGGGGGCTCCGGCGGGTTGGGGGAGACCCGCTTCGGCTTTGTCAGTACAAACTGACATAATCGCCGTTTGTCATCAGACCGGGACGAGGGAGGATCCGTGGGACTGTCGGCGAAAGTGTCCGGAATGGCACTGTCGATGGCACTGGCGGTTGCCGTGTCAGGCTGCTCGGCGACGGGAGGCCGGCTGGCCGCGGAGCGGTCGGCGGCGTCCGGCGGCTGCGCCCACCCGACGATGACGGTCGCGCTCGTCACCCATTCGGCCCCCGGCGACGACTTCTGGGACCTCGTCCGCAAGGGCGCGGAGGACGCCGCCGCCAAGGACTGCATCGACCTGCAGTACCAGGCGTCGCCCGACGGGGCCACCCAGGCGTCGTACGTGCAGGCGGCCGTCGACAAGAGGGTCGACGGCATCGCGGTCACCCTGGCCAAGCCCGACCAGATGGCCGAGGCGGTGAAGGCGGCCGTGCAGGCCGGCATCCCTGTCACCGCCCTCAACGCCGGCGCCACGGCCTGGAAGCCCCTCGGCGTCCTCGGGTTCTTCGGCCAGGACGACCAGGTGGCGGGGGAGGAGACCGGACGCCGGCTGCAACAGTTGGGCGCGAGCAACGTGCTCTGCGTGCAGCACGAGCAGGGCAACGTCGGCAACGAGGCCCGATGCGCCGGCATCAAGCAGGTGCTGCCGCACACCCAGATCCTCTACGTCAACGGCACGGAGCCGAGCGACATCCAGTCGAAGATCACCGGCAAGCTGCAGCAGGACCGGTCGATCGACACCGTCATGGGCCTCAAGGCCGCTGTGGGGTTGATCGCGGTGCAGTCGGTCAAGGAGGCCGGCTCGCACGCCAAGGTGGCCACCTTCGACACCAACCAGCAACTGGTGGCGGCGATCAGGAACGGCTCGATCGAGTTCGCCGTCGACCAGCAGCCGTACCTCCAGGGCTACCTCGCCGTCGACTCGCTGTGGCTGTACCACACCAACGGCGACACGATCGGGGGCGGTCAGCCCGTGCTCACCGGGCCCGCGTTCGTCGACAAGACCAACGTCGACGCCATCGCCACGTACGCCGCGAACGGGAAGCGCTGAGATGACGAGCGCCGGCCTCACCGTCGCCGTCGCCGACGACCGCACCCGCCCGCGGACGCCGGCCACCCGCGTGCTGCTGCGCCCCGAAGTCGGTTCCCTCGTCGCCACCCTGGTCATCCTCGGGTTCTTCCTCGTCGTGGCGCCGAGCTTCCGCAACATCGACAACGCGGGCACCGTGCTCTACAACGCCTCGACGATCGGCATGATGGCCGTGCCCATCGCGCTGCTCATGATCGGCGGTGAGTTCGACCTGTCCGCCGGCGTGCTCGTCACCACCGCGGGCCTCGCCGCCGCGCACCTGGCCTGGTGGTTCAACCTCAACGTGTGGGTCGGGGTCGCCCTCGCTCTGGTGCTCGCCCTCCTCGTCGGGCTGGGCAACGGCCTGCTGTTGACGCGCACCCGGCTCCCGAGCTTCCTCACCACCCTGGCGATGTTCTTCGTGCTCCAGGGCGTGAACCTCGGCGTCACCCGGTGGGTGGAGGGCGGCGTCACCTCGCCGACGATCTCGGACATGGCGGGCTTCGGCTCGGCGCGCGCGGTCTTCGCGGCGGAGTGGGTCCTCACGATGGGCTCGCACACCCTGCACCTCAAGGTGACGATCCTGTTCTGGATCCTGCTCACCGGTGCCGGCACGTGGATCCTGCTCCGCACCCGCCAGGGCAACTGGATCTTCGCGGTCGGGGGAGACGAGAGCGCGGCCCGAGCGTCCGGCGTCCCCGTGCGCCGCACCAAGGTGGCGCTCTACCTCGGCGTCGGGTTCTGCGCCTGGCTCGCCGGCATGCACTCGCTGTTCGCCTACAGCGTCGTGCAGTCGGGCGACGGGGTGGGCAACGAGTTCATCTACATCATCGCCGCGGTCATCGGCGGCTGCCTGCTCACCGGCGGGTCTGGGTCGGTCGTCGGCGCGACCCTCGGCGCACTCATCTACGGCATGACCCAGCTGGGCATCAACTACGCCGGATGGAACCCCGACTGGTTCAAGGCGTTCCTCGGCGTCATGCTGCTCGGCTCGACCCTGGTGAACGTGTGGCTCAAGCGGAAGGCGGAACGGCGATGAGCGGCGTCCCTGACCCGGTGGGGGAGAGCGGCCGGCCCGCCCCGATACTCGAGCTGCGGGGAGTGGGCAAGTCGTACGGCAGCATCGACGCGCTGCGGGGCGTCGACCTGGTGGCGGACGCCGGCGAGGTCACCTGCGTCCTCGGCGACAACGGTGCGGGCAAGTCGACGCTCATCAAGATCATCTCCGGGCTGCACCGGCACACGGCGGGGGAGTTGCTCGTCGACGGCCGGCCGACGACGTTCGCCTCGCCTCGCGACGCCCAGGACGCCGGCATCGCCACCGTCTACCAGGACCTCGCCCTGGCCCCGCTCATGTCGGTGTGGCGGAACTTCTTCCTCGGCCACGAGCTGACCCGGCGGCCGTTCGGCCGGCTCGACATCGCCCGGATGACGAGCTCCACCGACGAGGCGCTGCGCGGCATGGGCATCGAGATCGCCGATCTCGACCGTCCGGTCGGGTCGTTGTCCGGTGGCCAGCGCCAGGTGGTGGCGATCGCGCGCGCGATCCACTTCGGGGCGCGGGTGCTCATCCTCGACGAGCCGACGGCGGCCCTCGGCGTCAAGCAGTCGGGCGTGGTGCTGCGCTACCTCGCCCGGGCCCGGGACGCCGGTGTCGCCGTGGTCTTCATCACCCACAACCCCAATCACGCCTGGTTGGTGGGCGACCACTTCGTCGTGCTCACCCTGGGTCGGGTCGTGCTCGACGGCACCAAGGACAACCTGAGCCTCGAGCAGCTGACCGCCGAGATGGCCGGGGGAGCCGAACTGGCCGAACTCCGGCACGAGCTCGGCGCCTGACCCCGCCGCTCAGAGGCGGCGCCGGTTCCGCACCAGGTCGCGGGGCGGGTGGACGACCTGACGCTGGAAGACCAGCACCGCGACGCCGGCGAGCAGCATCCCGACGACGTTGACGCCGAGCTGAGCGAGCGATCCGACGATCTGCGCGGGCACGTGCACGGCGAGGGCGACCGCGAGGTTGCCCGCCGCCGGCACCGTGGTGATCGAGATGAACACGCCGACCAGCGTCGTCGTCTTCGACGCGGTGAGCGCGATCGACCCCGCGGCGCCCGCCAGCACCGCCACGACGAACGACCAGAGGTTGGGCTGCCAGATGAAGGCGGTGAGCGGGCGGGCGCCGGTGACCTCACCCCGGGGCAGGACGCCGGTGAGGTGGGCCACGAGGGCGAGCGCGGCGATGACAGTGACCGCCGCCGCGTACCCCAGCACCATCTGCACGACCCCGCCGCGGGCGAGCTTCCAGCGTCCGAAGGCGACGCCGGTCGCGATCGCCGCCACGGGGGAGAAGTCGGGGCTCACGACCATCGCGCCGACGACGAGGATCGGGGAGTCGGTGATCACGGCGACCGCGGCCAGGCCGGTGGCGATGGTGAGGAAGGCGAAGTAGCTCCACAGGAAGTCCGCCCCGCTCTGCACCTGTTCGAGCACCATGTCCCAGATCACCGCGTCGTCCGACGAGCCGTGCGCCCGGTCGGCCAGGTCGCCGGCCCGGTCGAACGGTGCGGCGTCCACGTCGATGAGCACGATCGCGCCCCGGGAGGAGAGTTCGACGGCCTCGAGCTCGTCGATGATGCGGGACGCCGACTCCCGCGGCGTGTCGAGCTCGATGAGGTCGCCCTGGGGGTCGACGACGGCGCCGTACTGGGCGACGACGTTCGTCGCGTACTCGTGGCCCCGGAGCCTCGGCAGCAGGCTGTCCGTGAGGTCCGGCGGGACGGTGAGGCGCAGGTGCACGAGCATGGCGTCATTCTTCGGCATCGGGGTCTCTCCGGCCCCGGGCGCGCCCGCGGAGCGGCTGCGAGGCCTCGCGAGGACCGGACCGGAAGGCTGGAAAGCGCTCTCCCGACGGCCAGGGGAGGGGTCCTTCTGCGAAACGTGCGCCACCTGCCCTACGTGGCGCTCCGGGGGCAGGGTGTGGCAGGACACGCCAATTTCGCAGGATGGGACGGACGTTCGGGCCGCGAGTCGCGGACTCGGTCGCGGTCTCGGCGGCCGTCTCGGCGTCGTCTCCCGGCGGCCGCGGCCGGGCCGACGGCCCGGCTCGAGGCCGGGTTGGCTAGGCGGTGGCGTACCGCCCGGAGCGCACGGCCCGGGCCCGGGCCTTCGCCGCTTCCTCCTCACGGTTCTTCGGCGGTGTGGTGGCCACGAGATCGTCGAGCAGGTGCTGGGTGATGTGGGCGATCTCGTGCACGGCCCGGTCGAACGCCTCCTGATTGGCGTGCGACGGCTTCGTCGTGCCGGCGATCTTGCGGACGTACTGCAGCGCGGCCGCGTGCACTTCCTCAGTGGTCGCGGCGGGCTCGAAGTTGTGAAGCGTGTGGATGTTGCGGCACATGTCCCGACGATACCTACGGGAGGAGCCCTGACGTCACCATGGGAGAGCACCGGCGTGACGACGTCCGGAAGCCTCCGCCCAAGGAACACAGAGCCGATAAGCAACATTATGTCATTTCAATCTGGCCGGAGGACGCCAGCCGTGTCCCCCCGCTCGCCCGGAGGGATGGAATGACAGCCCTGTTCTTCGGCCCGGTGCCGCGAGGGCGTTACTGTCCGAACAGCGCCCTGAACAGCGTCCCGAGGCCGAGGAGGTGCGGTGGAAGCCGGATCCGGTGCGTCCGACGACGAGCACACCTCGGGCTGGAAGGACAGGCTGAAGGCGCTCGGGCCGGGCCTGGTCACCGGGTCGTCCGACAACGACCCGTCGGGGGTCGCCACCTACGCCCAGGCCGGCGCGCAGTACGGGTTCGGCATGGCGTGGACGTCGCTGCTCACGCTGCCCATGACGATCGCCGTTCAGGAGATGTGCGACCGCACCGCCACCGCCACCGGTGAGGGACTGGGCCGTCTCGTCCGCCGCCGCTTCGGGCACCGGGGTCGGATCGTCATCGGCGTCCTGCTCGTGCTCCTGCTCGTCGCCAACGGCGTCAACATCGCGGCCGACCTCATGGCGGTCGGCGACGGGATGCAGCTCCTGGGTGCCGGGCCGGCCAAGCTCTGGGCGCCGATCGCGGGCCTGGCGCTGGTGCTGCTGCTCGTCGTCGGGTCGTACCGGGTCCTCTCCAAGGTGCTCGTGTGGCTGTGCCTGGTTCTGTTCGCCTACGTCGTCGTGCTGTTCCTCGCCCATGTCCAGTGGGGCGAGGTCTGGGCCGGGCTGACGCTCCGGCGCCTCTCCCCCGGCCTGGGCTTCTGGGGCCTGGTCGCAGCCGTCTTCGGCACGTCCGTGTCCCCCTACCTGTTCTTCTGGGAGAGCGGCCAGCGGATCGAGGAGATGCGCCGCGCGCACGGGGACGCCCGCGGAGCCAGCGACGCCGACCTGCCTCCCCACAAGGCTCAGCGCCGGCGCAAGCAGCAACGCTTCGATGTGGTCACCGGCATGGTCACCTCGGCGCTGGTGATGTTCGCGATCATCGTCGCCACCGGCGCCACCCTCGGTCGGCACCACACCACCGTCACCACCGCGTCGGACGCCGCCCGCGCGCTCCGGCCGCTCGCCGGCTCCTGGGCCTCGGTGATCTTCGCCCTGGGCTTCATCGGCACCGGCCTGCTCGCCGTCCCGGTGCTCGCCGCGTCGGCGTCCATCGGCATCAGCGCGCTCACCGACAGGACGTGGGGGTTCGACCGCAGCCCCAGGCGGGCACCGGTGTTCTACGGGCTGCTGCTGCTCGGCCTGGTCGGCGGCGCGGTGCTGAGCCTGCTGACCCGCAACGTGATGAGACTGCTCGTGCTGTCCGCCATGGTCAATGCCGTCGTCGCCGCACCCTTCCTCGTCGTGGTGCTGATGATCGCCGGCACCCGCTCGATCATGGGCGAGCACACGAACGGGCCCGCCTCGCGGATCGTGGGATGGGTGACCGCGGTGTTCATGGGGGTGGCCGGCGTCCTGGCGATCTGGTCGCAGCTGGCCGGATGAGAGCCGCCTACCCGTCGACCCGGTGCACCTGCACCTGCTGGATGGTTCGCACACCGGTCGCGTAGACGAGTTTCCAGGTGTCCTCGCCCGCGGAGCGGTTGATCGTGATCGCGATGGTGTCGGTGTCCTGGGCCCGGCCGTAGTCGACGAGGGTCATCTTGACCTGCACCACCGTCCCGGCGGCGAGTCCGGACGTTCCCGGAGCCGACACCGTCGAGGTCCCGTTGACGATGAGGTGGGCGGGGAGGGCGGGTGCCGACCCGGTCACGGCCATGGCGTCCTCTCCCCCGCACTCGTCGCCGCCGTCACCGCAGCCGCCACCGTCGTGGCCGTCCCCCTCGGCGAGGGTGACGCGATGCACGTCCAGCCCGCGGAGCGACAGGCCGCCGAGTTCGGGGAGTCGGAGCACGAGTGAGCCCCAGCATTCGATGGTGGCCGCCGTCGGGCGGCACGACGGGTCGGGGACGCCGGCGAGCTCGCTGTGGGCGGTCATCGTGATCCGCAGGTCGGTGGCCCGCTCGCCCCCGGAATTCTGGGCGGTGACGACGAGGCCGGGGGTGGATTCGCCGTGCGCCGCGGACGCGGCCGGTGCTCCACCGAGGGTGAAGCCAACGGCCAGCGCCAGGGCGGCGAGCGCCCGCGCGGCCACTGTGTGAAGTCGACGAGATGTCATGGGGCGCCTCCCTGCGTTCCCGAATGTCCAACGGGGCGGGCGCTTCCTCGTCCCCGGCGTGTGGGGTGAGGCCGTGAGGGGTGTGACCGAGCAGGCCGACATGGTGCCGGCGGAGTTGCCGCAGAAACGCGGATCGTGGAGAAGATCGCGCCGCCCCCGTGGCTGAAATTTTACCGACGCGCCAGCCGGCCCGAGGGCGTTCCGCCGCATCCGTCCGCACCTCCTCCGCCCCTTCCCAGAGGGTGTCGGGCGCACGCGCCGGCGTGCTCGGTGCGGGCCGTCGAGAGTCCGGGGAATCCTCCAGAAAAACGGGGCACGACGCGCCCGCCCAGTTGGGTGGGAAGGGGGCCGACCCGTTATCGTTGCTCCGTGCAACCGCGCCGCTCGCAACAGGAGCCCCCACCCCGGCGAGCGGCAGAGCAGCAGCACCTGACAACGGAGTCCTCCCCGACGCCGCACCGCGCCGGGGCGCGTCGCGCCGCCGACGCCGATCACGACCCGTCGGCTCGCGAGGTGATGACCCCTCGCCGCCGCGCCGACGACGACCCGCCCTCCCTCGCCGAGCAGCGGCCGCCCACTCCGAGACGAGGCGCGCCGACACCGGAGTCCGAGGCGCCGGAGCGGCCGGCCGGTTCGGATCCCACCGCTCCCCCGCCCCGTCGCGGCGCGTCTCCACCCGAGACCCCCGGGCCGTCGGCGTCCGTGGTCACCGCCGGCAGCCCGCGTCACGCGCCCCTGCGGCGGGGCCTGGAGGCGCGGCCGGCCCACGCGAGCGAGCGCCCGGCCACCGGTTCGCCCCGCCATGCCGTCGCCGAGGCGTCGGTTCCCAGCGCCCTCCACCCCTCCCACGCCGTGCCGGCCCGCCCGGCGCGGAGGCTGCGACTCGCCTACCAGGTCGGGGTCCCCGTGCTCGGCGTGGCCTCGCTCATGGCGGTCCAGGCCTTCACGCCGGCCCCGTCCGCCGACGCGCGCGAGGACGTCGTCCGCGTGCCCGCCACCGCGGCAACCTCGGGGACCTCGACGGCGACCGCCCTCGGCGCCAACGCCAACGGGAGCCTGTCGATCGGGGGTTCGCGGATCCCCACCAGCCGGAACCGCACCCGCCCGGTGATCCGTCCCGCCGACGCACCCGAGAACCTCGGCGTCGCCGACTGCCCCGTGGGCGGCAGCAAGCACGCGACGTGCAACCAGGCGATCGCCTTCATGGTCAAGCAGATGCGCACGCAGAGCTACGCCTGGCACGACCAGTGCCTCGCCCTCGTCGGCACCGCTTACGGCGGCATCTTCCAGCGGGTCCCCCGAGCGATCGACGGGGCGATGCTGGTGAAGTCCGCGGGCAAGCTGCACCGGACCGACGACTACCGCAGCATTCCCCGGGGCTCGCTGCTGTGGTTCGCCAGTGCCCCGGGCCAACCCAACCAGGCCGGGCATGTGGCGGTCGCGGTCGGTGGCGGCATGGCGATCAGCAATGACGCGCCGTTCGACGACGGGCGGGTGGGCGTCGTGCCGATCAGCTACTTCACGACCCAATGGGGCAAGATCTTCCTCGGCTACTCCAACCCGGCGGACTCCCGTAACGCCTGAGGGAGACGCCCCCGTCAGCCGTGGGCCAGCTGGACGCCGCCGAGCGCGACCACCAGGGTGATGAGGTAACCGGCCGCGATCCCGGCGCCCGGCCCGATCACCCAGCCCCGCAGGATCCCGAGCAGGCTCGACGTCTTGACGGTGTGCCGGCCCCGGGCCAGACCCGCCCCCGTCATCGCCCCGACGAGCGCCTGGTTCATCGAGGTGAAGAAGCCGAAGGCCACGGCGCTGAGTACGACGAGGGCCTGGACGAGCTGGGCCGCGGTGGCCATCGGCCGATCGACCGTGACGATGTCGAAGGCCACCTTCCGCAGCAGCGGGCGTCCCCAGGTGAGCACGCCCACGGCCAGGCCCAGACCGCCCACGACGCCGGCCAGAAGCGGGCCGAAGGTTCCGGTGCCCACGAGCGAGCCGGTGGCGTTGGCGACGTCGTTCGCGCCCATGGTGAACGACGCGGCGGCCCCCACTGCGGTGAGCGCCAGCCCGAGACCCGTCCCCGCCCGGTGCCGGCCGTCGCCGGGGGTGCGGGCGTCGGCGCCCAGCCGGGGAACGAGGTCGAGCGCCCGGGTCAGCGCGAACCCCAGCAGCGCCGCGACGAGGGGCGCCGCCACCCAGATGAGAGCGAGCGTGCCGACCACCGACCAGTGCACCGACCGGTGGGCCGCGAGGGCGACCCCGGCCACCGTGAACACGAGGATCTGGATGGTCGAGGTGGGCACCCGGACCACGTTGAACAGCGAGGTCAGGGCGAACGCCACGCCGACGACGATGACCTGCGCCACGACACTCAACTGCCCGACGACCAGTCCGTGACCCACGGTCTGCTCGACGCCGTGACTGGCGAACGCGGCCCCGACCAGCGTGAGCGGGGCCATGACCAGCAGCGCCTGCCGGGCACTCACGGCGCCGAGCGCGTGCGGCATCCCCATGCAGGCCCCGGTGTAGTGCGCGCCCATGCTGACGGCGAACGCCACGGCGACCACCACGAGAACTTCGGTCACAGCCTGCCCTTCCCGCCCCCCGGCCCACGCCGGAGTGCAGCTCAGCCTGACACACGGACCGGCGCGTCACCAGCTCATTCTCAGGCTCGCCACAGATGCCCGGGGTAACGTGCGTGATTCCACGAGAGGTCAGCGGACGCTTCCCCGTTGCTGTCCGGCCGCGCGACGATCCGTCGATCTCGAGCGCCAGAGCCGAGGACGCCGCCCGCATGCCACTCGGACGCGATGGGAGAGAGCCACTGATGAAGTTGCGACGCGAACGTTCGGAGCGGGCCCCCGGACGCCTCCACGCCCCCGCCCTGGCCGGCCTGGCGCTGGCCGGACTCCTCATCGCGGGCTGTGCCCCCCAGTCGGTGTACTCGGCGTCCGGGCCCTCAGGCGGCCCGTCGGCCGCCCCCGCGGGCAGTGCTTCCGCCGGTCCCAGCAGCGCCGCCTCGAGCGGTTCCGCCTCCGGCGCAGCCACCCCCGGCGCGTCGGCGTCCGGCTCTGCGAGCGCCGTTGCCCCGGCGTCGATCACCATCTCCGGCTCGCTGAGCGGCGGGTTCCTGCTGACCACGTCTCCGGTGCATGTCACCGTCACCGGCGGCAAGCTCACCGGCATCACCGTCACCGGCCCCGGACAGGCGAGCGTTGCGGGCACCGTCTCCACCTCGGCCGGCACGTGGACGCCGGCGCAGAGCCTGGCGTCCGGCACCTCGTACCGGGTCACCGTGAACGCCGCCAACGCCGCGGGCAAGTCGACGACCGTGGAGAAGACCTTCACGACGCTGGGGGCGGCCTCCTCGGTGGTCATCGCCGGGGTCACCCCCTCGTCCGGGCGATCCGTCGGGGACGCGCAGCCGATGGCCGTGCAGTTCACCGCCCCTGTCACCGACAAGGCGGCGGTGGAGAAGGCCCTCGTCATCAGCGACACCCACCACGTGGCGGGCGCCTGGCGCTGGCTGAGCGACACCCGGATCGACTACCGGCCGAAGAACTTCTGGCCCCTCGGCGACCGTGTCACGCTGACCGCCAACCTCGCCGGGGTCGGCGGCAGCGGCACCTACACCTCCAGCTTCACCGTGACCTCCAACGTCCACGCGGTGGTGGACGCCGCCAAGCACACCGTCACGGTGTGGCAGGGCAACCGGGTGGTGCGGACGATGAAGACCGGCACCGGCATGCCGCAGTTCGCCACGTGGAACGGTGCGATGGTCGTGTTGCAGAAGGTCCCCGAGGTGCGGATGACGTCCTGCAGCATCGGGCTCAGCTGCAAGCCGGGGACGCCGAACTACTACGACCTCAAGGTCTACAAGGACGTTCAGCTCACCCCGAGCGGCACCTACGTGCATGCCGCCCCCTGGGACACCCAGCTCGGGGTGGCCAACACGTCACACGGCTGCATCCACCTCAGCAACTCCGACGCCGCCTGGTTCTACAGCCACGTGCAGGAGGGCGACCTCGTCACGGTGACCCACGGCGGCCACGAGGTGCCGATCACCAACGGTGAGGGCGACTGGAACCTCTCCTGGTCGCAGTGGACCTCCTGACCGCAGCCG
>DATAKK010000044.1:0-10471 GCA_036261615.1 Propionibacteriaceae bacterium | reverse complement strand
GGGTTGAGGAACAACCGGTCGCCGTGCGGGTGCGAGAAGTCGAACATGTTCGTGATCGACCCGCCCCACGTGTCGGCGGACCCTCCCGGGATGCGCTCGCCGTGCAGCCAGTTGTCCTCGATGAAGCTCACCACCGAGGTCTGGCTGGACAGGGTGTTGTCGACGTAGTTCGTCTTCGCCCACGGCGAGATGACCATCATCGGCAGCCGCGGACCGAAGCCGCAGCGGGCCTGCTGTCCGTCGAAGACCTTGGCAGTGTCCGTGCCGCAGGAGCCGGCACCGGTGAGGGCGTCCAGCGGGGTCTGCGACTGGTTGAGCACCGGGCCCATCTGGTGGTCGTACCAGCCGTCGCTGTCGTCGTAGTTGACGACCACGGCGGTGCTGCGCCACGACGGCAGCTTCTGCAGCCGGTTGATCGTGTCGACGAGGAACTTCTGCTCGTCCAGCGGGTCGGAATAGCCGGCGTGGCCGTCCTGGACGTCAGGAGCCTTGAGGTACGAGACCGCCGGCATGTGCCCGGTGTTCGCGGCCGCCCAGAAGTCGCGCAGGTCGTACTGGTGGTTGGCCTGGTCCTGCCGCCCGATCATCGCCACCGACGACGGCGGCAGGTGCTTGGGGTTGGCCGTCGACCGGTAGAACTGGAACGGCTCGTGGTGCGGGTTGTAGTCCTTGATCGTCGCCCCGCCGACGTTCGTCGACGAGCCCTGGCACACCTGCGCCTGGTCGTAGCTGGACGCCTTGCCGGGCACGTACCCGGGGTTCGAGAACCCGCCCTGGAACCAGCCCCAGCTGACGCCGCTCTTGTCGAGCAGGTCGCCGATGTTCTGGCCGCCCATGGCGATGGTCCGGGAGGCGCTGTTGCCGTCCTGCGTGTAGGAGCACAGGTCATAGGCCGGGTCGGCGTCGCTGTACATCGTGCCGCCGCCCTGGGCTTCGGACGTGCCGGGGGTCGGGGTGGGCAGGTTGGTCGCGCTGAAGCCGGTGCAGGCCGGCGCGTTGTACACCGCGGAGGTCGGACCGCAGATGGCCCCGTAGGTGTTGCCCGAGGTGACGTTGATCGCGCCGGGCGACGAGGGTCCGTAGGTGGTGCCGAAGGAGTTGTCGCTCATCGCGAAGCGCTGGGCGTAGTTCCACAGCCCGGTCACCGTGTTGCCGTCGTAGTAGTCCATCACCAGGTTCGGCGCGGACTTGTCGGGGGCGCCGCACGACTCGTTGTTGGTGTACTGGACGAACTTGTCCATGAGGCCGTGGTCTGCGGCCTGCTGCTCCTGGGTGTAGCCGTGGCCCTGGTCGCAGGTGAGCGCCATGTCGGGGCCGAGGCGCGAGGGGTTGGCCGAGTTGGGGTTGTTGGTCAGCAGGGCCCCGGAGAGACCGTTGACGCTCGGCGTCCCCGCGGCCGCGTGGAACGCGGGCTCGCCCGGCTTGTTCGCGGCGACGGGGTAGGTGCCGAAGTAGTGGTCGAACGAGACGTTCTCGCCGAAGATGACGACGAGGTGCTTGATCGGGGTGGCGGTGGCGGCCCCGCGCGGGCCGTCGTCCGCGGACGCCGACATCGGGCCGGTCAGCACGGCCGCGCCCAGGCCGAGGATGGTGGCGCCGGCACCGGCCACCATCGTGAGACGACTTCTGCGTCGCATGGACTTTCGCTCCTTCTGTGGGGGACGTCCCCAGCCTGGTGAGAGCGGGTTACGGCTGGGAGAACGCCGGACCAACGATCATCGACGATCGCCTGAACTTCTGTTCCCCGAACCGCGCGATCCATGCGCCGCGGGAGCGGACCTCAGCCGAGGTCGTCGAGCACGGCGAGGTCGTGCAGGTCCTGCGGGCGGGGCTCGTACCCCTCGTGGAACCTCCGCTGCAGCGCCGCGGAGATGCACTGCACGACCCGGCCCCCGATCACCCCCTGGGTGAACTGGTCGGAGGGGTACACGAAGTCAGCCCCGTCCAGCCCCGCGAGGACGCCGGTGCCCTCGGCGTCGAACGCGAGCGGGTGCAGGTCGACCCACCCTCCGGGGCCGCCGGCCAGGCCGACCCGCGTCGGCAGCCAGTCGGTCTCGACGGCGAACCCGAGGCCGCCGAGGGCGGCGAGCGCCCGCGCGAGGTCGTCGTCCCTGATCGCGAGGTCGAGGTCGCGGTGCTCGCGGGTGACCCGCTGCGCCAACGCCTCCACCCCCCAGCCGCCGACCACCCACGCGGGCACGTCGGCGTCCGTGAGGGTCTCGAGCACCGTCAGCACCTCGTTCGCCCGCATGAATGCCCACTATGCACCCACCCCGCTCAGCCCGGTTTCAGCCCGGCTGGGAACGATGGCTACGGCGGACGCCGTGTCGCCGCCGGGGAGGAGCCTCATGGGCCGGGACAGGACACCGTCAGGACGGTGGGCGCTCACGCGCCCGGGGGCGCTCCGCGTGCCGCAGATCACGGCGCTCTTCTGGCTCATCAAGGGCCTGTCGACGGCCATGGGCGAAGTGACCTCCGACTACCTCGTGCACGCCATGTCGCCGGTCGTCGCCGTGCTCCTCGGCTTCGCCGGCTTCTGGGTGGCGCTCGCCATCCAACTGCGCCGGGGCCGCTACACCGCGTGGGCCTACTGGCTCGCGGTCGTGATGGTCGGCATCTTCGGGACGATGGCCGCGGACGTGCTGCACGTCGGCCTCGGCGTGCCGTACGTCGCGTCGTCCGCGCTGTACGCGGCCGGCCTCGCCGCGGTGTTCCTCCTCTGGTGGCGCACCGAGCGGACGCTGTCGATCCACCGGATCGACACCCTGCGCCGCGAGCTCTTCTACTGGGCGGCCGTCGCCGCCACCTTCGCCATGGGCACCGCCCTCGGCGACCTCACGGCCTACACCGTCCACCTCGGGTTCTTCGTCTCGGCGCTGGTCTTCGCCGCGCTCATCGCGGTCCCCGCGCTCGGGTACGCCCGCTGGGGCTGGAACCCGGTGCTCTCGTTCTGGTTCGCCTACGTGGTCACCCGGCCGCTGGGGGCGTCCATCGCCGACGGGCTCGGCAAGCCGACGAGCGTGGGCGGCCTGGGCATCGGCGACGGACCCGTCACCCTCGCCTTCGGGGCCCTCATCGTCGTGCTCGTGGCCTACCTCACGGTGACCGGCCGGGACGTCCAGGCGTCCCCGGACGCCGGGATCGCCGCCGCACCCGACGCCTCCCCCGTCCTGTCGTCCGCGGTCCCCGAGGACTGAGCCGGCCGGCGTCCGGACGCCTTCGCGCCACGCGCATTCCCAGCGGCCGGTCGGCGCCATTCCGGCTGGTCGGGCCTACAGTGGGGCCCAGGATTCGGTCGCAGGGGGCCAGCGGTGTCGGAGCAGGTCACACCTCGGCGCGCGATGATCTCGCCGCTCAGCATCGGCGGGCTGCGGGTCAGCTACGGCCCGGTCGTCGCCGTCACAGGACTCGACCTCGACCTGCGTCCCGGTGAGGTGTTCGGACTGCTGGGCCCGAACGGGGCCGGCAAGACCAGCACCCTCAGCGCGGTCGAGGGCCTGATCACCCCGGACGCCGGCACTGTCACCATCGCCGGCATCGACGCCATCCGGCAGCCCTCGCGGGCACGGGCGCACATCGGCGTCCAGCTGCAGGCGACCAGCTTCGCCCCCGAACTGCGCCTCGTCGAGATCGTCCAGCTGTTCGCCGGACTGCACGGGCTGCGCCTCACCAGCGCCGACGCCCTCGAACGCCTCGCGACGATGGACCTCGCCGGTGAGGCCCGGCGGGCCTACCGGCAGTTGTCGGGCGGCCAGCAGCAGCGGTTGTCGCTGCTCGTCGCGACGCTGCACCAGCCCGCGCTGCTGCTCCTGGACGAGCCGACGTCCGGCCTCGACCCGCAGGCCCGACGGCAGCTCTGGGACCGCATCGCCGACCTGCGCGGCACCGGAGGCACCGTCCTGCTCACCACCCACTCGATGGAGGAGGCGGCCGCCGTGTGTGACCGGGTGGCGATCATCGACCACGGGGAGCTGCTCGTGCTCGACTCCCCGGCCAGCCTGCTCTCCCGCTTCGCCGACGACCCGCGGGTCGTCACGGTCGCCCACGGCGCCGTCACCCTCGACGACGTCTTCATCGGATTGACGGGGAGCCATGTCCGAGACTGAGACCCGACCGGTCGTGCCCGAGGTCCGCCCGATGCGGCGGCTCGCGGTCCTCCTCCATGCCGACCTGCTGGTGCAGGCGCGCAACGCGCGGGTGCTCGTGGTCACCCTCGTCGTGCCCGTGGTGCTGCTCATCGGCATCGGTCACAACCAGCGGGCGCAGATGCCGACCAACGTCCGGCTCGCCCTGGCCCTCATGCTGGGCACGGCCCTGCTCGCCGTCATCAACTACCCGTCCACCCTGGCCCGCGACCGGGAACTCGGCGTCCTCCAGCGACTGCGCGTGACTCCCGCACCCGGATGGCTCATCCTCCTGAGCCGGCTGGTCGTCCAGGCCGCCTCCGTGCTCGTGCTGTGCCTCATCCTCATGATCGTCGGCGGCGTGGCGCTGCACCTCGGCTTCGGCGCCGCCGACTACGTCTGGACGCTGCTCACCTCCCTGCTCGGGTCGGCGCTCTACCTCAGCGCCGGGCAGGCGATCGTCGCCCTCGTCTACGCGCCGGACACCGTGCGCGCCACGTCGGCCCTCGTGGGAGTCGCCCTCATCCTGCTCGGCGTCTTCGGGCACACGGCCGCGCTGGGCAGCACCTTCGAGGACATCGCCCGCTGGTCGCCGGGGGGTGCCTACTCGGAACTGCTCGCCACGGCGACCACCGGCGGCGGCTGGACCGGCAGCGTCACGGCCAGCGTGGCGGTGTGCCTGGGGTACGCGGCGGTCTTCGCCGTGGTCGGCGTCCGGTGGTTCCGGTGGGCGCGATCCTGACGCTCGCGCCCTGACGGGATCGGGCGGGCGGCCCGGGGTCAGCGGCGCAGCACGTACGCCGACTGGCCGTCGGTCTCGGTGCCGTAGCTGAAGTCCACGATCCGGAGCCCGGACTCGGCGATCCAGGCGTCGAAGGCGGCCCGGTTGAACCGCACGCAGTGCAGCCGGCCCGACCAGCGCAGCGGCCCGTATCCCGCGGGGTTCTCCACCTCGTCGGGGACGTCGTCCTCGACGAACGCGGTGACCCAGGCGAAGCCGCGGGGGGCGAGCAGCCGGCGGATCTCCGCCAGGTAGCCCTTCACGTCCTCGGTGGTCATGTGGCTCAGCACAGAGTAGGCGTGGAAGGCGTCGACGCTCCCGTCCGCCCCGGGGATGGTGCGCACCGGCTCGCCGGCGGGGTTGTACCGGGCGTTGGCGATGTCGACGTGAGTGAACTCGAACCGCGGGCGTCCGGGGGAGATGTTCGCGCTGGCCCACGCGATGAGCGGCGCCTGCACGTCGACCCCGCTGTAGTGGCCGATCGTGCCCCACGTCTCGATGATACCCGATCGCGAGCCGCCCCGCCCCGCAGCCCCAGTCGAGGACGCGGCTGCGCTTGGTGAGCCCCTGGGCGACGAGCTTCCGGACGTCCGCCTTGGCCTTGTCGACGAACTCGGCGTCGTCCTGGAAGTGCTTGCCGCCCATCCGCAGGTCCCGGGGAGGCAGGGGCATGGGTCCCAGGTGCAGCCGGGCGCGCAGCATACGTCTCGTCCGCAGCGGAATCCTGCGGACGACCCTGCGGCGGAGCTTGCGGAGGATCTCGCTCATCGTCACTGTCTACCTCGCCGCCTCGGTGGGAGGCCGGAGCGGCGCGGCGTCAGGAGAAGATCGCCAGCAGGTCGGCCACCTGGTGGCCCGCCTCGGCGGGGTGCCGGAACGGCCGGTCGGGGTGCACGACGTAGGTGTTCCGGCGTCCCACGCGCTGGCGGGTGACGTACCCGGCCTCCTCGAGGTCGCTCACGATCGACAACGCCGCGCGCTCGGTGATGGCCGCTCGCTCGGCGAGATCACGCAGGCGCGAATCGGGATGCGCCGCGATGAGCAGCAGGAGCCGCCCGTGATTGGTGAGCAGCGTCCAGGAGCGGGCGGAGGTGGGTGGAGGGGGAGTCTCGTCACCGGTCACGCCCCCATCGTCCCAGAATGAGGAACGAGGACCAATACAGGAATTTTATTTCCGGTATTGTGCATCGGATGTCGCTCCTCCGGTTCGCGCGGACACTCCTTCTGCTCCTCGCTCTCGCGGCGCTCGCCGCCCTGCCCGTGGCGCTCGCCACACCCCGAATCCTCACCTGGGGCCACCTGCAGCTCGGCCCTCTGGGGCGCGCCCGCGTGGGGATCGTTCTGGGCGTCATCCCGGCGCTGCTTCTCGTCCTTGTCACAGGCATCGGGGCGATCGTCGCCGGCTACTGCGCCCGCAATCTCGTGGGTCAGCACCGGCTGCCGCGCTTCGCGGCACTCGAGCTGGCCGGGGTCGTCGGCCTCGCCTCGGCCGTGGTGGCGCCGAGCCTGCTCCAGCTCGCGCTGGGGTGGACGGTCGGGGGCCTCGCCCTCGGCGGCCTGGTCGCGCACGCGGGAACCGCGGCGGCCACCTCGTCGCGTCGCCGGATGCTGGGGAGCCTGCTCATCGGGGACGCCGCCCTGTGGACCGCCGTGGTGGTCAGCTCGCGAACACTCGGCACCCTCGAGCTCGGTGCGCTCGCGGACGCCGTGAGCAGTGCGTCAGCCGCCACGGTCACGCTCCTGGCCGCCCTGGTCGTCGTGGCCGGGCTGAGCCGGAGCGCCCTGGTCCCGTTCCACCGATGGTTGCCGGAGACGTCGGAGGCGCCCTCCCCCGTCAGCGCCCTGTTGCACGCCGGGCTGGTCAACGGGGTCGGGGTGCTGGCCCTGCTGGTGTGGCCGGTGCTGGCCGCGTCCGTGCCCGCCCGCGCCGTCCTGCTGGCGCTGGCCCTGGCCAGCGTGCTGCTGGGCACGGCCCAGATGCGCACCCGCCCCGACGTGAAGGGCCGGCTGGCGGCGTCCACGGCCTCGCAGATGGGCTACCTCGGCGTCGAGGTCGCCCTCGGCCTGCCTGCCGCGGTGCTGGCTCACCTGGTGGGCCACGGGATGTGGAAGGCGTCGCAGTTCCTCGGCGCGGGAGGTGCGGTGGAACGGGCGCGGCAGAGGGTGACCCACGGATCACCGCAGGTCCGGCGCCGGCCCCTCCGGGCGGCCGCCGTCGCGATCGCGGCCGTGGGCGCGGCCTCCGTGCTGCCCGGCCCGTGGGGCGCGCCCCTCGTCACGGGACCGGCGTCCCTGGTGCCGGCGCTGCTCGCGACCGCCGCCCTCACCGCGGCGCTGCTCGGCAGCTGGCGGCAGGGGACGCCGGCCCACCGGCTCGCGATGGCCGGAAGTGGCGCCGCCACCGTCGCCTACGTGCTCGGGCTGCGCGCCCTCGGCACCCTGACCGAGCCGGGCCTCGTCCGGGCGACGCCCCGGTGGGGCGACCCGGGAGCGCTGCCCGTGACGGGTGTCGTGGCGCTGCTGATCGCGGCGGCCGCGGGCTTCTGGTGGCTCGACCGCCAGGCGCGGAGGGGCGGGGCGCGGCGGCTGGTCGACTGGGTGGCCCGCACGTCGCTGCCGCCGACCCGGCCCGGTCCCGCGGGCGGGCGCCCGGAGGACCGGACGAAGGCCCTCGTCGCCGGGGCGGTCGCTCCTCCGCGCGTCACCGAGGTCGAGCGCGCCCGCTGGGTGCTGCGCGCGGCCGCCGACCTCATGGCACCGCTGTGGCCGCTGGAGTCGTTCGTCGCCTCGAACCCGCTGGCGTCGCTGGAGGCGTTCGGGTTCGACGACGCGCTCCGGACCGGCTCGGCGGCCAGGGGCAGCGCGACGGGGCTGAGCGGCGACTTCTTCCGCCGGGCGTGGGCGGCCGGACGGGTGGACGATCGGGCGCTCGTCCAGACCGGGGCGGCGGTCCTCCAGGGGCCCGAACCCTCGGTCGTCGGCGTGTCCCGGCTCGACGTGCTGCGGGAGACCCTCATGGTCGAGGCGTCAACTCCCGGCGGGCGAATCCAGGCGCCGGCCTACGCGGGACTGATCTACGGGCGCGTGTACGGGGCGACGGCGTGGGGGTCGCACGCGGAGGGCGTCTGGGCGTCCGTGCGCTCGGACGCCGGACTCGACCGTGCCCTGGGCTTGCCGGGCGCGAGGCGGCTGGCGCTCGCCCTTCCCGCCGAGGCGGAGCGGGCGGTCGCGGTGCTGCTGCGGCTCCTCGACGCCGACCCCGGCAAGCAGACGCGGGTCGTGGCCCGGTTGGTGAGTGCTTACGCGGGATGGGCCGGGCACGTGTCCTGGCGGCTGCGGCAGGGAGTCGCCGTGCCCGGCGTCCGGGCCCCCGGGGACGAGGTGTCGCAGGCCTTCGCCGATCTGGTCGCCCCGCTGCTGCTGGCCGAGGTGCTGCTGGGCCGGGAGGGCGTGACCGCCGAGGAGACGCGGGCTGTCGGGGCCGTCGTCCGGGCGGTGGCGGCGGCGCTCGGCGTCCCGGAGGAGTCGTCGCAGGAGTTGGAGCCCGTGGTCACCCGGGTGCTCGCCGAGGGGGTCGAACGCTTCCGGCTCGCCGCGCTGGAGCAGGCCGTGCACGCGCCGATCGCCTCGGCCGTCGCCTCGGGCGCCCGGAATCTCGCGGCGGTCGGCACCGTGTCGTCCCCGCGCCCCGCAGGGTCCGCGCCCGACGCGCAGGTGGTCACCTGCATCGACGTGAGGTCCGAGCGGTTGCGGCGCCGGCTGGAGGAGGTCGGCCCGTACGAGACGTTCGGCGCGGCCGGATTCTTCGGGCTCCCGTTGCGACACGTCTCGCCCACCGGCGTCGCCACCGACCGCTGCCCCGCGCTGGTGCGACCCGACCGGACGGTGACCGAAACCGCGACCACGACGGGATGGTCGTGGGCGGCGTCCGAGGCCGGGGCGGCCGTGCATGCGGTGGAGGCGCGGCCGTTCACGGCGTTCCCGCTCGCCGAGGCCTCGGGCTGGCTGCTCGGCCCGCTGGCGGCGCTGCGCACGGCCGCACCCGGCTGGTGGGCGGGGGCGAGCAGCGCGGTGCGGCGCTCGTGGGGAACCCCGCAGCGAGGCGACCTGGCTGTCTTCGCCACCGACGTCCCGGCCGCCGGGACCCCATCACCCGGCGACGCCTTCGCGCTCGCCGAACTCGTCGACCTGGCCGAGCGCTTCCTCCGCAGCACGGGCCTCGTCGACCTCGCGCCGCTGGTCGTCCTGTGCGGGCACGGCGGCGCCGCGAGCAACAACCCGCACCTCGCGTCGTACGACTGCGGCGCGTGCGGCGGGCAGTCGGGCGACGTCAGCGCTCGAGCCATGGTCGGGGTGCTGTCCGACCCGCGGGTGGCGTCCGCGCTGGCGGAGCGGGGGCTCGACCTGTCCGGCACCAGGTTCGTCGCCGCCCTGCACGACACCACCCGCGACCGCATCACCCTGCTCGACCCGCCCGACGAGGCGCCGTCGGCCCTCGACCGGCTCGCCGACGACCTGGCGGTGGCGGGCGACCTGGTCGCCGAGGAGCGCGCGGCGTCCCTGCCCCAGGCGCCCCGGGCGGCAGCCGGACGCCGGCTGCGTCGCCACCTCGAGCGGCGGGCCGCGGACTGGGCGCAGGTGCGCCCCGAGTGGGGCCTGGCGGGGAACGCGGCACTCGTCATCGGGCCGCGGGCCCTCACCGCCCGGTCCGACCTGGACGGGCGGGTGTTCCTCCAGTCCTACCGCCCCGACACCGATCCGGACGGCGTCCTGCTCGAGTCGCTCATGGCCGGCCCGATGGCGGTCGGCCAGTGGATCAACATGCAGTACTGGTGCTCCACCGTCGATCCGGACCACTTCGGAGCCGGGGACAAGACGACCCACAACGTCGTCGTCGGCGCCGGCTCCGCGGAGCACGCGCTCTCGGGTGTGCTCACCGGCGTCCGCGGCGACCTGAGGATCGGCCTGCCCTGGCAGGCAGTGTCGCCCACCGCCCCCAAGGACGGCGGGTGGACGGCTGTTCCGCACCACGACCCGGTGCGGCTGCTCGTGATGGTCTGCGCGGCGACCTCCACCATCGACGCCGTGCTGGCACGGCTGCCCCAGGTCGCCCGGCTGGTCATGGGCGGATGGGTGCGGCTGTCCGCGGTCGACCCCTGGACCGGGGAGATGCGGCAGCTCTCGGTCGAGGACGGCTGGCTGCCTGAAGTCGGGGAGCGGCCGGAGGTGCTCGACCCGATCCGGTCACGGATCAGCCGCGGCCGTCGGTCTGCAGAAATGCCTTCGTGTGCGCGCTCGGAGGGACTCGAACCCCCAACCTTCTGATCCGTAGTCAGATGCTCTATCCATTGAGCTACGAGCGCTCGTCGGCGGCGGGTGACCGCCAACAGCAATCAGGAACTCTACCTCACGACCGCGCCGGGATGCCAACCGGCGGCCGACTTCGCCGGTTCGACTTCCCCTGATACCGTCGCCACATCGGCGCAACGAGGCGTCGCCCGCTCTCGGAAACCACCGGGTCGACACCGCGTTGCCTGACCAGTTGCGCATGTCAAGAGGTGTGCCG
>DATAKK010000028.1:0-3757 GCA_036261615.1 Propionibacteriaceae bacterium | reverse complement strand
GGGCTGCGGTTGACGGTCGACGTGCCGGAAGGGCGCCTCACGCTCATCGCGGTGCACTTCGCCAACCCGGTGGACGCCTGGCGGGCGTGGACAAGGGACTTCGCGTTGCTGGAGGGCGAGGTCCAGGATTCGCCGGCGCCGCTCGTGGTGGCGGGCGACTTCAACGCGGTGCCCCAACACGAGCAGCTGCGTGAGCTCCTCCGCACCACCGGGCTGAGGGACGCGGCGGCCGAGGTGGGGGATCTCTGGGTGCCCACCTTCCCCTCCGCGCGCAGCTACCCGTCGCCCGCGCAATGGGCGATCCCGGTCATGCAGCTCGACCACGTGCTCGTCGGCGCAGGGGTGACCGCGAGCCGCCTCACCACGTTCAGGGTCGACGGCACCGACCACCGCGGCCTGATCGCCGCGCTGAGGGTCGGATGACCGGGCCGAGGACCCCGGACCTGCTGCTCAGCACCACGCGGTCCGGCAGGATGTGCGCATGACCTCCACGGGGCTCGGGGCCCTGACCGTCCACGGGCTGGGAGCCAGCGCCGAACTCCGGGTCGACGGGCCGCACGCTCCGCTCGTCAGCGAGGCGCTGAGAACCGCCTGGCAGCGCTGTGGTGAGCCCGTCTGGGGAGGGGTGCCGGCGGCTCCGGTGACCGTGCGGGCCGACCTCGCCGACGCCTCGACCGACTCCCTCAACCGGCTGCTCATGGGCACGACCCAGAACGTCACCCGGTCGCTCATCGCCGCCCGGCTCGGCGAGCTCTTCCTCTTCCACGCCGGTGCCGTCTGCAGGCCCGATGGGGAGGCCCTCGCGTTCGTCGCGCCCGGCCGCACCGGCAAGACCACCCTGGCGAGGACCCTCTCCGCCCGCTTCGGCTACCTCACCGACGAGACCGTCGCCGTCGAGTTCGACGGCACCATCCGTCCCTATCCCAAGCCGCTCTCGCTGCGGCTCGACGACGGGCCCAAGTGGGAGACGTCCCCCGACGAACTCGGTCTCCGGGCGACCCCGGCGTCCGCGCGGCTGGCACGGGTCGTCTTCCTGCGGCGTGACCAACCCAGCGACGCGGTGGAGTCCGAGGAACTCGGAGTGCTGGACGGCATCACCGTGCTCGCCGAGCAGATGTCGAGCCTGGGCAGGACACCGCGGGGGCTGCAGCGCCTGGCGGCCCTGATCGACCGGACCGGCCCCGTCCTCGTGATGCACTACCGCGAGGCGGCAACCCTTGCACCCGTCCTCGCGGACATGCTCGAGGATGCGCGATGAGGGTCCGCAGGTTGCCCGTGGCCGACGCCCTGGCCGTCCCCGGCGAGCCTGATCTGCTCGTGATGACCGACGAGGGGCTCATCCGTCTCGGGCCGCTCGGACGCCGAATCTTCGAGCACGCCTCGGACTCGAGGACCGTCGGCGAACTCGTCGACGAGGCGCTCGCCTCGCTCGGGCCGATCCCGCGCGCGGACGCCGAGAGCGCGGTCGATGCGGCCGTAGCGACCCTCGTCGAGGCGGGACTGGTCGAACTGCTCGACGAGTGAGCGTCAATAGGCGCCGCGCTGCTGCAGCACCGCGCGAACCGTGCGGAACAAGATGATGAGGTCGCCGGTGAGGGACCAGTTCTCGACGTAGTAGAGGTCGTAGCGGATGGTGTCGTCCCAGCTGAGGTCGGAGCGGCCGTTGATCTGCCACAGGCCGGTCATGCCCGGCCGCACGAGCAACCGCCTGCGGGCGACGTCGGAGTAGCTGACGACCTCGCCGGGCAGCGGTGGCCTCGGCCCCACCAGGCTCATCTCGCCGTGCACGACATTGATGAGTTGCGGCAGCTCGTCGAGGCTGGTGCGCCGCAGCACCCTGCCGATCCGGGTGATGCGGGGGTCGTCGCGCCGCTTGAACATCGGGCCGCGGTCGACGGCGTCCGCCGCCCCCTCGATGATCGAGGCCCGCAGGCCCTCGGCGTTCGGCACCATGCTGCGGAACTTCAGCATGCCGAACTCCTTGCCGTCGAGCCCGACCCGGGTCTGGCTCAGGAACACGGGGCCGCCGTCCTCGCGCTTGACGAGGAACGCCACGACCGCCATCACCGGCGAGGCGAGGACGAGGAGAAGGAACCCCAGCGCCCGGTCGACGAGACCCTTGAGGATCAACTGCGCGTCGGTGAAGTGCGGCGACTCGAGGAACAGCAGCTGCAGCCCGTTGACCGGGCGGCTCAGCACCCGCTGCGAGCTCACCTCGTGCAGCGAGGGGACGACGACGAGGTCGATGCCGGTGCGCTCCAACGCCCATCCGAGTTCCCGGACGCCGTCGGAGTCGAGTTCGCCGCTGGCGCAGACGACGGTGTCGACGTCGAGGCGCCGGGCGAGGGCGCCGGCCGAGGTCTCCGGGCCCAGGACCGGAACCCCTCCGAGGAGGGGCTCGGGCGTACTGGAGCAGGCCGCCACCACCTGGTACCCGGCGCCCGACTCCTCGGCCAGGGTGCGGATCACCCGCTGGACGTTGCCGGGATGGCCGACGACGAGTGTCCGCTGGACCAGCAGCCCCTCGAGCCGACGGTGCAGCAGCCACCGCCGCCACTGGAAGCACGACAGGGTCAGCAGCACACCGGCCATGGGGAACGCCGCCAGGACGAACCCGCGGGAGATCTCCAGCTTGAACATGTAGGAGGCCAGCGCCATCACCGTGAAGGTCACCATGGTCGACTTCACGATGCTCGAGTAGGCCTCGGCGCCCGTACCCAGCCGCCGGCGGTCGTAGGAGCCGTAGAGCTGCAGCGCCACGATCCAGATGAGCGTGAGCCCGACCGGCAGCACGAGGTAGAACCAGTCGTTTGCCGTGGCCGGGCGGAACAGGCTCCTCCACCCGCTCCACCCGAAGCGGGCCAGTTCGGCCACGATGAAACTCGCCAGGATGACGAGGCTGTCGGTAGCCCTCATGCGCGAGACGAGGGTATGCAGATGCACGCGTGAGCGGAGCTCACGCGGGCGTCCCCATGCCTGCTCTCCCGCGCCAAGGGCGTGTTGCCCTGGTGCGGCGACCATCATTTCCCCCGATTGTCGCGGGAGAAATACCCGGCGTGACAAGCGCCCCCGATGGCTTTCCCCAGCTACTCGGATGCTAGGCCAATTAGGAGAGGAGGAGAAGCGTTTTTGCGAGTCCGGCGGCCGAATCGGGAGCCGCTCCGACGCGGGATCGCCACGCCGTCATTCGAGCAGTGGCTGAGGGAAACGCCTTCCGCCACCGTCAATTTCAGCCCCACAACGGGTTATTCGATTATCTCCTAGGATGATCGTCCTAACTCCCTTTCCCAGTCCGCCAAAAACTCCACAAAGATTGAATCTTTTCCACGAGCGTGATTTGACACCAAGCGTGCGGTGTCAATCGATCGGGGTGAGGGTCGGGGTGAGCGCCGGCCCCCGGGTGACTCGCCTTGTGGCGCGGCGCCGAGGGTCGACGGGAGGGTCGACCGGAGGGTTGGGGGTCGCGACGCGGGGATGCGGCGCCACGGCATGGGCGCCTCGGAGGGTGCCCGGGAGGGGAGTCGAACCCCTACAGCCTCGCGGCCAGACGGGTTTGAGCCGTCCGCGTATACCATTCCGCCACCCGGGCCGGGCGCCGCACCATCATGCCACAGCGGGGTACGCCCGGCGCGGACGCCGAGGGCCGCCGCCGGGCGGTAGTCTGTCCCCGGGCGCACACTGTGACCGTTCGCCCGCCCGGACTACGCTGAGTCCACACACTGACGTGCACCGACAAGGGGAAACGTACGAAGATGAG
>DATAKK010000066.1:0-38052 GCA_036261615.1 Propionibacteriaceae bacterium | reverse complement strand
GTCGGCGCCCCACGTGGGCATGGGCTTCTTCTGGAACAGCTTGAGGCCCTTGAGACGGAGGTCGCGCATCCACTCGGGCTCGTTCTTCATCGCCGAGATGTTGCGGACGACGTTCTCGTTGAGACCGCGCTGCGCGGCCGCGCCGGCCAGGTCGGCGTCGTGCCAGCCCCACTGGTAGGTGCCGAGGGCAGCGAGATGCTCGTCCTGGGTGGAACCCAGGCCCGGGGCCATGGGAACGGCTTGCGGGTTGTCGAGCTGGGTCATGTCTCAGCCTTTCGCGGGTGGATTGGGGACGTGGGTGGTGCAGACGCCGTCGCCGTGGGCGATGGTCGCCAGCCGTTGCACGTGCGAGTGCAGCAGCGAGGAGAAGAGCTCGGTCTCGGCCGCGCACAACTCCGGGTACTTGGCCGCCACGTGGGCGATCGGGCAGTGGTGCTGGCACAGCTGCTCGCCCGAGGCGATCGGCTCGATCGACGTGACGTAACCGGTCCGGTTGAGCGACTCGGCGAGCAGGTCGACCGGGTCGGCGTCCGGGCGCTCGTCGCGCAGGGACTGGTAGACCGACTCGATCTCGTGCGTGCGCTGCTTCGCCAGGCTGGCAAGGGCCTGCGCACCAGAGGTCTCGACCAGCAGGTCGATGGCCTGGGACGCCAGCCGGTCGTAGGCCTGGGGGAACGAGGCCCGCCCGGCGTCGGTCAGCAGGAACACCTTGGCGGGGCGGCCCCGGCCGCGCTGGCCGTAGACGCGCTGCTCGCGCGAGGTGATGAGTCCGGTGTCGCAGAGGACGCCGAGGTGACGGCGGATGGCTGCCGTCGTGAGGCCCAGCCGATCGCTGAGTTCGGCGACCGTGCTCGGCCCGTGCGAGAGGATCGAGCGAACGACCCGCTCCCGGGTGCCACGGTCCTCGGCTGCGGCCACCTCGTCGACACGCTCGGCCTGCTCCTCGCAGGCGTCGGTGATCGGCAAGGTTTTCACAACATCATTCTTGCCTAATTCCCGGGAGAGTCAAACGGCGGCCTCCCCGTGGGACGTACCGAGGCTAGTCGGCCGGCCGGCAGGCCCAGATCGCCGCCCCCGCCGCGGCCCACTCGGGCTCGGCCGCCGACCACAGCCCGTCGGCGGCGAGGAGGGCCAGGACGCGGCCACCATCGAGCGTCCCCCGCCGGTCGAGCGCGACGAGCGCGGCGGCGTCTGGACGCTCACGGACGAACACGACGAGGTCGTCACCGGCGTGCAGCCAGCGGATCCCGCCCTCACGCAGGGCGGCCAGCCGGCCGCGGACGTCGGCGAGGGCCCGGTAGTGGGCGAGCGTCGCGGCGTCCCGCTGCCCCTCGGGCGGGTACGGCCGCCGGGAGTCCTCCATGTTCAGCCCCTCGAGGCCCACCTCGTCGCCCGCGTAGACCATCGGGGTGCCCGGGAGGGTGAACTGCAGCACCGCCCCGAGGTGCTGCGCGGAGCGGCCGGCCACCGAGCGCAGCCGGGGCGTGTCGTGGCTGTCGAGCACGTTGAGGGACGCCTGCCGGGCCGCCCACGGCACGGCCCCGGTGAACGCCTCGACGGCGCGCACCATCTGGCCGCCGCCGTAGCGGCCGAAGTCGGCGGGTGCGCCCCAGTGATGGTCGGCGCGACCGTCGGTGAGCCACGACCAGACCGGACGGGTGAAGCCCGCGTAGTTCATCGTCGCCTGCCACCCGCCCCCGGCGAGCTTGTCGCGGAAGTCGTGCTGGAGCTCGGCCACGAGGTAGTGGGCCGGCACTCCCGCCTCCGCTGCCAGGTCGTCCAGGGTGCGCCGGGTGAGCGCCGCGACGAGGCCGGTGTCGTCGACCGCACCGTGGACGCCGGCCGACTGGGCCACGTCGATCCGCCAGCCCGACAGGCCCAGGTCGCGCACGTAGTGCGCCACGACCGAGTCGGGGCCCGCGTACAGGCGGCGGCGCAGGTCCGGGTCGCCGTGATTGAGCTTGGGCATGCCCGGCAGGTCGAAGAAACCGGCGTAGCCCGAGCGGTCGTCGGCGAAGAAGTAGAACGATGACTCCGGCGCGGCGGGATCGGCGAGCGCGGCGCGGAACCACTCGTGCGCCGACCCGGTGTGGTGCAGGGTGAGGTCGCCGATGACGTGCATGCCCCGGCGCGCCGCCTCGGAGGTGAGGTGCGCGAGGGCCTCGTCGCCCCCCAGCAGCGGGTCGACCCGATCGAAGGTGGTGGCGTCGTAGCGGTGGTTCGACTGCGCCGGGAAGAACGGGGTGAGGTAGATCGTCGTGACCCCGAGGTCGGCGAGGTCGTCCAGCCGCTCGGCGACACCCCACAGCGTGCCGCCGTACCACTGGCGCATGGCGCGCGGCGTCCCGTGGGCCACCGGCTCGTCCCACGCCGCCGGCTCGGCCCACTCGGGCAGGTCGGCCCCGACGGGACGCGAGCCACGCGCGAAGCGGTCGGGGAAGATCTCGTAGGTGGTGCCCTCGTGCACCCACTCCGGCGGCTGCGGGCCCGCCGCCAGGCGGAAGTCGTCGGCGTCCGGCACCTCGACGTCGTGGCAGCCGAGGACGTTGATGCTCCACCCCAGCCCGTCGGCGGCGACGAGGAACCGGTAGCCGACCCGGGGGTTCATCACCGGCACGTCGACGCTCCACCACCGCCAGCCGCCGGCGTCCGGTTCGCCCGCCCGGGCGACGGCGAACCGCGGGTCGCCGTCGCGGCTGTAGCGCACCGACACGGCATCGACCTCGCCGCGGGTCCGCAGCCGCACCGTCACCTGGTCGCCGACGGCGAGGGACGCCGGCGCGAGCACGCACAGCGGGGAGGCGTCGTGGTGGGCCTCGAAGCCGGGGACGGCGGCCTGGGCGAGGTGCAGGGGGATCATGGCGCTCCGTTCCGTCCGGGGCCTCGAGGACGGGCATCGGCGCCCGGAACCCCGGCGATTCTTGCAGAAGTTGGCAGATCTTGCAGGACGCCTGGCGGCTCGCACGAGCCGGGCCGACGGCAGCCCGCGGCGCCGCAGTGACAACCCGGGACGGCGGGACCTCGGCGATGACCGCGCTTTCATAACGATCCCGTGATCTGCCCGACCCCGACTTCCCACCGCGGCTGCGTCGTGCAAGGATGCGTCCAGTTGCAAGATCTTGCAGACTCTCCCTCGTGGCAATGGCCGCCACGGGCACCTCCATGAAAGGGACACCATGACGCACACGTTCGACCGTCGAGGCTTCCTGGGCCTCGCGGGACTCGCTGTGGGGACCGCCGCCCTCAGTGCGTGCGGAAGCAACACCTCCGGCTCCTCCAGCTCCTCCAGCGCCGCGGGCTCCGCCTCCGCGTCGGCATCCGCCTCGGCCTCCGGCTCGGCATCCGCGTCCGCCGCGGCCTCGACCCCGGCCGCCATCAGCTCCAAGAACCCGGCCCGCGCCGACGCCGACCTGGTCATCTGGTGCGACAACGACCGCTACCCGGTCATCAAGAAGTACGCCGACCAGTTCGCGTCCGACAACGGCATCAGCGCCGCCGTCCAGGTCTCCACCGACGTCCGCGCGCAGTTCACCACGGCGGCCAAGGTCGGCAAGGGCCCCGACGTCATCGTCGGCGCCCACGACTGGCTGGGCCAGTTCGTCCAGGACGGCACCGTCGCCCCGATCCAGCTCGACCCGAGCGTCGCGTCGCAGTTCGCCCCCACCGCGATCGCGGCCACCAAGTTCAACGGGAACACGTGGGGTGTCCCGTACGCCATCGAGAACCTCGGCCTCGTGCGCAACACCGCGCTGGCCCCCGACGCCCCCAAGACCGTCGACGAGCTGCTGGCCGCGGGCAACAAGGCGGTCAAGGCCGGCAAGGCCAAGCAGGCCTTCGTGTTCCAGGTGAGCACGGTGGGCGACGCCTACTACATGTACCCGTGGCTGCACGCCTACGGCGGCGGCATCTTCGGCACCAAGGCCAACGGCGACTACGACCCGAGCAAGGTCATCGTCAACAACGCCGGCTCGATCCAGGGCGCCACCGAGATCCAGAAGCTCGCCCAGATGAAGCTGCTCTCCACCTCCATCGACTACAACGCCGCGAACCTCATGTTCCAGAAGGGACAGGTGCCCTTCATCGTCACCGGGCCGTGGTCGATCGCCGCCTTCAAGGCTGCGGGCATCAAGTACGCCATCAGCAACCTGCCGACTCCCCCCGGCGGCGGCACGATGACCCCGTTCCTCGGCATCCAGATGTTCTACGTCGCCAAGAACGCCAAGAACGTCGCCTTCGCCCAGGAGTTCGTCACCAAGACGATGACCGGCAAGGACGTCCAGATCGCCCTCTTCGAGGTCGGCCAGCGTCCCCCGGCCCTCACCGCTGCCTACAACGAGGTCGCCGCGAGCAACCCCGACATCAAGGCCTGGTACGAGGCCGGCAAGGGTGCTCTCCCCATGCCGAACATCCCGGCCATGAACGCCGTGTGGGCGCCGCTGGGCCAGGCCGAGGCCGACATCGTCTCGGGCAAGTCCCAGCCCGCGGCCCGCATGAACGCCGCCGCAGCGGAGATCACCAAGGCGATCAAGTCGTCCAGCTAGTCGATCGACCGTGACCCGGGTGGAGCCAGCAGGTCGGCTCCACCCGGGTCCTGCGCAAGGAGAGCACCATGAGCGTGACGAGCCGCAAGGACGCAGCCGCCGCCAGCACCATCTACGCCAAGAACACCATCAAGACCCCGCTGTGGGCGCTCGTCGTGAAGTGGGCCGCGATCGCCCTGGCGCTGGGGATCGCCGCCCTCGTCATCACCCGGCTGGCCGGACAGAAGTCCTGGCTCGGGGTCATCATCATCGCCGCGGTGGCGATGGGAACGCTCATCATCTACGCCAGCGGCCGCGCCGTCCCCGCGAAGTACCTGTACCCCGGCCTGCTCCTGCTGCTCGCGCTGCAGGTCTGGCCCACGATCTACACGATCAGCCTCGCGTTCACCAACTACGGCGACGGCCACATCGTCAGCAAGCAGGAGTCGATCAACCAGATCACCGCGAACTCCGTCGTCGAGGTGCCCGGCTCGCCGCGCTACCAACTCACGGTCGCGGTGGTGCAGGGTCAGGACCCGACGACCGGCGCCCTCAACTTCCTGCTGGTGAACCCCAAGGACAAGTCACTGTCCGTGGGCACGGCCAAGGGCCTGCAGCCGCTGTCGACCAGCGGCGTCCAGTTCTACTCGGACGGCCGGATCAAGTCGGCACCCGGCTACACCGCCCTGACGCCCAAGCAGGTCAACGCCCGCAGCAAGGACCTGCAGGCGTTCTCGGTGCCCACCCCGCCCACGGGTGGGATCAAATCGGTGGGCCTGTCCGAGGCGTACAAGGGCGAATCGACGATCAGCTACGACGCGAAGAGCGACACCCTCACCGACTCCCAGACGCACAAGGTCTACCACGCGGTGAACGGACGCTGGGTCGCGGCCGACGGCACGAGCTTCCCCACCGGATGGAAGGAGAACGTCGGCTGGGCGAACTTCAAGTCGGTGGTGACCAACCAGACCCTGCGCGACGGCTTCGTCGGCGTGTTCATCTGGAACGTCGTGTTCGCCGTGGTCTCGGTCGGGTCGACGTTCCTGCTCGGCATGCTGCTCGCCCTGCTGTTCAACTCTCCGCGGCTGCGGTTCAAGGGCGTCGGCCGGGCGATCCTCATCATGCCCTACGCCGTGCCGGGCTTCGTCACCGCGCTCACCTGGTACTCGATGTTCAACCCGCAGTTCGGCCTCATCAACAACATGCTGCACGTCAACATCGACTGGTACGACAGTCCCAACCTCATGCGGGCGGCCATCCTCATCACCAACCTGTGGCTGGGATTCCCGTACATGTTCATCGTGTGCACCGGCGCCCTGCAGTCGATCCCCAACGACGTCAAGGAGGCGGCCAAGATCGACGGGGCGAGCTGGCGGCAGACGGTGCAGCGGGTGATCATGCCGCTGCTGATCGTGGCGGTCGGTCCGCTGCTGGTCGGCTCGTTCGCCTTCAACTTCAACAACTTCTCGCTCATCTGGCTGTTCAGCCAGGGCGGGCCGTTCCACCCGAACGACACGTCCATCGGCTACACCGACCTGCTCATCACCTACGCCTACCGGCTCGCGTTCGGCGGTGCCGGGAGCAACTACGGGCTGGCCTCGGCCATCTCCATCTTCATCTTCCTGATCGTCGCGTCCATGTCGGCCATCGGTTTCGCCCGGTCGAAGGCATGGGAAGAGGTGAACTGACATGACCACCGCAACCCTCACCCATACCCCCGCCCACGCCGGGGAGGTGCCGCGCCGGCGCCGACCGCGGCGGGTGATCCTCGGCGACATCGGGCTGCACGCCGGCGTCCTCGTGGCCCTGCTCTGGGCGATCTTCCCGCTCGTCTACATCCTCTCGGCGGCCCTCAACCCGTCCGGATCGCTCGACACGTCGCAGTTGTTCCCCACCTCGTTCTCGCTCACCAACTTCCGGTTCCTGTTCACCACGCCGAACTGGGACTTCCCGCGGTGGATGTGGAACTCGCTGCTGGTGTGCTTCCTCAACGCGCTCATCGCGGTGTTCATCGGCGCATGCGCGGCGTTCGCATTCTCCCGGCTGAGGTTCAAGGGACGCCGGGCCGGCCTGGCCGGTCTGCTGCTGCTGCAGATGTTCCCCGCCACCTTGGCGTTCGTGGCCCTGTACATCACGTTCTCCCGCATCGGCGACGTCGTGCCCACCTTCGGCCTCAACTCGCTGTGGGGCCTCATCCTCGCCTACGCCGGTGGCGCCATGGGCGCGAACGTGTGGCTGCTCAAGGGCTACTTCGACACCGTGCCCAAGGAACTGGACGAGGCCGCGATCGTCGACGGCGCGTCGCACGCGCGCACCTTCTTCACCATCGTCGTCCCACTCGTGGCCCCGATCCTCGTCACCGTGTTCATGCTCAGCTTCATCGGCACCTTCAGCGAGTTCCTGCTCGCCGGGCTGTTCCTCCAGGACAACGACAAGTGGACCGTCGCCGTCGGCCTCTACGGCCTGCTGAGGGCCGACCGGAACAAGTACTTCGGGCCGTTCTGCGCGGGGGCGATGCTGTCGACCATCCCCGTCATGGCGCTGTACTTCGCCTTCCAGCGGCAGCTCACCGGGGGTCTCACTTCGGGTTCGGTCAAGTGAGCCGGCGTCCCGCTCCCACCCCGACGACGGGCCGGTCCCGATGACCGGGACGCTGCGTCTCGCCGACATCGCCGCCCAGGCGAGGGTCAGCGAGTCCACGGTGTCGCGGGTGCTCAACAACAAGCCCGTCGTCTCCGATCGCGCGCGCCAGGCGGTGCTCACGGCGATCGACATCCTCGGCTACGAGCGGCCGTCGGCGCTGCGCCGGCACGCGACCGGCCTGGTCGGGCTCATCGTGCCGGAGCTCACCAACCCGATCTTCCCGGCCTTCGCGCAGGTGATCGAGGCGGCCCTCAGCCGCTCCAGCTACACGGCCGTGCTCTGCGCCCAGGCCGCGGGCGGTGTCACCGAGGACGAGTACATCGAGCTGCTGCGCGACCGCGGCACGGCGGGGATCCTGTTCGTGGGCGGGCTGCACGCCGACTCGCGCAGCGATCTGCAGCGTTACCGCACGCTCATCGCCGACGGCCTGCCGATCGTCTTCATCAACGGCACCCGACCGGAGATCCCGGTGCCCGCGGTGGGCTCCGACGACCGGCAGGCGGTCGACCAGGCCGTGCACCACCTCGCCCAGCTCCGGCACCGCCGGATCGGGATGGCCCTCGGCCCCGACCGGTACATCGTCGTGCAGCAGAAGCTGCAGGCCTTCGGCCCCGCCCTCGCCCGCCACATCGGCCCGGACGCCGAGCCGCTGGTCGAGCACAGCCAGTTCAGCGTCGAGGGCGGCGCGGTGGCAGCAGCCCGGCTGCTGGCCCGCGGGGCCTCGGGGATCATCACGGGCTCGGACATCATGGCCCTCGGGGCGATCGGCGCCGTGCGCAGCGCGGGTCTCCGGGTGCCCGAGGACGTCTCGGTGATCGGCTACGACGACTCGGTCATCATGCCGTTCACCGACCCCCCGCTCACCACGATGCGCCAGAACGTCACGGCGATCGGCGAGGCCGCGGTCGCCGCGCTGCTCGAGCAGATCGAGGGACGACCGGTCACGGCGGCCGAGTACCTGTTCCGCCCGCAGCTCGTGGTGCGGGGCTCGACCGGCCCGGCCCCCGAGGACTGACCGGCCCCACCGCACATTCCACCTGGTCAGAAGCCGGCCCTCAAAGCCGACCCCGCCGCAGCGCGACGGGGTCGGCTTTGTAGGTTTGAAGCAGACTAGAACCAGGCCGATCAGGGCCGTTCCCCCGCCCGATCGCACCGGTCAACGCCAATGAAGAAGGTTGATCGTGACCACCTCAGGATGGGGTACCCCCCGCCACAGCCTCCGACGAGTCGCCCGCGGCACCGCTGCCGCGATCCTCACCACGGCGGCGCTCGCCGGCTGCTCGTCCGGCTCCTCCAGCACCGGCACCCCCAGCGCCGGAGGCGAAGCCAACCTCCAGTTGCCCGACCTCGGTCAGGTGAGCTTCCTCGGCGGCATCTCCGGTCGCTCCCTGCTCATGATCGGCCTGGTCGTGTGCCTCGGCGGCCTGGTGTTCGGTCTGGTCACCTACACCCGGCTGCGCAACCTCCCCGTGCACTCCTCGATGCGCGAGATCTCCGAGCTCATCTACGAGACGTGCAAGGCCTACCTCGTCCAGCAGGGCAAGTTCCTCCTGCTGCTGTGGGTCTTCATCGGCAGCGTCATCCTCGTCTACTTCAAGTTCCTCATGGACATGTCGCTCGGCCGGGTGCTCGTCGTCCTGGCCTTCAGCCTCATCGGCATGGCCGGCTCGTACAGCGTCGCGTGGTTCGGCATCCGCGTGAACACCTTCGCCAACAGCCGCACCGCCTACGCGTCCCTGCGCGGCAAGCCGTACCCCACGCACGCGATCCCGATGGAGTCGGGCATGAGCGTCGGCATGGTGCTCATCAGCGTCGAACTGTTCATGATGCTCGTCATCATGCTGTTCCTGCCCGGCACCATCGCCGGCTCGTGCTTCATCGGCTTCGCCATCGGCGAGTCCCTCGGCGCCTCCGCCCTGCGCATCGCCGGCGGCATCTTCACCAAGATCGCCGACATCGGCTCCGACCTCATGAAGATCGTCTTCAAGATCAAGGAGGACGACGCCCGCAACCCCGGGGTCATCGCCGACTGCACCGGCGACAACGCCGGCGACTCCGTCGGGCCCTCCGCCGACGGCTTCGAGACCTACGGCGTCACCGGGGTGGCGCTCATCACGTTCATCCTGCTCGCGGTGCACGACGTCCCCACCCAGGTGCGCCTGCTCGTGTGGATCTTCGCGATCCGCATCGTCATGGTCGTCGCCTCGTTCCTGTCCTACGCGGTCAACGTCGCCCTCACCCGGGCGCGCTACCGGGACGCCGACACGATGGACTTCGAGCGCCCGCTCACCACCCTCGTGTGGCTCACCTCGTTCGTCTCGATCGTGCTCACCTACCTCACCAGCCGGCTGCTCGTCAGCGACATCGGCGACGGCAGCCTCTGGTGGAAACTCGCCACGATCATCTCCTGCGGCACCCTGGCCGGCGCGCTCATCCCCGAGCTCGTCAAGGTGTTCACCTCGGTGAAGAGCCGGCACACCCGCGAGGTGGTCATCAGCGCCAAGGAGGGCGGCCCGAGCCTCGACATCCTGTCCGGCCTGGTCGCGGGCAACTTCTCCGCCTACTGGCTCGGCTCGACGATCATCGCGCTCATGGGCGCCGCCTTCCTCATCAGCGGCCACGGGCTGGGCGCGATCATGGTCGCCCCGGCGGTGTTCTCGTTCGGCCTGGTCGCGTTCGGATTCCTCGGCATGGGCCCGGTCACCATCGCCGTCGACTCCTACGGCCCGGTCACCGACAACGCCCAGAGCGTCTACGAGCTGTCGACGATCGAGGAGATCCCCGGCGTCGCCGAGGAGATCCGCGCCGCCGAGGGCTACGACGTGCAGTGGCTCAAGGCGAAGCGGTTCCTCGAGGAGAACGACGGAGCGGGCAACACCTTCAAGGCCACCGCCAAGCCGGTGCTCATCGGCACCGCCGTCGTCGGCGCCACCACGATGATCTTCTCGATCATCATGGCGCTCACCAACGGCACCCAGGACGCCGCCGCCGTGCAGAAGCTCTCCCTGCTGCACGCCCCGTTCCTCCTCGGGCTGATCATGGGCGGCGCGGTCATCTACTGGTTCTCCGGGGCCTCGATGCAGGCCGTCACGACCGGGTCGTACCGCGCCGTCGAGTTCATCAAGCGCAACATCAAGCTCGAAGGGGTCACCCGGGCGTCGGTCGAGGACTCCCGCAAGGTGGTGCAGATCTGCACGCAGTACGCCCAGCGCGGCATGTTCAACATCTTCCTCGGCATCTTCTTCGCCACCCTGGCGTTCGCGTTCGTCGAACCGTTCTTCTTCATCGGCTACCTCATCTCGATCGCGCTGTTCGGCCTCTACCAGGCGATCTTCATGGCCAACGCCGGCGGCGCCTGGGACAACGCCAAGAAGCTCGTCGAGGTCGACCTCGACGCCAAGGGCACCGACCTGCACGACGCGTCGATCGTCGGCGACACCGTGGGCGACCCGTTCAAGGACACCTCGTCGGTCGCGATGAACCCGGTCATCAAGTTCACCACCCTGTTCGGGCTGCTGGCGGTGGAGCTCGCGGTGTCGATCTCCGACCAGGGCTACTCGATGCTCACCCATGTGCTCGCGGTCGTGTTCTTCCTCGTCAGCGCCTACTTCGTCTACCGCAGCTTCTACGGCATGCGGATCGGCACGACCATGGAGTCGATCGTCGGGCAGATGCACCCCGACCTCGCCCCGGAGGGCTCGGCCCCGGTGCTCCCGGCCGCTCCCCCGGTGGCCACGGCCGGCGGCCTGCACCGCTGACCAGGTGAGCGGTCCGGCGGTTCCCGCGGGGACCGCCGGAGGGTCGGGTCTGGGTAGAGTCGCGACGTGCGTTACATCTCCACCCGCTCGCTGCCGGGCAGTGCCGGACGCCGCTTCAGCGACATCCTGCTCGAGGGCCTGGCCCCGGACGGGGGGCTGTACCTGCCCGAGCGCTACCCCGACCTCTCAGGCCGGCTCGACGAGCTGCGGGCGGCCCTCGACGAGAGCTACGCGACGCTGGCGGCGTCCGTGCTGCGGGAGTTCGTCGACGACATCCCCGCTGCCGACCTCGACGACCTCTGCGCCCGCGCCTACTCCCCCGACGTGTTCGCCTCACCCGACATCGTCCCGGTCGACGAGCTCGGCGACGGGCTCTGGCTCGCCCACACCTCGGAGGGGCCGACGGCCGCCTTCAAGGACATGGCCATGCAGCTGCTCGGGCAGCTGTTCGAGTACGAGCTCACCCGGCGCGACGGCACGCTCAACATCCTCGGCGCGACGAGCGGCGACACCGGCAGCGCCGCCGAGTACGCGATGCTCGGGCGCGACCGGCTCACGGTGTTCATGCTCACTCCCGCCGGCCGGATGACCCCGTTCCAGCAGGCGCAGATGTTCAGCCTCGACGACCCGCGGATCGTCAACATCGCCGTGGACGGGGTGTTCGACGACTGCCAGGACCTCGTCAAGGCCGTCGCCAACGACCTGGAGTTCAAGCGCCGGTGGCGGATCGGTGCGGTCAACTCGATCAACTGGGCCCGGCTGATGGCCCAGACCGTCTACTACATCGCCGCCTGGATCCGGGCCTCCGGCGGCAACGACGACCTCGTCGACGTGACCGTGCCGAGCGGCAACTTCGGCAACGTCTGCGCCGCCCACGTCGCCCGCCAGATGGGCATCCCCCTCGGCCGCCTCGTCGTGGCGACCAACGAGAACGATGTGCTCGACGAGTTCTTCCGCACCGGCGTCTACCGGGTGCGGGCGGCGTCCGAGACCCCGGCCACGTCGAGCCCCTCGATGGACATCTCCAAGGCGAGCAACTTCGAGCGGTTCGTCTTCGACCTGCTCGGGCGCGACGGCGTCCGCACCGCCGCGCTGTTCGGCGACGAGTTGCCGCGGCGGGGGTTCTTCGATCTGTCCGGCACGCCGGAGTTCGCGAGCATCGGGGCCCGCTTCGGGTTCACCAGTGGCTCGTCGTCGCACGCCGACCGGGTGGCGACGATCCGGCGGGTGCGCGAGCACTACGGGGTCCTCGTCGATCCGCACACCGCCGACGGGCTGCAGGTGGCCGCGCCCCGCGTGCGGCCCGGCGTCCCGATGGTCGTCGTCGAGACCGCCCTGCCGGTGAAGTTCTCCGCGACCGTGGAGGAGGCGCTGGGCGAGGCTCCTCCGGTGCCCCCGCAGTTCGCCGGCCTGCTCGAGGCGCCGCGCCACGTCGTCGACCTGGTCCCGGACGCCGGTGCCCTCAAGACCCTCATCGCCGAGCGGCTCACCGCGCTCGGCGAGCTGCCGTCGGAGTGAGGGCCGACTACCTCGATGACCGGGCCCCGGAGGCCGGTCACTACACTGGCGGCGTGACGTCGCCCGGAACCGCCCTGCAGATCGAGGCCGTCTCCGTGACCTTCGGCACGGTGCACGCCCTGTCCGGGCTCAGCCTGCAGGCCCGACCCGGTGAGATCACCGCCGTTCTCGGCCCGAACGGGGCCGGCAAGACGACGATGATCCGCTGCTGCACCGGCCTCGTCACCCCCGACAGCGGCACGATCTCGATCTTCGGTGCGCCGCCCGGTTCGGACGCAGCCGCCGCACGGCTGGGTGTCATGCCGCAGAGCGTCGGGGCGTGGAGCGGCATCCGCGCGGACGAACTGCTGCGCTACCTCTCCCGGCTCTACGCCCACCCGCAACCGGTGGAGGATCTCATCGACCTGCTCGGCATCGGCGGGTTCCGGCGCACCCCCTACCGCCGCCTGTCGGGCGGACAGCAGCAGAGCGTGAACCTCGCGGCGGCACTCATCGGCAGGCCCGACCTCGTCTTCCTCGACGAACCGACGGCCGGGCTCGACCCGCACGTACGGCGGCACACCTGGGAGGTCGTCCGCGGGCTCCGCGACGCGGGTCTGGCCGTGGTGCTCACCACGCACGCGATGGACGAGGCGGAGCAACTCGCCGACTACGTCTGGCTCGTCGACCGGGGCGCGGTGGTGGCCCACGGCACGGTGCCCGACCTCACCCGCGACGCCAGCCTCGAAGAGGTGTTCCTCGCCACCACGACCTCACGGGTTCAGCCATGACCGCCGCCTCCTCCCCCGCCATCGACTTCACCCCGCAGCCGGGAGCCGCCCCGCGCTCGCGGCAGGTGCTCGCGCACGCGCGCACCGAGGCGACCCTGCTCGTGCGCAACGGCGAGCAGTTGCTCCTCGCGCTGGTCATCCCCGTCGGCATCCTCGTGGCCGGCCGGCTGCTCGACGGGCGCCTCGGACTGCACGAGGAGAACATCGCCCCCTCGGTCTTCTCCCTCGCCGTCTTCAGCACCTGTTTCACGTCGCTGGCGATCGCCACCGGGTTCGAGCGCCGCTACGGGGTGCTCGAACGGCTGGCCGCGACCCCACTCGGGCGTGGTGGCCTGCTGGCCGGCAAGGCACTCGCGATCATCCTCATCGCCCTCGGCCAGCTCGTCGTCCTCGCGGCCGTCGCGCTCGCCCTCGGCTGGCGCCCGCATCCGTCTGCGGCCCAGTGGCTGGTGGCCGTGCTCGGGGTGCCCCTGGCGATGCTCACCTTCGCCAACCTCGCCCTCGCCATGGCCGGACGCCTCCGCGCCGAGGCGACGCTCGGGCTGGCCAACCTCGTCTACCTCGTCGGCCTCGCGGCCGGCGGCATCATGTGGCCGGTCTCGGCCTACCCGGCCTCGCTGCGCTGGCTCGTCCGCGCGCTGCCGACGGGTGCGCTCGGCGAGGTGAGCCGGGCCTGGTCCGCCGGCGGCACGACCTGGTGGGCGCTGGGGGTCCTCGTCGTCTGGGCGGTCGCGTCCGCCCTCCTCGCCCGGAAGGTGTTCCGATGGATGTCCTGAGCCCGCCGGCGCCACCCGCCACCGACACCCGGACGCGGCACTGGTTCGCCTCGCGCTCCGCCTTCGCCGCGTGGGCGCTGGCCAGCCTCGTCGGCAACATCGTCATCGTGGTGAGCGGCGCGGTCGTGCGGCTCACGGCGTCCGGGCTCGGCTGCCCGACCTGGCCACAGTGCTCCGCGGGCTCGTACGTGCCACGCAACGCCGCCAACCACCACAGCCTCATCGAGTTCGGCAACCGGCTCATCACCTTCGTGCTGATCTTCCTCGCCGTGGCCACGGTCGTCAGCGCCATCCGCAGCCGCGCCCCGCGCCACGAGCGGTGGCTGGGCTGGGCGGCGCTCGCCGGGATCCCGTTGCAGGGCGTGGTCGGCGGCATCTCGGTGCTCACCAAGCTCAACCCCTGGGTCGTCGCGCTGCACCTGCTCCTCTCGGTGGCGCTCATCGCCCTGCTCACCCGGCTGGTCATGCTCACCCGGGCGGTCGAGCCGGCCGACGCCCCTGTGTCGCTCCGGCGGCTGGTGAGCCTGTTGTTCTGGGTGCTCATGGTGGCCATCTGGCTCGGCACCGTCGTCACCGGTGCCGGCCCCAACTCCGGCAGCGTGGGGGCCGCCCGGAACCATCTCGACATCCTCACCGTCGCCCGGATCCACGCGCTGTCGGTGTGGGTCGCGGTCGGGCTCACCGCCATCGTGCTCCTCCGGGCGCGGCGCCGGGGGCAGGCGCAGGCGGCCCGGTGGGCCTCCTGGCTGCTCGTCACCGAACTGCTGCAGGGCGCCATCGGCTACGCCCAGTACTTCCTCGGCCTGCCCACCTGGCTGGTGATCTGTCACATGGCCGGCATCGGGGTGGTCGTCGTGGCGGCGGCCTGGTTGTGGTTCGGCGTGTCCCGCCCCCGGGTCAGCGTGCCGGCCTGAACTGGGCGGCCGCCCAGTCGAGGAGCGCCGCGTCCATCGCGTAGTAGAACCCGTAGAAGCGGCGGTACGCGTCGACCAGCCACGCCTCCGCGCCCAGCCGCTCCTCGAGCACCGGTTGCAGCCGGCGGGAGTCCTCCTCGGCCCCGGGGTAGCCGACGAGCAGGCACACCGCGCCCACCTCGTCGAGCACCGGGTCGGCCGCCAGCGCGTGCACGCTGATGTCGCAGACGCCGGTGATCCGGCCGTCCTCGGCCAGCACGTTCCCGGGGTAGAAGTCGAGGTGCACGAAGGCCGGGAGAACCTCGCGAGCGGCCACCTGCTCGCGCAACCGGTCGCGCTCGCGCCCGAGCCCGGGGACGCGCGCGGCGAGCAGCGGCCACGTCTCCCGGGTGGCGGTGGCGATCCGCTGGTCGAGCAGGTCGGCGAGGGTCGCGGCCGGAGGGTCGTCGGTGCACAGGGTGCGGTAGGGACCGGGGGGCACGGGCAGCCCGCGGAGCCGGGCGGCGACGTCGAGGGTCTCGACCAGCAGCCGGTGGCGGGTCCCGGCGTCCGGCGTCTCCCGGAGGACGTCGAGCAGCGAGCGACCGGGGATCCTCCGGTCGACGGTCCAGTGCTGACCGCCCTGCCGGCCCTCGTCGAGCACGACCGGGACGGTGAGCCCGGCGTCCGTGTCGACCCACGAGCGCATGAGCCGGGCGGGACGCGGGTCGGGGCCCCCGTGACTGGGGTGGAAGATCCGCAGCACCCGGTCGGCGTCCAGGGCGAACACGCGCGACTCGCCCCCCGCCCCCAGCAACGCCCCGGCGTCCAGGCCGAACCGGCGCAGGATCGCGGGCTCCTCCGGGCCCGGCCGGGACGCCTGGGACAGGCTCATGGCGGCTAGAAGATCAGGGGGTCGACGGCCGCGGCGATGAACACGAGGGCCAGGTAGGAGTTGGACCAGTGGAACAGCCGCATCGGGCGCAGTTGGGCGCCGACCAGACCGGCCTGCGCGCGACGCAGCAGCTGCACCGCCTCCCAGAGGAACACCACACCGGTGCCCGCGGCGACCAGGGGATAGAGCCATCCGGTATGGGCGGCCGGCCACACGAGCAGCGACGTGGCCACGGTGAGCACGGAGTAGACGAGAATGCGTCGGGCGACCCGGGTCGGGTCCATCACCACCGGCAGCATGGGCACGTGGGCCGCGGCGTAGTCGTCGCGGTACCGGAAGGCGAGCGCCCACGTGTGCGGCGGCGTCCAGAAGAAGACGATGAGGAACAGCACGAGCGGCGCCCACCCGACCCGGCCGGTGACCGCAGTCCAGCCGATGAGTGGCGGGAAGCAGCCGGCGATGCCGCCCCACACGATGTTCTGCGACGTGCGCCGCTTGAGCCACAGCGTGTAGACGAACACGTAGAAGGCGTTCGCGCCCAGTGCGAGCAGCGCCGAGAGCCAGTTGGCGCCGAGACCCAGGACCAGGGTGGCGATGATCCCCAGGACCACACCGAAGGCGTAGGCCGACGACGCCGGCACCTGGTGCCGGGGCATCGGACGCCGCCGGGTGCGGCGCATCACCTCGTCGATGTCGCGGTCGATGACGCAGTTGAAGGTGTTCGCGCTGCCCGCCGCGAACATGCCGCCGACCATCGTGGCGAGCACCAACCGCCACTGCGGGACGCCGTGCGCCGCCAGGAACATCGCCGGGACCGTGGTCACGAGCAGCAGCTCGATGATCCGCGGCTTGGTGAGCGCGACGTAGGCGCCCACCACGTCGGCCCAGCGGGCACGCGCAACGGTGGCCGCGGGCGCCTGGGCGGGGTTCCGGGTTGGGACGGGCATGTGGCGGGGCGGTTCCTAACGGCGCGACGACGGGGACAGGGGCCGGCCATGGGTCGCGGCTCCGGAGCGGTGAACCCGGTCAGTCTACCCGCGCGCGGCGTGGCCGCCGGTCACGGCCGTGGGCGGCCCCCGGCCTGATTGGCTCACCGACTAAGGTCGTTGAGTATGACCGATACCGAACCCACGAGCCTGCAGCAATTGAGCAACGCCGGGGTGTCGATCTGGCTCGATGACCTGTCCCGCGACAGGCTCGCCAGCGGCAACCTGCAGCACCTCATCGACGACCGCCACGTGGTCGGGGTCACCACCAACCCGTCGATCTTCGCCGCCGCCCTGAAGAACGGCCGCGCCTACGAGTCGCAGGTCGCCGAACTCCAGCACGGCGCCGAACTCGGCGAGGCGATCCGCGACCTCACGACCGCCGACGTCCGCGACGCCTGCGACCTGCTCGCCGGCGCCTTCGAGAGCTCCGGTGGTGTCGACGGCCGGGTGTCGATCGAGGTCGAGCCGGGCCTGGCCCGCGACACCCAGGCGACCATCGAGCAGGCCGCACTGCTCCATCACATGGTGGGGCGCGACAACCTGCTCGTGAAGATCCCCGGCACCCGCGAGGGCCTGCCGGCGATCCGCAGGTCGCTGGCGTCCGGCATCAGCGTCAACGTCACGCTGATCTTCTCCGTGGAGCGCTACCGGGAGGTGATGGACGCCTGGCTGTCCGGCCTCGAGGACGCCGCCGAGGCCGGCAAGGACCTCGGGACCATCCAGTCGGTCGCCTCGTTCTTTGTCAGCCGCGTCGACACGGAGGTCGACAAGCGTCTCGACGCGATCGGCACCGACGAGGCGCGGGCGTTGAAGGGGCGCGCGGGGATCGCCAACAGCCGGAACGCCTACTCCGCGTGGCTGGAGATGACCGCCACCGACCGCTGGAAGGCCCTCGAGCGCCGCGGCGCCCAGGTGCAGCGCCCCCTGTGGGCGTCCACCAGCGTCAAGAACCCCGAGTACGACGACACGATGTACGTCACCCACCTCGTCGCACCCCACTGCGTCAACACCATGCCGGAGAACACCCTCGACGCCGTGGCCGACCACGGGGTGATCACCGGCGACACCATCACGCGGAACATCCCCGAGGCCCAGCAGGTGCTCGGGCAACTCCGCGAGGTGGGTGTCGACCTCGACGATGTTGTGGTGAAGTTGGAAGACGAGGGCGTCGACAAGTTCGTCGCCTCGTGGCACGAGTTGGAGGCCAGCGTCCGCGACGCCCTGGCCCAGCGCTGAACGGAAGGCACCCCCCGTGACCATCGAGGTACTCCACAGCAATCCGCTGCGCGACCCCCAGGACCGGCGGCTGCCCCGCATCGCCGGGCCGTGCGTGCTCGTCATCTTCGGCGTCACCGGCGACCTGAGCCGCAAGAAGCTCATGCCGGCGGTGTACGACCTGGCCAACCGCGGCCTGCTGCCCCCGGGCTTCGGGCTGGTCGGGTTCGCCCGGCGCGACTGGGAGGACCAGGACTTCGCCAAGCAGGTGCACGACGCCGTCAAGGAGAACGCGCGGACCCCGTTCCGCGAGGAGGTGTGGAAGCAGCTGCTCCAGGGGATCCGGTTCGTGCCGGGAGACCTCGGCGACGACGAGTCGTTCCAGCGGCTGCGCCGCACGATCCTCGAGCTGGACGAAGTGCGGGGCACCGGCGGCAACCACGCCTACTACCTGTCCATCCCGCCGGGCCTGTTCGACGACGTCCTCGGGCAGCTCCGCCGCCACGGGCTGGTCGACGAGGTGGGCGGCAGCTGGAAGCGGGTGATCATCGAGAAGCCCTTCGGGCACAACCTCCAGAGCGCCCGTGAGCTCAACCAGATCCTCAGCACGACGTTCCCGTCGCACTCGGTCTTCCGGATCGACCACTACCTGGGCAAGGAAACCGTCCAGAACATGCTGGCGCTGCGGTTCGCCAACCAGATGTTCGAGCCGATCTGGAACAACAACTACGTGAGCAACGTGCAGATCACCATGGCCGAGGACATCGGCATCGGTGGCCGGGCCGGGTACTACGACGGGATCGGCGCGGCACGCGACGTCATCCAGAACCACCTGCTGCAGCTCATGGCGCTCACCGCGATGGAGGAGCCCACGAGCTTCGACGCCCGCCAGCTGCGGCTGGAGAAGCAGAAGGTGCTCGGGGCCGCCCGCACCCCCAAGGACCTCGCGGCGCACACCGCCCGCGGGCAGTACACGGGCGGCTGGCAGGGCGGGAAGAAGGTCGTCGGCTACCTCGAGGAGCAGGGCATCCCGCCCACCTCGACCACCGAGACCTACGCCGCGATCCGCGTCGACATCGACAACCGCCGGTGGGCCGGCGTCCCCTTCTACCTGCGCACCGCGAAGCGGATGCCGCGCCGGGTCACCGAGATCGCGCTCGAGTTCAAGCGCGCCCCGCACCTGCCGTTCACCGACACCGACACCGAGGAACTCGGCAAGAACGCCCTCGTCATGCGGATCCAGCCGGACGAGGGCATCACCATGCGCTTCGGGGCGAAGGTGCCGGGGACCTCGATGGAGATCCGTGAGGTGAGCATGGACTTCGCCTACGGCGGCTCGTTCACCGAGTCGAGCCCGGAGGCCTACGAACGGCTCATCCTCGACGTGCTACTCGGCGACCCGCCGCTGTTCCCGCAGCACGAAGAGGTGGAGCTGGCCTGGCAGATCCTCGACCCCGTTCTCGACTACTGGGCAGCCCTCGACACCCAGCCCGAGCCCTACGTAGCCGGCACCTGGGGTCCGCCGTCCGGGCTCGAGATGATGGCCCGCGACGGCTTCACCTGGCGTCGTCCCTGACCGCCGGCGCGATACGACCCCAAGGAGCAGGCGTGATCGAAGAGCTGAAGAACACCTCCGCGAGCGACATCGCCGCGGCCATCCTCAAGGCCCGGCGCAACCTGGGCACGGCGTCCGGACTCGTCTTCACCCTCGTGGTGGTCACCGACTCCCGCCACTTCAACCGGGTGCTGGGCGCGGCGATGGAGTCGGGCCGTGAGCACCCCTCGCGGATCCTCGTCGTCGTCTTCGGCCACGGCGCCGCGACCCGCCTGGACGCCGAGATCCACACCGGCGAGGGCGTCCCGGGCGACGTGGTCGCCCTGCACCTGTCCGGCGAGCTCACCCAGCACGCCGACTCGGTGGTGCTGCCGCTGCTCCTCCCCGACTCCCCCGTGGTCATCTGGTGGCCCAACGAGTGCCCTGTCGACCCGGCGGACGACCCGATCGGCGCCCTGGGCACCCGGCGGATCACCGACTCCTCCGGGTCGGCCGACCACCTGGCCGCCCTCATCGCGCGGGCCGGCAACCACGCGCCGGGCGACACCGACCTCGCCTGGACGCGGCTCACCCCCTGGCGGGCCCTGCTCGCCGCCGCGCTCGACCAGTACCACGGCCGGATCACCGGCGCGCTCGTCGAGGCGGCGCCGGGCAACGCCCCCGCCGAGCTGATGGCCGCCTGGCTGGAGACCCGGCTGGGTGTCCGGGTCGACCGGGTCCCCGGACCCAGCGGGGGCATCACCTCCGTCCGCCTGCACTCGCTGGCGGGCGACGTCGCGGTCTCGCGGCAGCCGGGCAACAGCATGGCCTGCTACAACATCCCGGGGCAGCCGCCCCGCGAGGTCGCGCTCCCCCGGCGGGACATCCAGCAGCTCATCACCGAGGAGCTCCGGCGGATGGATCCCGACGACATCTTCGAGCAGGTCGTGGCCCAGGTGCTGGTGCGGGCCAAGCGCGGCGAGATCAACGTGAGCGGTCGCTCCCAGCCGCGGGCACGCCGGGACGAGGCCGAGCAGAAGTGACCGCCAGGGTCCTGCGGTTCCCGAGCGACGACGCGCTGGTCGACGAGGCCGCGAGCATGCTGCTGAACCACCTGGTGCAGCGCCAGGAGCACCAGGCCCAGGTCCATCTCTGCCTCACCGGCGGCCGGATCGCGAACCGTGTCTACGCCGCGTTCGCCGAACTCGCCGCCGAGCGCGACTTCGACGCGAGCACCCTGCACCTGTGGTGGGGTGACGAGCGGTTCGTCGGCACCACCGACCCGGAGCGGAACGCCCTGCAGTCGCTCGCCCTGCTCGCGCGGAGCCTCCAACTCAAGTCGGCGCAGATCCACCCCATGCCCGCGAGTGACGGGAACGCCGACCCGGACGAGTCGGCCTTCGCGTACGCGCACGAACTCGGCGACACGACCTTCGATCTGTGCCTGCTCGGCATGGGTCCCGACGGCCACGTCGCCTCGATCTTCCCGCACCACCCGAGCTCCGACCCGACGAGCCTCAGCGTCATCGGGGTCACCGACGCTCCGAAGCCCCCGGCCGAGCGGATCTCGCTGACCCTGCCGACCATCAACCGGTCACGCACCGTGTGGCTGTGGGTCAACGGGACGGAGAAGGCGGACGCGGTGGCCCGAGCCCTGGGGGGCGACGAGACGGTGCCGGCCGGGCTGGTGTCGGGCGTCGAGTCGACGATCTGGTTCCTCGACGAGGGGGCGGCCGAACTGCTCCCCCGCTACAGGTGCGAACTGTAGGACGCGGGACGCGGCGTCGCGACCCGTGGGCGCCTCCCGAGGGCCGGGTCGATCAGAAGATGACCTCGCCCCGGGCGCGGCGCTCGCGCAGGCCCTGCAGCGCCTCCTCGAGGATGGCGGCGGCCTCCTTGTCGCTCCGGCGTTCCTTCACGTACGCCAGGTGCGTCTTGTAGGGCTGGATCTTCGGCGGGGGCGGCGGGTTGTTCTCGTCACGGTTGGCCGGCAGGCCGCAGCGCGGGCAGTCCCAACTGTCGGGGATCTGCGCGTCCGCGGCGAAGGCGGGACGCGTGACGTGCCCGTTCGCGCAGAAGAACGACACGTACAGCCGCGGGGCGGCCTCGCCCCGCTCGGCCTCCCCCATGGGTCCGGCGCCGACTCGGCTCCCCCGGATCGCACTGCCTCCAGCCACAATCTTCCCTTCCAGCGGATCTTGCTCGATGACCCGGGGTGAACACCGGCCGGGCCACGACGTCTCAGGACGTGAATCGGTAGAGCACCAACAACGCGACGATGCACGCCAGCCAGACCAGGCCGACGACGATGGTGAGGCGATCGAGGTTGCGCTCCGCGACCGAGGTGCCGCCCATCGAGGTGGACATGCCGCCGCCGAACAGGTCGGACAGGCCGCCGCCGCGCCCCTTGTGCAGCAGGATGAACAACGCCAGGATCACGCTCGTGATGATCAGGACGATCGACAGCGTCAGGATCGGCCAGGTCATGAGCGGCGCGGTCAGCACGGGCGTCGAAATCACAGGCCAAAGCCTAACCCACGGCCCGGGCATTCCCTATTCCGCCCCCGCTCGCCGTGACGTGCACCGCCCCGTCGCCCGGCTCCGGGGAGCACGGGCGACGGGGCGGTGACAGGGCGAGTCAGAGCGCGTAGAAGAGCACGATCTTGGCGAACTCCTCCGGGTCGAGGCTCGCGCCCCCGACGAGTGCGCCGTCGACGTCGGGCTTGGCCATGATCTCGCGGATGTTGCTCGACTTGACCGAGCCGCCGTACTGGATGCGCACGGCGTCCGCGACCGTCTGGTCGTACAGCTCGGCGATGAAGCCGCGGATCGCGCCGCACACCTCCTGAGCGTCCTCGGGCGTCGCCACCTCACCGGTGCCGATCGCCCAGACCGGCTCGTAGGCGATGACGAGGGACGCCGCCTGGGCGGCGGGGATGCCCTCGAGCGCGCCCCGCACCTGGTCGAGGGTGAAGGCGACGTGCCGACCCTGCTTGCGCAGTTCGAGCGCCTCCCCGACGCAGATGATCGGGGTCATGCCGTGCTCGAGCGCCTTCTTCGCCTTGGCGTTGACGAGCGCGTCGCTCTCGTCGTGGTACTGGCGGCGCTCGGAGTGGCCGACGACGACGTAGGTGCAGTTGAGCTTGGCGAGCATCTCCGCGCTCACCTCGCCGGTGTAGGCGCCCTTGTCGTGCGCCGACACGTCCTGGGCCCCGAACACGACCGGAAGGCGGTCGGCCTCGATGAGGGTCTGCACGGTGCGGATGTCGGTGAACGGCACCATCACCGCGCACTCGGAGCGCTCCGGCTCGTAGCGGGCGTCCTTGAGCGTCCAGGCGAGCTTCTGCACCAGGCCGGTGGCCTCGACGTGGTTGAGGTTCATCTTCCAGTTGCCGGCCATGAGCGGCGTGCGGACCATGATCATGCCTCCAGAACTGCAATGCCGGGGAGTTCCTTGCCTTCGAGGAACTCGAGAGAGGCTCCACCGCCGGTGGAGATGTGACCGAACTGGTCGTCGGAGAAGCCGAGGTCGCGGACGGCCGCGGCGGAGTCCCCGCCGCCGACCACGGACAGGCCCTCGACCTCGGTGAGCGCCTGCGCGACCGCCTTGGTGCCGTTGCTCAGCTCGCCGATCTCGAACACGCCCATCGGGCCGTTCCACACGACGGTCTTCGCCGAGGTGATGGCGTCCGCGAACAGCTGCTCGGTCGCCGGGCCGATGTCGAGGCCCATCTTGTCGCTGGGGATCGCGTCGACGGCGACGACCTCGACCGGGCCGTCGACCGTGCGGGCGCCGAAGTCCATGCCGGCGGCGATGCGGACGTCGACGGGCAGGAGGATCTTCTTGCCGGTCTGCTTCGCGGTGGCGAGGTAGCCCTTGCAGGCGTCGAGGCTGGCCTCGTCGAAGAGGGACTGCCCGATCTCGTGGCCCTCGGCCTTGAGGAAGGTGTACGCCATGCCGCCGCCGATGACGAGCGTGTCGGCGACCTTGAGCAGGTTGTCGATGACGGCGAGCTTGTCGGCCACCTTGGCCCCGCCGAGGACGACGACGAGCGGGCGCTCGGGGTTCGTGGTCACCTTGGAGAGGGCCTCGACCTCCTTCTGCACCAGCTTGCCGGCGGCGCTGGGCAGGAGCTTCGCGAGGTCGTAGACGGAGGCCTGCTTGCGGTGCACGACCCCGAAGCCGTCGGACACGAACACGTCGCCGAGCTGCGCCCACTCCGCGGCGAGCGCACGCCGCTCCGACTCGTCCTTGCTGGTCTCGCCCGGCTCGAAGCGGACGTTCTCGAGCAGCGCGACGTCCCCGTCGCCGAGGCCTTCGACGACCGCGCGGGCGCCGTCGCCGGCGGTGTCGCTCGCCAGCGCCACGTCGGCGCCGAGCAGCTCACCGAGGCGCTTCGCGGCCGGAGCCAGCGAGTACTTGGCCTCCGGAGCGCCCTTCGGGCGGCCGAGGTGGGCGAGGATGATCACCTTCGCCCCCGCGTCGCGCAGGGTGGTGATCGTGGGGAGCGCGGCCCGGATGCGGCCGTCGTCGGTGATGGTCTGCCCGTCGAGGGGCACGTTGAAGTCACAGCGCATGACGACGCGCTTGCCGCGCAGGTCGCCAAGGTCAGCGAGAGTTCTCACGGGGCGAATCCTTCCGATTCTTGGTGATGAGGTGGGGCGGGCGTCCGGCGTCCGGGGGCCCGGCATGAAACAACGCGGGGGCGGGGTGCGATGACCCCACCCCCGCGCCGGTGCACTCGGTGTCGCGTCAGAGCTTGCTGGCGACGAGCTCGGTCAGGTCGACCAGGCGGTTCGAGTAGCCCCACTCGTTGTCGTACCAGCCGACGACCTTCACCTGGTTGCCGATGACCTTGGTCAGGCCCGCATCGAAGATGCACGAGGCCGGGTCGGTCTCGATGTCCTTGCTGACGATCGGGTCTTCGGTGTAGGTGAGGTAGCCCTTGAGCGAGCCCTCCTCGGCGGCCTTCTTCACGATCGCGTTGACCTCGTCGACCGTGGTCTCGCGGGACGCCTCGAAGGTGAGGTCGGTCGCCGAGCCGGTCGGGGTGGGAACGCGCATGGCGTACCCGTCGAGCTTGCCCTTGAGTTCGGGCAGCACGAGCGCGACGGCCTTGGCGGCACCGGTGGTGGTGGGCACCATGTTGAGGGCCGCGGCGCGCGAGCGGCGGAGGTCCTTGTGCGGGCCGTCCTGCAGGTTCTGGTCCTGGGTGTACGCGTGGATCGTGGTCATCAGGCCCTTGACGATGCCGAGACCGTCGTTGAGCGCCTTGGCCATCGGGGCGAGGCAGTTCGTGGTGCACGACGCGTTCGAGATGATGTTGTGGGCGGCGCTGTCGTAGAGGTTGTCGTTGACACCCATGACGATGGTGATGTCCTCGTTCTTCGCCGGGGCGGAGATGAGCACCTTCTTTGCGCCCGCGTCGATGTGCGCCTTGGCCTTGGTGGCGTCGACGAAGAACCCGGTCGACTCGATGACGATCTCGACACCCAGGTCGGCCCACGGCAGCTTGGCGGGGTCGCGCTCGGCGAGCACCTTGATCTGCTTGCCGTTGACGGTGATGTAGTCCTCGCCGTAGGTGACCTCGCCGGGGAACCGGCCGAGGATCGAGTCGTACTTGAGCAGGTGTGCCAGCGTCTTGTTGTCGGTGAGGTCGTTGACCGCAACGACCTCGAGATCGGCGTTCTGCGACAGCAGAGCGCGGAAGTAGTTGCGGCCGATGCGGCCGAAACCGTTGATGCCAACCTTGACGGTCATGTGTGCGTTGACTCCTTCGACTTGCTGGTGCCTCGCCAAACTCTGATGGTGAGACCGGGCCGGTGGCCCGTGCCAGGCTGTTCGGACAGGCCAATCCTAACGAACCCCTAACGAGCCCGTCACTGAAGGCCCAAGTACGTGGGCACCCGGCGCGCTCCGCAAGCGGCAGTCGTCAGTCGCGGTCGATGAGTTCGGGACCGAGCACGGCCTCCGTCGTGGGGATGCCCAGGTGCTCGGCCTGCTTGTCCGCGGTCGCGAGCAGGCGCCGGATGCGGCCGGCCACGGCGTCCTTGGTGAGCGGCGGCTCGTGCAACTGCCCGAGCTCCTCGAGACTGGCGTTGCGGTGCTCCAGGCGCAGCCGTCCCGCGGCGAGGAGGTGGTCGGGAACCTCGTCGCCCAGGATCTCCAGGGCCCGTTCCACCCGGGCGGCCGCCGCCACCGCGGCCTGGGCGGAGCGGCGCAGGTTGGCGTCGTCGAAGTTGGCCAGCCGGTTCGCGGACGCCCGCACCTCGCGGCGCATCCGGCGCTCCTCCCAGGCCATCCGGGTCTCGTGCGCGCCGACCCGGGTGAGCAGGTCGCCGATGCTCTCCCCGTCCCGGACGACCACCCGCTCGACCCCGCGGACCTCGCGCGACTTGGCCGCGATGTCGAGGCGCCTCGCGGCCCCGACGAGCGCCAGCGAGGTCTCGCTGTTGGGGCAGGTGACTTCGAGCGACATCGACCGCCCGGGCTCGGTGAGCGACCCGCGGGCGAGGATGGCTCCGCGCCACGCCGCGATCTGGCAGCAGCGCCCGGCCCCGACCACGGACGCCGGCATCCCCCGGACCGGGCGCCCGTGCGCGTCGATGAGCCCGCTCTGCCGGGCCAGCGCCTCCCCGTCGGCCCCCACCCGCACGAGGTAGCGGGAGGCCCGCCGGATGCCGGACGCGTTGACCACGGTGAGCGTCGTCTCGTAGCCGAACAGTTCGCTGATCGCGGTGCGCACCCGTCGGGCGACCGCCGCCGTGTCGAGGTCCGTCTCGATCTCCAGCCGGCCGCCGGCCAGGTGCAGCGACCCGGCGATGCGGAGGATCGCCGACAACTCGCTTCGTCGGCAGCACAGCCGGGTGACTGGGATCGTGGCCAGTTCCGTTTTGAGCTGAGCGGTCATCGCCATTGGGGAATAGTGCCACACCGGGGTGGAGAGAGTCCCGGTGGGAGACACCGTCAGCCGAGGTCCATGACGTGGGCGTACGCCGACGCGAGCCGCAGCGGGTCGTGCCGGGGCGACCCGTCGCGCACCGCGACGTCGGCGAGCACGAGCCGTGCGCCGAGACTGGCGACGTACTGGGACAGGTGCGGGTCGCCGGCCGCGAACGCCGGATCGGCGATCACCCAGTCGAGCACGAGGTCGGGCGCGTGCTCGGCGAGCAGCTCGATGTGCCGGGACGCCGTGAACCCGTCGGTCTCGTCGGCGGGGGCGATGTTGAGGGTGAGGATCCGCTGGGCGGTGGTGGAACAGATGGCGTGGGCGAGGTCGGGCACGAGCAGGTGCGGGATCACCGAGGTGAACCACGAGCCCGGGCCGAGCACGACGTAGTCGGAGCGCATGATCGCGTTGACGGCGTCCGGGCAGGCCGGGGGGTCGGGGGGCACGAGGCGGACGCCGGACACCTCGCCCCGGGTCTTGGCGACGGTCGCCTGGCCGCGCAGGGTCCGCACGTCGTCGGGGGCCCCGGGGTCGAGTCCGAGCACGTCCGCCTCGATCGACAGCGGCGTCTCGCACATCGGCAGCACCTCGCCGCGCAGGTGCAGCAGCTCCCCGATCATCCGCAGCCCGGCGACCGGGTCGCCCAGGCGTTCCCACAGCCCCACGATGAGCAGGTTGCCGAGGGGGTGGCCCCGGAGACTCTCGCCGCCCTCGAACCGCGACTGCAGGACGTCGGCCCACAGCCGGCCCTCACGGTCGTCGCCGCACAGGGCCGCGAGCGCCATCCGCAGGTCGCCCGGCGGCAGGCAGTTCAACTCCTCGCGCAGCCGCCCGGACGAGCCCCCGTCGTCGGCGACGGTGACGACCGCGGTGACCTCGTCGGTGATCCGCCGGAGCGCCTGCAGGGAGGCGTGCAGCCCGTGTCCCCCGCCGAGCGCCGTGACGCGGGGCAGGTCGGGAAGGCGAGGGCGACGCCGCGCCGGGTGCTGGCGGCCCACCGTCACTCCAGGCCGAGGTCGCGGTGCATCACCTGCACGGCCACGCCCAGCTCACGCAGCCGGCGTCCCAGCTCCTCGGCCATCGCGGTGCTCCGGTGCTTGCCGCCGGTGCAGCCGATGGCGAGGGTCACCTGCCGCTTCGACTCCCTGATGTAGCCCGGACGCATGATGCTGAACAGCCGCACCAGCTCGTCCTGGAACTCGTCGGCCCCCGGCTGCCCGAGCACGTAGTCGCGCACCGCCTCGGAGAGGCCGGTCATCGGGCGCAGCACGGGCACCCAGTGCGGGTTGGGCAGGAACCGCACGTCGAAGACGAGGTCGGCGTCGACCGGCAGGCCGTTCTTGAACCCGAACGACATGACGGTGACCCGGAGCGCGTCGGTGGCGGCACCCCCGTAGGCGTGCGTCACCCGGGCGGCCAGCTGGTGCACGTTGAGGTTCGTCGTGTCGATGACGAGGTCGGCGGATGCGCGCAGGGGGGCCATCATGTGCCGCTCGCGGGCGATGCCGTCGAGCAGCCGGCCGTCCCCCTGCAGGGGCAGCGGACGCCGGGACGACTCCTGGCGCCGGACGATGCTGTCGTCGTCCGCCTCGACGAACAGCACCTGGTAGCTCACCCGCCGGGCGGTGAGGTCGGCGAACACCGAACTCAGCTGCTCGAACAGGGCCCGGGAGCGCACGTCGACGACGACGGCGATCCGGTCGATGCCGTGGCTGCGGCCGAGGTCGACGAGGCCGAGGAGCATGGCGGGCGGGAGGTTGTCGACGACGTACCAGCCGAGATCCTCCATGGCGTGCGCGGCCGTGCGGCGTCCGGCGCCCGACATCCCGGTGATCACCACCACGGTCGGCTGGTCGGGGGTGCTGGCGGGAACCTGGATCTCTTCGGCGCTCACCCGGTCATTATCGTCGGTGTCGCCCCAGGGGAACCGCGATCAGGCGCCGACCACCTCGCCGGTCGCGGTGTTGATCGCCTCCTCGGCCGGTTGCCCGGCGAGGGCGTCGGCGACGGCCCGGGCCAGCACCGGACCGAAGCCGGGCACCGCCGCGATCTCGTCGGAGGTCGCGGCCCGGAGCTTACGGAGCGAGCCGAAGTGGGCGAGCAGCGCCTTGCGGCGCACCTCGCCGAGCCCGGGAACGTCGTCGAGGACGCTCTCGACCATGGCCCGGCTGCGGCGTCCGCGGTGGTGGGTGATGGCGAACCGGTGGGCCTCGTCGCGCACCCGCTGCAGCAGGTAGAGCCCCTCGCTCGTCCGGGGCAGGATGACCGGGTGCTCCTGGTCGGGCAGCCACACCTCCTCGAGCCGCTTGGCCAGCCCGCACAGCGCGATGTCGCGGTCGAGCCCGAGCTCTGCGAGCACCTCGGCGGCCACGGCCACCTGCGGCGGCCCCCCGTCGACGACGACGAGTCCCGGGGCGTAGGAGAACTTGCGGGGCGCCCCCGTCACCGGGTCGATGCGGGTGTCATGCCCCTCGTCGTCCCCGGTCATCGCCGCCCGGTCGTCGAGCAGCCTGCGGAACCGCCGGGTGAGCACTTCGCGCATCGACCCGACGTCGTTGCTGCCCTCGACCGTGCGGATGACGAACCGGCGGTACTCGGACTTGCGCGACAGACCGTCCTCGAAGACGACCATCGACCCGACGACCTCCGCGCCCTGGGTGTGGGAGATGTCGTAGCACTCGATGCGCAGGGGGGCGGTGTCGAGCCCGAGGGCGTCCCGGATCTCCTCGAGCGCCCGGTTGCGGGTGGTGAGGTCGCTCGCGCGCCGCGTCTTGTGCTGGGCCAGGGCCTCGGCGGCGTTGCGGCTCACCGTCTCCATGAGGCTCACCTTGTCGCCGCGACGCGGAACGCGGACGTCGACCCTGCTGCCCCGCACCTCGCTCAACAGTTCGCCCAGCACTACCCCGGACGCCGGCAGCTCCGGCACGAGGATCTCCCGTGGGACGCCGAAGCCGCTCGCCTCCTCGGGTCCGCCGTACAGCTGCAGCAGGAAGTACTCGATGAGCTCGGCGGTGGTCGCGTCGTCGGCCCGGTCGGCGATCCAGGCCCGCTCGCCGCGGATGCGACCGGACCGGACGTGGAAGATCTGCACGGCCACCTCGAGCGGATCGTCGGCGAGGGCGATGACGTCGGCGTCGGTCGCGTCGGTGAGCACGACCGCGTTCTTCTCCGCCACCCGGGCGAGCGCGGCCAGCGCGTCGCGCAGCACGGCCGCCCGCTCGTACTCGAGGTTCTCGGACGCCGCCCGCATCTGCCGCTCGAGCTTGCGGGTGAGCTGCCCGGTGTGCCCGGAGAAGAAGGTGCACAGGTCGGCGACGATCTCCCGGTGCGCCTCGGCGTCCACCCGCCCGACGCAGGGGGCCGCGCACTTGCCGATGTGCCCGAGCAGGCACGGACGGCCGCTGGCGGCGGCGCTGTTGAACACCCCGGCGCTGCACGAGCGCATGGGGAACACGTTGAGCACGGTGTCGAGGGTCTCCCGGATGGCCCACGCGTGACCGAACGGGCCGAAGTAGCGCCAGCCCCGCCGCTTGGAGCCACGGCCGACGAAGACCCTCGGGAACTCCTCGCTCCACGTGACGCACAGCCACGGGTAGGACTTGTCATCGCGGTACTTGACGTTGAACCGGGGGTCGAACTGCTGGATCCACGTGTATTCGAGCTGAAGGCTCTCGAGCTCGTTGCTGACCACGGTCCACTCGACCTTGGCGGCGGTGCGCACCATCGTCTGGGTGCGGAAATGCAGCGACGCCGGGTCGGCGAAGTAGGAGTTGAGCCGCTGGCGCAGGTTCTTCGCCTTGCCGACGTAGATGACCTGCCCGTGCGCGTCGCTGAACCGGTAGACGCCCGGGTCGGTGGGAATGGTGCCCGGGGCCGGGCGGTACGTCGAGGGGTCGGCCACGTCGGCCAGTGTAGGCACGCGCGCCGACGGTCCTGCGCCCGCCGGTGCGCGGCATGATGGAGCCACGCCGCCCCTTCACGAGGAGAACCGATGCCCAGCTCCCCCAGCCGCCGCTTCCTCCTGAGAACCGCCGGGGCGGCGGTCGGCGCGGCAGCGCTGGCCGCCTGCGGAGGGTCGAGCGACGCCCCCAAGAGCGGGCCGGCGTCCATCGACGAGTCGAAGGTGCCGGTGGGCGGGGGCGCGATCATCTCCGACAGCTACTACGTGGTGACCCAGCCGAGCGCCGGGCAGTTCCGGGGGTTCTCCCGCGTCTGTACGCATGCGGGCTGCCTCGTCACCGCGATCACCGGCACGACCATCGACTGCCCCTGCCACGGCTCGCAGTACTCGATCGCCGACGGGTCGGTCGTCCACGGTCCGGCGACCAAGCCCCTGCCCGCGGCGAAGGTCACCGTGAGCGGCACGACGCTCACCGTGTCGGGCTGAGATCGACGGCCGCCTCAGAAGCCCTTCGGCTTGCGCACCCTGGTGCCGGTGGTGCCGCGGGACGCCGCCGCCACCCGCGGGCTCGCTGCGCGGGCGGGCTTCTTCAGCCGCACCGCCGGAGCACCACCCTCGTCGCGGGCGGCCGGTGCGGCGTCCGCCGGCTCAACTGGGCTGAGCAGGTCGGCGCCGCGCACGGGCACCTCGCGGCCCCGGAGGATCGGCGCGAGGAACGTGCCGGTGAACGAGTCGGGGTGCGCCGCGACCTCCTCGGGTGTGCCGGTGACCAGCACCTCCCCACCGCGGGAGCCGCCCTCCGGCCCGAGGTCGATGACCCAGTCGGCGGTCTTGATGACGTCGAGGTTGTGCTCGATGACGACGACGGTGTTGCCGGCGTCGACGAGGCGGCCGAGGACGCCGAGCAGCTTGCGGATGTCCTCGAAGTGCAGCCCGGTGGTGGGCTCGTCGAGCACGTACATGGTGCGGCCGGTGGAACGCTTCTGCAGTTCGGAGGCGAGCTTGACCCGCTGCGCCTCGCCACCGGACAGGGTGGTCGCGGGCTGGCCGAGCCGCACGTAGCCGAGGCCCACCTCGTTGAGCGTGACGAGGTGCCGGGCGATGGCGGGGATCGCCGCGAAGAACTCCGCCGCCTCCTCGATCGGCATGTCGAGCACCTCGGCGATCGTGCGGCCCTTGTAGTGCACCTCCAGGGTCTCGCGGTTGTACCGCGCCCCGTGACACACCTCGCAGGGCACGTAGACGTCGGGGAGGAAGTTCATCTCGATCTTGATGGTGCCGTCGCCGAGGCAGTTCTCGCAGCGCCCGCCCTTGATGTTGAACGAGAACCGGCCGGGCTGGTAGCCGCGGATCTTCGACTCGGGTGTCTGCGCGAACAGCGTGCGGATCTTGTCGAACACCCCGGTGTAGGTGGCCGGGTTCGAGCGCGGGGTGCGGCCGATCGGCGACTGGTCGACGTGGATGATCTTGTCGATCTGCTCGGCCCCCACGATCGAGTCGTGCCGGCCCGGCACCGCCTTCGCCCCGTAGATGCGCTTGGCGAGGGAGGTGTAGAGGATGCCGTTGACCAGCGACGACTTGCCCGAGCCGCTGACGCCGGTGACCGCGATGAACTGGCCGAGCGGGAACTCGACGGTGACGTTGCGCAGGTTGTGCTCGCGCGCCCCCTTCACCGTGACGGCGCGTCCGGTGCCGGGACGCCGCTCGGCCGGCAGGGCGATCTCACGGCGTCCGCTGAGGTAGGCACCCGTGAGCGACTCCTCGCTGGCGAGCAGCTCGTCGACCGGCCCGGAGACCACCACCCGGCCGCCGTGCTCCCCCGCGCCCGGGCCGATGTCGACCGCCCAGTCGGCGACCCGGATGGTGTCTTCGTCGTGCTCGACGACGATGAGCGTGTTGCCGAGGTCGCGCAGCCGGATCAGCGTCTCGATGAGCCGGTGGTTGTCGCGCTGGTGCAGGCCGATGCTCGGCTCGTCGAGGACGTACAGGACGCCGACCAGCCCCGACCCGATCTGGGTCGCCAGCCGGATGCGCTGGGCCTCCCCGCCGGAGAGGGTGCCCGCGCCACGCGACAGGGTGAGGTAGTCGAGCCCGACGTCGAGGAGGAAGCGCAGCCGCTCGTTGATCTCCTTGACCACCCGCTCGGCGATCTGGCGGTCGCGGGCGCTCAACTCGAGCCCGCCGAGGAACGCCGCCGCCTCGCCGATCGACATGTCTGACACCTCGGCGATGTTGCGCCCGCTGACGGTGACCGCGAGCGAACTGGGACGCAGCCGGGTGCCCTTGCAGGTGGAGCAGGGGATCTCGCGCATGTAGGCGCCCCACCGCTCGCGGGCGGCGTCGCTCTCGGCCTCGGCGTGCCGGCGCCGGACGTAGGGCAGGATGCCCTCGTACTTCTGGGTGAAGGTTCGCACCCGGCCGAACCGGTTGCGGTACTGCACGTGCACGGGGTTGCGGACCCCGAGGAGCAGGTGCTGGCGCACGGACGCCGACAGGTCGCGCCACGGCGTGTGCACCGAGAAGCCGTGCTCGTCGGCCAGGGATTCGTAGACGTGCTCGAAGTGGGCGGCGACGTGCGGGCTCGCCCACGGCTGGATCGCCCCCTCGGCCAGGCTGAGCGAGTGGTCGGGCACGACGAGGTCGGGGTCGACCTCCATCGTCGTGCCGAGTCCGGAGCACGCCGGGCAGGCGCCCCACGGCCCGTTGAAGGAGAACTGCCGGGGCTCGAGCTCGTCGATGGCGATGTCGTGCCCGTTCGGGCAGGCCATCTTCTCGGAGAACCTGCGCTCTCGCCCCGGGTCGTCGGCGTCGAGGTCGACGAAGTCGATTCCGACCACGCCCTGGGCGAGGGTGAGGGCCGTCTCGATCGAGTCGGTGAGCCGCTGCTTCGCGCTGGGGCGCACCGCGATGCGGTCGACCACCACGTCGATGTCGTGCTTGCGCTGCTTGTCGAGGGTGGGCGGTGCGGTGAGCGGGTGGACCTCGCCGTCGACCCGCACCCGGGCGAGGCCCTCGGTGGCGAGTTCGCGGAAGAGTTCCTGATACTCCCCCTTGCGGCCGCGCACGACCGGGGCCAGCACCTGGAACCGCGTGCCCTCGTCGAGCGCCAGCAGCCGGTCGACGATCTGCTGGGGCGTCTGCCGGCTCACCTCGGCGCCGCACTCGGGACAGTGCGGCACGCCGATGCGGGCGAACATGAGCCGCAGGTAGTCGTACACCTCGGTGATCGTGCCGACGGTCGAGCGCGGGTTGCGGCTGGTCGACTTCTGGTCGATGGAGACCGCAGGGGACAGGCCCTCGATGAAGTCGACGTCGGGCTTGTCCATCTGCCCGAGGAACTGCCGCGCGTAGGCCGACAACGACTCGACGTAGCGACGCTGTCCCTCGGCGAAGATCGTGTCGAAGGCGAGCGAGCTCTTGCCCGACCCCGAGAGTCCGGTGAACACGATCAGCGCGTCGCGGGGCAGCTCGAGGCTCACGTTGCGCAGGTTGTGCTCCCGCGCACCGCGCACGACAAGCCGGTCGCTCACATCGTCCATCACGTCCCACATGCTATGTGGCCCCACCGACAGTCCGCCCCGGCCGGGAGCAGCGCCCACCTGGCAGGCTGTGATGCGCTCGCCGGGCCGCCCGGCCGCGTCGACGCTGCAACGCCGAGGCGTTAGCGTTGCCCCATGACCGAGCCGCTGCGAGAGTTGTTGCCAGACCGGCACGCGATCGCGCGCGTGCGCGAACGCAAGCGCGAGGCGACCCAGGCCCTGCTCGGCGACACCATCCGGCTGGGCGACGACCAGTGGCAGGAGCCGAGCCGGCTGGCCGGCTGGACTCGCGCCCACGTCGCCACCCACGTGGCGCGCAACGCCGAGGCGCTGTGCCGGGCGGTCGACGCGCTCCTCAACGGGCGTCCGCGGATGCTGTACGCCTCCCGTTCCCAGGCCGACGAGGACATCGAGGTGGGTTCCCGGCGCACCGGCCTCGATCTGCAGATCGACCTCGACACCTCGGCCGGTCGGCTCAACGCCGCCTTCGACGATCTCGAGGCGTCCGAGATCATGACGCCCACCGTCCTCACCGAACGGCTGCGGGTGCCCGCCCAGTGGTGGATCGTGGCGCGGCTGTCCGAGGTCGTCCTCCATCACATCGACCTCGCCTGCGGCCTCGAGGTCGACCAGATCGACCCGCAGCTGGCGCGGTGGCTGCTCGCGTGGGAGCTCGTCCGGGGCGTCGGAGACCAGCAGATCCCTCCGGTCGACGTCGTCGCGAGTTCCGGGATCAAGGGCCGGGTCGGGCCCCTCGACCGCAGGTCCCTCGGCACGATCACCGGCAGGGACGCCGACCTCGTCGGCTGGTTGTCCGGACGCGGCGACGGGGCCGGACTGTCGGGAACGGCCGCCGACGACGTGCCGGTGCTGCTGCCCCCGCACTGACCCGCCGGGTCACTCGGCCGCCGAGCGGCTCCTCAGCAGGCTGGCCGTCACCGTGACGGCCAGGGTCACCACGATGACGAGAAGCGACGTCTCAACGGGGATCTCGGCGCTGACGTGCCACGACCTGTCGAGCCGGTAATGGTGGGCCGCGTGCAGCAGCAGCTTCACCCCGATGAACGCGAGGATCACCGCCAGGCCCAGCGGGAGGTAGACGAGCTTCTTGAGCATGCCGCCCAGCAGGAAGTAGAGCTGGCGGAGGCCCATGAGCGCGAAGACGTTGGCGGTGAAGACGAGGTAGGGCTCCTGCGTGAGCCCGTAGATCGCCGGGATCGAGTCGAGGGCGAACATCACGTCGGTGGTACCGAGCGCGACGATGACGATGAGCATCGGCGTCACCAGCCGCCGGCCGCCCTCCTGTACGGTGAGCCGGGTGCCGTGGAACTCCTCGGACGCGGGGAACCTGCGTCGCACGAACCGCATGACGAGGTTCTCGGTGGCCTCCTCCTCCTCGGCGCTGCCGTCGAGATAGTCGCGCACGAGGTCGACCGCGGTGTAGAGGAGGAACGCACCGAAGAGGAAGAACACCCAGGCCATCGAGGCGATCATCGCGGCGCCTAGTCCGATGAACACCCCGCGGAACACGAGGGCGAGGATGATGCCCACCAGCAGCCCGAACTGCTGCAGCCGCGCGGGCACCCGGAACTTGTCCATGATGAGCAGGAAGATGAACAGGTTGTCGACCGACAGGCTGTACTCCGTCAGCCAGCCCGCGAAGAACTCCTTGCCGTAGACCGGCCCGCTCACCACCCAGATGCCGCTGCCGAACAGCACGGCGAGCGCCACGAACAGCCCGACGAGCAGCGTGCACTCCCTCATCGACGGCACGTGCGGCCGACGTCCGATGATGAGGACGTCGACGGCGAGCAGGGCCGCCATCACGGCGACGGTGATGATCCAGGCGGACGCGTGAACCTGCAACGGAGAGTCCCTTCCACGGCTGAGGCCGGGAGGTCTCGTCCACCGGCGGGCCGGCCGCAGCGCCGGGCGGGATTCCCCGCCGTGATGACGACGACTGCGTGGTGGAGTACTCCCCTCCGCGCGCCCATTCTCCCACAGGGCCGTCCCGCCCCCGCGGGGAGACCCGACCCGGCCGTCCTCCGTCCGCGCGGACGCGGGTCTCCGGCCTCCGGGCTACCTCGTGGCCTCGATGAGACCCCGCAACTCCTTCTTGAGGTCTGAGATCTCGTCGCGCAGCCGGGCGGCGAGCTCGAACTGGAGCTCGGCGGCCGCGCTCTTCATCTGCTGGGTGAGTTCGGCCACCAGATCGGCCAGCTCGACGGCCGACAGCCGCGCCGGATCGAGGTCGCTGCGCTGGTCGATGAGCTTCGCGGGAAGAGGCGACTTCGGCTGGCGTCCGCGCGGCGCCGCCTTCTTGAGCAGCTCGTCCGTGTCGGCCTCCTCCCGGGCCAGCATGTCGGTGATGTCGGCGATGCGCTTGCGCAGCGGCTGCGGGTCGATGCCGTGCTCGAGGTTGTAGGCGATCTGGATCTCCCGCCGCCGGTTGGTCTCGTCGATGGCCGATGCCATCGAGGGGGTGATGCGGTCGGCGTACATGTGCACCTGGCCCGCCACGTTGCGCGCCGCCCGGCCGATCGTCTGGATGAGCGACCGGTCGGACCGGAGGAAGCCCTCCTTGTCGGCGTCGAGGATCGCGACGAGCGACACCTCGGGCAGGTCGAGGCCCTCGCGGAGCAGGTTGATGCCGACGAGCACGTCGTACTCGCCGAGCCGCAGCTCGCGGAGCAGCTCGACCCGCCGCAGCGTGTCGACTTCGCTGTGCAGGTAGCGGGTGCGGATGCCGTTCTCCATGAGGTAGTCGGTGAGGTCTTCGGACATCTTCTTGGTGAGCGTCGTGACGAGCACCCGCTCGTGGCGCTCGACCCGCAGCCGGATCTCGCCCATGAGGTCGTCGATCTGGCCCTTGGTGGGCTTGACGATCACCTCCGGGTCGACCAGGCCGGTGGGCCGGATGAGCAGCTGGACCGGCTCGCCGGTGGCGCGGGCCAGCTCGTAGGGACCGGGCGTGGCCGACAGGTAGACGGTCTGGCCGATGCGCTCGACGAACTCCTCGAAGCGCAGCGGCCGGTTGTCCATCGCGCTGGGCAGCCGGAACCCGTGGTCGACGAGGGTGCGCTTGCGCGACATGTCGCCCTCGTACATGCCCCCGATCTGCGGAACCGTGACGTGCGACTCGTCGATGACCAGCAGGAAGTCGTCGGGGAAGTAGTCGAGCAGACACGAGGGAGCACTGCCCGCCGCGCGCCCGTCGATGTGCCGCGAGTAGTTCTCGATGCCGGAGCAGGTGCCGATCTGGCGCATCATCTCGATGTCGTAGCCCGTGCGCATGCGCAGCCGCTGCGCCTCGAGCAGCTTGTTCTGCGCCTCGAGCTCGGCCAGCCGCGCCTCGAGTTCGCGCTCGATGCCGGCGATCGCCCGTTCCATCCGCTCGACGCCCGCGACGTAGTGGGACGCCGGGAAGATGTAGATCTCGTCGTCCTCGCTCAGCACCTCGCCGGTGAGCGGGTGCATCGTGGTGAGCCGCTCGATCTCGTCGCCGAAGAACTCGACCCGCAGCGCGTTCTCCTCGTACATGGGGAACACCTCGAGCGTGTCGCCGCGCACCCGGAACGTGCCCCGCTGGCCGGACAGGTCGTTGCGGGCGTACTGCATGTCGACGAGCTCGCGCAGCAGCGTGTCGCGGTCGCGGTCCTCCCCGACGTGCAGGGTGATCGCCCGCTCGAGGTACTCCTCGGGGGTGCCGAGGCCGTAGATGGCCGAGACCGTCGCCACCACGATGACGTCGCGGCGGGTGAACAGCGAGCTGGTGGCCGAGTGGCGCAGCCGTTCGACCTCCTCGTTGAGCGAGGAGTCCTTCTCGATGTAGGTGTCGGTCTGGGGGACGTACGCCTCGGGCTGGTAGTAGTCGTAGTAGCTGACGAAGTATTCGATGGCGTTGTCGGGGAAGAACTCGCGCAGTTCGGTGGCGAACTGCGCGGCGAGGGTCTTGTTGGGCTGCATCACGAGCACGGGACGCTGCAGCCGCTCGGCCAGCCAGGCGACGGTGGCCGTCTTGCCGGTTCCGGTGGCCCCGAGCAGCACGACGTCGTGCTCTCCTGCGCGGATGCGGCGCTCGAGTTCGTCGATGGCCGCCGGCTGGTCGCCGGACGGCTGGAAGGACGCCTGCACGTTGAGGGGCGCCACCC
>DATAKK010000023.1:0-14125 GCA_036261615.1 Propionibacteriaceae bacterium | reverse complement strand
GGCACCCAGGGTCATGATGAGCAGCGGCGAGGCGGCGTCGACGCCCTCGTCATTGCCCTCGACCGACAACAGGATGTCGTCGTCGTACTCACCGGCCGCCTCGGCGATGATCGCCGCGGGGCGAGCGTGGAGGCCGACGGCTGATCCGACGGTCACGGTCTTGCTGGCCATGGTGTTCCTTTCGTGAGGCGTTGGGGGAATCCTAACGGCACGGGCTCAGATGGCGGGAGCGGCCTCGAGTTGGGTCTCGCTCTCGGCAGCCTCGAGCTCGGCCCGGTTGGGCTTGAGCGTCTTCAGCACCGTGACGGTGACACCGCCGACGATGGCGCCGACGACGATCGCCAGCAGGAAGGCCCAGAACCTGTCGATCGCGAAGAACACGAAGATGCCGCCGTGGGGAGCCTTGGACGCCGCGCCCAGGCCCATGCTCAGGGCCCCGGTGACCGCACCGCCGAGCATCATCGACGGGATGACGCGGATCGGGTCGGCGGCGGCGAACGGGATGGCGCCCTCGGAGATGAACGAGGCACCGAGCAGCCAGGCGGCCGCACCGTTCTCCCGCTCCACCTCGGTGTACAGCTTCGGACGCAGCCGGGTCGACAACGCCATCGCGATCGGGGGCACCATGCCCGCGGCCATCACCGCGGCCATGATCTTCATCGACGCCGGGTTGGTGACGCTGAGGCCGGCGGTGGCGAACAGGTAGGCCGCCTTGTTGACCGGACCACCGAGGTCGAAGCACATCATCAGGCCGAGGACGATGCCCAGGAGCACCGCCGAGGACCCGCTCATGCCGTTGAGGCTGTCACTCAGCCACTTGGTGAGGGCGGCCAGCGGACGTCCGAGCACGAAGATCATCAGCAGGCCGGTGATGAGGCTCGCGCCGAGCGGGATGATGATGACCGGCATGAGGCCGCGCAGCCAGCGGGGCGCCTTGAAGTGGCCGATCCACGCGGCGACGAAGCCCGCGATGAGGCCGCCCACCAGGCCACCGAGGAAGCCGGCGCCGATGTAGCCCGCGAGGGCACCGGCGACGAATCCGGGGGCGATGCCGGGACGGTCGGCCAGCGCGAAGCCGATGTAGCCGGCGAGCGCCGGGACGAGGAACCCGAAGGCCAGGCTGCCGAGCTTGAAGAGCGACGCTCCGAGGAAGAGCAGGAAGCCGTTGTTCGGGAGCGAACTGGTCTGGGTCGAGGTGAACAGCGCGTTGCCCGAGGCGTCCTTGGCCGTGAGGATCTCGTTGAGGGACGGCAGGTGCGCCAGCGAGAAGTTGCCGAGGATGTGGTCGGCGACGAACGGGATCTGGTAGCTGCCGAAGAGGAACCCGAGCGCGATGAGCAGGCCACCGGCCGCCACGAACGGGATCATGTAGGACACGCCGGTCATCAGCGCCTGCTGGATGCGCTTGCCCCAGCTCAGTGACGACGAGGCCGAGCCCGCTCCGCTGCTGGCGGCGGCGCCGGCGGTGCCGCCCACCCGACGGGCGTTCGGGTCCTTGGCGGCGGCGAGCGCCTCCTCGACCATCTTGCGCGGCTCGTCGATCGCCCGCTTGACCCCCGACTCGATCACCGGCTTGCCGGCGAACCGTTCGCGGCTCTTGACGCCGACATCGGTGGCGAAGATCACGGCGGAGGCCGCCCGGATCTGCTCCGGGGTGACCCACTCGGTGGCGGTCGAGCCCTGCGGCTCGGTGACCACGTCGACGCCGAGTTCCTTGCCCGCGTTGACGAGATAGTCGGCGGCCATGTAGGTGTGCGCGATGCCGGTCGGGCAGGCCGTGATCGCGATGATCGACGGGCGCTCACCGCTGGTCGCAGCCGGCACCGGCGAGGCGGCGGCGGCCGCGGCGGGTGCCTCCGCCGGCTCGACGACGTCGCGCACCAGGGTGACGATCTCGTCGGTCGTGCGGGCGGCCCGGAGGGAGTCGAGGAACTCCTGCCGGACGAGCGCCCGGGCGAGCTTGGTGAGCAGCCGCAGGTGCTCGGCGCCCCCGGAGGCGGAGGCGGCGATGAGGAAGACGATGTCGGCGGGGCCGTCCTTGGCGCCGAAGTCGACCGGCGTGCTGAGGCGGGCGAAGCCGAGCGCGTTCGTCGTCACGGCCGCCGAGCGGCAGTGCGGGATGGCGAAGCCGCCGGGCATGCCGGTGGGCGCCTTGCCTTCGCGCTCGAGCGCATCGGCGGCGAGCCCGTCGGCGTCCGCGCGGCCGGTGGCGGCGACGATCCGGGCGAGACCCCGGATGACCTCGTCCTTGGTGCTACCGAGATCGACGTCGAGGGCGACGAGCCCCGGCTCGATCAGTGACGGTGTGGTCATGGGTTGGTTTCCTTCCTTGGATCCCATCTGGGTGAGGTATTCAGTTGTCGCTCGCGCTAGGTGTCGGTGGTGGCCGGCCGGTGCCGGCGGAGAGGGCCTCAGGCGTCGATCGCGGTGACGACGACGCCGTCGGGGTTGGTCTGGTCGGGAGTGGGCAGTTGGCTGCCGGGCAGTGCCGCGGCGCCGGAGCCGTACGCGACGGCGCGGCGGAGCCGGCTCGGCTCGTCGAGCCCCTCGACCTCGGCGAGGAGGTAACCGGCGAGGGACGAGTCCCCGGCTCCGACGGTCGAGGCGAGCACGATGGGCGGCGGCGTCGCGAGCCACGCACCGGTGCCGGTGACCAGGAGCGCGCCGGCACCCCCCAGGGTGACGAGGACGGCCGAGACGCCGCGGGCGGTCAGCTCCCGGGCCGCCGCGAGCACGGGGGCCCACTCGCCCCGGTCGGCGGCAGCCTCGAGGGCGTGCCCGTCGCGTCCGATGAGCTGGCCGAGTTCCTCGGAGTTGGGCTTGATGAGGTCGGGAGCGGCCTCTGGCAGCGCGGCGGCGAGGGCCTGCAACGGGGCGTCCGACGTGTCGACCGCGATGCGGACGCCGAGCGGGCGGAGGGCGGCGATGAGACGGGGGTACCAGTCGATCGGCGCGCCGGGCGGCAGGGAGCCCGACAGCACGACCCACGAGGCTCCGGCCGCCGTTTCGACCAGCGTCTCGGTGACCTGGTCGACGACCTCCGGGCCGAGTGTGGTGCCGAGCTCGTTGAACTTCGACGTGGTGCCGTCCGCCTCGGTGAGGGTGAGGTTGGCGCGCACGGGCGAGCCGATCTGCACCGTGACGTGCGGGACGCCGATCCGCTGGAGTCCCTGCACGAGCGGGTCGGTCGCGTCGGCGGGCACGACGGCGAGGACCGGGACACCCGCCTGGTGGATGGCCCGGGCGACGTTGACGCCCTTGCCGCCCGGCTCGGCGGTGATCGCCCCGAGGCGGTGCACTCCCCCGCGGGTGACCCGGCCCTCGACCATCGCGGTGCGGTCGAGGCTGGGATTGGGGGTGAGGGTGACGATCATGCGGCAACCACCTCGATTCCGGAGTCGGTGAGCCGGCGCCGGAAGGCGTCGGACAGGGCAGCGTCGGTGATGAGGACGTCGACGTCGTCGAGCCGGGCGAACGAGCACGCGGTCTCGACGCCCAGCTTGCGGGAGTCGGCGAGCAGCACGACCCTGCGGGCGCAGCGCACCATCGCCCGCTTGACCGAGGCCTCGGCCGGGTCGGGTGTCGACAGGCCGTGTGCGAAGGACATGCCGTTGGTGGCGATGAACGCCACGTCGACGCGGAGCCGTTCGAACCAGGCCACGGTGTCGGCGCCCACGCAGGCCTGGGTGAGGCCGCGCACCCGGCCGCCGCTGAGCTCCACCTCGCGCTTGCTGCGTTCGGCGGCGGTGGCGGCGATGAGGGGCGAGTTGGTGAAGATGGCAACGTCGACGTCGACGGGCAGGAGGCGGGCCAGGCGCCCGGTGGTGGTTCCGGCGTCCAGGAGGATCGACCCCTGTGGCGTGGTGGGGAGGTAGGCGAGGGCCGCCTGCGCGATGCGGTCCTTCTCGGCGGCGGCCGCGACCTCACGGTCGGACACGGCCAGGTCGCCCAACTGGTCGTGCTCGGCGGGGATGGCACCGCCGTGCACGCGCTGGAGCAGGCCCGAGCGGTCGAGTTGCTCGAGGTCGCGGCGGATGGTTTCGGGGGTCACGTCGAAGGCGGCGGCAGCCTCGACGACCGAGACCCGGCCCTCGTTGCGCGCGAGCTGGACGAGTGCGAGCTGGCGCTCCTGGGCGTAGAGGCCGCGCGCGGCCGTCGCCGACCGTCCGGACTGTGGCCCCCGGCGATTCCCCCCGGATACGCCGCTCTCGCCGTCCACTCGTTGTCCCATCACGTGCCCTCCGTCCTTGGAAGACCACCGGCGGATCGCCGGAGGGGTCAGCTCTGACCACCTGCGACGATCATATCCGTTTGTGTTTGTTTTGGGAAGTTTTGGCGTGGGTTTGTTTTTGACTGTGTTGTTCTCGCCGTGCCCTGCTCCTCGGCGGAGACGGAACGGGCAGTCGACCCCTCACCGAATCCTTGTCATCAAGCTAGGACGAGGAGGAACTCGGCGCTGGAATGAATGAAATCCCGCATGGGGGCTGATCGCAGGGGCTATGACGGTCCTCGGCCCTGGCGCCGAGGGGCGGGCGATCACTGCTGACAGAGCGTCGGGAACGCCCGCCCCGGCAGAGAAGTCCCGCCCGGACGCCGGGAACGCCCGCCCCGGCAGGCAACGAGCGAGCGCAGCGTCGACAGGTCATCCAAGGCGGCCGGCGAGTCGCCGGCGCGCCGGCGCCCAGCCCCAGCGGCGGCGGGGGTGCGAGGCGGACCGGCCACGCAGCCCGCCAGCTTCCGCATGCGAACATCTCGGCTCGGGACCGGACGATGGAAGTGTGGTGGGGGTCTACGACCACCACACGTCCACTCAACCCCGATCCGGGCGCGGCGCACGGTCGGCTGGGGCCGGTCGGCGACTCCTACGAACCGCGCTTCTGCAGGTTCGCCCACTCGTCGCGGAGTCCGACGGTGCGGTGGAACAGGATCGGGTTCTCGGTGTCCCTGGCGAAGTAGCCGAGCCGCTCGAACTGCACGACCTCCCCCGGCTCGGCCGTGGCGAGGGCCGCCTCGGCCTTCACGCCGTCGACGAGGTCGAGGGAGTCGGGGTTGAGATCGTCGAGGGGCTCCCCGGTGCGCTCGCCCGGGATCGCCGCGCTGAACAGGCGGTCGTACAGCGCCGCCCGGATGTCGAGGGCGTGGGGAGCGGACACCCAGTGCAGGGTGGCCTTCACCTTGCGACCGTCGGGGGTCGACCCCCCGCGCGACTCGGGGTCGTAGGTGGCGAGCACCTCCACGACCCGCCCGTCGGCATCCCGCACCACGTCGGTGCAGGTGACGAAGTAGCCGCCCCGCAACCGCACCTCGCGGCCCGGTGACAGGCGGAAGAACTTGGGCGGCGGCACCTCGGCGAAGTCGTCCTGCTCGATGAACAGCTGACCGCTGAAGGCGACGGCACGCGAACCGTCCTGGGGGTTCTCGGGGTTGTTGACGAGCTCGAGGTACTCGACAACGGGACGCCCGTCCTCGTCGGTCGGCCAGTTGGTGAGGGTGAGTCGAAGCGGGTGGAGCACCGCCATCCGCCGCATCGCCGTGCGGTTCAGCTCGCGGCGCACGTACGACTCGAGCTCCTCGATCGCCTTGACCGAGTTGTTGCGTGTGTTGCCGGTCGCGGTGCAGAAGTCGCGGATCGCCGCGGCGGGGTAGCCGCGTCGCCGCAGGCCTCGCAGCGTCGGCATCCGGGGGTCGTCCCAGCCCGACACGACGCCGTCCTCGACCAGCTTGCGCAGCCGGCGCTTCGACGTGATCGTGTGCGTGAGCTCCAGCCGGGCGAACTCGCGCTGCGTGGGCGCGGGACCGTCGAGCGGCAGGTGCGCGAGGAACCAGTCGTAGAGGGGGCGGTGGCTCTCGAACTCCAGCGAGCACAGGGAGTGGGTGACCCCCTCGATCGCGTCCGACTGGCCGTGTGCCCAGTCGTAGGTGGGGTAGATGCACCATTCCGCGCCGGTGTTGTGGTGCTCGGCGTGGCGGATGCGGTACATCACCGGGTCGCGCAGCCACATGTTCTCGGCCTGCATGTCGATCTTCGCCCGGAGGCAGCGGCTTCCGTCCGGGAACTCCCCGGCCCGCATGCGGCGGAGCAGGTCGAGGCTCTCCTCGGCGGGCCGGTCGCGGAAGGGGCTCTCGATGCCGGGACGCCCGTAGCCGCCCTTCTGCTCGGAGATGGTCGCGGCGTCCTGGTCGTCGACGTAGGCGAGACCCTCGCGGATGAGGTACTCGGCCCACTCGTAGAGCTTCCCGAAGTAGTCGGAGGCATGTACGACGGCGCCGGGGTGGTAGCCGAGCCAGGCGATGTCGTCCTTGATCGACTGGACGTACTCGGTTTCCTCGGTGTCCGGGTTGGTGTCGTCGAGGCGCAGGTTGCACACGCCGGAGAAGTCGGCCGCGATGCCGAAGTTCGCGACGATGGCCTTCGCGTGCCCGATGTGGAGGTAGCCGTTGGGCTCCGGTGGGAACCGGGTCTGGACACGGCCGCCGTAGGTGCCCTGCGCGAGGTCGCGCCGCACCAGGTCGCGGATGAAGTCGCTCGCCCCGCTCGTCGCCGTGTCGGTCATAGGCAGAGAGTAGCGGGCGGCGGCGAACGGCTTCACCTCGGCCCGTGGGCCCTCACAGCAGCTCGCGGAACCTCCGCAGCCGGGTGAGCGCCGCGTCGTGGCCGAGGATCTCCATCGACTCGAACAGGGGCGGGGAGACCTGGCGTCCGGTGATCCCCACCCGCACCGGGCCGAAGGCCACCTTGGGCTTGAGTCCGAGGTCGTCGACGAGCCTTGCCCGCAGGGCTGCCTGGATGGTTGCGGCGTCCCAGGGGGCGAGGCCTTCGAGGACGCCGATCGAGGCGTCGACCACCCGGGCCGCGTCGTCGCCGAGCTTGTCCAGCGCCGCCTGCTGCACCTCGAGGGTGGCGTCGTCGACGAGCAGGAAGTCGAGCTTGTCGGCGGCCTCCCCCAGCAGGGTCAGGCGTTCCTGGATGAGCGGGGTCGCCCGGCGGACCAGCTCGCGCCGGGCGGCGTCCGGTTCGCTCCAGACGCGGCGCTCGACGAGGTGCTCGATGATCCGCTCGGCCAGCAGGTCGGGGTCCATCGCGCGGATGTAGGCGCCGTTGAGCCAGTCGAGCTTCTGCACGTCGAAGATCGGGCCGGTGGTGTTGACGCGCGACCAGTCGAACGAGTCGACGAACTGCTCGAGGGTGGCGATCTCGCTGCCCTCGTCGCCCACCGGCGGATAGGCGAGCAGCTGGAGGAAGTTGCGCAGCGCCTCGGGCAGGTAGCCCTGTTCGCGGAACCACAGCAGCCGGGCGGCCGGGTTGCGGCGCTTGCTGATCTTGGACTTGTCGGAGTTGCGCAGCAGGGGCATGTGCGCGTACTCCGGCACCGGGATGCCCAGCCACTGCTGCAGGAGGATGTGCTTGGGGGTGGAGCTGATCCACTCCTCGCCGCGCACCACCGTGGTGATGCCCATCTCGTGATCGTCGACGACCACCGCCAGGTGGTAGGTGGGGTAGCCGTCGGCCTTGAGGATCACCTGGTCGTCGGGGCGGGGCGCCCTGACCTCCCCGCGGACGAGGTCGTGGAAGGCGAGCGGCACGTCGTCGGGAATGAGCATCCGCACGACAGGGGTGTCGGTGAACCCGGGCAGGGCCGCGCGCTCCTCGCGGGTCTTCCCGTAGCACAGCCGGTCGTAGCCGCTGCCCGACTTGTCCTTCTGCTGCCGCTCGCGCATCTCGGCGAGCCGTTCCGCCGAGCACCAGCAGTAGTACGCGTGGCCGTCGGCGAGCAGTCGCTCGACGTAGGGACGGTAGGTGTCCAGCCGTTCGGACTGCCGGTAGGGGCCGTAGGGACCGCCGCGCTGCGGGCCCTCGTCGGGGGCGAGCCCCAGCCAGTCGAGCGAGTCGTAGATCTGCTGCTCCGACCCCTCGACCAGCCGCACCCGGTCGGTGTCCTCGATCCGCAGCACGAAGCGGCCGCCGGTGCGCCGGGCCCAGGCGACGTCGAACAGCGCCATGTACGCCGTGCCGACGTGGGGGTCTCCCGTCGGCGACGGCGCCACGCGGGTGCGCGCGGGAGCGTGGGACGCGGCCGACGGGTCACTGGCGATGCTCATGGGGTCAGCCTATCGGCGCCCGTCCGACCGCCCGAAACGGCGGGACGCCCCGCCCCGGCCGCCGTTCGGCGACAACGGATTGCGGTCGCCGCCGCCGCCCACGGTACGGTCAGGGAATGGCACCGAGCTCCACCTACCGGTTGCAGATCACTCCCTCCTTCACCCTGTTCGACGCCGCCGCGGTGGTCCCGCGGCTGGCCGACCTCGGCGTGGGCGCGGTGTACGTCTCTCCCCTGCTCACCTCCACCACCGGCTCCGACCACGGCTACGACTGGACCGATCCGCGCGAGGTCGACCCCCAGCGCGGCGGCGAGGAGGGCTGGCAGGCGCTCCTGTCGGCGTCCCGTGCCCACGGCCTGGGCGTCGTGGTCGACATCGTTCCCAACCACATGGGCATCTCCAAGCCCTGGGAGAACCGCTACTGGTGGGACGTGCTCACCCACGGCCGCCGGTCGCGGTACGCGCACTGGTTCGACATCGACTGGAGCCAGGGGCCGCTCGTCAACGGGGTCCTCGCGGCGGACGCCACCCCCGACGACCTCACCCTGACCCCCGACGGAAACGAACTGCAGTACTACGAGCACCGCTTCCCCGTCGCCCCGGGCACCTGGACGCCGGGCGACTCGCCCCGCGCCGTGCACGACCGGCAGGCGTACGTGCTGGTCCCCGGCGTCGAGGCGAACGCCCTGCTCACCCACCGACGGTTCTTCGCGGTGAGCACGCTCGCAGCACTCCGCGTCGAAGACCCGGAGGTGTTCGCCGCCACCCACGAACGGATCCTGCGCTTCGTCCACGAGGACGGTGTCGCGGGCCTGCGGGTCGACCACCCCGACGGCCTGTCCGATCCACAGGAGTACTTCGACCGGTTGCGGGCCGCGGTGGGACCGGACATCTGGATCACCGCCGAGAAGATCCTCGAGCCGGGCGAGAAACTGCAGCCCTGGCCGGTCGCCGGCACCACCGGGTACGACGCGATGACCGAGGTCAACCAGGTCTTCATCGACACGGCGTCCGCGACCGACGTCACCGCCGGGTACCTCGCCCGCACGGGTGACCCCATGTCGATGGCCCAGCACTCCGTCGCGGCCAAGCGGATGGTCGCCGCCGAGCTGTTCCCCGCCGAGATGACCCGGCTGATCAGCCTGCTCGACCCGCCCGACGACGAGATGGCGGTGGCCGCCCTGTCGGAGACGGCCGCACAGTTGAGCGTCTACCGCACCTACCTCCCCGACGGAATGGTCGAGCTCGACCACGCCCTCGAGGCGGCCCAGATCTCCCAGCCGCGGGTCGCCGACACCATCGCCGCGCTCGGTCCCCGCCTGCGCGACACCCGGGAGGAGGCGGCGCACCGGTTCCAGCAGTTCACCGGAGCGGTGATGGCGAAGGGCGTCGAGGACACCGCCTACTACCGGGCCAACCGCTTCGTGGCGCTCAACGAGGTCGGCGGCAACCCCGATCGCTTCGGGCTCGACCCGGAGCAGTTCCACGAGGCCGAACGCGTCCGGCAGCTGCACCTCGACGAGTCGATGACCTCCCTGTCGACCCACGACACGAAACGCAGCGAGGACGTCCGGGCCCGGCTCGCCGTGCTCTCCGAACGCACCGACCTGCTCGCCGGTTTCACCACCGCGCTCGAGGACGCCGGCCGGCTCAGCAACCCCTCGTTCGTCGAGCTGGTGGCCCAGACCCTCCTCGGCACCGGACCGATCGCCCGCGAGCGGATGCACGACTACCTCACCAAGGCGATGCGCGAGGCCCACGACGGCACCACCTGGATGGACCCCAACGCCGAGTTCGAGGACGCCGTGCACGCCCTCGTCGACCGCGCCTACGACGACCGCGACCTGCGCGCGCAGTGGGACGCCGCCGCCGCGGCGCTCGTCCAGCCGGGCCGGGTGAACTCGCTGGGCCAGAAGCTCGTCCAGCTCACCATGCCGGGCGTCCCCGACGTCTACCAGGGCACCGAGGTGTGGGACGACTCGCTGTGCGACCCCGACAACCGGCGTCCGGTCGACCACGCCGCCCTGGCGCGGCTGGCGGCCGACCTCTCCGCTCCCCCGCCGATCGACGACACGGGCGCCGCGAAGCTGTGGGTGACCCGCCGGACGCTGCGGCTGCGTCGGGAGCGGCCCGAGCTGTTCACCCGCTACCAGCCGGTGTCGGTGCTCGGCCCCGGGGGCGCCCACTGCCTCGCCTTCGACCGCGGTGGCGCGGTCACGGTCGCGACCCGGCTGCCCGTCGCGCTGGCGGACGCCGGCGGCTGGGGCGACACCGCGATGCTCCTCGCCGGTCGGTGGCGCGACGTCCTCACCGACCGGGAGGTCGTGGGGGGCACGGTCCCCGTCGCCACGGTGCTCGACCGGCTGCCCGTCGCCCTGCTCGTGCGTTTCGACGACTGACCCGGACGCCGGCGAGCTCGGCACCGGAGCCCGGATACGACGAAGGGCCCCGTTCCTCACGGAACGGGGCCCTTCGCGGATTGCTGTGTGTCAGACCAGGGTCACTTGAGGATCTTGGTCACACGGCCGGCGCCCACGGTGCGTCCACCCTCGCGGATGGCGAACTTGAGGCCCTCCTCCATGGCGATCGGCTTCTGGAGGTGCACGGTCATGTCGGTGGTGTCACCGGGCATCACCATCTCGGTGCCCTCGGGCAGGGCCACCTCACCGGTCACGTCGGTGGTGCGGAAGTAGAACTGCGGGCTGTAGTGGGCGAAGAACGGCTTGTGACGGCCACCCTCCTCCTTGGTCAGCACGTAGACGTTGCCCTCGAAGTCGGTGTGCGGGGTGGTCGAACCCGGCTTGATGACGACCATGCCGCGCTCCACGTCCTCCTTCTTGGTGCCACGGAGCAGCAGGCCGACGTTCTCGCCCGCGCGACCCTCGTCGAGGATCTTGCGGAACATCTCGACACCGGTGACCGTGGTGGTCTGCTTCGTGGTGTGGATGCCGATGATGTCGACCGACTCGCCGGTCTTCACGACGCCGCGCTCGATGCGGCCGGTGACGACGGTGCCACGACCGGTGATCGTGAACACGTCCTCGACGGGCATGAGGAACGGCTTGTCGACCTCGCGCTCGGGCTGCGGGATGTAGTCGTCGACGGCCTCCATGAGGTCGAGGATCGACTGCGTCCACTTGGGGTCGCCGTTCATGGCCGGGAACGCGGCCACGCGGACGACCGGGCAGTTGTCGCCGTCGAACTCCTGCGAGGTCAGCAGCTCGCGGACCTCCATCTCGACGAGCTCGATGAGCTCCTCGTCGTCGACCATGTCGCACTTGTTGAGCGCGACGACGATGGCGGGGACGCCGACCTGGCGGGCGAGCAGCACGTGCTCGTGGGTCTGGGGCATCGGGCCGTCGGTGGCGGCGACCACGAGGATCGCACCGTCCATCTGAGCGGCACCGGTGATCATGTTCTTCACGTAGTCGGCGTGACCGGGGCAGTCGACGTGGGCGTAGTGACGCTTCTCGGTCTGGTACTCGACGTGCGCGATCGAGATGGTGATACCACGCTGACGCTCTTCGGGCGCCTTGTCGATCTGGTCGAACGCCGACACGGCGTTGAGCTGCGGGTACTTGTCGTGCAGCACCCGGGTGATCGCCGCGGTGAGGGTGGTCTTGCCGTGGTCGATGTGTCCGATGGTGCCGATGTTACAGTGCGGCTTGGTCCGCTCGAACTTGGCCTTTGCCACTGGGGCTCCTTCTGGTGTGACGCTTCCGAGGTCTTCGAAGCGCTCGTTTCCTGAAAACGCTTTGGGGATTTTCCCACAGCGCCGCACTCGGTGCGTGACTTTGGGTCGGACCCCAGCACTGGCGGGCGTCGGGGAACCCGTCCAAGTCTAGGGGATGCGCCCTGACTGTCAAAAGTGATCCGGCGTCCCCCAGCTGTGGGCTGAGAAACGCCGGATCACAGGGACTTACGGGGCGAGGATCACTCGCCGCCGCGGGCCTTGGCGATGATCTCGTCCGAGATCGTCTTCGGGGTCTCGCCGTAGGAGTGGAACTCCATCGAGTACGAGGCCTGGCCCGACGTCTTCGACCGGAGGTCGCCGACGTAGCCGAACATCTCCGACAGCGGCACAAGCGCCCGGACGACCCGGTTGCCGTGGATCTCGTCCATCGCCTGGATGTGACCACGACGGGCGTTGAGGTCGCCGATCACGGTGCCGAGGTAGTCGTCGGGGGTGGTCACCTCGACCGCCATGAGCGGCTCGAGGATGGCCGGGTCGGCCTTGCGCGCGGCCTCCTTGAAGGCCATCGAGCCGGCGATCTTGAAGGCGAGCTCCGAGGAGTCGACGTCGTGGTAGGCACCGTCGACGAGGGTCGCGCGGACGTCTTCGACCGGGTAGCCGGCCAGCACGCCGAACTGCATGGCGTCCTGAATGCCGGCGTCGACGGCCGGGATGTACTCGCGCGGGATGCGCCCACCGGTGACCGCGTTGACGAACTCGTAGCCCGAGCCCGGCTCCAGCGGCTCGAGGCTGATGATGACGCGACCGTACTGGCCGGAGCCACCCGACTGCTTCTTGTGGGTGTACTCGACCTTCTCGACCGGACGCCGGAGCGTCTCGCGGTAGGCCACCTGGGGCTTGCCGATGTTCGCCTCGACCTTGAACTCGCGCTTCATCCGGTCGATGAACACCTCGAGGTGCAGCTCGCCCATGCCGGCGATGATCGTCTGGCCGGTCTCCTCGTCGGTGTGGACGCGGAAGGTCGGGTCCTCCTCGACGAGGCGCTGGATCGCTGCGGACAGCTTCTCCTGGTCGGACTTGGTCTTCGGCTCGATCGCCTGCTCGATGACCGGCGCGGGGAAGTCCATCGACTCGAGGATGATCGGGTGGGCCGGGTCGCACAGCGTCTCACCGGTGGTGGTGTCCTTGAGACCCATCACCGCGCAGATCATGCCGGCGCCGATCGAGGCGATCTCCTCACGCTTGTTCGCGTGCATCTGGTAGATCTTGCCGATCCGCTCCTTCTTGCCCTTCGTGGCGTTGAGCACCTGGGCGCCGGCCTGCAGCACCCCGGAGTAGACGCGGATGAAGGTGAGCTTGCCGAGGTGCGGGTCGGACGCGATCTTGAACGCGAGCATGGAGAGCGGCTCCTCCGTGCTCGGGTGACGCTCGAGCACGACCGACTCGTCGCCCGGCTTGAAGCCCTGGATGGCGGGCACGTCGACCGGGGACGGCAGGTAGTCGAGGACGGCGTCCAGCAGCGGCTGCACACCCTTGTTCTTGAACGAGGTGCCGCACACGACCGCGGTGAACTTGTTCTCGATGACGCCCTTGCGGATGGCCGCCTTGAGCTGGGGGACGCTGATCTCCTCGCCCTCCAGGTAGGCCTCCATGAGCGCGTCGTCGGCCTCGGACGCGATCTCGAGGAGCTCGGCGCGGGCCGCCTCGGCGGCGTCCTTCATGTCGGCCGGGATCTCCTCGACCTCGTAGTCCTCGCCGATCTTGGTCTCGCCGCGCCACGTGAGGGCACGCATGCCGACCAGGTCGACGACACCGAGGAAGTTCGCCTCCGAACCGATCGGCAGCTGCAGCACCGCGGGGGTGGCGTTGAGCCGCTCGCGGATCGTGCGCACGCAGAAGTCGAACGAGGCGCCGGTGCGGTCGAGCTTGTTGATGTAGCAGATGCGCGGGACGCCGTAGCGGGTCGCCTGGCGCCACACGGTCTGGCTCTGCGGCTCGACACCGGCCACGCCGTCGAACACCGCCACGGCCCCGTCGAGCACGCGCAGCGAGCGCTCCACCTCGACGGTGAAGTCGACGTGCCCGGGGGTGTCGATGATGTTGATCTGGTGGTCCTTCCAGAAGCACGTGGTGGCCGCGGAGGTGATGGTGATCCCCCGCTCCTGCTCCTGCTCCATCCAGTCCATCGTGGCGGCGCCGTCGTGCACCTCACCGATCTTGTAGTTGATCCCGGTGTAGAACAGGATGCGCTCGGTGGTGGTGGTCTTGCCGGCGTCGATGTGGGCCATGATGCCGATGTTGCGCACCTTGGCGAGGTCGGTCTTCAAGTCG
>DATAKK010000007.1:0-89222 GCA_036261615.1 Propionibacteriaceae bacterium | reverse complement strand
AGCCCGGCGAGGGCCAGGATGAACATGACGCCGGCCGCGATGTAGGTGGCGGAGATGAAGTTGTGCAGCATGTCAGTTGGCCTTCCGGAACATCGACAGCATCCGCTGCGTGACGGTGAACCCGCCGAAGATGTTGATACTCGCGAGGGTGACCGCGACGAACGCGATGATCCGCACGCTCCAGCTCGGACTGGCGAGCTGGCTCATCGCGCCCACGACGATGATGCCGCTGATCGCGTTGGTGACGCTCATGAGCGGCGTGTGCAGGGCGTGCGTGACGTTCCACACGACGTAGTAGCCGACGACGACCGCGAGCGCGAAGACCCCGAACAGGGTGACGAAGGACGCCGGGGCGACCGTGAGCAGCGCGATGAGGACGATGGCGCCGACGCCGACCACGGCGACCGGCGTCCACCAGGGACGCGGCGCCCGGGCGGGCAGCTGCGGAGCCGGCGCCGGCGCGGCGGCCACAGCTGGGACCGGCGCTGCCGACACCTGGATCGGCGGGGGCGGGAAGGTGACCGCGCCGTCGCGGCTCACGGTCATGGTCCGGACGACCTCGTCGTCGAAGTCGACGACCAGCCGGCCGTCCTTCCCCGGGGTCATCAGCTTGAACGCGTTGACGAGGTTGGTGCCGTACAGCTGCGAACTCTGCGCCGGGAGGCGGCTCGCCAGGTCGGTGTAGCCGATGATCGTCACGCCGTTGTCGGTGACGTAGCTCTCGCCGGGACGGGTCAGCTCGCAGTTGCCGCCGCCCACCGCGGCCAGGTCGACGATGACCGACCCGGGGCGCATGGTGCGCACCATGTCGGCGGTGACGAGCACAGGGGAACGGCGGCCGGGGATGGCCGCCGTGGTGATGATGATGTCGACCTCGCGGGCCTGGTCCGCGTACAACTGGGCCGCCCGGGCGGCGTAGTCGGCGCTCGCCTCCTTGGCGTAGCCGTCGCTCGACACCCCCTGGCCGGCCCCCTCGACGTGGAGGAAGGTCGCCCCCATCGACTCGACCTGTTCGGCCGTCTCCGGGCGCACGTCGGTGGCCCGGACGATGGCCCCCAGCGCGTTGGCGGCGCCGATGGCCGCGAGCCCGGCGACGCCGGTGCCTGCGACGAGGACCTTGGCCGGCGGCACCTTGCCCGCGGCGGTCACCTGGCCGGTGAAGAAGCGGCCGAACGCGTGGGCCGCCTCGACGACGGCCCGGTAGCCGGAGATGTTGGCCATCGAGCTCAGGGCGTCGAGGCTCTGCGCCCGGCTGGTGCGGGGCACCATGTCCATGCTGAGGGCGGTGACGCCGCGGGCGGCCAGGTCGGGGACGAGGTTGGGCTCCTGGCGGGGGTGCAGGAAGGTGACGAGCACCGACCCCGGGCGCAGCAGGCCGACCTGGAGGGGCGTCGGCTCGTTGACGGCGATGACGACGTCGCTCGACCAGACGCGGGCGGCGTCCGCGACGCTCGCCCCTGAGGCCTCGTAGGCCGAGTCCGGGAAGCTGGACGCCGACCCGGCGCCGTGCTCGACGACGACCTCGTAACCCAGGTCGAGCAGCTGCTTCACGGTCGTCGGAGTGGCAGCCACCCTGCTGTCACCGATCTCGTGGGGAACACCGATTCGCATGGGGTGAAATCTAGCTACCGGCCCAGGAAAAGGAGACGCCGGGGTGCGGATTAAGGTCCGTCACCCCGGCGTCGGGTCGTTCGACCGCCGCGTCAGCCCTGCTGGGCCGACTCGTGCTCGTGCTCGTGCTCGGCGTGCTCCGCCTCGGCCTCGGCCTTGAGCTTGTCCATGTCGAGGCCCTTGACCTGCTCGATGAGGTAGTCGAGCTGCTTGCCGTTGATGGCGCCCGCCTGGCGGAAGACGAGGTAGCCGTCACGGAAGGCCATGAGGGTGGGGATGCTGGTGATCTCCATCCCGGCGGCCAGGTCGCGCTCCTCCTCGGTGTCGACCTTGCCGAACACGACGCCGTCGTGCCGCTCGCTGGCCTCGCCGTAGATCGGGGCGAAGTACATGCACGGGCCGCACCACGACGCCCAGAAGTCCACGAGGACGACCGAGTTGTCCTTGATGGTGTCGCCGAAGCTGTCGATGGTCAGGTCAGTGGTTGCCATGGGTTCATCCTTCTGGTCGAGAGCCCGGGCCGGACTCCGGTGGTCAGTGCCGACTCGTGGTCGCGTACGGCTGGTACAACGACGGTCGCCACCAGACTATTCCATTGCCCCCGGGGGTATTTCTCCGGGCCTCAGGAGACGGGCTTCATCGCGACCAGCCGCCGCATGGGGATCGGGACCGGCACCTCGCCCTCGCTCGCCACCCTCCGGGCGAGCCACGCGCCCGCCCTGTCGAGCCGGCGCGGTTCGATCCCGGGGAGGTACAGGGCCGACAGCAGCAGGTCGGCGTCCGCCCGCGAGCGGACGACGAAGCGGTAGCGCTCGCGGTTGTCCTCGATCTTGCGCAGGCCCGATTCGGCGAGCACCTGGCGGCTGGCCAGTTCGATGCCCACCGGGAACACGGGCTTCATCCTCAGGGTGCGGAGCAGTTGCATGGCCACCCGGGTGTCGGCCGGCGAGAGCGGGCCGAAGGTCGGGGTGAGCGCGGCGAGCAGTCCTCCCGGCTTGAGCACCCGGTGCACCTCGTCGAGCCACGCGGCCAGCGGGTGGATGACAGCGAGCCCCAACGTGCTCACCACCGCGTCGACGCTCTCGTCACCGAGCGGGAGGTGGCGGGCGTCGGCCCGCAGCCAGGGGCCGGGACCGCGACGGGCCGCCTGGAGCAGCTCGGTGCTCGACAGGTCGAGGCCGATGACCACCCGGCCGGGGCGGGCCAGGTCACGCGACATGGCGCCCGACCCGCAGCCGATGTCGAGCACGGTGAGGGCCCGCGACGAGACGGCGCGGGCGAGCCAGCTGTAGGGCGTGTGGTGCCCGGCGAGCGAGCGGCGCAGCACCTCTTCGGTGACGCCGGGGTGCTCGTGGTGGTGCTGGTCGAGATAGTCGGCGAACTCCTGGGTCCAGTGCGGCATGCCCCTCCTCGGATTCCCAAGCCAGCCTACGCGAGCCGCCCCGTCACTGGATCGGGTCGAGATCGGCGGGGCGCACGTACAGGCCCGCGGCCAGCTCGAGCGGGCAGCGCCAGCGTCCGGACGCCGTGGCCAGCTCGACCGAGTCGGCCCTCGGGGAGACCCGTACCGCCGAGCCGGGACGCACGCCGATCTCGTCGAGCCGCGCGAGCACCCCCTCGTCGGCCTGGGCGTGCTCGCTGAGCCGCTCGAGGACGACCTCGCGCACCCCGCGCGCCACGACCTCGGGCAGCGGGTCGGCGGCGTCCCGGAACGCGAACGCCACGGGCCGGCGTCCGAGCTCCTCGAGCGCGGGCACCGGCGTGCCGTAGGGCGAGACGGTCGGATCGCCCATGATGTCGACCAGCCGACGCTCGACGTCGACGCTGATCACGTGCTCCCACCGGCAGGCCTCGTCGTGCACGAGCCGCCAGTCGAGCCCGATGACGTCGGTGAGCAGCCGCTCGGCGAGCCGGTGCTTGCGCATCACCGCCCGGGCCAGCTCGAGCCCGTGCTCGGACAGTTCGATCCGCCGGTCCTCGTGCACGCTGAGCAGGCCGTCGCGCTCCATCCGGGCGACGGTCTGCGACACCGTCGGCCCGCTCTGGTGCAGGCGTTCGGCGATGCGCGCCCGAAGCGGCGGGATCCCCTCCTCCATGAGCTCGTACACGGTGCGGAGGTACATCTCGGTCGTGTCGATGAGGTCGCTCATACGGACTCCTCCATCCCGGGCGGGGCGACGAGCCACGTGCCCTGGCGCATGACGCCGGTGAGCGTCGTCGTGTCGTCGAGCAGGCAGAGGTCGGCGCGGCGTCCGGGAACGAGCTCCCCCACCCCGGTGAGGTGGTGCCAGCGGGCAGGCACGCTCGACGCCATCGCGGCGGCCGCGGCCAGTTCGAGACCCACGGTCTGGACGAGGAAGCGGACGGCGCGGTCCATCGTGAGCGTCGACCCGGCGATCGCACCCGGCGTCCCGTCGTCGGTGGCCAGGCGGGCGACGCCGCCGCGCACCTCGACGGCCAGGCCCCCCAGTTCGTAGTCGCCGTCGGCCTCACCGGTGGCCGCCATCGCGTCCGTGACCAGGCCCACGCGGGAGCAACCGGCCGCGGCGATCGCCAGCCGCACCGTCTCGGGGGCGAGGTGGACGCCGTCACAGATCAGTTCGACCATGACCCGGGGGTCGGTGAGCAGCACCGGCACGGGGCCCGGTTCGCGGTGGTTGATGCCCCGCATCGCGTTGAACAGGTGGGTCGCGACGGTGACCCCGGCGTCGATTGACGCGGCGGTGGTCGCGGCGTCCGCGTCGGCGTGCCCGAAGGCCGCCGCCACCCCATGGCGGACGCACGCCTGCACCGCCTCCATCCCCCCGGGGAGCTCCGGCGCGAGGGTGATCATCCGCACGACGGGGTCGGCGAGCAGCGGCTCGAGCACGTCGGCGTCCGGAGCGATGAGCAGCGACTCGGTGTGGGCACCCTTGCGCGCGGCCGAGATGAACGGCCCCTCGAGGTGGACGCCGGCGAGCTCGCCCGACTCGACGAACGGGCGCAGCCGGTCGAGTTGCGCGTGCACCTCGGGAACCGCGGCGCTCACCGTCGACGCGAAGATCGTCGTGCTGCCGTGCCGGCGGTGCAGGTCGATCGCGCGCTGCACGGCGACGGGGTCGGGGTCGACGAAGGCCGCCCGCGCGGCCCCGTGGGTGTGGGTGTCGACGAAACCGGGGACGATGACGCCGTCGAGCAGCCGGGCTCCGGGTGCGACGCCCTCGCTGACAGCGGCGACCGTGCCGTCGCTGAGGGCGATCGTGAGTTCGCGGGCCGGGCGGGGCCGGCCCTCGTCGTCGAACTCACCGGTGATCACCCGGTGGGAGGCGATGAGCGTGTCCACGAGGGCTGCCCCCTTCGGTCGTCGCTGGTGAGGGCCCGGGTCCGGCCCCCACCCGACTCTACTGAGGTGCGGGGGGCGGATCGGTGATCTGGACGGGCACGGCGCGCAGCGTGACGGCCAGGTCGCGGAGCACGACGAGGCGGGGATCGGGCACCGGGTACACCGGGTGCCGGGTGCGGCGCTCCGCGAGGGGCCGCAGCCGGGGGTCGGCGAGCACCCGGGCGACCTCCCGCGCGTCGCCGCCGCAGACCAGCCCGTCGAGCGTGGCGGCGTCCGGGAGCAGCAGCCGCACGGCGTCGTCGGCGGCCGAGCGCAGCGCCTGGTCGGTCTGGTTGCTCCGGCGGCGCGCGTAGCGCTGCTGCGACCAGCCGCCGGCCTTGGTGCGGCCCTGCACGTAGTGGGTGTCGACATGGTGGACGTCGAGGGTGAGGCCGATCGCGATACCGACCGCATGCGCCGTGCGGCGCACGAGCAGCAACCCGACGCGCCGGTCGCGTCCCTGGGCCGCGATCCAGCCGGCGGGGTCCGCGGGGGCCGCCCCGCCCCAGCGGTCCACCAGCCGAACGGCCGAGCCGTCGGGGAACGCGAGGACGAGGTCGGTGCCGTCGACCCGCCCCACGGGCTGCCCGTGCGCGGCGGTGAACCGGCCGAGCCAGCCGGGCAACCGTTCGGGCGCCACCTCGATGGTGCGGTCGGGCGCCGGCCCGGCGGGCGGGGTGCCCACCGTCGCTCAGCGCTTGAGGGCGACGATGCCGCCCGCGACCAGCGCAGCGACGGCCGCGGCGACGAGCGCCACGAAGGTGCCGGTGCGCGAGGACGCGGCGCTGCCGCCGGTGTCCTGCGCAGCCGGGCTGACCGACGCGGACGGGCTGCCCGAGGCCGAGCCGGAGGCCGTCGGGGCGACCGAGGGCGCCGGCGGAACCGAGGCGAGGGTCCTGGGGACCGCGACGTCGACGGCGCTCGTGCCACCGAGGGCGACGAGGGTGCCGACGGACCCGAGCGCGCCGGTGATCGCCTGCCCGTCGTTCTGCCTGGGCAACTCGGCGGCCGCGGTCGTGTGCCACGTGTACGCGTTGAGCACGTAGACCGACGTGAAGGTGCGCAGCGCGACGGTGCTGTCCCCGACGAAGGTGCCGTCGGTGACCCACGCGGGCGCGTCCGCCACCCGGATGAGCGTGTTGACGGTGGCCGTGGAGGGGGACGCCGGTGCGCGGTACACGGCGGCCGAGGCGCCGCGGGTGACGATGTAGATGTTGCCCCGCGGCGACACCATCATCGCGGCCGCGTCGTGGGGACCGTCGGGGTAGGCGAAGTCCCACGCGTGGTAGCCGCCGGTGTGCCCGAAGTTGAGGGCGTTGAGGCGGTAGACGGTGATGTGGTCGCGGGTGCCCTTGGGGTCGCCGATGTCGCCGATGTACAGGTACCCCGCGTGCATCTGCAGCGCCTCGATGTCGGTGGGGTCGAACGCGAGGGGGACGCTGCCGGCCGAGGTTCCGCTGGGGGTGATCGCGTAGATCTCCCGGCTGTCGGCGTCCGCGACCCAGTAGAGGTTCCGCCGGGAGTCGGCCGCCAGCCCGCGCGGTGCGCTCACCGCGGTCGTCCGCACCGTGAAGCCCTCGGGCGCGCCGTAGGCGGGTTGGCCGCCGACGAGGAGCGCGGCGCCGGCCAGGGGCACCACCAGGGAGGCCGCGAGCGCACGCGCGCGCAGTGGACGTCTCACAGCTCTCCTCGACTCACCTGCAGTGCCCAGATCATCGCATGAGCGCGCCGACGAGCACCAGCACGACCAGCGTCACGAGGACGCCGGTGACGATGAGCCGTCGCGAACGCGGGTTCACGCGGCCACCATAGCCCCCGGGCGAACCGGCCCGTCCGGGCGGGCGGGCGGGGGGACCAGCGGGCCGGGCGCCACGGCACTACGGTGGGGCCATGGTGGAGATCCGCCTCTACGCGATCGGGATCGACGAGGTGCGCGACTGGTTCGGCGCCGGCCTGGAGACCGCCGCGACCCTCCGGGGCATCACCGCCGAACGGTTCCGGGCGCCGCTCGCCGAACTGCGTCCCCCCTCGGGGATGCTGTCGAAGCTCGGCCCGCTGTTCCGGCACGACCCCTGGGCCCCCCGGCTGCCGGCCGACCTGCCCACCCCGTCCGATGTCGAGCAGCTGATCTCCGGCCGGTTCGTGGCCCCCGACCGGATCGCCCAGTCGTGGGCGGTCGTCCGGGCCTGGCTCGAGGACCTGTCGTGGGGTCACCTCGCCCTCGTGCTCACCGACACCGAGTGGCGCAATCTCGAGTTCGACCTCGCCCGGGCCGGCGTCCCCAGCCAGTTCGCGATCTCCAAGCTGTGGGGGCTCGACCCGGCGCTGCCGCTGCGCCCCGAGCCCGGCACCGCACTCGGCTACACCAAGCATCACCACGCGGTGGCCACGGCGGACGAGCTGCGCACCGCCGCACCGCGGGTCGGGGACGCCTCCCGCGGGCCGACGACGCGGCTCATCGCCTTCCTCGACGCGCTGGCCGGGTGGAGCGCCGCCGCCGCCGCGGCGGGCAGGCCCACGCCCGATGTCGTGGGCAGCTGCCGCGCCTGACCGGCGTCCACGCCGCGGGGCGACTACCTCAGCACGAGGATGAGGTCGCCGCCCTCGACCGGGCGGGTCTCGGTGAAGGTGAGCCGGTCGACCACCCCGGCGACCGGCGCGTTGATCGCGGCCTCCATCTTCATCGCCTCGATCGTCGCCACCGTCTGGCCCGCCTCGATCGTGTCGCCGGGACGCACGATGATCGTCACCGCACCCGCGAACGGCGCCGCGACGTGCTTGGGGTTGGACGTGTCGGCCCGTTCCACCGTGTCGGCCGCCACCTTGATCGACCGGTCGCGCACCCGGATCGGGCGGATCTGGCCGTTGAGCGTGCACATGACCGTGCGGACACCCTTGTTGTCGGGCTCGCCGATGGCGTCCAGGCCGAACAGCATGGTGACCCCGCTGCGCAGCTCGACCGCGTGCTCGACACCGGCCCGCAGCCCGTAGAGGTAGGGCAGGGTCGGCATCGGCGACAGGTCGCCGTACTCCTCGCGGTAGGCGGCGAACTCCTTGCTCGGTCCGGGGAACAGCAGCCGGTTGAGGGTCTCCTGCCGGACGCGGCCGGGCTCGGCCAGCTTGGCGAGGTCGTCGGCCGGCACCTCGGTGATCCGCACCGGCGTGCGGCGTCCGGCCAGCGCCTTGCTGCGGAACGGCTCGGGCCAGCCGCCCGCGGGGGCACCCAGCTCTCCGTTGAGGAAGCCGACCACCGAGTCGGGGATGTCGAACCGCTGCGGGTCGGCCTCGAACTCGGCCGGGTCGGCCCCGACGGCGACGAGGTGCAGCGCGAGGTCACCGACCACCTTGGAGCTCGGCGTCACCTTGACCGGGCGGCCGAGGATCTTGTCGGCCGCGGCGTAGGTCGACTCGATCTGCTCGAACTTGTCGCCGAGCCCCAGCGAGATCGCCTGCTGGCGCAGGTTCGACAGCTGGCCGCCCGGGATCTCGTGGGTGTACACGCGTCCGGTCGGGCTGGGCAGTCCGCTCTCGAACGGCCGGTAGACCTTGCGCACCGCCTCCCAGTACGGCTCGAGGGCCGTGACCGCGTCGAAGTCGAGCTTGGTCGCCTTCTCGGTGTGCTCGAGCGCCGCCACGAGCGCGGACGCCGACGGCTGGCTGGTGGTGGCCGCCATCGGCGCGCTGGCGACGTCGACGGCGTCCACCCCGGCGTCGATCGCCGAGATGAGCGTGGCCAGCTGCCCGCCCGCCGTGTCGTGGGTGTGCAGGTGCACGGGCAGGTCGAACCGCGAGCGCAGCGCGGTGACCAGGGTGGACGCCGCGTAGGGCCGCAGCAGCCCGGCCATGTCCTTGATCGCGAGGATGTGCGCGCCGGCGTCGACGATCTGCTCGGCGAGACGCAGGTAGTAGTCGAGCGTGTAGATGCGCTCGTCGGGGTCGCTGAGGTCGCCGGTGTAGCACAGCCCGACCTCGGCCACGCTGGTGCCGGTGGCGCGGACGGCCTCGATCGCGGGGCGCATCTGCTCGACGTCGTTGAGGGCGTCGAAGATCCGGAAGATGTCGATGCCGACCGCCGTGGCCTCCTCGACGAACGCCTCGGTCACCTCCGTCGGGTACGGCGTGTAGCCCACGGTGTTGCGGCCGCGCAGGAGCATCTGGAGGCACTGGCCGGGCATCGCCTCGCGCAGCTGGGCCAGCCGTTCCCACGGGTCCTCCCCGAGGAAGCGCAGGGCGACGTCGTAGGTCGCGCCTCCCCAGCACTCGACCGAGAACAGGCCGGGGAGCATCCGCGCGTAGTAGGGGGCGACGTGCACGAGGTCGCCCGTGCGCACCCGGGTGGCGAGCAGAGACTGGTGGGCGTCGCGGAAGGTCGTGTCGGTCACCTCGACCTGGGACTGCTCCCGCAGCTGCCGGGAGAAACCCTCCGGGCCGAGGGCGAGCAGCCGCTGCCGGGCGCCGTCGGGCGCGGGCCCGGAGATGTCGAACTCCGGGAGCTTGGCCTTCGGCGACACCGTCGTGATCGGCTCCCCGTTGGGCTTGTTGACGGTGACGTCGGCGAGCCAGCGCAGCATCTTGGTGCCGCGGTCTCCCGGACGCCGGGCGCTCAACAGGTGCGGGCGCTCCTCGATGAACGACGTCGACACGTCGCCGGCGCGGAAGGCCGGCTCCTCGAGCACGCTCCGGAGGAACGAGATGTTCGTCGACAGCCCGCGGATGCGGAACTCGGCCAGCGCCCGGTCGGCACGGGCGATGGCGGCGGGGAAGTCGCGACCGCGGGCGGTGAGCTTCACGAGCAGCGAGTCGAAGTGGGGGCTGATCTCGACGCCGGTGGCGACGGTGCCGCCGTCGAGCCGGATCCCGGCGCCGGACGCCGAGCGGTAGCCGGTGATGATGCCGGTGTCGGGACGGAAGTTGTTGAGCGGGTCCTCGGTGGTGATGCGGCACTGCAGCGCCGCGCCCCGGATGCGGACGGCGTCCTGGGACAGGCCGAGGTCGGCGAGGGTCTCCCCCGCGGCGATCCGCATCTGCGACTGGACGAGGTCGACGTCGGTGATCTCCTCGGTGACCGTGTGCTCGACCTGGATGCGGGGGTTCATCTCGATGAACACGTGCTTGCCGGCCCGCTCGCCCTCGGTCTCGACGAGGAACTCTACGGTGCCCGCGCAGGAGTAGCCGATCGACTTGGCGAACGCGACGGCGTCCGAGGTGAGGGCGTCGCGCAGCTCCTGGCTGATGTTGGGCGCCGGGGCGATCTCGATGACCTTCTGGTGCCGGCGCTGGATCGAGCAGTCGCGCTCGAACAGGTGCATCGTCTCGCCCGTCTGGTCGGCGAGGATCTGCACCTCGATGTGGCGGGGGCGGCCGACGGCCTGCTCGATGTAGACGGTCGGGTCGCCGAAGGCGGCCTCCGCCTCGCGCATCGCCGCGCCCAGCGCTGCCGGCAGCTCCTCGCTGCTGTTCACCCGGCGCATGCCGCGGCCGCCACCGCCGGCGACGGCCTTGACGAACACCGGGAAGCCGATGCCCTGGGCGCCGGCGACGAGCTCGTCGGGGTCGGTCGACGGCGGGGTCGACTGGAGGGTGGGGATGCCGACCGCGCGCGCGGCGGCGATGGCGCGCACCTTGTTGCCGGCGAGTTCGAGCACCCGGGCCGGCGGGCCGATGAACGTGATGCCGTTCTCGGCGCAGGCGGTGGCCAGGTCGGGGTTCTCCGACAGGAATCCGTAGCCCGGGTAGATCGCGTCCGCACCGGCCTTCTTGGCCGCGGCGATGATCTCGGCGATGTCCAGGTAGGCCCGCACCGGGTGGCCCGGGGTGCCGATCTGGTAGGCCTCGTCCGCCTTGATCCGGTGGTCGGCGTTGCGGTCTTCATAAGGGAAGACGGCCACGGTCTGCAGGCCGAGTTCGTGTGCGGCCCGGAAGGCGCGCACCGCGATCTCACCGCGGTTGGCCACAAGTACTTTGGTGAACATGCGCCCAAACCTACCGGGGAGGGACGCGTCGGAGGGGGCGTCCCGAGGGCGCGAGACGGCCCCCGGACGCGACGGCGTCCCGACCCTCAGGGGGCCGGGACGCCGGGTGCCGTGCGGTCGCCGGGGGCTCAGAGCCTCGTGATGAGCGAGGACAGGATGCCCTGGGCGAAGTAGACGACGAAGGCCGCGCTGATGCCCCACATGAGCGGGTGCACCATCCGGGCCTTGCCCTTCACCAGCTTGATGGCGGCGTAGGTGATGAAGCCCGCACCGATGCCGACGGTGATCGAGTAGGTGAACGGCATGAGCACGATGGTGAGGAAGGCGGGGATGCCGTCCTCGAGGTCGTCCCACCGCACGTGCAGCACCTGGGTCATCATGAGGAAGCCGACCAGGGCGAGCACCGGGGCCACCGCCTCGCTGGGCACCATGTTGACGAGCGGGGTGAGGAACATGGCGACGATGAACGCGGCGCCGGTGACCACCGAGGCGAGACCGGTGCGCGCCCCCTCGCCGACGCCGGACGCCGACTCGATGTAGGCGGTGTTCGACGACGAGGAGCCCAGGCCGCCCGCGACCGCGGCCAGCGCGTCGACGAGCAGGATCTCCTTGAGGTGCGGCGGGTTGCCCTGGTTGTTGAGCAGGCCGCCCTCCTGGCCGATGGCCACGACCGTGCCCATCGTGTCGAAGAAGTCGGCGAGCATCAGCGAGAACACGATGAGCAGGACGCCGAGCACGATGCTGAGGTGGAACCGGCCGTCGGGGGCGAAGGCGCCGAACAGGTCGACCTTGCCGACCAGCCCGAGCTTGGGGAGCCCGAAGTCGGACAGGTGCGGCAGGGCCGGCACGTTGAGCTGCCAGCCGGTGTCCTTGATCGACCCGTCGGCCTGGAACATCGGGCCGACCTTGGCGAGCGCCTCGATGATCACGGCGATGATCGTGGTGGCGACGATCGCGATGAGCATGGCGCCCCGGACGCGCTTGACGAACAGCAGCACGACGAGGAAGAACCCGATGACGACGACCGCGATCGGCCAGCCCTGGAGCGAGCCGTTGATGCCCAGCTCGACGGGAACCGACCCGCTGGGCTTGCGCACCACGCCGGAGTCCATGAGGCCGACGAAGGTGATGAACAGGCCGATGCCGACGCTGATGGCGGTGCGCAGCGCGGGCGGGACGGCCTTGAACACGGCCTGCCGGAACCCGGTCATCACCGCGATCGCGATGCCGATGCCCTCCCACACGACCAGGCCCATCGCCTGCGGCCAGGTCATCGTGGGAGCGATCGTGTAGGCGAGCAGGGCGTTGAGGCCGAGGCCGGTGGCGATGCCGAGCGGATAGCGGCCCCACACGCCCATGGCGATGGTCATGATCGCCGCGACGAGCGCGGTCACGCCGGCCACCATGAGCTGCGAGTGGTGCACGGCCGCCCAGTCGATGTTCTTCTGGGCGGCGTCCAGGTACTTCGGCTGTCCCGACAGCAGGAGGCCCCGCTTGTCGGTGGCCGCGCCGATGATGATGGGGTTGAGGGCCAGGATGTAGGCCATCGCGAAGAAGGTGACGAGCCCGCCCCGCACTTCACGTGCGACGGTCGAGCCACGGTGGGTGATTTCGAACCAGCGGTCCAGACCACTCTGCTGTGTGGGGTCCAGACGTCCAGGCGGCGCGACCGGCGCAGCCTTGGGAGAGTTGGTGACCATGGCGCACATGGTATGGGGACCGGGCGGAAAGCCTAGAATCGGGCCTCATGAACGGGACGTCCGAGCCCACCGGCGCGCCGGAGCACCATCACTTCCTCCAGGCGCCCATCCGGCCCCTCGACGAGAACGGCATCACCGCCACCGTCATCGGCACCGCCCTGTTCGCGGTCGCGACGGTCGTGCTGCTGATCCTGAGGTCCCGTCTCGACGCCTCCGGGCGCGGCTGGTGGGTCTGGGTCGGAGCGTGCGGCGTCCTGCTCGGCCTCATCGGCTACGCCTACTGCCGTCGCCGCGCCGCCCGCGGAGCCTGACCCGCCCCGCCCCCGTTCCCGGGCGTAGGTTTCGTCGCCCCGGGCGTACGAAACGACGATTTCGCCCCACATCTCGTACGCCCCCAGTCAGGTCGTACGCCCCGGGGACGGGATCAGTCGAACAGGCCGGTGTCGACGGAGATGGTGTCGAACACGGGGAGGCCCAGCTCGATGCCGCGCTCGTCCTCCACGACGTCGGAGTGCCCGCCGCAGCCGTGGTCGACGCTCACCACGTGGCCGTCGAAGGGGGTGTACTCGTTGGTGCACGCCCCGAACATCCGCCCGAGTTCGCCGCTGAGGCGGACGAAGTAGCCGCAGGTGACGCAGGACGCCGGCGCCTGCGCGGTGCTCGGGTCGTCGGGACCGCCGTGGCCGTCGAGCCACCGGGTCGCCGCCTCCCCGCGTCCGAACGCCGAGAGCACCCGCTCACGGCCCAGTCCGAGCTCGGCCACGACGGCGCGGGTCGCGGCCCATTCCGCCGGGTCGGCGTCGTCGGCCTGCTCGCCGCCGGTGAAACCCGGCTCGAGCCGCGGGTCGTTGTCGGGCGTGGGCAGCAGCGTTCCGGGCGCGAGGTCCCCGGGGCGGATGCGGTCGCTCCACGGCACCCACGTCGGCGCCAGCAGCGCCTCCTCGCCGGGCAGCAGCACCACCTCGTTGACGGTGGCGACCCGGGCCCGGCTGGCGCGAACCAGCGTGACGGCCCACCGCCAGCCCGAGTAACCGGAGTGCGGGCAGGCGAAGAGGTGGGTGACGACGCGCTCGCCCTCGACGACCACGCCGAGGTGCTCGCCGACGCCGAAGTCGCCGGCCTGCTCCTCGGCGGCGGCCCGGGCGAGGTCGACCGAGCCGGCCACCACCGCGTCGAGCTTCGCCGCCCTCACGGCGGCCCGTTCGCTCACAGTTCCAGCTCGTCGGCGACCGAGCGCAGCAGCTGCGCGATCTGGGCGCTGTGCTTGGCGTCGGGGTAGCGACCGTGCCGGTAGCCGTTCCCGATGCCGTCGAGCAGCTTGATGAGGTCTTCGACGATGACGGTCATCTGCTCGGGCTTCTTGCGCAACGCCTTCGACAGCGAGGGCGGGGCGTCGATGAGGCGCAGCGACAGGGCCTGCTCGCCCCGGCGTCCCTCGACCACCCCGAACTCGACCTTCTGCCCCGGCTTGAGGGAGGTGACGCCGGCGGGCAGCACGGACGCGCGGACGTAGACGTCACCGCCGTCGTCCTTGCTGATGAAGCCGAAGCCCTTCTCCGCGTCGTAGAAACGCACCTTGCCGATTGCCACGGTTTCTCCACTCCTCGCCAGTTCGCCGAACAAGCCTAGCTGGCAGCCAGCAGCGCGACCAGCGGAATGCGCGCGTCGACTATGAACCGGGCGGTCAGGTTGATAGCATAACGGCAGCCGCCCGGGCAGGTTCAGAGGCAGGCGCACGCACCGACTCCCCATCGCTCCCCCCTTCACGTCCTTGGACTCAGAATGCCCTTGTCAGCTCGCCTGCGTGCGTCCCTTCGCGCCTCGGTGATCGCCCGTCCCGGCTATTGGAACTACGTCGTCGCCATGCTGTTCGGCGGCACCGGCTTCTGGGTGGCGCGCATCGCCCAGGACTGGCTGCTCCTTAAGCTCACCAACAGCCTCGTCATGGTCGGCCTCGCGCAGGCCCTGCAGAACGCCCCCCTGCTGCTCCTGGGACTGTGGGGCGGCGTCCTCGCCGACCGCTTCAGTTCCCGGACGCTGCTCAACATCGCCCAGGCCGGCGTCGGCCTCAGCGCCCTGACCCTCGGCGTCCTCACTCTCACCGGGCACGTCCGCCCCTGGCACGTGCTCGCCGCGGCGGTGTTCGTCGGGTTCACCCAGGTGCTCGAGCAGCCGGCGCGCGCCTCGATGGTGCCGCTGCTGTCGGGCCCGCAACTGCCCCAGGCACTCTCGCTCAACTCGGTGGCCTTCCAGGGGTCCGGATTCTGGGGTCCAGCGCTGTCCGCGATCCTCATCGGCTCGGTCGGCACCGGCTGGGCCTTCATCGCCAACGCCGGCGGCTGCGTCGTCACGCTGGTCCTCATCTCGCTCATCCGCGAGCTGCCCGCCCCCGTCGTCACCGGACACCGGCCGACGGTCGGGGAGGGGATCGCGACGATCCGCCGCACGAGCCAGATCGCCTGGACGATGGTGCTCGTCGGAGTGCTGTCGCTCACCCTGCTCAACATGCCGGTGATCTACGCCGACATGGCGACCCACGTGTTCCACCGCGGGGTCAACGGCTACAGCCAGTTCAACTCCCTCGCCGCCCTCGGGTCGGTGGCCGGGTCGCTGCTCGCCGGACGCTTCGTCACCCCCATCCGGCTGCGGCTGCTCACCCTGAGCCTCGCCGGCATCGCGACCCTCATGGTGTCCGCGGCCCTCTCCCCGTGGCCGGCGCTGTTCGGGGCGATCATCCTCCTCGCGGCGCTGCTCACGGTGATGTTCACCCTGCGCGCCAGCGGACTCATCCAGATGTCCACCGTCCAGGCCGCCCGCGGCCGGGTGATGAGCGTCTACATCATCGTGCTGCTCGGCGGCCAGGCGATCGGCGGCCCGGTGATGGGCCGGTTCGTCGACGCCGTGGGCGGGCGCACCGCGCTGCTGTCCAGCGCCCTCGTCGCGGCCACCGCGTCCGCCGTGCTCGCGTGGTGGATGGCCCGGATCTCGGGCCAGCTGCCGACCCTCGCGCACCGGCAGGCGGCCCTCCGGCCGATCTTCACGATCAGCGCTCCCGGGGAGCGCACGACCCGGGGACGGCACGCCCACCACCCCGCCAAGGCGCGCCGGCTGGGCATCCGCCCGCTCGACCTCACGCCCCGACGGCTGCGTCAGCCCTCGGTAGACTCGCCGCGTGGCTGACTGGCGTGATGGGGTCGAGTACGCGCCGACGGGGCGCCCGTACGGCTTCGCCACGCCACGCGCCCACCCGCTGACCGCGCCGCAGCCCGAACCCCATCCCGCCGACGACCGACCGGCGGCCCCGCCCGCCGCGTTCGAGGCGCCGTCGGCACCGCCCCTCGCCCAGCTCGTCCCGCACACCGCCGAGCCCCGCGACCCGCACGAGGCGTTCGACACCGGGTCCGCGAGCTTCACCGGGACGACCGCCTGGGGGACGGTCGCCGGGCACGGGTCCGGTGGGTGGGACCCCACCCGACCCCTGCCTCTGTCGGGCGAGCCGGCGTCCGGGGCCACCGACTTCGCCCCACCGACCGGGCCCCCGGTGGTCCCCGCCGCCGGTGTGGCGGCCCCCGGCCCGTACGCGCCGCCCCTGCCTCAGCGGGCCCCGGACGCCGCGTTCGGCGGCTACCCTCCCCCGGCGTACCCACCCCAGGGCAGCTACCCGCAGGGCGCCTATCCGCCCGGCAACCCGGGCCCCCAGTGGGGACCCCCGCCGTCGCCGACGCCCGCCCGCCCGGGAGCGATGGGCTGGTTGCTCGTCCTCCTGCTGCTCGGGGGCACGGTGATCCAGTCGCTGTCGGTGCTGCTGCTCGTCGCGGCGGCCCTCATCGTCCGCCGGGTGCAGCCCCCCCGCAGGGGCCTCGCGACCGCCGCTGCCGTCGGCGCGGGGGCCCTGATCCCGGTGGCCGCCCTCATGTGGGCGGGCCAGCCGTACGACTGGTTCGCGACCACCTCGTCGGTGAGCCAGGTGATCTGCTTCGTCCTCCTCATCGCCGCGACGATCAGCATGGCCGTGGGGGGCTCGCGGCGGTGACCGCCGGACGCTCCCTGGCCGACGTCGTCCGGGCCCTCGACCCGGCCAGCGTCGAACACCTCCTCCGCCTGCGTCCCGATCTCGCCCAGCCCCGGCCGCTCACCCTCGAGGAGCTCGCCGAGCGGGCCGCCAGCCCCACCAGCGCCCGGCTGGCCATCGACCGGCTCACCGCCTGGCAGCGCCGGGTCGCCGTCGCCCTGGCAGCCAGCCCCGAGGACATCTCCAGCCGCCGCCTCGCGGCGCTGCTGCAGGCCGACCGGCCGGCCGTCGAGGCGGCGGTCGCCCACCTGGCCCGGGTCGCGCTGGCATGGGGCAGCGACCGCGGCTGGCGGCTCACCTCGGGCGCCCGGCAGGCCATCGGCCCCTACCCCGCCGGGCTGGCCCCCGAGTCGCCGTCGCCGCTGAGCGACACCGAGATCGACGCCGCCCTCGAGCGCACCGGCGACGACGTGCGCCGGCTGCTCCAGCGGCTCGTGTGGGACACCCCCGTCGGCCAGGTGCGGGACGCCGACCGGCGCGGCGAGGGCGACTCCCCCGCCGACCGGGCGCTCGCGGCCCGTCTGCTGCGGCCCCGCGACCCGCACACGGCGATCCTTCCCCGCGAGGTCTCCCTTCGGCTGCGGGGCGGCCGGCTGTTCGAGCACCCCCTGCCCACGACGGTGCCGGGCTGGCCGGCGTCCGAGGGCCCGAACCGGCGCGCCGACCAGGCCGGTCTGGGTGCGGCGTTCGAGCTGATCCGCGTCGTCGAGCAGACGGTCGACGACTTCGGCCTGCACGTGCGGCGTCCGCTGACCTCGGGCGGGCTGAGCCGCAAGGACCTCGCGGCGGTCGCGGCCTCCCTCGGCAACCCGGGCATGGCGGTGTTCGTGCTCCAGCTCTGCCGGGCGGCCGGACTCCTGGCGAACGACGGCCGCGCCTGGCTGCCGACCGTGCTGTTCGACCGGTGGGCCGAGTCACCGGACCGGCGCCGGTGGCGCACGCTCCTCGACGCCTATGCGGGCATGTCGGCGTGGCCGGACGCCGGCGCTCTCCTGACCCCCGGTGAGGACATCGGCTGGGCCGGGCCGATGCGGGCCCTCGTGCTCGACCAGCTCGGCGCCGCGTCGCCAGGGACACCGGTGGACGCCGGCCTGCTCGCCGAGCGGATCGCCTGGCTGCGTCCGCCGTGGGACACCGAGGACCTCGCCTCGCGGGTCGCCCGCATCCTCGAGGAGCTCAACCTGCTGGGCGTCGTCGCGTTCGGACGCCGGACAGCCCTCGCCGACCCGGGTCACCAGCCGGACTTCCCCGACCACGTCGACCACATCATCATCCAGAGCGACCTCACCGCGGTGTCCCCGGGCCCCCTCACCCGGGAGGTGGCGAGCACCCTCGGCCTGCTCGCCGAGCGGGAGTCGGTCGGGGGCGCGGGCGTGCACCGGTTCACCGGAGGAAGCGTCCGCCGGGCCCTGGACGCGGGCTGGAACGCCGAGAGCATCCGCGAGTGGATCACCCGCCACTCCGACACCGGCCTCCCCCAACCGCTCGCCTACCTCATCGACGACGTGGCCCGCCGGCACGGGGCCGTGCAGGTGTCGGCCGTCGCGTCGGTCATCACCGTCGATGACCCCGTCACCGCCGAAGCCCTGCTCAACGACGCCCGTGCCCGGCCGCTCGGGCTGCGCCGGATCGCCGGCGGCGTGCTCGGTGCCCTCGCCGAGCCGGAGGACGTCGTCGCGGTGCTGCGCCAGCTCGGCCACGCGCCGATCGCCCGCGACGCGAGCGGTGAGCCGGCGACCGCCCCCGCCAGCCTCCGGGCCCGGCTGGCGCCGCTCGGCGCGACCGAACGGACGCCGGTCGTCGACCTGCACCGCCTGGCCGAGGACCTCGTGAGCCGGGAGAACCCCGACGTGCTCGCGACCTCGGCCCAGCAGATCGTCGACGTCCTGGCCGCCCACCAGGGCACCGACACGTGGCTCGAGGTCGACCGCGTGCTCGACGACGGGTCGCCCTCCACCAGCCTCGCACGGGTCATGGGGATCGCCTCCGGCAATGTCCGGCTGCAGCAGCGGGCCGCCCCGGCCATCACCGTCGCGTTGTCGCGGATCGTGGCAGTGCGCACCTCCAGGCCGTCGCGGGCCTCCCACCCCAAGGGTTGAGATCCCGGGAGCTCCCAGGCGGGAGCGGCGCCCCCGGTCCGTCCTAGGGGGACCCCGCGGGGCCCGCCGCTCGTACCCTCGAAGTATGCGGACCAGTGCAGAACGTGCCCTCGTCGCCGCCGGCTTCGTGGTGGCGGGCGTGGCCGCGTTCCTCCTGGCCTACCTGTTCATCGGGGCGGGGCGGCCGGGGACGAGCTCGGCCCAGCCCGACGTGGCGAAGGGCGCCGGGGCAGCGGCCGAGGCGGCCGTGCCAGGCACTGCCACGCCCACTCCCGGGCTCCCGTCGCACCCCGCCGCCCCCCGCACCCCCTGGCAGCCGGGCCCCACCCCGGTGCCGCCCTCGGCCGTCGGCTCGCTGCGTCTGGCCTCGAACACGATGAGCACCTTCACGATCGCCTGGGACCCCGCGGTCGACCAGTCAGGCATCCGCTACTACCGCGTGCTCGTCAACGGCTTCCTCGCCGACACCACGAGCACCCTCGACAGCCGCCTCGGCTGGCTGGGAGACAAGAGCCCGATCCTCGTCCAGGTGGCCGCCGTCGACACCACCGGCACGTACGGCCCGTGGTCGGCGCTCTACGTGATCCCGCCGCCCGACTCGCCCCCGGCGCCCGCCACCCCGGCCCCGACGCCCACCACGTCCACCACGCCCGCCTCCCCGGCCCCGTCGCCCTCGTCGCCGGCGAGCAGCGCCTCGAGCGTGACGCCGAGCGCGGCGCTCACGCCCACCGCGACGGCGACCGCGTCGGGCCTCTCCTCGTCGTCGCCCTCCCCGAGCGCCACGGCGTCCGGCGGCGACAGCCCGACTCCGAGCGCCACGGCCTCGGCCGCCGACCCGGCGTCCCCCAGCGCGACTCCCACCGCGAGCGACGCCCCCAGCCCGGGCCTGTAGCAGCGGTTTCGGCGCTCCGCGCGCCCGGGGGATACTGGTCGGATGTCCACCGGCCCGCTCATCGTCCAGTCCGACCGCACCCTGCTGCTCGAAGCCGACCACCCGGACGCCGACGCGTGCCGGATCGCCATCGCCCCCTTCGCGGAACTCGAGCGCGCCCCCGAGCACATCCACACCTACCGGCTCACCCCCCTGGGCCTGTGGAACGCCCGCGCCGCCGGCCACGACGCCGAACAGGTGGTGGACGCGCTGCTCACCTGGTCGAAGTACCCGGTGCCCTCCGGCCTGCTCGTCGACATCGCCGACACGATGGGCCGCTACGGGCGGCTGCGGCTGGAGAAGCACCCCGTGCACGGCCTGGTGCTGATCAGCACGGACGCCGCGGTGCTCGCCGAGGTGACCCGGAGCGCCGCGGTCAAGGGGCTGCTGGGCGCTCGGATCGACCCGGACACGGTCGCGGTGCACCCGAGCGAGCGCGGCCACCTCAAGCAGGTGCTGCTCAAGCTCGGCTGGCCGGCCGAGGACCTCGCCGGTTACGTCGACGGCGAGAAGCACGCGATCTCGCTGGCCGAGGACGGGTGGAAGCTCCGCGACTACCAGCGGCAGGCGGCGGAGTCGTTCTGGCACGGCGGGTCGGGCGTGGTGGTGCTCCCCTGTGGGGCGGGCAAGACCGTCGTGGGGGCCGCCGCGATGGCCCTTGCCGGCAGCACCACCCTCATCCTGTGCACCAACACCGTCTCGGCGAGGCAGTGGCGCGACGAGCTGCTCCGCCGCACCAGCCTCACGGCCGACGAGATCGGCGAGTACTCCGGGTCGCGCAAGGACGTGCGCCCGGTCACCGTGGCCACCTACCAGGTGCTCACCACCCGGAGGAAGGGCGTGCAGCCCCACCTGGAACTGTTCAACGCGCGCGACTGGGGCCTGGTCATCTACGACGAGGTGCACCTGCTGCCCGCACCGGTCTTCCGGCAGACCGCCGACCTGCAGGCGCGCCGGCGGCTCGGACTCACGGCCACCCTCGTCCGGGAGGACGGGCGGGAGGGCGACGTGTTCTCCCTCATCGGGCCGAAGCGCTACGACGCCCCGTGGAAGGACATGGAGGCCCAGGGCTGGATCGCCCCGGCCGACTGCGTCGAGGTGCGGGTGAGCCTCGACGAGTCGGAGCGGATGACCTACGCCGTGGCCGACGCGGAAGTCCGCTACCGGCTGGCGGCGTCCGCGGAGACCAAGACCCGCACCGTGGTCGACCTCGTCAACCTGCACCGCGGCCGCCCGACACTGGTCATCGGCCAGTTCGTCGACCAGTTGGAGGATCTCGCCGAACGCCTCGACTGCCCGATCATCACCGGCGCGACGACGACCCGGCAGCGCGAGCAGCTGTACGGCCAGTTCCGGGCCGGGGAGATCGACCTGCTGGTGGTGAGCAAGGTGGCCAACTTCTCCATCGACCTGCCCTCGGCCGAGGTGGCGATCCAGGTGTCGGGGTCGTTCGGGTCGCGGCAGGAGGAGGCCCAGCGGCTCGGCCGGCTGATGCGCCCGAAGGGGGACGGCCGCACCGCCCGCTTCTACGCCGTGGTCGCCCGCGACACCGTCGACGCCGAGTTCGCGGCACACCGGCAGCGGTTCCTCGCCGAGCAGGGGTACTCGTACCGCATCGTTGACGCCGACGACATCCCTCAGGGGCTCGACCTGCCCTGATCCCCCGCTCGGGCCGGCCGGACGCCGGCGTCCCACAGTTCGAGGGTCTGCACGAGCCAGAACACCGCGAACAGCGCGACGAGCGCGGTCTCGGTGGCCAGCAGGGTCCAGCCGAACGCGGGCACGAGCAGGTGCAGGCCCTGCAACAGCAGCGCCAGCACCATCGCGGCGGCCAGTGCGAGATAGACCGCCGTGAGGCGCGAGCCCGGGGTGTAGCGGGCGTTGAGGAGCACGACCACGACGAGGCAGCCGAACACGCCGACGGCGGCCACGTAGTGCGCCGCGGGCTCCATCGTCTCCCCGGCGCCGAGGGCCCACCCGGCGAACCCCGCGACGGTGGCCGCGGCCAGGACCCACCCAGTCCACACCGGCGCGGCGCGCACCCGGTGGACGACGAGGACGACCGCCACCGCGACGACGACGATCCCGGCGATCACCAGCAGCGCCCGGATGTTGTTGTCGACGGCGGCGGCGACCGGGAGCACCGGCTCCGGCGCGGAACTGCACCCGGTGCCGGGACGCACCGGGACCACCGCGACGATCGGGGCGAACAGCCCGGCGAGGTTGAGCGCGGTGTCCTCCGCGTCGGTGCTGCCGCGGACGGCGATGAGCCCGAGGGCGAACGCCATCAGCCCCCCGACGAGCACCGGCCGCACCGGCGTCCAGTAGTACTCACTCAGCGAGCCCTGCAGGCAGTGCCCGGGAGCGCGCGACCACTCGATGAGCCCGCTCGTCACGACGGCACCCAGCGCGGCGAGAAGGCCGAGGCGCAGCCATCGGTAGGTCTCCCGGGCGTGGCCGCCGAGGTGCACCAGGTGGGCTTCGGCTTCCCGGGGGGTGAGGGTGGGACGGGGCATTTGTGCACGCTAACAGGACGCTCCGGGTTGGGAGTAGCATCGCCTGCTGTCTTCCAGAGCCATCCCGCGTCGCGACGGATGGTCGGCCGCCGGGCCCACTCGGCGGCCACCCCGACCCGCACAGCGCTCGGAGGAGAGCCATGCCCACGCACCCCGATCCCGCCTCGACCGTCCTGGCCGCCGAACGCGCCCATCTCGCCGCCTCCCGGGCGGCGCTCCAGCGGATGCGCGCCGAGTCCGAGGACTGGCAGGGCGCCGTCGGAGGCAACTCGGTGAGCACCCAGTACCTCCGGCAGATGCTCTTCCGGCGGATGGCCGAACTCGAGGTCGACCCCGACATCCCGCTGTTCTTCGGGCGACTGGAGTACGCCGAGGCCGCGGGCGCGGAGGCCGACGAGGTCTTCCACATCGGACGCCGGCACGTGTCGGGCGAGGCGGGCGGCGAGCCCCTGGTGATGGACTGGCGGGCGCCGATGAGCCTGCCCTTCTACCGGGCCCGGCCGGCCGAGCCCATGGGCTGCTCGCTGCGCCGCCGCTTCGGGTTCCAGCACGGCGAGCTCACCGCCTTCGAGGACGAGCCGCTCGCCGGCGCACCCGCCGGGGACGAGCACGTCTCCGACATCCTCCGCTCGGAGATCGAGCGGCCGCGCACCGGGCCGATGCGCGACATCGTCGCCACCATCCAGCCCGACCAGGACGTGCTGGTGCGCACGGACCTCGCCACCTCGCTCGCCATCCAGGGAGCGCCGGGCACCGGCAAGACCGCGGTGGGCCTGCACCGCGCGGCGTGGCTGCTCTACCAGTTCCGGGAGCAGCTCTCGCGCGCCGGCGTCCTCGTCATCGGGCCGAACCAGTCGTTCCTCGGCTACATCGCCGACGTCCTCCCGGCCCTGGGCGAGATCGACGCCGCCCACGACACCATCGAGTCGCTGGTCTCCCGCGCGACCGGGCTCACCCCGCGCGGCACCGACGCCCCCGCCGTGGCCGTGCTCAAGGGCGACGCCCGGATGGCCGAGGTGTGCCGGCGGGCGGTGTGGGGTCACGTGAGCGAGCCGGCGTCCATGCTCGTCGTGCCGATCGGGCACCGGCAGTGGCGGATCCCGGTCCCCACGGTCGCCGCGGCCGTGGCGGCGCTGGTGGAGCGCGGGGTGCGCTACGAGGCCGGACGGCAGATGCTGCCGCAGCGGCTGGCCCACCTGGTGCTGCTGCGGATGGAGGCCGCGGGCGAGACCACCGACGACCGGGTACAGGACCGGGTGGCGCGCACCGGGGTGGTGAAGCAGTTGGCGGCCGCATGCTGGCCCAAGGTGGACGCCGTGAAGCTCGCCCACCGGCTGCTCACCGACGCGGAGTTCCTGGCCACGTGCGCGGACGGCGTCCTCGACGACGAGGAGCAGCGGCTGCTGCAGTCGGGCGGCCGGGCACGGACGCCGGGGGCCATGCGCTGGAGCCTCGCCGACCTCGTGCTCGTCGACGAGCTCGGCGACCTGCTCGAGCGCACGGGCAGCCTCGGCCACGTCATCGTCGACGAGGCCCAGGACCTGTCGGCGATGCAGCTGCGGGCTGTGGGCCGGCGGGCGAGCACCGGGTCGGTCACCCTGCTCGGCGACCTGGCCCAGGCCACCACCCCGTGGGCCAGCCGCGACTGGGCGGCGGCGCTCGGCCACGTCGGGCATCCGGGCGCCACCCTCAGCGAACTGGTCGAGGGGTTCCGCGTGCCGGGCGAGGTGCTCGACTACGCCGCCCGGCTGCTGCCGTACATCGCGCCCGGGCTCCGGGCGCCGTACGCGATCCGGCACGACCGGGGGCTGCTCACGCTCCACCGGGACGCCGACCCGCTCGCCCCCGTGGTCGCCCAGTGCCGGCAGGCGCTCGAGGTCGAGGGGACCGTGGGGCTGATCGTGCCCGACGACCTCGTCGCCGAGGCCGCCGGCGTCCTCGACCGGGCGGGGCTGGAGCACCACCACGTCGAGGACGAGGTGCGGGGGCTGCACCGCCTCGACCTCGTGCCGGCGACCCTGGCCAAGGGCCTCGAGTTCGACCACGTCGTGCTCGTCGAGCCGGCCCGGATCGTCGCGGGCGAGCCCGACCGCGAGACCGGGCTGCGCCGCCTCTACGTCTGCCTCACCCGCGCGGTCATGTCGCTGCGGATCGTGCACGCCGACGACCTGCCCCCCGAGCTCGGCTGAGCCCCGGGGACCTGGGCCTACCGGCGTCCGGGAGCCTGCCAGACGGTCACGGTGTTGTCGCCGTCGCCGAGCGCCGCGAGCGGGCCCGCGACGGCGTCCCGGGTCGTCGTCCCGCCGAGGAGGTCGGTGTCGAGCCGCAGGGCCGAACCGTCGGGCGCCTCGAAGTCGGCGTCCACCATCCGCACCCGCCCGAGGTCGGCGGTGGTCACCACCGGGATCCGGTGCGCCGCGAAGCCCTCGGGGAGGGCGATGCGCACGTCCACCCGTCCGTCGTCGGTGCTGACGACCAGCCCCGGGTCGTCGGGGCTGGTGAGGGCGCCCTCCTCCCGCTCGTAGGGCCGGGCCCCGCCGAGATAGACGTTGTCGCGCACGTACACGGGGTTCTTGAGGTCGACGAAGTTGTTGACGTCGCCGGGCAGCCGGGAGACCACCGTGCCGATGAACTCCTCGAGCGAGGTGGGGTGGCCGTCGTAGACGAACGAGCCGTAGCCGACCCTGGTGACCGGCTCGATGCCGCGGGTGTACGCCTCGCCGACATCGGCCGGGTCGTCGCCGCGTCCGACGAAGATGTTCCCGATCAGCCGGTCGTCGCCGCCGTAGATGGACGCGTAGCCGGCGACCTCGGTGGAGTGCGGCACGTGGTAGGGCGTGGGCCGCTCGATCACGGGGTGCACGAGGAAGGTGCCGCCGATGAGGTTTCCGACGTAGGCGCCGCCGTCGCTCATCGTCTCGACCGAGGCCGCCGACGCGAGGACGTTGTGGTCGACGACGTAGGGACCGTGCGACACCTCGACGTAGAGGTCGCGCGCGTTGTCGTGGAGCACGTTGCGGGTGAAGCGGGTGCCCTGCGTCTGCCAGTCGCTCCAGATGCCGAGCGCGCAGTCGTGGATGTGGTTGTGCACGATCTGCACGTCGATCGCCGCGTGCAGCTTGATGCCGCCGATCTCGTGGCCGTAGAACTCGCGCTTGGTGGCGATGTCGTGAATCTCGTTGTCGCTGATGGTGCTGAAGACGCAGCCGAGGTGGCCGACGATGCCGTTCTGACCGCAGTCGAAGATCACGTTGTTGCGCACGACGTGCGACCCGATCCGCTCCCTGCTCCAGCCGAGCCGGCGAGCGGTGAAGACGGCCTCCAGCTGGTACTGGTAGCCGGGCTTGTCGCGGCGGCGGGTGTAGAAGTTGTCGCCGGTCGTGGCCTCCTTGCCGAGCGAGACCGCCGAGCACTTGGCGTCGTGGATGAGGTTGTCCTCGATCACCCAGCCCTTGGCCCAGTTGGGGCCGATGAGCCCCGGCTGGTCGGCGGTGGGCGGCGCCCAGGGGGTCGCGGCGTGGCACAGTTCGAAGCCCCGCACGGTGATGTAGTCGAGGTGGTTGACGACCGGGTAGAACACCGAGCGCCGGACGTTGATCTCGACGAGCTCGGCGTTCGGGTCGGCCCCCTGGAAGTTCGCCCAGATGGTCGTCGTGTCGGCGCCCACCTCGGCGTACCAGACGTGGCGGGTCCACTCGGGGTCGCGCACCGGCCAGGTCTGGCCACTGCGGTCGTCCACCACGGTCTCCCGGCGCTCCGGCGCGCTGAGCTCGTCGCGCCCGTCCGCCTCGTAGAAGCTGCGGCCGTTGAGGTAGACGTCGCCGAGGTGCCGCGGGCGGGCGGGTGCGACCGGGCGCACGACCCAGTCGCCCTCCACCTCCAGGGCGTAGGGGTTCCAGTCGCCGAACAGCGCGTTCGGCAGGACGACCCGCCACACGTCCCCGTCCTCGCGCTCCCACCCGGTGATCCGCTCGGAGCCCTTGACGACGACCCGCTCGCCCTCGGCCGCGGTGTAGACGATGCGGCGGGCGTCGCTCAGGCCGCCGTACCGGGGGCGCACCCACTCGCGGTACTCGCCGGCGTGCACGACGACGGTGTCGCCGGCGACGGCGACCTGGGCGGCGTGGTTGATGGTGCGGAACGGACTGCTCTCGGAACCCGACGACCGGTCGGACCCGGTCACCGCGACGTGATGGACGGGCATGCGCGTTCTCCTCACCCTTGGGGACGCTGGATTTAGTACGTCGACGCTATCAATGTGGTCGGGGTGGGACAACGGGTCCACGGACGCGGGCGCCCTCCGGATCCGCGGGCGACCGGGCGCCTCCCGGCGGTGGCGGCGTCCGGAGGCCCGTGCGCCCGCCGATCGTGAGGCCGTCCCGGGTGGGCGACAACAGGACAGCGGCTCCATAACCGAACGCTGTCCGGTTACCCGTCGATGACGAATCCGAAGTGGCCAGTACCCCGACCAGCAACGGCCGGGTGATCTGCCCGACCGGGTGGACAATGGGGCGTCCCCGCGGGCCGTGGGGACACAGCGCCCGTCGAAGGAGGGTCAGTGAGCGAGCCGGCGTCCGCAGGGTCGGTGGTGTGCATCGGCGAGTCGATGATCCTGTTCGTCCCAGAGGAGGGGTCGCTGGAGCACGACGAACGCTTCCTCGCGTCGGTCGCCGGCGCCGAGAGCAACGTCGCCTGCGGGCTGGCCCATCTCGGCGTCGACTCCGTATGGTTCTCCCGCGTCGGCGCCGACCCGTTCGGCGAGCGGCTGGTCCGGTTCGTGGCCGACCGGGGGGTGGACGCCGGCGCGGTGCTCCGCGACCCCGACCACCCCACGGGGGTGTTCTTCAAGCACCGGGAACACGGCGGGACCCGCGTCTACTACTACCGTGCCGGCTCGGCGGCAGCCCACCTCTCCGCCGCCGACGTCGCGCGACTGCCGGCCGGCAACGTCGGCATCGTGCACGTCACCGGCGTCTCGCTGGGCGTGCCGCCCACCCTGGCCGCGACCGTCGGCCGGGTGATCCGCGAGCGCCCCCTCGGCCCGGCGCTGGTGAGCTTCGACGTCAACTACCGGCCGGGCCTGTGGACCGCGGCGGACGCCGCCCGCCCCCTGGCCGAGGCCGCGCAAGCGGCCGACCTCGTGCTCGTCGGCCAGGACGAGGCGGAGACGCTCTGGGGAGCCGGCACGCCCGAGCGGGTGCGGGCACTCGTCGACCGGCCGGCCCACCTCGTCGTCAAGGACGGCGCTCGGGGGGCCACGCACTTCGGACCCCACGGCACCACCTTCGAGCCCTCGATGCGTGCCACCGTGGTGGAGGCGGTGGGCGCCGGGGACGCCTTCGCGGCCGGGTTCCTCGCGGGGCTGTCGCAGGGCGAGTCGAGCGCCGTGTGCCTGCGGCTCGGGCACGTCATGGCGGCCCTCACCCTGCAGGACTCCGTCGACCTCCCCGCACTGCCGCCCGCGGCGGAGCTCTGGTCCCTGGCGCGCGACCGGGAGCGGTTCCTCGCCACCGAGGTGACCCCCGACCTGCTGGCGTCCGGCATCCCCCGGCAGGGGTGACGGGGGCCGCGGGACGCCGAAACGTGCACCCCCTGCCAGACGATGCCCCCAGCGGGCGGGGTGTGGCAGGTGGTGTCAATATCGCAGAGGACGGGGCATGACGCGGCCCGGTTCAGCCCCGGGGCACGGGGACGTGCTGCACGGCGTCGTCGATGAGCGTGCGCCACGTGTGCACGAGCGGCGCGTCGACGTAGGCCTTGAACGAGCCCTGGGGCCGGGCCGTGCGCCCGATGTGGAACGACCGGACGCCGGCACGCGCCAGCCACGGCACGTGCTCGGGCAGCAGACCGCCCCCGGCCATCATGAGCGCCGCGACCCGGCCGTCGGATCGCGCGAGTCGCAGCAGTTCGTCGAGGCCGGCGTCCACGCCCCGGGGCGACCCGGCGGTGAGGACCTGGTCGACCCGCGGTAGCCGCAGCAGGGTGCGCCACGCCTTGTCGGAGTCGAGAACGGAGTCGACCGCCCGATGGAAGGTCCAGGGCCAGCCGCCGTGCTCGGCGAGGGCCTCGCAGACCTCCCGGTCGACCTCGCCCATGCCGTTGAGGAAGCCGAAGACGACGCCGTCGGCGCCGGCGTCCAGGTAGCTCGCCACCAGCCCCCGGAGCCGGGTGAACTCGCCCCCGTCGGTGCCGAACCCCGCCCGCAGGCGCACCATCGGGCGCAAATGGATCGTCGTCACGTCGCGCACCCGCTCGACCATGCGGGGCTCGGGGGACATGCCGCCGTCGTCGAGGCTGCCGACCAGTTCGACGCGGTCGGCGCCACCCTCCTCGGCGCGCCGGGCGTCGGCCTCGTGCAGCACCAGCACCTCGAGCAGCCCAGCCATGGCGACATTGTTGCGCCGCGAGCGCTGCGCGTGTGGGAGGCACCCCACGGCGGCGTGACCCGGCCCCGGCCTCAGCGCAGGAACAGCGCGCGCAGCCGGCGGGACGCGATCGCGACGCCGGCGGCGCTCATGACGACGAAGTAGAGCAGGTGTCCGGCGGTCGCGAGCGAGAGCGCGCCGACCGACAGCTGCCGCATCATCTCGACCCCGTGCCACAGCGGCATCGCCTTGATGAACCACTGGACGCCGACGGGGAACACCGAGATCGGGTAGAGCGTCGACGAGAACAGGAACATCGGCATGAGCATGAAGCCGACGATGTCCAGGTGCTGGAAGGTCTTCATGTAGCTGGTGGCCGCCATGCCGATACCGGCGAAGCCCAGCGCCACGAGCAGCGCGGCCGGCACCATGAGCACGGCCCACCACGAGGTGACCAGCCCCATGACGAGCATGACCACCATGAACGCGCAGGCGTAGAGCAGGCCCCGGAACAGGGCCATGGCGATCTCCCCGGCGGCCACGTCGAGGGCCCCGAGCGAGGTCTGCAGCATCGCCTGGTAGAGCTTCGCGAACCGCAGCTTGAAGAACACGTTCATGGTGGAGTCGTAGACGGCCCCGTTCATCGCCGAGGTGGCCAGCAGGGCGGGAGCAATGTAGGCGGCGTACGAGAGGGTGTGCCCGCCGGGACCCTGCACCGTACCGACCAGACCGCCGAGCCCGAGGCCCATCGCGAGCAGGTAGAACACGGGCTCGAAGAACCCGGACGCGACGATCGCCCAGTTCTGCTTCGCCATCACGATGAAGCCCCGCTCCAGCACCGCCCGGATGTTCCCCCCGTACAGGCCTGGGAGCAGCCGGGGACGCCGGACCTCGAGGATCTCCTGTTCCTGCATCGTGTCGGCCATCACTCCCCCAACCGCCGGGTGTAGACCCGCCGCGACAGGACGACACCCACGGCGACCAGCCCGACGAGGTAGACGAGGTGCGTCGCGGTGAGCCACGACGGCTCGGGCATGGCGAAGCTCGCCCGTCGGGCCAGCTGGGTGGCGTGCCACATGGGCGACACCCAGCCGATCCAGCGCAGGTAGACGGGCATCGCGGTGAGCGGGAAGAACGTGCCTGCGAACAGGGTCATCGGCGTGAGGATGAAGCGGGCGACGAAGTTGAACGAGGTGCCCTCGTCGCGCAGGGTGGCCGAGTAGGCCTGCAGCGGCGCGCCGAACGCCAGGGCGCCGAGCACGGCGATCGGGACGGTGAGCGGCGACCAGGGCGAGCGGGCCGCCCCGAAGGCGATGAGGAAGATCCAGAAGACGACCGCCTGGATGACGAATCGGGCGCAGGCGCCGAGCAGGTGACCCATGGCGATCTGGCCGGGTGACAAGGGGCTGGCGGCGGCTCCGTAGTAGAGCCGCTGCCATTTGAACCCGGACATCACCGGGTACATCGCCTCGGTGGCCGCCGCCCCCATCACGGTGGCGACCATCACGGCGGGCGCGACGAACGTGAGGTAGGGCACCCCCATCGGCGACGAGTGGGACCGGTCGACGAGCGTCCCGAGGCCGACGCCCATGGCGACGAGGTACAGCAACGGCGTGCCGACCGACTGCAGCAGCAGCGGGACCCAGAAGGCCCGCATGGTGCGCAGGTAGTGCTCCGCGTAGCGCAGCCACCCGAGCCGCCGGGCGCGCAGGGCCAGCTGGCGCGGGGACGCCACGCCACCGGAGTAGGCGAGCCGGGTGGAGTCGGTGATGTCACTCAATGAGACTCCTTCCGGTGAGCCGGAGGAACACGTCCTCCAGGGAGGAGCGCCGCACCAGCGACGTGTGCGGATGCAGGCCCCGCCGGACCACTTCGTCGAGGGCCTCCTCGCCGTCGTCGGCGTAGAGCAGGATGCGGTCGGGCAGCACCTCGTGCCGGTCGCCGATGTCGCGGAGCTGGTCGACGACCAGGGCGTTGCGATCCGACCCGAACCGCATCTCGAGCACCTCCCGGCTGGAGAACCGGCGGATGAGGGACGCCGGCGACCCCTCTGCCATGATGCGCCCGTGATCGACGACGATGAGCCGGTCGCACAGTTGCTCCGCCTCGTCCATGAAGTGGGTGGTGACGATGAGGGTGACGCCCTCCTCCTTGAGCCGGAACAGCCGGTCCCAGAGGATGTGCCGCGCCTGCGGGTCGAGGCCGGTGGTGGGTTCGTCGAGCAGCAGGATGCGGGGCTGGTTCACCAGGGCGCGGGCGATGGTGAGCCGCCGCTTCATGCCGCCCGACAACTCCTGCACCTTGCTGTCGGCCTTGTCGGTGAGCTGGGCGAACTCGAGCAGCTCCTGCGACTTCGGCCGGAGGTAGCTGCGCGGCAAGCCGAAGTAGCGGCCGTAGACGATGATGTTGTCGCGGACCCGCAACTCCTCGTCGAGGTTGCCCTCCTGCGGCACCACGCCCAGGTGCGCCCGCACCTCGGGCCCCTGGGTCTCGGGGTCGAGCCCCATCACTTCGAGGACGCCGCCGCTGCGGGTGAGCGTGCCCCCGATCATCCGCATCGTCGTCGACTTGCCCGCACCGTTCGGCCCGAGCAGGCCGAACGACTCCCCCGGGGGCACCTCGAAGTCGATGCCGTCGACGGCGACGACATCGCCGTAGGTCTTCGTGAGCCCGACGGCCCGGATCACAGGTGCCACGTCGAACGACCCTAGACGAGGGCGCTGACACTTTTCCACCGGTTAACCCGGCGCCTCCTGCCGGGCCCGTGGGCCGGTGTGACAAGGGGAGATCAGGCGAGCCGCTCCTTGGCGCGCTCGACGGCGTCCGGGTTCGCGGTGCAGTAGTCGTGCACCAGTTTCTGGGTGCGCCGGCGGAGGAACACCCCCGCGACGGCGAGGAGGACGACGAACAGGATCAACGCGATCCAGGAGACGTCCTTGAAGTACTTGTCGGCGGCCAGGCCGAGGAAGTGCACGGCGTAGGTGATGGCAAAGCTCCACGTGATGCCGCCGAGCGCGTTGGCCACGAGGAACAGGTAGTAGTGCATCCGCAGCAGCCCGGAGATCGGCCCGGCGAACATCCGCAGGATGGCGACGAAGCGGCCGAAGAACACCGCCGGGAACCCGTAGCGGGAGAAGACGTGCTCGGTCCACGCGAGTTCCTCGGCGGCCACGTGCTTCGGGAACTTGCGGTGCATCCAGCGCAGCAGCTTGTTGCCGTGCCGCCGCACCACCCAGTAGCCGATGCTGTCGCCGATGATCGCCCCGATGGCGCCGGAGGTCGCGATGCCGAGGGCCGAGATCTGGATGTAGTGGCCGGTCGCGAGGATCGACGCCGCGATGATGACGGTCTCGCCGGGCAGCGGGATGCCCATCGACTCGATGAGGACGACGCCTCCGATGATGATGTGGATGATCCAGGGCGGGACGCCGGTCATGAGGTGTTCGAACCAGGTGAGCATGAGCGGACCAGAACCTTTCGGGGTGGTGGACGCGCCGACGTGCCGCCGACTGATCCTGTCGAGTCTATGTGGAAGCTCTGAATCGCCGCTGACCCCGACCCCGCCCCGCACCCGGACGCGCACGAGGGCGGCCCCGGTGGGACCGCCCTCGCGATGTCGTTGCCGGAGGCAGGATCAGAAGTCCATGCCGCCCATGCCGCCGGCGTCGCCGCCCGCCGGAGCCTTGACCGGCTCGGGCTTGTCGGCGATGACCGCCTCGGTGGTGAGGAACAGGGCCGCGATCGAGGCCGCGTTCTGCAGCGCCGACCGGGTGACCTTGGCGGGGTCGATGATGCCGGAGCCCAGCATGTCGACGTACTCGCCGGTGGCGGCGTCCAGACCCTGGCCGGCGGGCAGGCCCGCGACCTTCTCGACGACGACGCCACCTTCGAGCCCGGCGTTCACCGCGATCTGGCGCAGCGGGGCGGCGCAGGCGGAGAACACGATGTGCGCCCCGGTGGCCTCGTCACCCTCGAGCTGGTCGACCTTGGCGGCCTTGGACGCCTGCAGCAGCGCCACGCCACCGCCGGGGACGATGCCCTCCTCGACCGCCGCCTTCGCATTGCGGACGGCGTCCTCGATGCGGTGCTTGCGCTCCTTGAGCTCGACCTCGGTGGCCGCGCCGACCTTGATCACCGCGACACCGCCGGCCAGCTTGGCCAGGCGCTCCTGCAGCTTCTCGCGGTCGTAGTCGGAGTCGCTGTTCTCGATCTCGCGACGGATCTGGGAGACCCGTCCGGCGATCTGGTCGGCGTCGCCGGCACCGTCGACGATCGTGCACTCGTCCTTGGTGACCACGGCGGAGCGGGCGCGCCCGAGCAGTTCGAGGGTGACGCCCTCGAGCGACAGGCCGACCTCCTCGCTGATGACCTGGCCACCGGTGAGGATGGCGATGTCGGCGAGCATGGCCTTGCGGCGGTCGCCGAAGCCCGGGGCCTTGACGGCGACCGACTTGAAGGTGCCGCGCAGCTTGTTGACGATCAGGCCGGCGAGGGCCTCACCGTCGACGTCCTCGGCGATCACGAGCAGCGGCTTGCCGGCCTGCATGACCTTCTCGAGCACGGGGAGCAGGTCCTTGAGGCTGCTCACCTTGGAGTTGACGATCAGCACGTACGGGTCGTCGAGGGTCGCCTCCATCCGCTCCGGGTCGGTGACGAAGTAGGGCGAGATGTAGCCCTTGTCGAAGCGCATACCCTCGGTGAGCTCGAGCTCGAGCCCGAAGGTGTTCGACTCCTCGACGGTGATGACGCCTTCCTTGCCGACCTTGTCCATGGCCTCGGCGATGATCTCGCCGACCGTGGTGTCACCGGCGGAGATGGACGCCGTCGCCGCGATCTGCTCGCGGGTCTCGATCTCGGTGGCCATCGCCGACAGCTGGTCACTCACGGCGGCCACGGCGGTCTCGATGCCCTTCTTCAGCGACATCGGGTTGGCGCCGGCGGTGACGTTGCGCAGGCCCTCGCGCACCATGGCCTGGGCGAGCACGGTGGCGGTGGTGGTGCCGTCGCCCGCGACGTCGTCGGTCTTCTTGGCGACCTCCTTGACGAGCTCGGCGCCGATCTTCTCGTAGGGGTCTTCGAGTTCGATCTCCTTGGCGATGGAGACGCCGTCATTGGTGATGGTGGGAGCGCCCCACTTCTTCTCCAGCACCACGTTGCGGCCCTTGGGGCCGAGGGTGACCTTCACCGCGTCGGCGAGGGTGTTCATCCCCCGCTCGAGCCCGCGGCGGGCCTCGACGTTGAATTCAATGAGCTTGGCCATCAGGCGATACGTCCTTCGGCATCAGGAGCCGGTGGGCTCCAACGGTGGTCAATGACTGCTGGAAACCGGCAGTGCCCGCGACGGACGATCCGGTGATCTCACCACCCGTTTCCGAGGTAGCACTCGACACAGCCGAGTGCCAACATCATGTTTAGCACTCGCCCACCACGAGTGCAAAGTCCCCCGGGCCGACAGGTTCCGGCGTGCCAGGCTGGGGGCATGAGCAGCGACTGGCCCCACGACCCCGCCGGCCCGGACACGCCGGTGGCCGGCTCGGCCGCCGACGTCGCGGCCCTCGCCGCCGGCGCCACCACGCTGCCCGAACTCGACGCCCGGGTGAGTGTGTGTCGGGCCTGCCCGCGCCTGGTGGCCTGGCGGGAGGAGGTCGCCCGCACCCGGCGTGCGGCCTTCGCCGACCAGGCCTACTGGGGACGCCCCGCGCCCTCCTTCGGCGACCCGGACGCCGGCATCCTCGTCGTCGGCCTCGCCCCGGCCGCGCACGGCGCCAACCGCACCGGCCGGATGTTCACCGGCGACCGGTCCGGCGACTGGCTCTACGCGGCGCTGTACCGCGCCGGGTACGCGAACCAGCCCACGGCGACCCATGCCGGCGACGGGCTGCGGCTGAGCGGCGTCCGGATCACGGCCTCGGTGCACTGCGCGCCGCCGGCGAACAAGCCGACACCCGCCGAGTTCGCCACCTGCGGAGGCTGGCTCGACCGCGAATTCGAGCTCATGGGGCCCCGGCTGCACGCCGTACTCGCGCTCGGCGGCCACGCGTGGACGTCGACGCTGGCGGCGGCCGCCCGGGTGGGGTGGTCGGTGCCGAGGCCCCGGCCCCGGTTCGCGCACGCCGCCACGACCACGCTGGACGCCGGCGACCACCCGGTCCGGCTGGTCGGCAGCTATCACGTGAGCCAGCAGAACACCTTCACCGGCCGGCTCACCGAGCCGATGCTGGACGCCGCTATCGCCCTGCTGGCCGACCGCTGACGGGCGGCGACGCCGGCCGCAGCACCGGCTCGTTCCACCGGCCGGGGCGGTCGAGCTCGCCGTAGCGAACCTCCACCCCGTCGGGCCCGACGGAGGCCACGCAGAGCAGCAGCGACTGCGTCGGGAAGCCGTGCGGCCGGTTGTCGCGGATGATGGCCCGGTCGTCGTGGGGGTGCAGCGACGCGCTCTCGGCGAGGATGTCCAGCCAGCCGCGGGCCCAGGCGGCGTCCGGCGAGCCCGAGGGGGCGTCGGTGGAGGCGTCGGCGAAGGCGCCGAGCCACGCGCCGATCCGGGCGCTGCGGGGGTCGTCCAGGTCGTGGTGGGCGATCATGTGCGTGCCCGGCGGCACCCGCCGGTCGGCCAGCACGAGCCCGTCCCACGACATGAGGCGGGCGCCCCCGCTCGTCACGTCGACGAGGTTGAACCCGGAGATGGCCGGGCTGGGAAGCGGCAGCCGGCCGCCCACGGCGTCCAGCACCACTGTTCCCCGCGACACCGGCTGCCGGCCCTCGGGCACCGGCGGGCTCGAACGGTTGAGCAGCACCGCGAGCCGTAGCCGGGACGCCGCCAGCCACGCTCCCCCGGCGCGTACGTCCCGGACGCCGACCACCCCCGGTCGTTCCGTGGGCCACCACGCCCCGAGCGGCTGCCACGGACGGTCCGGGTCCTCGTCGCGGACGGCCAGCAGCCGCACCGGGGCGCCGGGGGCGTCCGGCACCCGCACGATCACCGTGCACACGCGACACCATCGCCGCTCGATGGGAGGATCGGGCCATGGTCATCATCGTGGGAGTCACCGGCGGCATCGCGGCCTACAAGAGCGTCCACCTCGTGCGCCTGCTGGTGAAGGCGGGTCACAGCGTCCATGTCGTTCCCACCTCCGATGCCCTCCACTTCGTCGGCCTGACCACCTGGGAGGCGATCAGCCGCAACCCGGTGACGACGTCCGTCTACGAGGACGTCGCCCAGGTGCGGCACGTCGCCCTCGGCCGGTCGGCCGACCTGGTGGTCGTCGCCCCGGCCACCGCGAACTTCCTGGCGAAGATGGCGGCGGGACTGGCCGACGACCTGCTCGGCGCCACCCTACTTGCGACCTCCGCACCGGTGCTCGTGGCGCCGGCGATGCACACCGAGATGTGGCAGCACCCCGCCACGGTCCACAACGTCGAGACCCTGCGCCGGCGGGGCGTGCACGTCGTCGGCCCGGCCGAGGGCGATCTCACCGGGGGCGACTCCGGGCCGGGGCGGATGTCCGAACCGGAGGAGATCGCCGAGCGGGCCCTGTCCCTGGTCCCCCGCGGCGACCTCGCGGGCCTGGAGGTCACCGTGTCGGCGGGGGGCACCCGGGAGCCGATCGATCCGGTGCGGTTCATCGGCAACCGGTCGAGCGGGCGCCAGGGCGTCGCGCTCGCGCGCGCGGCCGCCGACCGGGGGGCCAGGGTGACGCTGGTGGCGGCGCACGTGGACGCCGGTGTGCTCGCCGAGGCGGTGCACCCGGCCATCACCACCGTGAGCGTCGGCACCGCGGCCGAACTGCAGGCGGCGGTGAGCCGGGCGGCGTCCGGTGCCGACGCGGTGGTGATGGCCGCCGCCGTCGCCGACTACCGGCCGGCCACGCTCTCCGAGCGCAAGCTCACCAAGGAGTCGGCGGCCGGCCCCACCCGCACCCTCGAACTCGTCCAGACCGACGACGTCCTCGCCGCGCTCGTCGCCGCACGCCGGCCCGGCCAGGTCGTCGTCGGGTTCGCCGCCGAGACGGTCGACGGTCGCGAGGAACTGCTCGAGCGCGGCCGACGGAAGCTGGCCCGCAAGGGCGCGGACCTGCTCGTCGTCAACGAGGTGGGCTGGACCATCGGCTTCGAGGCGTCCGACAACACGGTCGTCGTCCTCGCGGCCGGGGGCGCCGTCATCGCCGAGGCCTCGGGCTCGAAGCGGGCGGTCGCCGACGCCGTCTGGGACGCCGTCCTCGCCGCGCTGCCCGGCTCCGCCCGATGAGCGGCCCCGGCCGGACCGACCGCCCGTTCGTCGTCGCCCGGGAGGTCGGCAACTGGCTCAACCTGTCCACGCCCGTCGGCCTGGGGGTCGCCCTGGCGGGGCGGGCGCGGCTGCGCCGGGGGGACCGCGGGCTGTGGCTGGCCGAGGGCTACCGCTACCGCTTCCCCACCGGTGGGGCCTTCACGATCGGCAACGTCGTCACTACGGCGAGCCCGTCGTTCGACGACCTCGCCCGCGCGATCCCCGGCATCCTCGAGCACGAGGAGAACCACACGTGGCAGTACGCCTACGCGTGCGGACTCCCCTACCTGCCGGTCTACACCGTGCTCATGGGCTGGTCGTGGCTGCGCACGGGCGACAGGGCGTCCGCCAACTTCTTCGAGCGCGAGGCCGGCCTGGACGCCGGCGGCTACCGCGAGTCGCCCCGCCGCAGCGTGCCGGACGGGCTGCGGGCTCTTCGGGCCCTTGCCGGCCGGGCGAGACCGACCCCTGGTTAGCCTCGCGCCGCCGGCGTCCCTGAGCGCGGACCGCCCGGGTCGAGCGGCGTACGAATGCTGCTTTCGCGTACGTTCGCGACGCGAAAGAGCAGCGAACGTACGTCGCGAACGTACGCCGGAGAGGAGGGGACGCGGGAGGCAGCGGGACGTCGCACCGGGCGTCGGGCAGGGTCAGGACCGCAGCCGGGCGGCGCTGCGCTCGCGCTGGCGGCTCTCACGGAGCCGACGCAGCCGCTTGACGAGGAGCGGGTCGTGACGCAACGCCTCGGGTGTGTCGATGAGCGCGTTGAGCACCTGGAAGTAGCGGGTGGTCGACAGGCCGAACCGCTCGCGGATCTCCTGGTCGCGGGGTCCGAGCTGATACCACGTGCGCTCGAAGTCGAGGATGGCCGCGTCGCGCTCGCTGAGCTCGCTCTCGGCCTCGTGGTGGGCGGTGGACATGGCGCGAGTCTAGATCGAAATGACAGGCGTGTCATTCACGGGCGTGCCCCCGCGTGCGGCCCTCGTCGCGACGTGTTTGGATGGTGGCCATGAGCTCTGAGCCGACGGCGCCCCAGGGGGCCTACCCTCCGCTGCCATCCGACCGGCCGGTGAGATGGGGCATCCTCGCCACCGGCGGCATCGCCGCCACCTTCACCCGTGACCTGCAGCAGATCCCCGAGGACGCCCGCGTCGTCGCGGTCGGCTCGCGCGACCGTGGTCACGCCCGGGCCTTCGCCGCCGACCACTCGATCCCCAGTGCCCACGGCAGCTACGAGGACCTCGCCGCCGATCCGGACGTCGACGTCGTCTACGTCGCAACGCCACACTCGCACCACCGGGAGGCCGCCGAGATCTGCCTGCGCGCCGGCAAGCACGTACTCGTCGAGAAGCCGCTCACGGCGTCCCCCGCCGACACCGACCACCTGCTGGGCCTCGCCGAACGGTCCGGGCTGTTCTGCATGGAGGCCATGTGGACCCGGTGCAACCCGCTCATCCGCCAGCTGGCCGAGTTCGTCAGCGACGGCCGGTTCGGCGCGGTGCGCCACGTGGCGAGCAGCTTCGCCTTCCCCTTCGACGGCCCGCCCGACCACCGGCTGCTCAACCCCGACCTCGCCGGCGGCGCGATCCTCGACCTCGGCGTCTACCCGGTGCACGCGGCGCTGCTGCTGCTCGGGCGCCCGGACGCCGTCGTGGCGAGCGGGTCGCTCACGAGTACCGGGGTCGACGGACACTCGACGGCGCTGCTCAGCTGGCACGGCGACGAACACCGCCCGGCGGCCACCGCGTCGCTCATGGCGTCGCTCGAGTGCGGTCCCGCCCAGAGCCTGTCGGTGGTCTTCGAGCACGGCAGGGTCGATTTCCCGACCAACTTCGTCGGGCCGCGCTCGATGACAGTCACCGCCGCCCCCTCCGACGCCCGGCACGGGGACCCCGAACCGCAGGAGTACACGGCCACCGTGCCCGGCCACGGGTTCACGTTCGAGGCGCAGGAGGTCGCGCGCTGCCTCCGCGCCGGGGAGACCACCAGCCCGCTCGTGCCCCACCAGGCCACCCGGGACGCCGCCGCCGTGCTCGCCGCCTGGCGCGCCGCCATCGATGAGGGACGCTGACCATGCACCTTCTGCACGAAACCCTGCAGCACTACGCCTGGGGCTCGACCGACGCGATCCCCCGGCTGCTGGGACTCCCCCCGACCGGTGAACCGGTCGCCGAGGCCTGGTACGGCGCCCACACCAGCGCGCCGTCGCGGTTGAGCGACTCCGTCGCGCTCGACGCGTTCATCGCCGAGCACCCGGAGGTGCTCGGCGAGGCGAGCCGCGCGGCGTACGGCGACCGGCTGCCGTTCCTGCTCAAGATCCTCGCCGCGTCCGCCCCGCTGTCGCTGCAGGCGCACCCGACCCGCAGCCAGGCCGTCGAGGGGTTCGCCCGCGAGAACGAGGCGGGCATCCCCGTCGCCGATCCCCTGCGCACCTACAAGGACGACTGGCCGAAGCCGGAGATGGTGCTGGCCCTCACCGAGTACACGGCCCTGTGCGGGTTCCGTGACCCCGACGACACGCGGAGCCTGTTCGACGGGCTCGGCGTCGTGCACCTGCTCGGCGACCTCATCGGCCCGCTGTTCAGCCGTCGCGGTGGTGCTGCGCTCGCCGAGGTGTTCCTCGACGTGCTGCGCTCGGGCGACCGCCCCGAGCACGTCCTCGAGATCACCGCGGCCGCCGAGCGCCATGTCCACGACGGGGGCGAGATCGGCGACTTCGCCGCCACCGCCCTCCACCTCGTCAAGCACTACCCCGGCGACCCCGGCGTCATCGTCGGGCTGCTCATGAACAAGGTGGTGCTCCAGCCCGGCGAGGCCGTGCACCTGCCCGCCGGCAACCTGCACTGCTACCTGCGGGGCACCGGCGTCGAGATCATGGCCAACTCCGACAACGTCGTGCGCGGGGGCCTCACCTCGAAGCACATCGACATCGACGAACTGGTGCGGGTGGTGAGCTTCGACCCGGCGTCCCCCGACCTCGTGCCGGCGGTCGAGCGGGCCCCCGGGCTGTGGGAGTACCCCGCCGGCGAGCCGGAGTTCCGGCTGTGGCGGATGGAGGCGGCCCCCGACCGGGCCGTCGACCTGCCGGGCGGCGACCGGGCCCGGGTGGTGCTCGTCCTCGGCGGCTCGCTCGTCGACGACCGGGGGCTGCGCCTGGACGCCGGCACGGCGGCCTTCGCGCCCGCGGGCGAGTCCGTGCGCCTCAGCGGTGAGGGTTGGGGCGTCGTGGCGGCGGCCGGCGTCTGAGTCCGTCCGGCCGCCCCGAGGCGGCGGGCGGTCGTGCCCGATGCGGCACAATGTTGCAGACGCCCGGCGTCCCGCCTCCGTAGCTCAGCGGCCAGAGCGCTCGCCTTGTAAGCGAGTGGTCGAGGGTTCGACTCCCTCCGGGGGCTCTCTGGGCGGCCGGCGATCCCGACGCGACCGCTGGCCGCTCGAGGACGCCGACCCGCCCCGTGGCCGTGGGGGTCCACCCGTGCGGGGTGCGACCCGGGGTTTCTCGAAGTCGGCAAACCCCAGCCGGAGCCACCGAGAATGAGGGTCTAAGCTTTCCGACTGCGGCGACCACCCGGAGGCCGCTGAGAGGATTTCCTGCCACATGTCAGTGACTCAACTGGCGGAGGCCACGCACCTACGTCGCGTAGGTGCCCGACCTCCCTTGTTCAGCTATCTCGCGGAAGTCTGGCGCCGCCGGGCGTTCATCACGACCCTCGCGACCTACCGCATGCGGGCCAAGTACGAGGCCAACCGCCTCGGCATCGTGTGGATCGCGCTGCGTCCCCTCGTCAACGCCGCCGTCTACGGCCTCATCTTCGGGGTCATCCAGACCGGCGCCACCCGGCCCAAGGACTATCCCGTCTACGTCGTCGTCGGCGTGTTCGCGTGGGAGTTCTTCATGGGCTGCTTCGTCGACGGGTCACGGTCGGTGACCAACAGCCGCAACATGGTGCAGTCGCTCGCGTTCCCGCGGATGACCCTGCCACTCGCGGTGTGGGCGGAACGGCTCTACTCGTTCCTCATCACCCTCGTCGTCCTCGTGCCGATCCTCATCCTCTTCCACCACTACCCCACCTGGCGGTGGCTGTGGTGCATCCCGCTGTTCGCGCTCTACGCGGTGTTCAACGCGGGCGTGACGATGATCCTCGCCCGGCTCACCGTGCACGTCACCGACCTCGCCGAGTTGCTCCCCTACGTCTCGCGCATCCTGTTCTACGCCTCGGGCGTGCTGTTCAGCGTCGACGCCGTGATGAAGGGCCACCCGACGATCATCAAGCTGTACGACGCGTACCCCATGTACCAGGTGCTGAAGATGGCCCGCCACTTCCTCACCAACGACAAGGGGACGAGCTTCCCGGTCCAGTTCTGGCTGTACCTGTCCATCGCCGCGGTCGTCACGCTGGTCGTGGGCGTCCTGTTCTTCTGGTCCGCTGAGGAGCGTTATGGCCGTGATTGAGGAATACAAGCGCCTCGGCGAACGGGGCGAGCCGGTGGTGGCGGTGGAGAACCTCCACGTCACCTACCGCGTCTTCGCGACCGGGAAGGCCGCGGGCAACACCCGCAGCGGCCTGCTCAAGGTCGCCCGCGGCATCCGCGAGGTGCACGCGTTGCGCGGCGTCTCGTTCGTCGCGCACGAGAACGAGTCGATCGGTGTCATCGGCCCCAACGGGTCGGGCAAGTCGACCCTCATGCGTGCCCTCGTCGGCCTCACGCCGCCCGAGACGGGCGCGGTGTACGCGCGGTCGCGGCCCAACATGCTCGGCGTGGCCACCGCCGCGGCGCTGCTCCCCGAGCTGTCGGGTGAGCGCAACATCGTCCTCGGCGGCCTGGCCATGGGCTTCACGCCGGCGGAGGTGCGCGAGATGCGCGACGACATCGTCGCCTTCGCCGAGCTCGAGGAGTCGATCGACCTCCCGATGCGCACGTACTCCTCCGGCATGGCGGCCCGGCTGAAGTTCGCGATCGCCGCGGCGCGCGCGCACGACATCCTCATCATCGACGAGGCCCTGTCCGTCGGTGACAAGCGGTTCCAGGAGCGCTCGGAGGAGCGCATCCGTGAGATCGCCTCGCACGCCGGCACGATCTTCCTCGTGTCCCACGCGATGAAGTCGATCCGCGAGACCTGCAGCCGGACGATCTGGGTCGACAAGGGCCTCATCGTCATGGACGGGCCCACCGACGAGGTGGTCGACGCCTACGAGGCGTCGAAGAAGTGAGCCGCGCGGCCCGGGACCTCAGTGGTCCCGGGCCAGCAGCGCCTCGGCGATCACGAGGTCGACCGGTTCGGTGATCTTGAGGTTGTGCGGCGACCCCTCGACGAGGTGCACCGGCACGTCCGGGGCGTAGCGCAGCACGACCGAACAGTCGTCGGTCGCCTCGAACCCCGGGTCGCGCCAGGCGGTCGCGTAGGCGTCGCGGATGGTCCCCAGCCGGAAGCCCTGCGGGGTCTGGCCGCGGTGCAGCCGGCGCCGGTCGGGCACCGCCACCAGCCGGCCGCCCTCGCTCTCGATGATCGTGTCGATCGTCGGGATGGCCACGTAGACGGCGTCGTGGGCGTCGAGGGCGGCGACGCACCGCTGGATGGTCGCGGCGTCCACGAGCGGGCGCACGGCGTCGTGGAACAGCACCTTGTCGTCGGCGGCGGCCAGCCCGGCCAGCGCGTCGAGCGCCGCCTGGGTCGACTCGTTCCTGGTCCGGCCGCCGGCGACGACCGCGCGCACCTTCGCGAAGGACGCCGCCACAGCCCGGGCCTCCGCGAGGAAGTCGGGGTGCATGAGCACGACGACATCGTCGATGAGCGGGGACGTGTCGAACGCGGCGATGCTGTGCTCGAGCACCGTCCGGCCGGCCAGGGGCAGCAGCTGCTTGGGCAGCGCGGCGCCCATCCGCACGCCGGTGCCCCCCGCGAGCACCACCGCGATCGCCCGTCGACCCGCCATCGTCCCTCCTCGCCGCCACGTCGGGCACGTCGCGCCCTCGCGGGCAGTCTTCCATCGCGCGGTGCGGCTCAGCCACCCGGTCGGAACGAGCTGCCGACGCTCGCGGCGGCGCCCTCCGCGATCGGCAGGACGCCGGCCCGCACGGCGTTGACCAGCTGGGCGTGATCGGCCTCGTTCTGGTCGGCGTAGGCCCGGGCGAAGCCGGCGAACGCGTCGAGCGCGGCGTCGCTGCGTCCCAGATAGCCGGCGATCATCGACGCGCCGGCGGTGCGGGCGTGCCCCTTGCCGAGCAGGTGGCCGACGATTCCGGCGTAGTCGGACAGGGCGCGCGGGCCGATCGCGTCGAGCGGGACCGTGCCCTTCATGTTGCGGAACTGGCGCACGTAGTAGTCGCGGCCGTCGATCCGGGTGAAGCCGAGCAACGGGTCGCTCACCGTCTGCAGCGCCTGCTGATACTCGGCCACCCGCTGCCCCTGGTGCCGGTGCAGCGCGGTGGCGCCGTGCACGTAGGGGGCGAGCACCGAGCGCCGGGCCTGTTTGAGCTGCAGGAAGAGCACATCGTCGGGACTGCTGCCCTCGAGCAGGGCGACGTAGGCGCGCAGCCCCACCGACCCGACGCCGACGACCTTGTGCGCGATGTCGACGAGCGTGTACCCGCCGACCACCCGGCGCCAGTGCGGGGCCAGCGACCACAGGTAGTCGTCGAGACCCACCGCGATCCGCTCGCGGTCGTCGTCGCTCACCCGGGTGATGAGCGGCGGGTCCTCGACGATGCGGCGTCCGCCCTCGACCTCCTCGGTGAATCGGGGCAGCGCCCGGTCGCTCGTGCGCCGGCGGGCGGCGGTGGCCGCGCGCTCGATCTCGGCCCGCAGTGTCCGGTCGGACGCCCGGTCGCGCAGGGAGTCGACGTCGAGCCGGTTGAACGAGCGGGCCAGCAGCGGCTGGGACGCCAGATGGCGCACCTCGTCGCGGTAGGCGGCCACGCACGAGCGCACGGCGTCGGCCCCGTGGTCGTCGCTGTAGCCGTTCTCGCGTCCGGCCACCATCACCGCCGCGGTGAGCCGGCGCAGGTCCCACTCCCACGCGCCGGGATGCGCCTCGTCGAAGTCGTTGAGGTCGATGACCTGGGTGCCCTCCGGGGAGCGGTAGAACCCGAAGTTGCCGAGGTGGGCATCGCCGCAGATCACCGGCATGATGCCGGTGGCGGGCAGGTGGGCCACGTCGTGGGCCATCACCACCGCGGACCCGCGGAGGAACCCGTAGGGCGAACCGGCCATCCGGGCGACCCGCACGGGGACGAGCTCGTCGATGCGTCCCTCGTGCGACTGCCGGATGAGGTCGACCGGCAGGCTGCGGCCGCTCTCCACCCGCCACTCGCCGAGGGCCGAGCGGGGCACCAGCTTGCGCAGGCTGCGTCCGAGCCTGCGCCGCTGCTCGCGGGTGGTGCTGGGCTTGCGCACCGAGTCGAACACGGAACTCTCCGCCGTCGCGAGCACGGTGTGGCCGATGTGCGGCATGGAGGGGACTCTAGCGTCCGGGGGGCGGCTACGGCAGGGAGGGACAATGGGGCGCATGGGTTCGCAACCGCCGGTCATCGACATCGTCCGTGCCGACATCACCACCCTGCAGGTGGACGCGGTGGTCAACGCCGCCAACTCCACGCTGCTCGGGGGCGGCGGGGTCGACGGGGCGATCCACCGGGCAGGCGGCCCGGACATCCTCGCGGCGTGCCGCCAGGTGCGGCGGGAGCTGTATCCCGGCGGGCTCCCCGTCGGCGAGGCGGTCGCCACCACGGGGGGCCGGCTGCCGGCCCGCTGGGTGATCCACACCGTCGGACCCGTCTACTCAGGCAGGCCACGGGACGCCGAGCTGCTGGCGTCCTGCTACCGGTCGTCGCTCGCGGTCGCCGACGACCTCGGCGCGAGCGGCATCGCCTTCCCGACGATCAGCGCGGGCGTCTACGGCTATCCGATGCGCGAGGCGACGACGATCGCCGTCGAGACCATCCTCGCGGCGATCACCCGGGTCGAACGGGTGCTGCTGGTGGCGTTCGGGCGGGCCGCCGAGGAGGGGTACCAGGCCGCGCTCGGGGCGGCGACCCGCGAGTAGCGGTGCCCTGCTCTGCGAAATCTGCACCACCTGCCACACGCCTCCCGGAGACGGCAAGGCACGGCAGGTGGGGGAAATTTCGCAGACGGGGGTCCCGTTCCGGGTCCCTGCCGAGGTGGGCGAACGACCCGTTCGGGCCGGGTCGCCGGCGCCCTCAGGCCCGGGCCTGGCGCCGGTTGCGGGCGATGATCGAGCCCACCACGACCACGAGCACGACGATCGCCACGTACGACGCGACCTTGGCGTAGGCGCGCAGCAGGACGACGGCGGGCTCGCCGACGACCCACCCGAAGCCGACGTAGAACAGCAGCCACACCAGGCTGGCCAGGGCGTCGAGGCCGAGGAACCGCTTGAGGCTCCACCCCTGGGCGCCGGCGAGCACGAAGATCACCTGCATGAGCGGCAGCGGGATCGGGATGTAGGCGATGAACATGCCGAGCCAGCCGAACCGGCGCGCCCACCGCTCCGCCCGCTCGTACTGTCGGGCGGCGCGGGGCGACTGGCCCGCCCAGACCTCGATCATCCCCCGGCCCCACAGCTTCCCGGCCCACCAGAAGACCCAGTCGAACTTGATGCTCATGAGGACGCCGAACGCCAGCGCCAGCAGCCACGGACGATCGGCGCCCACCCGCTCGATGGCCCCGAGCGCCGCGGCGCCCGTCCGGGAGCCGGTGAGGCTCACGAGCAGCCACGGGTCGAGCCCGAGCAGCCACGAGCGCAGGGGCAGCATGGCCAGGCCGAACACGCCCATGAAGCCGACCCAGCCCAGGCACGCGATGTCGGAACGGCCGGGACGGTGCTTCCAGGGCAGCGAGGGGTCCTCCCACCACTCGCGCTGGCCGGCCTCCTCCGCGAGCACCTCGGGAGGCGGGTCGCCGTCGGGTCGCGCGGTGAACGGATCGAGGCGGGGTTCTCCGCCGGCTCCGCCCGCTGAAGTGGTCATTGCGACACCCTAGTCGCCTCCGGTGCAGAGACGGACGGAACGGCTTCGGCGAAAGTTGAGCCGAGGCCGCTCAACCCTGGAATACTGGGTGCGTGGCAGTGCGTTACGCCTGCCGAGACCCGGGTGACCGGGTTCACCCACAACCCATCACGTCACTTTCATCGAGGAGTGCACATGCCCACCTACGACCCGTTCAAGGAACTGCAGACCCTGGTGAACCAGGCCTTCAGCAACGGACCCCGCAGCCTGGCCATGCCGATGGACCTCTACAAGTCCGGCGACGACTACGTCGCCGAGATCGACCTGCCGGGCGTCGACCCGGAGTCGATCGACATCGACATCGACGACCGCACGATCACGATCCGCGCCGAGCGCAAGTCCAGCTCCACCAAGGAGAGCGGTGGCTGGGTGACCCGCGAGCGCAGCTACGGCACCTACGCACGGCAGATCACCGTCGGCCGCGGGCTCGCGCTCGACAGGATCGACGCCAACTACTCCGACGGCGTGCTCACCCTCACCATCCCGGTGGCCGAGGAGGCCAAGCCCCGCAAGGTGCAGGTGCAGCGCGGCAACGGCAACGGCTCGAAGGCCGTGGGCGGCGGCGACGTCGTCCCGGGCCAGGTCGAGGAGCAGCAGGCGGAGGCCCACGCCTGACCGCCCGGCGGCGAACGCGCCGACCGGTCCCTGACTCACGCGTCCCGCGTGGTGGCACCCGCCCCACGCGGGACGCGCGCGTTCCCGGCTGAACCGTCCGCCGTGTTGGATGGCCGACAACGCGACACAGCCGTCGACGGCACGTTCCGGAGGTCACCGTGAAGCTCATGCTCACCTCGGGCGGGATCACCAACCCGACCCTCCACGCGGCGCTCGAGCGGCTGCTCGGCAAGCCGGTCTCCGAGTGCCGCGCGCTGTGCGTCCCGACCGCGCAGTGGGGCCACCCGCAGTGCGGCCCCACCTCGGTACGTGGTTTCGTCGCCGCCGGACCGAGCTGGGGGCACTTCTCGGGTCTGGGCTGGGGCTCGCTCGGCGTCCTCGAACTCACCGCCCTGCCGAGCATCGGCGCGGAGCGGTGGGTGCCGTGGGTGCGGGACGCGGACGTGCTCCTCGTCGACGGTGGCGAGGCCACCTACCTGTGCCACTGGATGCGGCAGTCCGGGTTGGCCGACCTGCTGTCGTCACTGCCCGACACCGTGTGGGTGGGGATGAGCGCCGGGAGCATGGTGATGACGCCGCGGATCGGCGACTACTTCGTGGAATGGGCGTCCGCCCCCGACGACCGCGGCCTGGGCGTCGTGGACTTCTCGATCTTCCCGCACCTGTTCGCGTTCCCCGGCAACATGATGGCGGACGCCGAGCGGTGGGCCGCCGATCTCGGCGGCCCCGCCTACGCGATCGACGAGCAGACGGCGATCACCGTCGTCGACGGGACGGTCGAGGTCGTCTCGGAGGGGCGGTGGCGCAGGTTCGGCTGACCGGCACCCACCCGTCCCGCCGCGCACCGACGCTCAGGAGACGGCCGCCCGCGCGTCGACGAACGCGCTCACCGCGGCCTCGAGGTCGGCACGGGTGTGGGCGGCCGACATCTGGGTGCGGATCCGCGCCTTGCCCCGGGGCACCACCGGGAAGCTGAACGCCCGCACGTAGACACCCCGGGCGACCACCTCGTCGGCCATCCGGGCGGCCGTGACGGCGTCCCCGATCATCACCGGCACGATCGGGTGGGTCGACTCGGGCACGTCGAACCCCTCCTCCGCCAGCCGGGCGCGGAAGAACGCGGTGTTGTCGGCGAGGCGCTCCCGCAGGTCACCGGACGCCGCCAGCAGCGACAGGGTCTCCAGCGCGGCCCCCGCGATGGCGGGCGCCAGCGAGTTGCTGAACAGGTAGGGCCGCGACCGCTGCCGGAGCAGCTCGACGATCTCCGCCCGCCCGGACGTGTAGCCGCCGGATGCTCCGCCGAGGGCCTTGCCGAGCGTGCCGGTGACGATGTCGACGCGGTCCTGGACGCCGAACAGGTCGGGGGTGCCGGCGCCGTGCGGGCCGACGAAGCCGACGGCGTGGGAGTCGTCGACCATGACCAGGGCGTCGTAGCGGTCGGCCAGCTCGCAGATGCCGTCGAGCGGCGCGAAGTAGCCGTCCATCGAGAAGACGCCGTCGGTGGCGATGAGCCGTCGCCGGGCGCCGGCGGCGTCCTGCAGTTGGCGTTCGAGATCGGCGAGGTCGCGGTTGCGGTAGCGGAACCGGGCGGCCTTGGACAGCCGCACCCCGTCGATGATCGACGCGTGGTTGAGCTCATCGCTGATGATCGCGTCGCGCTCGTCGCACACCACCTCGAACAGGCCGCCGTTGGCGTCGAAGCACGACGAGTAGAGGATGGTGGCGTCGGTGTGCAGGAACTCGGAGACCGCCCGCTCCAGCCGGGTGTGCAGGGTCTGGGTGCCGCAGATGAACCGCACCGACGCCATCCCGAACCCCCACCGGTCGAGGGCGTCCTTGGCGGCGGCGACGAGCCGCGGATCGTCGGCGAGCCCGAGGTAGTTGTTGGCGCACAGGTTGACGACGCGGGCGCCGGATTCGAGGCCGATGTGCCCCGCCTGCGGCGTGGTGAGGGCGAGCTCCTCCTTGTACAGCCCCTCGGCGCGCAGGGTGGACAGGTCGTCGGCGATCTCGCGACGCACGCGGTCGTAGGCGGTGGTCATCTCGGTGCTCCTCATCCGGCGCGCGTGGCGCGTCACTCGTCCCAGTCGTCCCAGACCATGACCACCTTGCCGCTGTGACCGGAGCCGGTCGCGGCGAACGCGGCCCGGAAGTCGGTGTAGTGGAACCGGTGGGTGATCACCCCGGACACGTCGAGCCCCGACTGGAGCAGGACGCTCATGGCGTACCACGTCTCGAAGATCTCCCGGCCGTAGACACCCTTGATCGTCAGCATGTTGAACACGACCTTGCTGAAGTCGAGGGCGATGTCGCGGCTGGGGATGCCGAGCATGGCGATCCGCCCGCCGTGGGTCATGTTGTCGACCATGTCGCGCAGGGCCTCCCCGCTGCCGGACATCTCCAGGCCCACGTCGAAGCCCTCCCGCATGCCGAGCGAGCGCTGGACGTCGCGCACCGGTACCTCGGCGGTGTTGAGGGCGTGGTCGATGCCGAGCCGGCGGGCGAGCTCGAGGCGCTCCTGGGAGTGGTCGGTGATGACGACGTTGCGGGCGCCGGCGTGCTTGGCGACCATGGCGGCCAGGATGCCGATCGGGCCGGCCCCGGTGACGAGCACGTCCTCCCCGAGGCAGGGGAACTGCAGCGCGGTGTGCACGGCGTTGCCGAACGGGTCGAAGATCGCGGCGACGTCGGGGTCGACCGGCGTCCGGTGCACCCACACGTTGGACGCCGGAACCGAGATGTACTCCGCGAACGCGCCGTCGAGCTGCACGCCGATGCCCCGGGTGTTGACGCACAGGTGCCGGCGTCCGGCCAGGCAGGCGCGGCACCGGCCGCACCACAGGTGGCCCTCGGCGGAGACGAACAGCCCCGGCTCGAGGTCGGTGACCTCCGACCCCACGTCCACGATGTCGCCGCAGAACTCGTGGCCCACGACGAGCGGCGTCCGGATGGTCTTCTCGGCCCAGCTGTCCCACGCGTCGATGTGCACGTCGGTGCCGCAGATGCCGGTGCGCCGCACCTTGACCAGCACGTCGTTGGGCCCCATGGCGGGCATGGGCACCTCGACCAGGTCGAGGCCGGGGCCCGCATGCGTCTTGACCAGAGCCTTCATCACGCCTCCCGCGCGGATGCGTGGCCGGGAGCCCCGCGGGCCCTGCGCCGATCGCATCGTCACCGGCCGGTAGCCTAACCCCATGAAGATTGCCGTGATCGGGCTGGGGTACGTCGGCCTGTCGAACGCCGTCATCCTCGCCCAGCACCACGACGTCACGGCCGTCGACATCGACGCCCGCCGGGTGCAACTGGTGAACGAGCGCCGCTCCCCCATCGTCGACACCGAACTCGAGGACTACCTCGCCCACCACGAGTTGCGGCTCACCGCGAGCACGGACGCCGCGGACGCCTACCGGGGCGCCGACTACGTCATCGTCGCCACCCCCACCAACTACGACGAGACCACCAACTTCTTCGACACGAGCTCGGTCGAGACCGTCATCGCCGACGTCGAGCGGGTCAACCCCGACACCACGATCGTCGTGAAGTCGACCGTGCCGGTCGGTTTCACCCAGGAGATGAATGCCGCCCACCGGGTGCGGGTGATCTTCAGCCCCGAGTTCCTCCGCGAGGGGCGGGCGCTGTACGACAACCTGCACCCGTCGCGGATCATCGTCGGCGACGACTCCCCGGCCGGACGCGGGTTCGCCGCCCTGTTGCGCGAGGGCGCCCTCGACGACGACGTGCCCGTGCTGTTCACCGGGGCCACCGAGGCGGAGGCGGTGAAGCTGTTCGCCAACACCTACCTCGCCCTGCGGGTGGCCTACTTCAACGAGCTCGACACCTACGCCGCCACCCACGGACTCAACACCGCCCAGATCATCGAGGGCGTCGGGCTCGACCCGCGGATCGGCTCGCACTACAACAACCCGAGCTTCGGCTACGGCGGCTACTGCCTGCCGAAGGACACCAAGCAGCTGCTGGCCAACTACAGCGACGTGCCGCAGAACCTCATCGCGGCCATCGTCTCGTCGAACACCACCCGCAAGGACTTCGTGGCCACCGACATCCTGCGGCGCAACCCGCAGACCGTCGGCGTCTACCGGCTGATCATGAAGGCCGGGTCCGACAACTTCCGGAGCTCCTCGATCCAGGGGATCATGAAGCGGATCAAGGCCAAGGGCGTGCCGGTGATCATCTACGAGCCCACCCTCGACGACGGGCAGTTCTACCACTCGGAGATCGTCAACGACCTCGACGAGTTCAAGCGCCGCGCCGACGTCATCGTCGCCAACCGCCGCAGCGACGACCTGGCCGACGTGGCCGGGAAGGTCTACACCCGGGACCTCTACGGGTCGGACTGAGCGATGGCCGTCAGCGTCTTCGACATCTTCAAGGTCGGCATCGGGCCCTCCAGTTCCCACACGGTGGGCCCCATGCGCGCCGCCGGGATGTTCGTCGAGGCGCTGCGCCACGTCGACACCTCCGACCTCACCCGGGTGCGGGTCGAGCTGTTCGGTTCGCTGGGCGCCACCGGGCACGGCCACGGATCCGAGCCGGCGGTGATCCTCGGTCTCGAGGGCGCCGCCCCCGAGACCGTCGACACCGACCTGCTCCCCCGGCGCGCGCAGGAGGTCGTCGAGGGCCGCCGGCTCGTGCTCGCCACCGACCCCCCGCGGCCGGTGCGCTTCGACGCCGGCCGCGACCTGGTGCTGCACCGCAACCGCCGGCTCACCGGGCACACCAACGCGATGACGTTCGCTGCGTTCGGGCCGGCCGACCGGGTGCTGCTCGAGCGCACCTACCGCTCGATCGGGGGCGGCTTCGTGCTCGCCGACGACGACGGCGTCCCGGCGGTCGTGCCCGACCGGACGCCGGTCCCCTACCCGTTCCGCTCGGCCGCCGACCTGCTCGAGCGGTCGCACGACAACCGGCTGAGCATCCCCGAGATCATGCAGGCCGACGAGGACGCCCTCGGCCGCGGCGACCGCGGCGACGTGCTCCACCTGTGGGCGGTCATGGACGAGTGCATCGCCGCCGGGTGCGCCACCTCCGGCGTGCTTCCGGGCGGCCTCCGCGTGCGTCGCCGGGCCCACCGGCTGGCCGAGGACCTCGCCGCGCGCGAGTCCTCGGCGTCCGGGCCCGACCCGCTCGCCGCCCTCGACTGGCTCACCCTGTGGGCGCTGGCGGTCAACGAGCAGAACGCCGCCGGCGGCCGGGTCGTCACCGCGCCGACCAACGGCGCGGCGGGCATCGTCCCGGCCGTGCTCAAGTACGTCACCCGGTTCGTCGCGGCCGACGACCGCACGATCGTCGACTTCCTGCTCACGGCGGCCGCCGTCGGCGCGATCTACCAGCAGACGGCGTCCATCTCGGGGGCGGAGGTGGGCTGCCAGGGGGAGGTGGGCGTCGCCTGCTCGATGGCCGCGGCGGCCCTGTGCCAGGTGCTCGGCGGCACGACGGCGCAGGTGCTCAACGCGGCCGAGATCGGCCTCGAACACCACCTCGGGCTCACCTGCGACCCCGTGGGCGGGCTCGTGCAGATCCCGTGCATCGAGCGGAACGCGGTCGCCGCGGTGCAGGCCGTCACCGCGGCCCGGCTGGCCCTGGGCGGCGACGGCGTCCAGAAGGTCAGTCTCGACCAGGTGATCCACACGATGATGCAGACCGGCGCCGACATGTCGGTGAAGTACAAGGAAACGGCGCGCGGTGGGCTCGCGGTGAACGTCGTCGAGTGTTGAACGTTCAGGGTCGGTCTCGAAAAGGTCACGATCCCGACGCGTCCGTGGGACGTCTCGACTACCCGCGTCCGGTGTGGCAATATCCCCGGAAGGAGGAGAGCGTTCTCCTCCCGCAATCCTCACGGATTCCACTACGGATCGTCGGGCACGTACCTGCCCGTGGAAAGGACGTGTGGCATGGCCACAGTTACCTTCAAGGACGCGACCCGGGTCTACCCGGGTGGCGACCACCCCGCCGTCAACAAGCTGAACCTCGAGATCGGCGACGGTGAGTTCATGGTTCTCGTCGGGCCCTCGGGCTGTGGCAAGTCCACCTCGCTCCGCATGCTCGCCGGCCTCGAGGAGGTCAACTCCGGGGAGATCCACATCGGCGACCGCGACGTCACCGATCTGCCCCCGAAGGACCGCGACATCGCGATGGTGTTCCAGAACTACGCGCTGTACCCGCACATGACGGTGGCCGACAACATGGGCTTCGCGCTCAAGATGGCCGGCGTCAACAAGGACGAGCGCGCCAAGCGCGTCCAGGAGGCCGCGCACCTGCTGGGCCTCGAGGACTTCCTCAACCGCAAGCCGAAGGCCCTCTCCGGTGGCCAGCGCCAGCGCGTCGCCATGGGCCGCGCCATCGTCCGGAACCCCCAGGTGTTCCTCATGGACGAGCCGCTGTCGAACCTCGACGCGAAGCTGCGCGTGCAGACCCGCACCCAGATCGCCGCCCTGCAGACCCGTCTCGGCGTCACCACCGTGTACGTCACCCACGACCAGGTGGAGGCCATGACCATGGGCGACCGAGTCGCGGTCATGCGTGACGGCATCCTCCAGCAGGTCGACAGCCCGCTGGCCCTCTACGACACCCCGAACAACCTGTTCGTGGCCGGGTTCATCGGCTCGCCCGCGATGAACCTCATGCAGGCGAAGGTCACCGAGGGTGGCGCCCAGGTCGGCGACTACACCGTGCCGGTCTCCCGCGAGATCCTCAGCCGCGCCGGCTCCGACAACACCGTGACGCTCGGCATCCGCCCCGAGGCGTTCTCGCTGGCCGAGGGCAACCAGGGCATCGCGGTCGACGTGGCCGTGGTCGAGGAACTCGGCGCCGACGCCTACCTCTACGGCACCCTGGCCGGGCTCTCCGAGGAGGACCGCATCAGCGCGCCGCAGATCATCTCCCGCATCTCGTCGCGGCAGCCACCCCAGCGCGGCAGCCAGGTGCGCCTCGCGGCCGACCCGACGCAGATCCACGTGTTCAACAACACGACCCAGGAGCGCATCTCCTGACGTCGTCCGACTGAACTGCACGAACGGGGGTCCCTTCGCGGGGCCCCCGTTCCGCGTCCCGCGACCGTTCGGCCGGCCGCCCCGGCGTACAACTCGTCGCGCCCGGCGTACGACCTGGCTGTTTCTCGCCGACATCTCGTACGCCGTCAGTCATCTCGTACGCCGCCCGAGCGGGATACCCCGGGGGGCGATGTCGGCTCCCGGACCGTCCGGACGCCGGCCGGCGGGCTCCCGTAGGCTCGGCGCACCATGAACGACGCCCTGGAACCCCCCGCGCCCAGCCGCCTCACCCGCGCCCTGCGGGCCGGCATCCACACCGACACCGCGCACGGTGCGGTCGTCCCGCCGCTCTACCTGAGCACCAACTACACCTTCGAGTCGCTCGGACGCCCGCGGCGTTACGACTACTCGCGCTCGGGCAACCCCACCCGCGACCATCTCGGCGAGGCGATCGCCGTGCTCGAGGGCGGCGCGGGCGGGGTCATCGTCGCGACCGGCATGGCGACGGTGACCCTGGCGATCGAGACCCTCGTGCCGGTCGGCGGCCGGGTCGTCGCGCCGCACGACTGTTACGGCGGCACGTGGCGGCTGTTGTCCTGGTTCGCCGAGCGCGGACGGATCGAGCTCGAGTTCGCCGACCTCACCGACGCCGGGTCGGCGGCGGCGGCGCTGAGCCGGCCGGCGTCCCTCGTGTGGATCGAGACGCCGTCGAACCCGCTCATGCGCATCACCGACCTGGACGCCGTCTCCTCGGCGGCGCACGCGGCCGGCGCCCTCGCCGTGGCCGACAACACGTTCTGCTCGCCGCTGCTGCAGCGGCCGCTCGAGCACGGGGTCGACGTCGTCGTGCACTCGACGACCAAGTTCATCAACGGCCACTCGGACATCGTCGGCGGCGCCGTCGTCGCCGCCGACCCCGACGTGCAGGCGGACCTCGCCGGCTGGGCGAACGCGCTCGGCATCACCGCGAGCCCCTTCGACTCCTACCTCGCCCTGCGAGGGCTCCGGACGCTGGACGCGCGGCTCCGGGTGCACCAGGAGAACACCGCCCGGGTCGTCGACGCCCTCGTCGCCGGTGACGCCGTGGCCGCGGTCAACTACCCCGCCCTCGACTCGCACCCCGGCCACGCCGTCGCCGCCCGCCAGCAATCGGGGTACGGCTCGCTGCTCAGCTTCGAGCTCCGTGGCGGGCTGCCGGCGGTCCAGCGCTTCGTCGACGGGCTGCGCTACTTCGACCTGGCCGAGTCGCTCGGAGGCGTCGAGTCGCTCATCGCGCACCCCGCCACGATGACCCACGCGTCGATGACCGCGGCCGCGCGGGAAGCCGCCGGCATCGGCGACGGGCTGATCCGGCTGTCGGTCGGCATCGAGGACGGCAACGACCTCGTCGCGGACATCTCCGCGGGGCTTCGGCGCGCGGCGGCTTAGGTCGGAGGTGAGACAATCGGGGCGTGCCCCGGTTCCTCAGCGCCAAGCCAGACGCAAGGCTGATCCCCCTCCCCTGGTCGACGCCGCTGGCAGAATGGCCCACCGAGTACCTCATCGCGCTCCCGCGAGGCATCTCCCGGCACGTCGTGCGGTTCATCCGGGTCGGTGAGGCGATCTACGCGGCCAAGGAGGTCATCGAAGACCTCGCGGTGCACGAGTACCGGCTGCTGCACGACCTCACCCGCCTCGACACCCCGTCGGTGGAGCCGGTCGCCGTGATCACCGGGCGCACCGACGTCGACGGCGAGCCGCTCGACCCGGTGCTCATCACCCGCCACCTCCAGTTCTCCCTGCCCTACCGCTCGCTGTTCTCCCAGGGTGTGCGCGGCGAAACCGTCGAGCGACTCGTCGACGCCCTCGTCGTGCTCCTCGCCCGGCTGCACCTGCTCGGCTTCCTCTGGGGCGACGTGTCGCTGTCGAACGTCCTGTTCCGCCGCGACGCCGGCTCGTTCGCCGCCTACCTCGTCGACGCCGAGACCGGCGAACTGCACGACTCGCTCACCGACGGGCAGCGCGAGCACGACCTGCAGATCGCCCGCACCAACCTCTACGGCGAGTTCCTCGACCTCGAGGCCGGCGGCATCCTCGACGAGGCCCTCGACCCGCTCACCCTGGTCGCGTCCATCGAGAACCGCTACCGGGAGTTGTGGCGCGAGCTCACCGGGGTCGAGAGATTCTCCGGCTCCGAGCTGCACCGCATCGAGTCCCGGGTGCGCCGGCTCAACGCGCTCGGCTTCGACGTCGCCGAGCTCGACATCCGCACGTCCGACGAGGGGCAGACGATCCAGATCCAGCCGAAGGTCGTCGACGCCGGACACCACTCTCGTCGGCTCATGCGGCTCACCGGCCTGGACGCCGAGGAGAACCAGGCCCGGCGGCTGCTCAACGACCTCGACACGTTCCGGTTCCGCACCGGCCAGCAGCAGGTCGACGAGTCGGTCGTCGCGCACCAGTGGCTGGTGCAGGTGTTCGAGCCGGTCGTCGCCGTGGTGCCCGCGGAGATGCGCGGCAAGCGCGACATGGCGCAGATCTTCCACGAGGTGCTCGACTACCGCTGGTACCAGTCGCAGCGCGAGTTCCGCGAGGTGCCGATCACCGAGGCCGCCCGCGGCTACGTCAACGAGGTGCTCCGCAACCTGCCCGACGAGGAGATCAGCTCCGAGTTCGCACGGGTCGACGAGACCGGGCGCCAGCTGAGCAACCCCTACGACCCGTCCGCCGGGTTCGTGGAGGACGAGGCCGCCGAGCGTCCCTACGATCCCTGGGAGGACGAGGTCGACGGGGAGGAGCCGGCGTCCGGCTCGCCGTTCGGGGGCTTCGACATCGAGGCCCTGCGCGCGAAGGCCCGCCAGACGCAGCCACGCTAGGGTTGGGCGCGTGACGTTCCGCTTGTACGACAGCCTGCGCGGCAGGGTGGTCGACTTCGTGCCCCTCGTTCCGGGTCAGGTGTCGATCTACCACTGCGGCCTCACCGTGCAGGCCGCCCCCCACCTCGGGCACATCCGCAAGGAGATCGTCTTCGACGTGCTCCGCCGCTGGCTCACCCACTCCGGGTACGAGGTGCGCATCGTCGCGAACGTCACCGACATCGACGACAAGATCCTCGCCACCTCCGCCGAGCGCGGCGTGCCGTGGTTCGAGCACGCCTACCGGTTCGAGCGCGAACTGCACGACGCGTACGGCACGCTCGGCTGCCTCGCGCCGAGCTACGAGCCGCGGGCCACCGGTCACATCCCGGAGATGATCCAGCTCATCCAGACCCTCATCGAGCGCGGGCACGCCTACGTCGCGGCCGACGCGTCGGGCGACGTGTACTTCGACGTCGCGTCCTGGCCCGAGTACGGCGTCCTCTCCCACCAGCAGGTGTCGGACATGGAGCCCGCCGAGGACGCCGATCCGCGCGGGAAGCGCGACCCGCACGACTTCGCCCTGTGGAAGGGCCACAAGCCCACCGAGCCCGACACCGCCTCCTGGCCCTCGCCCTGGGGACCGGGACGGCCCGGCTGGCACATCGAGTGCTCGGCCATGGCCGGCAAGTACCTCGGCCCCGCGTTCGACATCCACGGCGGCGGCATCGACCTGCGTTTCCCGCACCACGAGAACGAACTCGCCCAGGCCCGCGCCGCCGGTCGCCCGTTCGCGAGCTACTGGATGCACAACGCCTGGGTCACCGCGGCCGGGGAGAAGATGAGCAAATCGCTGAGCAACGGGGCCCTGGTGAGCGAGGTCACCCGGCTCTACCCGCCCCGCGCCGTGCGGTTCTATCTCGTCGCGCCGCACTACCGTTCGGCCATCGAGTTCAGCGACACGTCGCTGGCCGAGGCCACGGCGTCGCTCGCCCGCATCGACAACTTCGTCGGCCGGGTCGAGACCGCGGGCCTCGCCGCGCCCGACGCGGTCGACACGCCCCTCCCCGACGCCTTCGTGGCCGCGATGGACGACGACCTCGGCACCCCCGGCGCCGTCGCGACCCTCTATCAGGCCGTCCGCGAGGGCAACTCCGCCCTGGACGCCGGCGACGACGAGACCGCCGCCCGTGCGTACGCGCAGGTCCGGGGGATGCTCGCGGTGCTCGGGCTGGACGCCGACGACCCCGTCTGGGCGTCGGGGGCCGCGGCCGGTGACGACGCCCGGCTGCGTCCGGTCGTCGACAGCCTCGTGCACACCCTGCTCCAGCAGCGCGCCGACGCGCGGGCGGCCCGTGACTGGGCCACCGCCGACGCCATCCGCGACTCGCTCACGACGGCCGGACTCAAGATCGAGGACACCCCGCAAGGCTCACGCTGGACAGTGGAGGACTGATGGCAGGCAATTCCCAGCGTCGCGGGGCCGGACACAAGGGCAAGGGCAACACCGCCGGCTCGGGGGGTCGCATCCGGCGCTCCCTCGAGGGCAAGGGCCCGACGCCGAAGGCCGAGGACCGCCCGTACCACAAGGCGTACAAGGCGAGGCAGGCGGCGTCCGCGCGCCCCACCACCCCTCAGCGCGACGGCAAGCGCACCGGCCGGCCCGGTGTGGGCCCCGAGTGGGTGATCGGCCGCAACCCGGTGCTGGAGGCGCTGCAGGCCGACCTGCCGGCCCGCACCGTCTACATCGCCGACGGCGCGGAGCGTGACGACCGGCTCCGCGACATCCTCAAGTTCACGAGCGAGCACTCGATCCCGATGCTCCAGGTGACCCGCCTGGAACTCGACCGGCTCACCGGTGGCACCATCCACCAGGGCATCGCGATGCAGCTGCCCTCCTACGACTACCTGCACCCCGACGACCTGCTGGCCCGGGCCGCCACGTCCGACACGGAGGGCCTGGTCGTGGCGCTCGACGGCATCACCGACCCCCGCAACCTCGGAGCGATCATCCGCTCAGCCGCGGCATTCGGCGCGCACGGCGTGCTGATCCCCGAGCGGCGCTCCGCAGGGATGACCGCCGCGGCGTGGAAGACGTCGGCCGGCGCGGCGGCCCGCATCCCGGTGGCCCGGGCGACCAACCTCAACCGGGCGCTGGAGCAGTTCGCCAAGGCGGGCTTCACCATCGTCGGCCTCGCGGGCGAGGGCGACACCGACATCGCCGGCGTCCCGGGTGTCGACGGGCCGATGGTGCTCGTCGTCGGCTCCGAGGGTGAGGGGCTGGCCCGGCTGGTGCGCGAGCACTGCGACACGCTGGCCCGCATCCCGATCACGAGCGCGGTCGAGAGCCTCAACGCCGGGGTCGCGGCGTCCATCGCGCTCTACGAGGTGAGCCGGGTCCGCGGCTGACCCCCCGCGTCCGGACGCCGGTTCCCACCGGTCGCGCTCGGCGAGCACCCCGTCGGCCGCTGCCGGTAGATTGGGGCCCGTTCGCCGATCCCGAGGAGCAGCAGTGACCGACATGTCCGCCGCCAGCCAGGCCTACCAGCAGGCGCTGAGCATCATCGGGGCGGTCGAGCCCCGCATCGCCGCGGCCACCCGCCAGGAACTGGCCGACCAGCGCGCCTCGCTCAAGCTCATCGCGAGCGAGAACTACGCCTCGCTGCCGGTGCTGCTCACGATGGGAACCTGGCTGAGCGACAAGTACGCCGAGGGCACTGTCGGTCACCGCTTCTACGCCGGCTGCCAGAACATCGACACGGTCGAGTCGGTGGCCGCCGAGCACGCCCGGGAGCTGTTCGGCGCCGAGTACGCCTACGCGCAGCCGCACTCCGGCATCGACGCCAACCTCACCGCCTACTGGGCGATCCTCGCCCACCGGGTCGAGACACCGGCCCTCGCCGAGTTCGGCGCCAAGCAGGTCAACGACCTGTCGGAGGCCGACTGGGAGACGCTGCGCCGCCGCTTCGGCGAGCAGCGGATGCTCGGCATGAGCCTGGACGCCGGGGGCCACCTCACCCACGGCTTCCGGCCCAACATCTCGGGCAAGATGTTCCACCAGCGCAGCTACGGCACCCATCCAGAGACCCAGCTGCTCGACTACGACGCGCTCGCCGCGCAGGCCCGGGAGTTCAAGCCGCTCGTCATCGTCGCCGGCTACTCGGCCTACCCGCGGCGGATCAACTTCGCGAAGGTCGCCGAGATCGCCCACGAGGTCGGCGCCACCTTCATGGTCGACATGGCGCACTTCGCCGGACTGGTGGCGGGCAAGGTCTTCACCGGCGACGAGGACCCCGTCCCCCACGCCGACGTCGTCACCACGACCACCCACAAGTCGCTCCGCGGCCCCCGCGGCGGTCTCATCCTCTCCAAGGAGGAGTACGCCGCCGACATCGACCGCGGCTGCCCGCTCGTGCTCGGCGGCCCGCTCGGCCACGTCATCGCCGCGAAGGCCGTCGCCCTCGCCGAGGCGCGCACCCAGGAGTTCCGCGACTACGCCCAGCGGGTCGCCGACAACGCCAAGAGCCTCGCAGAAGGGTTCCTCCGGCGCGGGGCCACGCTGGTCACCGGCGGCACCGACAACCACCTCGTGCTGCTCGACGTCACCTCCTTCGGCCTCACCGGCCGGCAGGCCGAGTCGGCGCTGCTGGACGCCGGCATCGTCACCAACCGCAACGCGGTGCCGGCCGACCCCAACGGCGCGTGGTACACGTCCGGCGTCCGGCTGGGCACCCCGGCGCTCACCACCCGCGGCTTCGGCGCGGACGAGTTCGACCGGGTCGCCGAGCTCATCGTCGACGTGCTCAGGAACACCCGGGCCACGACGACGGCGTCCGGCGCGCCCGGCAAGGCCAAGTACACGCTGGCCGACGGAGTCGCCGAGCGCACCCACGCGGCCACCGAGGAGATGCTCGGGCGCTTCCCGCTCTACCCCGGCCTCGAGCTCTGAGCAGCCCGAGCCGGCGGGTTCGGTAGCGTGCGGGGATGACCGATCCCGCACCCGTCACCTGGCCGCCCGCCCCGATCCGGACCGAGAGGCTGGTGCTCCGCGAACCCGCGCCCCGCGACCGGCCCGCGTTCGTCGACCTGTTCTCCTCGCCCGAGGTGGGCACGTACGTGGGCGGTGCGAGCGACCGGGACGAGCTGGAGCGATCCATGCCGGAGGTGCCCGGCCGGCGTCCCGGAGTCTTCGTGGCGGAACTCGACGACACCATGATCGGGGTGGTGATGCTCGAGCAGCGACCCCCCGCCCAGGTGCGTCCCGAGGCGGGGCGGTTCGAACTGGGCTACCTGTTCCTGCCGCGGGCCTGGGGACGCGGGTACGCCCTCGAGGCGTGCGCGGCGGTGCTCGAGTGGTTCGCCGGCGAGGCCCCCGAGGAGCCGGTGGTGCTGTGCACGCAGAGCGCGAACGCCGCGTCGATGCGGCTCGCGACGAGGCTCGGGTTCACCGAGGTGGAGCGGTTCGAGCAGTTCGGCGCCGAGCAGTGGCTCGGCGTCCGGTCGCGCTGAGCGCCCGTTCCGCGGCGTACGTTCACGACGTTCCGGCGTACGTTCTCTGCCAATTCCGCCGCGTTGTGAAACGTACGCGAGAGCAGAGATCGTACGCCCCTCGGCCGGGGACCGGCTCAGCGCCGGTGGACGAGGGCGGTCGCGATCGCGGCGACTCCCTCCCCGCGGCCGGTGAGGCCCAGTCCGTCGGTCGTCGTCGCGCCCACCGAGACGGGGGCCCCGGCCGCCTGCGAGAGGACGCGCTCCGCCTCGACGCGCCGGCCGGCCAGCCGGGGGCGGTTGCCGATCACCTGCACCGAGACGTTGCCGACCTCGAAGCCGGCGGCGCGCACCCGGGCCACGGTCTCCTCGATGAACGCGGTGCCGGACGCGCCCGCCCACCGGGGATCGCTGGTGCCGTAGTTGCTGCCGAGGTCGCCCAGGCCCGCGGCGCTGAGCAGGGCGTCGCACAGCGCGTGCGCGGCCACGTCGCCGTCGGAGTGGCCGGCCAGGCCGCGGTCCTCGTCGGGGAAGTGCAGCCCCGCGCACCACATGGGCACGCCCGGCTCGAGCCGGTGGACGTCCACCCCGATGCCCGTGCGGATCACCATCGTCGCGCTCCGCCGCGCCCCCAGGGGACGGGGCGCATCCGGCCCCGGACATGACGAACCGGCCGCCACCCGAGGGTGACGGCCGGTGTGTGCATAGGGAGAATCTAGCGGAGCAGCCTCAGGAGGCGAGCACCTCGTCGAGCATGACCTCGGCGCGATCCTCCTCGACCTTCTCGGCCAGAGCCAGTTCCGAGACGAGAATCTGGCGGGCCTTGGCCAGCATCCGCTTCTCACCCGCCGAGAGGCCGCGCTCGCGCTCGCGGCGCCACAGGTCGCGCACGACCTCGGCCACCTTGAGCACGTTGCCGCTGTGCAGCTTCTCGAGATTCGCCTTGAACCGACGCGACCAGTTCGTGGGCTCCTCCGTGTGCGGCGCCCGCAGCACCGAGAAGACCCGCTCGAGACCATCCTGATCGACCACATCCCGGACGCCGACCAGGTCGAGGTTGCAGGCAGGAACCCGCACCACTAGGTCGTTTTGTCCGATGATGCGCAGAACCAGGTAGAGTCGATCCTCACCCTTGATCTGCCGGGTCTCCATGTCTTCGATGACAGCCGCCCCATGGTTGGGATAGACCACCGTCTCACCGACCGTAAATGTCATATCTTGCAACCCCTTTCGCCAATCCAGTTTACCACGGAGTCAGCCCGGCCCCCACTGCGTTTCCCCTTGTGAATTCGCCTTTTCCGGCAATTCTCACTCTTGACTTTGAACCGATTCTGTGCCTGCGCGCCGTCCCGGGCGATGATCGCCCGAGCGCGTTCCGGAGTGTTTGTCGGTAGGCTGTCGCCACAGACCGTGCACCGCTCGGGCACCGAGCCCTCCCTTCCCGCCACGACGACGAGCCAGGACGGAACCATGACCAAGCGCACCACCCGAGTCGCCCGCATCGCCATTGCCGCCCTGTGCGCCGGCTCGCTCGCGCTCGCCACCTCGGCCTGTTCGTTCGCCACCCTCGACCCCAACCACCCGGCGGCGGGCGTCAACGCGTCGGCCGGCGGCGTCCAGGTGATGAACGTCGTCCTCGTCGCCTCCGGCACGAACGCGCGGCTGATCGCCTCGGTGCTCTCCTCGCAGGACGACACGCTGGTCTCGGTGTCGGGCGCCCCCGTGAAGCTCGACGGCAGCCAGGGGAAGCCGTTCACCACGGTTCAGGTGAACCGGGGGATGTCGGCGAACGTGCTCACCAAGCTCGACGACTCCGGTATCACCCTCAGCTCGCCCGATCTCGGCGCCGGAGAGACCGCGAACGTCACGTTCACGTTCAGCAAGAGCGGCGACATCACCGTGCAGGCGCCGATCACCTCGACGAGCAACCCCGACTACAGCCAGTCGGGCTCCCCCTCCCCGGTGCCGGCCAGCCCGAGCAGCACGCCGAGCAGCTGAACCGGGCCCGGCTAGCCCTCGAACTTGTAGCCCACCCCGCGGATGGTGTGCAGCTTCACCGGGTGCGCGGGATCGGCCTCGATCTTGCTGCGCAGCCGCTTCACGTGCACGTCGAGGGTCTTGGTGTCGCCGACGTAGTCGGACCCCCAGATGCGTTCGATCAGCTGGCCGCGGGTCATCACCTTGCCGGCGTTGCGCAGCAGCAGCGTGAGCAGTTCGAACTCCTTGAGGGCCAGCCGGGTGGGCTTGCCGTCGACGTTCACCTCGTGCCGCTCCAGGTCGACGCGGACGCCGTTCGCCTCCAGCACGTCGGGCATGAGCTCGAGGTCGGGCCCGCGGCGCAGCACGGCGCGGATGCGCGCGAGCAGCTCCCGGTGCGAGAAGGGCTTGGTGACGTAGTCGTCGGCGCCGATCTCCAGCCCGACCACCTTGTCGACCTCCGAGTCGCGCGCGGTCACCATGATGATTCCCGGGTTGCCCCGCTGGCGCAGCTGCCGGCACACCTCGGTGCCCGGCATCCCGGGCATCATGAGGTCGAGCAGCACGATGTCGGCGCCCTGCCGGTCGTACTGGTCGAGTCCCTCGATGCCGTCGCGGGCCTCGACCACCTCGAACCCCTCCCGCCGGAGCATGAACCCGGTCGCCTCGCGGTAGGCGGGTTCGTCCTCGATGATGAGCACCTTGGCCATGCTGACCTCCTTCAGCCCTCGGCGGGCTGGTCGTGTTGCTCCGGCACGCCGGTGTATTCGGGCAGCCGCAGGGTGAAGGTCGACCCCTCCCCCAGCACGCTCGTCACCCGGATCGAGCCGCCGTGCGATTCGGCGATGTGGCGCACGATGCTGAGGCCGAGGCCGGTTCCGCCGTGGGCCCGGCTGCGCCCGTAATCCACACGGTAGAAGCGTTCGAAGATCCGGTCCAGGTCGGCCTCGGCGATCCCGATCCCCCGGTCGGACACCGCCACCTCGATCCAGCGGCCGTCGTCGTCGCGGACCCGCCGCGCCGAGATCTGCACCCGCGACTCACGGTCGGAGTAGGCGATCGCGTTGAGGACGAGGTTGGCGATCGCGTCGATGAGCCGCGGTTCCTCGCCCCAGACGAACCCGCCGGCGTCCCCGGTGGTGAGCAGGGTCGTCTTCTTGCGGGTCGCGGCCATCTGGCAGCGGCCCAGCGCCTCGTCGATGACCTCCTCCATGAGCAGCGGCTCCGCGTCGCGCAGCGGCTCCTCGGCCTGCAGCCGCGACAGGTCGATGAGCTGGTTGACCATGTCGGTGAGCCGGCTCGCCTCGGTGCGCAGCCGCTCCCCGAAGTGCCGCACGGCGCCGGGGTCGTCGGCGGCCTCCTCGATCGCCTCGGCGAGCAGCAGGACGCCGCCGATCGGCGTCTTGAGCTCATGGCTGACGTTGGCGACGAAGTCGCGCCGGGTCGCGTCGACCCGCTGCAGCGAGGAGCGGTCGATCGCCTCGATGAGCACCCCCTGGAGAGGCAGGCCGGTGACCGTCACCTCGAGGTGGCGGGCCGCCTGCCCGGGCTGCGGCGGCACCTCGAGGGTGAGCAGGATCGGGTCGCCCGCCTCGCGCACCTCCTCGGCCGCCTGCCGGAGGGACGCCTGGCTGATGCCGCCGGCGTCCACGAGCCCGAGCCGCCGGGCGGCAGCGGACGCCGCGAGCACCCGGTTGGGTTCGCCGCCGACGAGGACCACAACCGCCTCGCCCAGCCGCTCGAGGGCGGCGCTCACGATGGCGGCGTCCCCGGTGAGGTGGTCGGACGCGGCACGGGACGCCGAGGCGCGCTGCTCTGCGGCGGTACGGAAACTTCGGTTGGGCACGCCGTGATCCTACGGAACCTCGCCCGGGCGGTGGCCTCCCGGTGGCCTTCCATCACCGAATCGTCCTCGGCTGTTCACCAGCCGTTCCCCCATCGGCCGCCGAGCCGTAACCCGGCCCTCCTAGCGTCCGAAGGACGCGGCACAATTGGCTCGCCGATGTGCGCGACCCACCGACCCGGGAAGGCCCCATGCGACAGACCTACCACGACGAGCTCGACGGGATCGTCTCCACCCTCGTCGGCATGACCAACGACGTCCGCATCGCCGTGCACGACGCCACCCGCGCGCTGCTCAACGCGGACGAGGCGCTGGCCGACAAGGTTGTCGCCGACGACCCGCGGCTCGACCGCCAGCACGACGACCTCGAGGAGCGGTGCTTCAACCTGCTGGCCCGGCAGGCTCCCGTGGCCGGCGAGCTGCGCACCATCGTGGCCGCGCTGCGGATGGCCTTCGAGCTGGCGCGGATGGGTGATCTCGCCGTGCACATCGCCAAGATCAGCCGGATGCGCGCGCCGGCCCGGGCGGTACCGGAGGCGCTTCGGGCGAACTTCTCCCGGATGGCGGAGGTGGCCGACGAGATGATCCTGGTCGCGGGCCAGACCCTCGACCAGCGCGACGTCGGGGAGGCGACCAAGCTGGCCGAGAGCGACGAGGAGATCGACGAGTTGCGCCGCCAGCAGTTCCGGGTGCTGCTCGCCGACGACTGGGAGTACGGGGTGGAGGCGGCCGTCGACGTCGCCCTGCTCGGGCGCTACTTCGAGCGCATCGCCGACCACGCGGTCTCGATGGGCAGTCGGATCATCTACGTCATCACCGGAATGGCACCGGCCGGGGACAACTGGCCGAACGCCTGACACCTGCCGTTCACCGTGCGGCCCGCAGCCGGGGCGCCGGTGGCGGCCGGGCCGGCACCTCGACGACGACCTCACCGGGCACCGCGGTCGACCCGCGGCACCCGGTGAGCGTCGCTCACTTCTTCTTGCCCTGGTTCTTCACCGCTTCGATCGAGGCCTTGGCCGCCTCCGGGTCGAGGTAGCGGCCGCCGCGGGTGACCGGCGCGAAGTCGTCGTCGAGCTCGTAGTAGAGCGGGATGCCGGTGGGGATGTTGAGGCCGGCGATGTCCTCGTCGGAGATGCCGTCGAGGTGCTTCACCAGCGCCCGCAGCGAGTTGCCGTGGGCCACCACCAGCACCATCTTCCCGTCCGCCAGGTCGGGCTTGATGCTGCTCTCCCAGTACGGCAGCATCCGCGCCACGACGTCCTTGAGGCACTCGGTCTGCGGGCGCTCATCCTCGGGGATGTCGGCGTAGCGGGGGTCGTAGAACTGGGAGTACTCGGCGTCCTTGGGCAGCACCGGCGGGGGCGTGTCGTAGCTGCGGCGCCACAGCATGAACTGCTCCTCGCCGTACTTCTCCAGCGTCTCGGACTTGTCGAGCCCCTGCAGGCCGCCGTAGTGACGCTCGTTGAGCCGCCAGCTCCGCTCGACCGGGATCCAGTGCCGGTCGCAGCCGTCCAGCGCGAGGTAGGCGGTGTGGATCGCCCGGCGCAGGAGGCTGGTGTGCAGCTTGTCGGGCAGCAGCCCCTCGTCCTTGAGCAGCTGGGCGCTGGCCTTCGCCTCGGCGATGCCCTTGTCGTTGATGTCGACATCGACCCAGCCGGTGAACAGGTTCTTCTGGTTCCACTCGCTCTCGCCATGGCGAAGCAGGATGAGCTTGTACGTCATGGCCCAACCCTAGCGGCCGGGCTCCCGCCGGGATCGGGGCCCGGGAACACTGGGCGGCCGCCCGTCGGCCCCCGTCGCCGCGAACTTCGCACCCCCTGCCACACACCCGCGCAAGGAGCCAGGGTGTGGCGGGTGGTGCACGTTTCGGGGAGACCGTGCCAAGGTGGAGCGCATGACAACCCCCAGCTCCGAGCGCCCCGGCCAGGGGACGCCGTCCGCCGACCGTCCGATCGCCGTCGTCACCGGGGCCAGCTCCGGCATCGGGGCCGCCACCGCCCGGACCCTGGCCGCCGCCGGCTACGAGGTCGTCTGCGCGGCCCGCCGGGCCGAGCGGATCGAGAGCCTGGCCGAGGAGATCGGCGGCCGGGCCGTCGGCTGCGACATCACCTCGGACGCCGACGTGGCCGCTCTGGCCGACGCCGTGGGCCCCCGGCTGGCCCTGCTCGTGAACAACGCCGGCGGAGCCGTCGGGCAGGAGCCGGTGAGCAACGCCGACCTGGACGCCTGGACCACCATGCTCGCCACCAACGTCGTGGGCACCGGCCGGGTCACCAAGGCCCTGCTGCCCGCCCTCGTCACCGGCGAGGGGACGATCATCGTCGTCACGTCGACCGCGGCCGAGGCACCCTACGAGGGCGGCGCCGGGTACTGCGGCGCGAAGTCGGCCGAGCGCGCGCTCGTCGGCGCCCTGCGGCTCGAGCTGTTCGACCAGCCGGTGCGGGTGTGCGAGGTGTCCCCGGGCATGGTGCACACCGAGGAGTTCAGCCTCACCCGGTTCCACGGCGACCGGGCGCGGGCGGACGCCGTGTACGCCGGCGTCCCCGGGCCGCTGGTGGCCGACGACATCGCCGAGTGCGTCGCCTGGGTGGCGTCGCGGCCCGCGCACGTCAACGTCGACCGAATGGTCGTCCGTCCCCGCGCCCAGGCGGCGAACCACAAGGTGTTTCGCGGCTGATCACGACGCGGCTAATCTGGCGACAATTCACCACCGACGTTGAAGGGCATGAGGATGGCGACCCAGTCCACTGACACCAGCGCAGCCGAGCGTCCCGGGGCGGACGACGAATTCGTCCGGCCGCTCGACCCCGGGCAGTACAACATCCCCGAGTGGGAGGCCGTGGCCGGCCCGGCAGCGGCCGACCCGCAGGCCTTCTGGGACAAGGAGGCCCGGGAACTGGAGTGGTACAAGCCCTGGGACAAGGTGCTCGACGACACCAACCCGCCGTTCTACAAGTGGTTCACCGGGGCCCAGACCAACATCGTGCACAACGCCCTCGACCGCTGGGTCGACGGCCCCCGCCGCAACAAGCTCGCCCTCATCTGGCGCTCCGAGGACAACAAGGAGACCCGCACCCTCTCGTACTTCAGCCTCAACCGTGAGGTGAACAAGTGGGCGAACATCATCCGCTCGATGGGCGTCCACCAGGGCGACCGGGTGACCATCTACCTGCCCCGCATCCCGGAGATCTTCTTCGCCATGCTCGCGTGCGCGAAGCTCGGCGCCGTGCACTCGGTCGTCTTCGCCGGATTCTCCGCCGACGCCCTGCGCGACCGGATCGACGACTCGGAGTCGAAGCTCGTCATCACCGCCGACGGGTCGTGGATCAACGGCAAGATCTTCAAGCTCAAGGACATCGTCGACGAGGCGGTGCGCCACGCGCCCACCGTCGAGAACGTCATCGTCGTCCGCCGCACCGGTCACGAGGTGCAGATGGACCCGCTGCGCGACCACTGGCTGCACGACCTCGAGACGCTGCCCATCGCCAAGGGCCGCTGCGAGACGGTCGCTCTGGACGCCGAGCACCCGCTGTACATCCTCTACACCTCCGGCTCGACCGGACGCCCCAAGGCGATCCTGCACACCCACGGCGGCTACATGGTCGGCACCTACTCGACCTTCAAGTACGTCTTCGACATCCGCGAGGAAGACCGCTACTGGTGCACGGCCGACCCCGGCTGGGTCACCGGGCACTCCTACCTCGTCTACGGCCCCCTGCTCAACGGCGCCACGGTCTTCATGTTCGAGGGCGGCCCGGCCTACCCCTACCCGAACCGCTGGTGGCAGCTCATCGAGCACTACGGCATCAACATCTTCTACACCGCACCCACCGCCATCCGCAGCCTCATGCGGTTCGGGGACGCCTGGCCCAACCGCCACGACCTGTCGTCGCTGCGCATCCTCGGGTCGGTCGGCGAGCCGATCAACCCGGAGGCGTGGCGGTGGTTCCACCACGTCATCGGCAAGGACCGCTGCCCGATCATGGACACCTGGTGGCAGACCGAGACCGGGATGTTCATGATCACCCCGACGCCCAGTGTCCCGCTCAAGCCGGGCTCGGGCACCCGCCCGTTCTTCGGGCAGGAGGCCGAGATCCTCGACGAGGCCGGCAACCCGGTGCCCGACGGCGAGGAGGGTTTCCTCGTCCTCAAGAACCCCTGGCCGTCGATGCTGCGCACGCTGTACAAGGACGACCAGCGCTACGTCGACACCTACTGGTCGAAGTACCCCGGCAAGTACCTGGCCGGCGACTCCGCCCGTCGCGACAAGGACGGCTACATCTGGGTGATCGGGCGCACCGACGACGTCATCAAGGTGTCCGGGCACCGGCTCGGCACCGCCGAGGTCGAGAGCGCGTTCGTGAGCCACCCCGCCGTGGCGGAGTCGGCGGTGATCGGCCTGCCGCACGACGTCAAGGGCAACGCGATCCACGCGTTCGCCGTCCTGCGGATGGGCTACGAGCCCAGCGAGGCCCTCAAGGACGAACTGCGCCAGCACATCTCCGAGCACCTCTCCCCGATCGCGAAGCCCGACAGCATCGAGTTCGTCGAGAGCCTGCCCAAGACCAGGTCGGGCAAGATCATGCGCCGCGTCCTGCGGGCCCGGGCCCAGGGCCTGCCCGAGGGCGACCTGTCCACCCTCGATGACTAGGACTCCCATGACCGACTACCTCGTGCTCGTCGCCAACGAGGCCGACAACACGATCGGCAGCTTCGACCTCTCCGGGGGGAAGCTCACCCCGCTCGAGCGCTCGCCGATCGCCGGCTGCTCCACCTTCGCGGTCGACCCCCGGCGCGACCTCGTGTTCGCGTCGAGCAAGCAGGGGCCGAGCGTGGTCACCCTGCGGCTCGACCGGGCCGGCGGCGGCCTCACCGAGATCGCCCGGCGGGAGGTGGAGGCGGCGAGCAACTACCTCGCGCTGTCCGCCGACGGGCGGCTGCTGCTGTCGGCGTCCTACCACGGCGGCTTCGGCACCTCGTCGCCGGTGTCCGAGGCCGGCGAGGTGGGTGAGCCGCTGAGCCGGCTCGCGCACGCGAACATGCACTCGGTGGCGATCACCGGCGACCAGCGCTTCGCCTACTTCGTCTCGCTGGGCGAGGACCTCCTCGCGCAGTGCGCGGTGGGCGCCGACGGCACCCTCACCCCGCTCGACCCGCCGACCGCTGCCGCCCCCGAGGGCACCGGACCCCGCCACCTCGTGCTCGACGCCGACGAGACGACGGTCTACGTGCTCACCGAGTTCACCGCAGAGGTGCTGCGCTACCGCCGGGACGCGGAGAAGGGCACCCTCGAGTTCGTCGACAGCATCCCGACCGCCGACCCCGAGGCCGGGCTCGGGCGCAGCGCCTACGGGCGCGACCCCCGCGCCGACCACCTCATCTGGGGGGCCGACATCCACCTGTCGCCGGACGAGGCGACCCTGTGGACCTCGGAGCGGACGGCGTCCACCCTCGCCACCCTGCCGGTCGACGCCTCCGGCGGGCTGCGTCCGCCGCTCGCCTTCGTCGCCACGGAGCCGCAGCCCAGGGGCTTCGCCGTGTCGCCCGACGGCCGGTGGCTGGTCGCCGCCGGCGAACGCTCGACGACCGTGTCGCTCTACAGCCTCGAGGAGCAGGTGCCCCGGTTCGTCGACCGGGCACCCACGGGGGCCGGCGCCAACTGGGTGCGGATCATCCCCCGCTGACCACCGGTGCGACCGGACGCCGCCCGCGGCGGGGTCCGGCGATCACGAGCAGCGAGAACAGCGAGCTGGTCGCGCCCAGCACCATGAGCACTCCCATCGGCACCGCTGTGGTCGAGCCACCGAGCCCCGCGAGGGGCGGCGCGATCGCCGCCGCGAACGACTGGGCCAGCCCGAGCACCGCGGATGCCGTCCCCGCGTAGTGCGGCACCTGCTGGCTCGCGAGGGCGCCGCCGTTCGCACCGGTGAACCCCTGGCCGATCATGATGAACAGGAACCCGGCGAGGGCGACCGGCAGCGGCATGTCGAAGAACAGGGCCCCCACGAGCATGCCGATCGCCCCGGTGAGCGCGAGCGACTGGCCGGCGAGGATGACCCGCCGCGTCGGCACGCGGGTGGCCAGCCGGGCGGAGGCGAGGGTCGCCAGCGTCATGCCGGTCGCGTTCATGGCGAAGTCGAGCGAGTAGAGGATCGGGCTGAGGCCGTTCATCGTCTGCAGCACGAACGCCGAGGTCGACACGTACGCGAACAACCCGAGGAACGCCGAGGCGTTGACGAGCATGTACCCGACGAACGCGCGCTCGGACAGGACGATCCTCGCCCCGGTGACGAAGGTGGTGAACCCTCCCCCGTGCCGGCGTCCCGGCGGCAACGACTCGGGGACGACGACCAGCGCCGCGACCAGCATGAGCACCGCGGCGAACGACAGCACCCAGAACGCGCCGCGCCACATCCACACCCGCTGGATCACCGCGCCGAGCAGCGGGGCGATGATCGGGCCCAGGCCCCCCACGCCCATGAGCAGGTTCATCACCCGCACCAGCTGCGGGCCCTGGGCGAGGTCGACGATGACCGCGCGGGCGACGACGACCGACCAGCCGCCCCCGAACCCCTGGACGAGGCGGGCGACCACCATGATGCCGATGCTCGGCGCGGACGCGCAGATCACCGAGGACACGAGGGTGAGCAGGATGCCGGCGATGAGCGGACGCCGCCGGCCCAGCTGGTCGCTCACGGGGCCACCGACGATCTGCCCGAGGCCCATGCCCACGAAGAACGAGGTGAGGGTGAGCGACACCTCGCGCGACGACACGGCGAAGTCGTGCGCCACCCGCGGGAACGAGGGCACGTACATGTCCGTGGCGAGTGGGCCGACCGCGCTGATGAGCACCACGGCGGCGATGAGGGTGCGCGGAACGAGCACGGGGGTGATGCGGGCGGCGGCGCCCGCGGCTGACGTCACCCCGCACAACCTACCGGCCGGTATGGGGTGCCGAGAGGTGCGTCCGCCGCGGCTGAGACGGCCGCGGGGCGGGGGTCAGGCGAGACTGATGAGCGCCTGACCGCCCTGGACGGCGTCCCCGGGGTGCACGAGTACCGACCCGACCACGCCGTCCTGCGGCGCGGTGATCTCGGTCTCCATCTTCATCGCCTCGAGCACCAGCAGCACCTGCCCGGCTGTGATCTTGTCGCCCTCCGCGACGAGCACCCGGGCGACCGATCCGGCCAGCGGGGCGACGACGGCGTTCGCGCTCGTCGCCTGCACCGAGGCGGTCGTCTTGGTCGGTGCGGCCATCGCCCCGCCGCCGATGACGATCGGGGTGAGGGCGACGTGCTCGTCCTCGGCGACATCGACGTCGATGTCGTACTCGTTGCCGTTGACGGTCACCTTGAGCTTCATCGTCGATCCTTGCTTCAGCGGGGCGGGTTGGGCCGGTCGGGGGTGGGGTGGGTCAGCGGCGGGTGACCGAGCGGTCGTGCACCTGGCGGCGGGTCTCGATCGCCCACCGGTTGCCGCCGCGCACGTGCACCGCGCGCACCTTGGCGTTGTAGCCGAGGTAGGCGGAGACGGCGGCGCCGATGGCGACGAGAACGTCCTCGGGCACCGCGCGGCAGTTCTCGAGATCGGCGACCTGCGCCTCGAGGTCGTTGACCCGCTGGACGAGCTGGGCCACGAGGGTGCGCAGCCCCTCGTCGGTCACCGGGATCTGGGTGTCGGTCACGACGGTCCTCTCGATCACGCCGGCCCGAGGCCGTGCTTCTTGGCGGGACGCGTCTCGCGCTTGGTGGCCAGCATCGCCAGCGCGCTGGCGATGTGCAGCCGGGTGAGCGCGGGATCGATGATGTCGTCGACCAGCCCGTGGGCCGCCGCCATGTAGGGGGAGGAGAACTTGTCGCGGTACTCCTGCACCAGTTCGGCGCGGCGGGCGGCGGGGTCGTCGGCGTCGGCGATCTCCTTCCGGAACACCACCGCCGCGGCGCCCTCGGCGCCCATCACGGCGATCTCGGCGCTCGGCCACGCGTACACCCGGTCGGCCCCCATGTCCTTCGAGCACATCGCGAGGTAGGAGCCGCCGTAGGCCTTGCGGACGACGATCGTGATCTTCGGAACGGTGGCGGCGGAGTAGGCGTACAGCATCTTGGCGCCGTGGCGGATGATGCCCCCGGTCTCCTGGGCCACACCCGGCAGGAAGCCGGGCACGTCGACGAGGTTGACGACCGGGATGTTGAAGGCGTTGCAGAACCGGATGAACCGGCTGCCCTTGTCGGAGGAGTTGATGTCGAGGACGCCGGACATGACGCTCGGCTGGTTGGCGATGAACCCGACGGTGCGCCCGACGATCCGGCCGAAGCCGACGACGAGGTTGGGGGCGAACCCGGCCTGCACCTCGAGGAAGTCGCGCCGGTCGACGATCCGCCAGATGATCTCGCGCACGTCGTAGCCCTTGCGCTCGTCCATCGGGACGATGTCGCGGATCTCGGGGTCGGCGTCGACGTTCTCGTCGGGCTCGACGACCGGGGGCTCCTCGGAGTTGTTCTGCGGGAGGAAGCTCAGCAGCTTCTTCGCGATGAGGATCGCCTGGTCGTCGTCGTCGGCGACGAAGGACACCACGCCCGAGGCCATCTGCGCGTCGGCGCCGCCGAGCGCGTCGGCGGTGACGTCCTCGCCGGTGACCTGCTTGATGACGTTGGGCCCGGTGATGAACATGTGGGCCTTGCGGGTCTGGATGATGAAGTCGGTGAGGGCCGGCGAGTAGGCCGCGCCGCCCGCGCAGGGCCCGGCGATGATCGAGATCTGCGGCACCGCGCCCGACAGCAGCACGTTGGCGTAGAAGACCTTGCCGTAGCCGGAGAGCGAGTCGATGCCCTCCTGGACGCGGGCACCGCCGGAGTCGTTGATGAAGATGAACGGCGCCCCTGTCTTGAGCGACTCGCGCAGCGCCTCGGCCACCTTGGTGGAGTGGGTCTCCCCGGCCGAGCCGCCCGCCACCGTGAAGTCCTGGCTGGCGATGTTGACCTCGCGGCCCATCACCGTGCCGCACCCGGTGACGACGCCGTCGGCCGGCATGTCGGCGGTGTCCATCCCGAACGCGGTGGTGCGGTTGCGGCGGAAGGCCCCGGTCTCCTGGAACGTGCCCGGGTCGAGGAGGGCGGCGATGCGCTCGCGGGCGGTCATCTTGCCCTGGGCGTGCTGTTTGTCGATGCGGGCCTGCCCACCGCCCAGGTCGACCTGGCTGCGGTGGAGGTCCAGCTCGTCGATCAGCTGGGACATGGTCTTCTTTGCCATGGGGTGGGTCCTGGTTCTGGATCGATGGGGTCTGGCCGGATCAGGCGGGTTCGACCTGCACGGAGTGGGTGCGGCCGGCGAAGGTGACGTTGTAGCGGATCGGGCTGCGGACGGCCTTGGCCGACCCGTCGGCGATCGCCCGCTCGTGCGCCAGCTGCTCCGGGGTCTTGCCCACACTCTTCGGTCCCTCGTTCCGGTGCGCGAAGAACTTGGGGGCCACGCCGGGGAACATGGCGTTGGTGAGGACGTCCTCCTCGCTGCCGTTGAAACCCTCGAGCTTCGCGGCGTCCGCCTCGAGCTTCTGCCACTCGGGCTCGAGCAGGTCGGCCGGACGGTGGGTGATCGGCTCCTTCTTCGCCTGCGCCTGGGCGATCGCGACCACCTCGGGGTTGCGCTCGCCGATGCACTCGCCGTAGTAGCCGAGCATGAGGTCGGCGAACTCGCCGGTCATCACCTTGTAGCGACCCATCAGCACGTTGAAGACGGCCTGGGTGCCGACGATCTGGCTGGACGGGGTGACCAGCGGCGGGTAGCCGGCGTCCTTCTTGACGATCGGCACCTCGGCCATGACCTCGCGGATGCGGTCGCCGGCGCCCTGCGCCTTGAGCTGGCTCTCCATGTTGGAGAGCATGCCGCCGGGGATCTGGGAGCTGAAGATGCCGGTGTCGACGAGGGTGGCGGACTCGAACTCGCGGTACTTGGGGCGCACCGTGGCGAAGTGGTCGCGGATGCGGCCGAGCCGCGACATGTCGAGGCCGGTCGTGTAGTCGGTGCCCTCGAGCATCTCGACGAGCGACTCGGTGGGGTTGTGGCCGGGGCCGAGGCTCATCGAGGAGATGGCGGTGTCGACGACGTCAGCGCCCGCCTCGATCGCCTTCATGAGGCTGACCAGCGTGACGCCCGTGGTCGAGTGGCAGTGCACGTTGACCTGGACGTCACCGTAGGTCTCCTTGATGCCCTTGACGATGTCGTAGGCGGGCTGCGGCTTGAGCAGCGCGGCCATGTCCTTGAGCGCGATCGACTGGGCGCCCATGTCGAGCAGCTGCCCGGCGAGCTTCACGTAGCCCTCGACCGTGTGCAGCGGGCTGATCGTGTAGCAGATGGTGCCCTGCGCGTGCTTGCCGGTGGCCACGACGGCCTTCATCGCGCGTTCCATGTTGCGGGGGTCGTTGAGCGCGTCGAACACCCGGAACACGTCCATGCCGTTCTCGGCGGACTTGTCGACGAACTTCTCGACGACCATGTCCTCGTAGTGGCGGTAGCCCAGCAGGTTCTGCCCCCGGAGCAGCATCTGCAGCCGCGAGTGGGGCATGAGCGTGCGGAAGGTGCGCAGCCGCTCCCAGGGATCCTCGTTGAGGAAGCGGATGCAGGAATCGAAGGTCGCGCCGCCCCAGCACTCGACGCTCCAGTAGCCGGCCTGGTCGATGTCTTCGCAGGCGTCGACCATGTCCTCCAGGGCCATCCGGGTGGCCAGGAGGCTCTGATGAGCGTCGCGGAGGGCTAGCTCGGTCACTCCGATGTGTCGCTGACTCATGGCCCGATTGTGTCATTCGGGGGGTGGCGCCACCGGGGCGGGGTGGGATTACCCGGGCCTCCCGGAGGTGCCGCCCGGGGCCAGATCCGGGCGTGATGGGGCGTCCCGGCGACATGGGATCATGGGCCGGTGACCCACTATCTGCTGCTGCTCGCACCCTCGGCGAACCGGGTGTACGCCGGCGAATCCGACCGGCTGGCGCGGGCCGAACTGCAGGTGAGCTGCCCCGGCACCCGCGACCAGCGGGTCGAGGACGTCGCCGGGCTCGCCTGCCTCGGCTTCGAGGCCGACGACCTCGACCCCGGCCTGTTGCGCCGGCTGGCCGGACAGTCGGCGGCCCTCGGGCTGTTCGCCCGGGAGGGCGAGGGGCTGCTGCGTCCGGTGGCGCTCCCCCATCCCGACGTGCTCGACGACGACCTCGTGACCATCCCGAAGTACCAGGGCAAGACCAACGAGCAGTTCACCCGGCTGCTGGTCAACGTCACCGTCGCGGCGCTGCGGCGTCCGGTCACCGGGCCCCTCGACATCCTCGACCCCCTGTCGGGGCGCGGGACGACGCTCGAGACGGCCTGGATGATGGGGCACAACGCCTACGGCGTCGAGGCCGACGAGAAGGCGTTCGACGCGATGGCCGCGTACCTGCGCACGTGGCTGCGCCGCAAGCGCCTCAAGCACACCGCGTCCGTGAGCCCGGTGCGCCGGGAGGGCCGCTCACTGGGACGCCGGTTCGACGCGGAACTCAGGCTCCCGACGCCGCTCGCGCTCACCGTGTTCACCGGCGACACCCGCCAGTCGGCGGCCCTGTTCGGGAAGAAGAAGTTCGACGCGATCGTCACCGACGCCCCCTACGGCGTCGTGCACGGGTCGCACACCGACGTGCGGGGGCACGCGGGCAAGCGCGACCGCTCCCCCGCGGGACTCCTGCGCGAGGCCGTCCCGGTCTGGGCCGCCCAGTTGCGTCCCGGCGGGGCGCTCGGGCTGTCGTGGAACACGTACGGGCTCACCCGCGAGGACGCCGCGGCGCTCGTCACCGATGCCGGTCTCGAGGTGCTCGGCGGGTCGCCGTGGGACGAGTTCGCCCACCGGGTCGACGCGTCCATCCACCGCGACCTGCTCGTCGCTGTCGCACCGCTGTAACACGGGGCTCGTAGCCTCGGGGCATGCGTTCGCTGGTGCTGATGCGGCACGCGACGGCCGCCTCCGACCTCTCTGTCGCCGACCGCGACCGCCCCCTCACCACCGAGGGCCGGGCCGAGTCCGCCGCTGCCGGCCGGATGTTCGCCACCCTCGGCATCACCCACGTGCTGTGCTCGTCCGCGGTGCGCACCCGGGAGACGACCGCCGGCCTGGCCCTGCCCGGCGACCCTGTCGTCGAACCGCTCGACTCCCTGTACCTGTGCGGCACCAACACCCTGCTGCAGCACATCGCCGACACCGCGGACGCCGTCACCTCGCTGCTCGTGGTGGCGCACTCACCGACTGTGCCCGGCCTCGCCGCGCGGATGGTGTCGGGCGCCAGCCCACGACTGGCCGAGGACATCTGGGGTCGTTTCCCGCCGGCGTCCTGGGCGAGGTTCGTCGTCGACGGGCCGTGGGACGCGCTGGGCCGGATGCCCTACGCGCTCGCGTCGCTGGTGCACCTCGAGCGCCCCTGACCCGCGGCGCGGCGGCAGCCGGTCAGCCGGTGACGTAGACCACGGCGTTGTCGCCCCCGCGGCAGACGATCGGCGTGCCGCTGGTGCAGCTCATCTTGTAGTCCTTCTTGGTCACCGGGCTCTTGGCCGTCACCTCGAACACCGAGTGCGGGTGTGCAGGGATCTTGGCCGCGACCGCCTGGGCGAACGGGCAGCTGGTGTCGGGCCCGGCGTAGACCGTGGCCGAGCACTGGGTGGCGCCGGCCGGGACGGCCGCCGAAGATGAGGACGCGGCGGAGGCCGCCGAGCTGGCGGGCGCGCTGGACGACGACGCCTGCGGGGCCGCCGACGTCGCCCCACTGGGCTCGGTCGCTCCCGAGGGGATCGGCGTGGTGCCCGCGGCCGCGGTGTGGGCCGGCGGGCTGACGAACCGGACGCCGCCCCACTGGAGCAGCTGCCACACGAGGATCGCGATGGCGACGACCGGGATGAGGGCGAGGGCCGCGACCACGCCCGCGGACATGCGCTCGTGGTACCGGCGCTGCGTCGGCACGGGTGGCTGCCCGGGGGCCGGGTCGACCAGCGGAGGCTGGGGGGCGCCGGCCCACGAGGCGGGCCTCGGCGGGGGTGCCGAGTCCTCCGACCGGAACCAGTCGTCGGGCAGGTTGCTCGTCGCCGGGCGCGGGGCCCGCGGAGGCTCCTGGGCGGGGACCCGGGGGTTGAACCGGGTGGCGTCGAGGTCGTCGTGGCCTCCGACGGCGGGCATGATCCGGGTGGAGCCGGGACCGTCGACGTCCGCACCTCCCGCGGTCGCGGCCGCACCACCGACCGACCTGGCGGAGCCGCCGGTCATGGTCGGCGTCTCGTCGTCGACGCCGACGGAACCGGGCAGGAGCAGGTTGCCTCCGCAGGTCGGGCAGGCGTGGTCGTCGGGGGTCACGGGCGAGCCGCAGCGCGTGCAGAACATCTGCCTCCTTCGGGTGGACCGACTACCAGCGTAACCAATCCGAAACAGAAGACGCCGATCGCTAACACGTCCGTAACGCCGCAGGCGCCCCGATGTAATGCCCCACAGGCAGGATTCCCGACCATGATGGCACTTGAAATCAACACGGGCGACACCGCCTGGGTCATGGTCTCCGCAGCCCTCGTGCTGCTCATGACACCCGCCCTCGCCTTCTTCTACGGAGGCATGGTCCGCGCATTCGGCGTGCTCAACATGATGATGATGTCGATCATCTCGATGGGGACGGTCGGCGTGCTGTGGATCCTCTACGGCTACTCCGAAGCGTTCGGCAACTCGATCGGCGGCGTGGTCGGCAACCCCTTCCAGTACTTCGGCATGCGGAACCTCTACGGCATGGCCATCGACACGACCGGGGACGGGAAGCACGACATCCCGGCGCTCGTGTTCGTGGGCTTCCAGGCCGCGTTCGCGATCATCGCGGTCGCGCTGGTGTCCGGGGCGGTCGCCGACCGGATCAAGTTCTCGACCTGGACGGTCTTCACCGTCGTCTGGGCCACGCTCGTGTACTTCCCGGTCGCGCACTGGGTGTTCGCCTTCGACGGCGTCGCGGCGGCCCACGGCGGCTGGATCGCCAACACCGTCAAGGCCTACGACTTCGCCGGCGGCACCGCCATCCACATCAACGCCGGCACGGCCGGCCTCGCCCTCGCCCTCGTCCTCGGTCCCCGGCTCGGCTTCGGGCAGCGTCCGATGCGTCCGCACAACCTCACCCTCGTCATGCTGGGCGCCGGGCTGCTGTGGTTCGGCTGGTTCGGCTTCAACGCCGGCTCCGCGCTGGGTGCCACCCCCACGGCCGCACTCGCCTGGATCAACACCATGGTCGCCACCTGCGCGGCCATGCTCGCCTGGCTCGTGACGGAGCGGATCCGGGACGGGCACGCGACCTCGCTCGGTGCGGCGTCCGGAATCGTCGCCGGCCTCGTGGCCATCACCCCGGCCTGCGCGTCCGTGAGCCCGGTCGGCGCGATCGTCGTCGGCATCCTCGCCGGTGCCGGCTGCGCCCTCGCCATCGGCCTCAAGTTCAAGTTCGGCTTCGACGACGCGCTCGACGTCGTCGGCGTCCACCTCGTCGGCGGCCTCATCGGCACCCTCGCCATCGGCTTCCTCGCCACCAACGACGGGGTGTTCTACGGCGGCGGGTTCATGCAGCTGGGACGCCAGGCGATCGCGGCCTTCGCCGTGCTGATCTACTCGTTCGTCGTCACGTACGTCATCGCCCTCGCCCTCAAGGCGACCATGGGCCTCCGGCTCACGTCCGCGGCCGAGCTCAGCGGCGCCGACATCAACGAACACGCCGAGATCGGCTATGACTTGTCCAACGTCCGCTACACCAACTACCAGCGCGTGCACTCCACCGTGGTGGTCCCGGGATCCAAGGAAGAGGTCCACTCGTGAAGCTCATCACCGCCGTCATCCAGCCGATGGTGCTCAACGACGTCCAGGTCGCGCTCGCCCAGCACGGCATCGCCGGCATCACCGTCACCGAGGTCAGCGGGTACGCCCGTCAGAAGGGCCACACCGAGGTCTACCGGGGCGCCGAGTACACCATCGACTTCATCGCCAAGGTCAAGCTCGAGGTGCTCACCAGCGACGACCTCGCCGACGGCATCGTCGAGGTGATCGTCCGCACCGCCCGCACCGGGCAGATCGGCGACGGCAAGGTCTGGACCGTCCCCGTCGACGACGTGGTGCGGATCCGCACCGGCGAGCGGGGTGACGAGGCGATCTAGCCGGACGCCGGTCCTCGGGCCGGCCGGACCGGGGGCGTCCCCGTCCGGCCGGCTTCCGGCACGCGTAACACGCCCGTAACGCGGCACCAACACGCGCGTAATCGCCGCCGGGCAGCATTGCCGACCATGACGGCCCTCAGTATCAATCCGGCGGACACCGCCTGGGTGCTGGTGTGCGCAGCCCTGGTGCTGATGATGACGCCGGCCCTCGCGTTCTTCTACGGGGGGATGGTCCGCGCCTTCGGCGTCCTCAACATGATGATGATGTCGATCATCTCGATGGGCACCGTCGGGGCGGTCTGGGTGCTGTACGGCTACTCCGAGTCGTTCGGCGACTCGATCGGCGGGGTCGTCGGCAACCCGTTCCAGTACTTCGGGCTCCGCGGGCTGCTCACCGCCACCATCGACCCCACCGGCGACGGCGCCCACGACATCCCCGCCCTCGCCTTCGTCGGCTTCCAGGCCGGGTTCGCGATGATCGCCGCCGCGCTGGTGTCCGGCGCCGTGGCCGACCGGATGAAGTTCTCCTCCTGGACCGTCTTCAGCGTCGTGTGGGCCACCCTCGTCTACTTCCCGGTGGCGCACTGGGTGTTCGCCGTGAACGGCCTCGCCGCCGCGCACGGCGGGTGGATCGTCAACCGGCTGCACGCCATCGACTTCGCCGGCGGCACCGCGATCGAGATCAACACCGGCACGGCCGGCCTGGCCCTCGCGCTCGTCCTCGGCCCGAGACTCGGGTTCCGGCAGAAGCCGATGCGCCCCCACAACCTCACCCTGGTGATGATCGGCGCAGGCCTGCTGTGGTTCGGCTGGTTCGGGTTCAACGCGGGGTCGGCGCTCGGCGCCAACATGACCGCAACCCTCGCCTGGATCAACACGATGATCGCCCCGTGCCTCGCGATGCTCGCCTGGCTGCTCACCGAGCGGATCCGCGACGGGCACGCGACCTCCCTCGGGGCGGCGTCCGGGGTGGTCGCCGGGCTGGTCGCGATCACCCCGTCAGCGGCGGCGGTGAGCCCCCTCGGCGCCGCGGTGATCGGCGTCCTCGCCGGCGCCGGCTGCGCCCTGGCGATCGGCCTGAAGTTCCGCCTCGGCTACGACGACGCGCTCGACGTCGTAGGCGTGCACCTGGTCGGCGGGCTCATCGGCACCCTCGCCATCGGCCTGCTCGCGATGAAGGGCGGGCTGTTCTACGGTCACGGGACCGGTCTGCTCGACCGGCAGGCGACGGCCGCGGTCGCGGTGCTGGCCTACTCGTTCGTCGTCACCTACCTGGTCGCCCGGGCGCTCGACGCCGTGATGGGGCTCCGCCTGAGCCGGGCGGCCGAGTCGAGCGGCGCCGACGTCAACGAGCACGCCGAGATCGGCTACGACCTGTCGAACGTGCGCTACACCAACTACCAGCGGGTGCACTCGACCGTCGTGGTGCCCAAGGAGGACGTGCACTCCTGAGGGCGCGGCCGCCGACCGGGATCAGCGCTTGCTGATGCGGTCGGCCGCCTCCTTGCCGGAGCGCAACGCCCCCTCGAGGTAGCCGGTGAACCGGGTGGCGTACTCGGCCCCGGCGAAGTGGATGCGTCCCTCGGGCGCGCTGAGGCTGGACGCCGCGGTCGTCCACACGCTGGGCGCGAAGTGGGCGCCGTGGCAGCCGCCGGTGAACCGCTCGCCCGACCAGTCGACGTCGATGTAGTCGAGCGGCGCCGGAGCCTCGGGCCCGAACACCGAACGGACGGTCTCGACGAACGCGCGCTCACGGAGGGTGACCGTCCAGCGTCCGAGACCGGACGCCTCGGCCCCCTCGAAGAAGCCGGTGAGCACGCCCTGGGAGGAGCCGCGGTTGCTGCTGTCGCTCATCACCCGGAGGGGGCCGGCGTCCGTGCCGACCTGGCCGGACATGCCGCGGTCGCGCCACCACGGCTTCTCGTAGATCAGCGCCGCCTTGATGACGTTGCCCTGCGGCACCTCCTTGACGAGGTCGGAACGCCATTCGGGCAGCGGGGGCTCGAAGTCGATGCCGTCGACCAGCCGCGGCGGGATCGCCACGACGACGTCGCGACCGGTGAACGACTCCCCCTCGGCCGTGTGCACGGTGATGGCCTGGTCGGCGATGACGACCGAATCGACGACGGCACCGAGGTGGACGGCGTCCCCCAGCTGCGCGGCGAGGAACTCGCACACCTGGGCCATGCCGCCCTGAACCCGGCGCTGCTGCAGCCCGGCGTTGACCGCGGCCAGCGAGTCGAGGTCGCGGCCGGCGATGCGCTGCAGGGTGTCGACGAGGGTGGACTCGGGCGAGATCAGGCCGACCGCGCGGCCGAGCACGTGCAGGAACGCCGCCTTGCCGCCGGGGGTGCGCAGGTTGGAGCGCACCCAGCGCTCGAACGGCTGGTCGAGCCACGCCGCGTTCGCCTCGGCCCACGGCTGGTTGTCGGTGACGCGCTCGCCCAGCCGGTGCAGCCGGAGCAGGCCCTGGCCGAGGTCGGCGACCTCGAACGGGGTCATGCCGGGGTGGTCGGGGTCGGCGTCGGGGGTGATGCGGTTCACCTTGCCCTCGAGCATCACCATCGAGTCGCCGAGGACGGGGGGCGCCAGCTCGAGGCCCGCCCGCTCGACGAGCTCGAACATGTGGTCGTGCCCCGGGTTCAGCCACTGCGCGCCCATCTCGACGGCCTCGCCGGACGCGGTGTGAGCGGTGTAGACCCGGCCACCGATGCGGTCGCGGGCCTCGAGGACCAGCACGCTGCGTCCCCGCGCGTGCAGGGTGGCCGCCGCGCTGAGACCGGCGAGACCCGCGCCGATCACGACGGCGTCGACCATCGGCTGGGCGGACGGGTCGGGGCTCGACTGGGCGTCGCTCATGCTTCCTCCAAGCTGGGTGGTCGGGTGGCTCGTGGCGAGTTGGCTCAGGTCAACCACGACGTTGCCCCCACGTCGACAACGGTCGACACAGGACCCGACTTTACTCAGTGCGCGACGGTTCAATCGCCCGGGATCGGGTAAGCGGACCCCCTCGCCACCGCCCCGAGGGGGCATCGCGTCCCCTGGGCGCGCGTTCGGTTTAGTGTGGCGCCATGACTAATGAGGAGGGGCTGCGCGAGCGGAGCCCCATCGATGACATCGCCGACCGGTACTTCGATGACATGGCGGCGATGAGCCCCATCCTGCTCACCGAACTCGGCTCCGCGGAGCGCCAGGACGAGTACGACGACTTCTCGCCGGCGGGGCTCCGGGCGCACCGCGACCTGGCGGCGTCCACGCTCGACCTGCTGGCCCCCGAACAGCCCCGCGACCTCGTCGACGCGGTCACCAAGGCGGCGATGCGCGAGCGGCTGGCGCTGGAGATCGAACTCCACGACTCGGGCGCCGGACTGCTCAGCCTCAACGGGATCGCGTCCGGGCTGCACGCGATCCGCTCGGTCTACGACCAGATGCCGCAGGGGACGCTCGACCAGTGGGCCACGATCGCCCGACGCCTCCGGGCGGTGCCGCCGGCGATCGCCGGCTGGTTCGAGTCGCAGCAGGCCGCCATCGACCTCGGCGTCCGGCCGGCCCAGCGGCAGGTGCGCCTGCTCGTCGAGCAGGTTCGAAGCTGGGTCGCCGACGGCGGGTTCTTCGACGACTTCCTCGCGACCGCCCGGCTCGACGGGGAGCCGCTCCCCGAGCAGGTGCAGGCGGACCTCGCCGGGGGCGTCGCCATCGCCCGCGGGGCCTTCGAGGGGGCGGCAGACCGGCTCGAGGCCGACGTCCTCCCCCAGGCCACCGCCACGGACGCCGTCGGGCGCGAGCGGTACCTGCTGCACTCCCGCGAGTTCCTCGGCTCGGTCATCGACCTCGAGGAGACCTACCAGTGGGGCCGCGACGAACTCGCCCGCATCGAGCAGATGATGCGCGACACGGCCGAGCGGATCCGGCCCGGTGCCTCGATCGACGAGGCGATCGAGATCCTCAACGCCGACCCCGCCTACCAACTGCACGGCACGGACGCCCTGCGGGAATGGATGCAGGCCCGGGCCGACGAGGCGATCGCCGAGCTGTCCGGCGTCCACTTCGACATCCCCGAGCCGGTTCGCCGGATCGAGGCGTGCATCGCCCCGACGCACGACGGCGGCATCTATTACACGGGGCCGAGCGAGGACTTCAGCCGGCCGGGGCGGATGTGGTGGTCGGTGCCCGAGGGTGAGGACAGCTTCGGCACGTGGAGCGAACTCACGACCGTCTACCACGAGGGCGTGCCCGGACATCACCTGCAGATCGCCCAGACCGCGGCCCGGTCGGACCTGCTCAACCGGTGGCGTCGCTTCGGTGCGTGGGTGTCGGGCAACGGCGAGGGGTGGGCCCTGTACGCCGAATGGCTGATGGGCGAGCTCGGGTTCATGGACGACCCGGGCAACCGGATGGGCCTGCTCGACAGCCAGCGGCTCCGGGCCACCCGGGTGGTCCTCGACATCGGCGTCCACTGCGGCTTCGAGGCTCCGGAGGAGGTCGGCGGCGGCGAGTGGACCTTCGACAAGGCGTGGGACTTCTTCAACGCGCACGTCGCGATGAGCGAGGGCCAGGCGCGCTTCGAGGTGAACCGCTACTTCGGCTGGCCCGGCCAGGCGCCCGCCTACAAGATCGGCCAGCGGCTGTGGCTGGGCCTGCGCGAGGAGGTGCGGGACGCGCTCGGCGACGCCTTCGACCTCAAGCAGTTCCACCGCACCGCCCTCGACATCGGCGCCGTGGGGCTCGACGTGCTCCGCGCCGCGGTGCTCGACGCCCTGGTGCCCGCCGAGGTGGCCCCGGAGGCCTGAGCTCCCCGGCCCCGCTCCGGGGCGGGCGTTCACGACGCTGGTGCGGGCGATTACTGCCGATCGGGCGTCGAGAACGCCCGCACGAGCAGAGATCGCCCGCCCCTCAAACCGGGGACGAGAGGGCGGGGGTCAGTCCGCGGCGTCCCGGGGCACGAGGTGCCAGTTGCGGTCGACGTGCACGAGCGCCATGGGGTCGTGGACGCGGGCGGGCTCGACGTGGTCGACGGTGACGAAGACCACCGTGGCCGACCCGGCGCGCACCCGGTCGCCGACAGTGCCGAAGAGCACCGGCCCGAGGGTGTCGAGCAACGGCACGCCCGACCCGTCCAGCGTCCACGGCGGCTCCTCGGCAGCCGGCCGCGGCCGGGCGAACCAGTCGGCCAGCTCGCGGTCGCCGCCGGTGAGCATGTGGATGGCGAACCGGCTCCCCCGCAGCACCTCCTGGGCCGCGAACGACGAGTCGGACAGCGACACCATGACCACCGGCGGCGCGACGCTCACCGACACCAGGGACGACACCAGGACCCCGGCCGGACGCCCGTCGCTCGACGTCGTCGCGATGGCCACGCTCGTGCCGTGCCCCCGGAAGGCCGTGCGCATCGCCGCGCCCACCGTCACCTCGCCGTGGTCAGGCATCGGCACCCCGCTCGGGTGCGGCGTCCGTCATCGTCTGGCTGTGGGGAGTGTGCGACACCCGACCCATTATTCCCCGCAGCCCGGCCCGCCCCCTGACGTGCCCGTTCAGCTGTAAGGAGAAGCCCGCCTTGGGTGGAGCCGCCTTGGGGAGTCGAACCCCAGACCTACGCATTACGAGTGCGTCGCTCTGCCAACTGAGCTAAGGCGGCCGGCGTCCCGGGGTGCCCGGAGCCGAGGCAACTATACCGACGCCGGGACGTGCGCGCGAACCTGCGGGACGCCGGAGAGCCTGCTCAGCAGGTGGTGCCGGACCGCGGCACGACTCCCTGATTGAGGTAGCGGAGCACGGTGCCGCGGACGCAGTCGTTGCCCAGCATGAACGCCGAGTGACCGGCGCCCTTCCAGGTGACCAGTACCCCGCTGGCCAGCTGGTGGGCCATCCCGACCGACTGCTGGTACGGCGTGGCGGGGTCCCCGGTGGTGCCGAGGACGACGATCGGCGGGGCACCCTGGGCCCGCACGTCGAGCTGGTCGGCGGGGCGTGCCGACCACACGTCGCAGCTCACCGGCGGCCCGAAGTACCTGCCGAACACCGGCGCCAGCCGGGCATCGCTCGCCCACCGGGCCGAGTCGCGGGCCCAGCCGTCGTCGCCGGCGTCGCGGCAGCCGATGGCCGGGAAGGCGTAGGTGAGCGGGTCGTAGCTGCCGTCAGCGCGGCGCCCGTCGAGCTGGTCGGCGGCCCCGAGCAGGGCGCCGCCCGAGCCCGCACGGGCCGCGAGCAGCGCCCGGGCGAGGGCGGCGTAACCGTTGGTGCCCGCGTAGAGGAAGGACGCCACCCCGCCGACCGCGAGGGTCTGGGTGAGGGTGCGGGCACCGACCGCCAGCGGGGCGGCGTCCAGCCGGTCGAACAGGCCGGTGACCGAGCCGACGACCGCGCCCCCGGTCGATCCCAGCCCGCACGCCTGCCCGGCGCACCACGAGGCGAAGGCGCGCAGGGCGAGGTCGAAGCCCATCGGCTGGATCACCGATTGGTCGTCGGTGCTGTTGACCGCGCTGTCCAGCACCATCCGCCCTACTCGCGACGGGTAGAGCTCGGCGTAGACAGCGCCGATGAAGGTGCCGTACGAGATGCCGAGGTAGGTGAGGCGGGCATCCCCGACGAGATAGCGCAGGTAGTCGAGATCGCGGGCGGTGTCGATGGTCGAGATGTGGTCGAGCAGGACGCCGGACGCCTGCCGGCATTGCCGGGCGAACGCCTGCTGGGCGCTCCGCAGCGCCCGCCACTCGCCGCTCGTGTCGGGCGACGCGTCGACGGCGAAGTAGGCGTCGGTCTGGGCGGGTGTGCCGCAGCGGACCGGCGTCGAGCGCCCGGAGCCGCGCGGGTCCCAGCCGACGACGTCGAAGGCCGGGAAGTCGGCCCGCGGGAACCAGCCGACGAAGTCGGTACCCGAGGCGCCGGGGCCGCCCGGGTTGATGAACAGGGTGCCGACCCGGCGCGCGGTGGCGCGCCCCCGGGTGAGGGCGAGGGTGATGGCTTGGCCGTCGGGCCGGTCCCAGTCGAGCGGCACGGCGACGGTGGCGCAGTCGAAGCCACCGCAGGGGTGCCACACGAGGCGCTGGTCGAGGAACCGCTGCATGCCCGAGCCGGGAGGCGGATTGGTGAAGCCCGGCGGCCGGGCCGATGAGCTGAACGGCGTGCGGTCGGGTGAGGTGAGCCCGGGGAACATCCGGTGGTCGCGGGCGTTGTAGAACGCGACCGGGGGGTCGCCCGCGGGCCTGCCGGACGCCGCCGGCGTCCCGGTCTGCGTCGTGGGGGGCTGCGCTGCTCCGGACGCCGACCCGTCACCCCGGCCCGTGCGCCAGGGGCCGGACAGCACGGCCACCGCGACGACGAGCACCGCCACGAGGACGACGACGACAGCGCGCCGGGCGGAGCGGCGCATCACCGCTCGCTCTCGCTCCTGCGGTCACTCCCCTGCCGGGGCCGGAGCGGCAGCGGCAAGGGAAGTCGCCGCGGGCCGGGGCGGGGCCGCTCCTCTCCGGAAGGGTCTGCGGCGTCGTCGCGCCGGCGCCGCAGCAGGGGACGCCGCGGCTGTGGCGCCGGCCCGGCCACCGGGCAGGCCGAGGCCAGCGGGCAGGTGGTCACCTCACCGTCGACCCCGCGCACGCGGACGGCGTCCAGCGGCACCGAGTGCGCGATGACGGTGCCCTCCCCGGCGGGGGTGACGACCCGGGCGCCGAGGTCGGGGGCGCGTTCGGCGAAGTCGGTGTACATCGACTGCTCGTAGCGCAGGCAGCACTTGAGCCGGCCGCACGCGCCGGCGACCTGCAGCGGGTTGGCCGTGAGCCCCTGGGCCTTGGCCAGCCGGAGGCTCACCGGCTCGAAGGCGTCGAGGAAGGTGCTGCAGCACAATTCGCGGCCGCAGTCGCCCACCCCGCCCATCAGCCGGGTGGCGTCCCGCGAACCGACCTGTCGGAGGTCGATGCGGGCCTGCAGCGCCCGGGCCAGGTCGCCGAGCAGGCCGCGGAAGTCGACCCTGATGGGAGCCGTGTAGTAGACGACGACCAGCTGGTCGAAGTCCGGGCTGCGGTCGATGTAGTCGACGCCCACCAGCTTCATCGGCAGCCGGTGCCGCGTGACGAGCTCGCGGGCGACCGCGAGCGCCTGGGCCCTGATCCGCCCGTTGTGCTCCTCACGGCGCAGGTCGTCGGCACCCGCCCGACCCGCGCACAGCGGCAGGTTCGCGAACCCCTGGGCGTCGCTCGACTCGGGCGCCCACACCACCCGGCACACCTCCGGACCGTAGTCGGTGGGGAACAGCACGGCCTCACCCGGGCGGTAGCGCTCGCCGCCGGGATCGAGGTAGTGCAACTGGCCGTGGGGGGAGAACTCCACGGCCATCACCTGCGTCATGGCGCCACGATAGGCCACCGCCTCCGAGCCGGGACGACCGGCCCGGGCGTGGCCCGGAGAGGCTCAGTACGAGGCGCGCGCCTTGTCGCGGCCGGCACGGACGCTGCCGTCGACGCTCCAGCGTCCGGCCCCGAGGCAGAAGAACAGCACGCCGACGGCGGCCAGCACGAGCTCGAGCTCGCCGGTGAACCCGGCGACGCCCGCGTGGAACGGGCTGACAGCACCCCACATGACCCGGGCGAGGGCACCGACCATGAGGATCGCCATGACGATGCCGGTGACCCGGGTGAGCAGGCCGAAGACGAGCGACACCGCACCCACCACCTCGGCGATGGCGATCCCCCACGCGAGGTAGTGCGGGTACGGGAGTACGGCCCGGGTGATGAAGTCGGTGAAGGCGGGAATGCCGGTGAGGTGCTGGTAGCCGCGGACGCCGAGGACCGCCGCGGTGACCAGGCGCAGGACGAACAGCCCGAGGGCGCCGAGGAACGTGTCGGTGGTGCGCCTCACGACGACGGGCGGTGCGGCCACCGGCTGCGCGGGAGCGTTGACCTTGCCGAGCGAGCGGTCGCGTGCCGCGCGCGCCTCCTCGCGGGACCGCGCCGCCGCGGCCTCACGCTCGGCGCGTTCGGCCTCGGGGTCGAGGATCTGGGTCGGCTCGCTCTCGACGGGTTCGGGTCGGTGGTCAGACATGTGGCAAGTCCTCGGGGAAGTCGTGCGCGATCACGGCATCGGGAGTGGTGCCGCCGGGACGCTGGGGTCGGCGTCCGACGTCGTGATTGTGCCATGGGGCGCGCCGCGGGCCCCGGAGACACCCCGCCCGCTGGGCCCGAGCGACGCCCGGCCCCACCCCTCCGGGCACCCGGGACGGCCCCAACCGGAACTGGGCACTGCCCGGTTCGGGGTCGACGACGAACGTGAACGGGACAGCGTCCACCGGTCAGGGCTGCGGATCCGCCATCGCGAGCAGCATCGCCTCGATCGCGAGCAGCGGCGCGACGTTGCCCTCGAGCGCGGTGCG
>DATAKK010000003.1:0-33119 GCA_036261615.1 Propionibacteriaceae bacterium | reverse complement strand
GAGGTGGGCCTGTGGCCGCGGCACTGGGTCTGCTCGCCGATGCTGCGCGGGCGTGAGACGGCGGAGATGCTGCTCGAGGTGGGTCCGCGGCCGGAGCGGTTCGATCTCGACGGGCGGCTGCTGGAGCGCAACTACGGGGCCCTCACCGGGCATGCCAAGGCGGAGATCCTCGAGCGCTACGGCGAGGAGCTGTTCCGCACCTGGCGCCGTTCGGTCGACGTCGCGCCGCCGCCACTGGACGCCGCTCAGGTGCAGCAGCTGGAACTGCCGCTGGCCGATTATCCCCACGTCCGCATCACGCCCACGGAGTCTCTGCACGACGTCATCGTCCGGGTCGAGCCGCTGTGGCACGACCGGCTCGTCCCCGTCCTCGAAGCCGGCGAGCAGGTGCTCGTCATCGCGCACGGCAACTCGCTCCGCGCGCTGTGCGCGGTCATCGACGGACTCCGCGACTCCGAGGTCGAGGCGCTCAACATCCCCAACGCCCACCCGCTGCTCTACGAGGTGGACGCCGCCGGCGTCCCGTCGCCCCGGGGCGGGCGTTACCTCGATCCGGACTCGGCGCACGAGGCAGCGGCGATCATCGCGCGGGCCGGCGGGACCTGACGCCGGGTTGAGGCCCGGGCGCCCGCGCTGGGACACTGGATCATCATGATCCGCACCCGAGATCGGCGTCCCGACCGCCGCCTGCACCCCGACCCCCGTGTCGTCGAGGCGATCAGCCAGGCCGCCGGCATCCCCGCCGCCGCCGATGCCGCGGCCGCCGCGGCGTCCACCGCGCCCCGCCACCGGCCGCCGGAGGACCTCTCCCGCTTCGCGCTGCTGAGCATCGCCGCCGCGCTGGTCACCATCGCGTTGAAGACCTGGGCCTGGCGCATCACCGGGTCGGTCGGGCTGCTGTCGGACGCCGCGGAGTCCGTGGTCAACCTGGTGGCCGCCATCGTCGCCTACGTCGCCCTCCGGGTGGCGGTGCTGCCCCCCGACAAGAACCACAACTACGGTCACAGCAAGGCCGAATACTTCTCCGCGGCGCTCGAGGGCGTGATGATCTTCGTGGCCGCCGGGATCATCGTCGAAGAGGCCGTCCTGCGGTTGATCCATCCCCGGGCGCTCGAATCGGTCGGCCTCGGCCTCGGCATCTCGGTGCTCGCGTCGGTCATCAACGGACTCGTCGCCTGGCTGCTGCTGCGGGTCGGACGCCGGCACCGCAGCGCCACGCTGGTGGCCGACGGCAAGCACCTGTTCACCGACGTGTGGACCTCGGTCGGCGTCCTCGTCGGCGTCGGGCTGGTGTGGATCACCGGGTTCGATCGGCTGGACGGCATCGTCGCCCTCGCGGTCGGGGTGAACATCCTCGTCACGGGGTGGAAGCTGATCTCCCAGTCGACCGCGGGGCTGATGGACATCAGCCTGCCGAAGGAGGAGAACGCGGCGATCCTCGAGGTGCTCGACCGGTTCACCACCGGGGAGATGTTCTTCCACGCCCTGCGCACACGGGAGTCGGGGCACCGCCGGTTCTGCGAGTTCCACATGCTCGTGCCGGGGGAGTGGAGCGTGCAGCACGGTCACAACGCGGTCGAGGACGTCACCGACGCGCTGCTCGACGTGTTCCCCGACCTCAGGGTGATGATCCACCTCGAGCCGATGGAGGACCCCCGGTCCTACCAGGACATCGGCATCTGACCGGCGTCCGGGCCCGGTTCTACCCCGAGATTCGTGCACATTCCGGGGCCGCCGCGAGCCCCGGGTCCGTGAAGTTGCGCCGCTGCTGACCCTCGAGGCCTCCTGGGCGGGGTGAGTGTCAGGAGGTGCGCATTTTCCCGCGACCGACGCCCGGCCGCGAGCCCCGCGTCCGTGAAGTTGCGCCGCTGCTGACCCTCGAGGCCTCCTGGGCGGGGCCAGTGTCAGGAGGTGCGCATTTTCCCGGGACCCGGGAGAGCGCCGCCGTCGGAGGTCAGCGCGCGGCGGCGCGCACCAGGCCCACGAGGTCGTCGGCCCGGCGCCGCACCACCTCGACCATGGCGTCGGTGAGCGCCACCCCGGCATCGTCGCCGGTGTCGACCAGCCAGGCGCGGAAGTCGGCCTCGATCTCGACGAAGGTGGCGGGGACGGCGTCCAGTTCGTCGTCGCCCACCGGCATCCCGGACGCCGCCCAGCTCGCGCACCACCCCCGGAACAACTCCCCGGTGAGCTCGAGCCAGCGCCGCTCGACCTCGCCCCCCACCTCCATCAACCGGGCGAGCAGGGCGCCCGACGCGTAACACGGGTCGACGAGGCGCGGGCCGAGGGTGAGGTGGTCGAAGTCGAGGTACCCCGAGACCCGGCCGTCGAGGAAGATCACGTTGCCCGCGTGCATGTCCCCGTGGATCACCTGGACGCCGGTGGGCGCCGGCGCCACGCTCTCGTGCCGCACGGGGACGCCGTTGAGCCGGGCCTCGTCGGGGTCGATCCGGCGGAGCCCCCGCTGCAGGTCGGCGGCGGCCCGCCCCAGTCGGCGCCAGCCGGCCCGGGTCGCCTGATCGGCGAGCGCCGGGCGCTGGGCGAGGGGCGTGCCCTCGATCTCGGGGTACAGCCAGTACGCGAACTCGTCGCGCTCCACCTCGAGCAGCCCGTCGCGGGTGGTCGCGGGCAGGGTCACCGGGACGCCGGCGGCCGCCAGCTGGGCGAGCACGAACAGCTCACCGACCAGCCGGCTCGGGTCGCGGCGCTTGAGATGCCAGGCGCGTCGGTCGGCGTCCACGATCCGCAGGCCCGACCCGAGTTCGACGGCGTCCAGAGGCCCGGGCAGCGACCACCACGACCGAAGCCAGGCGGCGTCCGGCCAGTCGCCGGCGTGCGGCCAGTCGTGGGTCACGGGCACACGCTACCGGCCGACACCCGGCCGGTTTCTGCGAAACGTGCACCAGCTGCCACACCCCCGCCGGGAGGCGCTACGTGTGGCAGGTGGGGCGAAGTTCGCAGGAACCCGGTGCGGTCAGGCGCCGCGGACCGTGCCGTCGGGTGCCACGGTGACCACCGCACCGACGGCCCACTCCTCGGCCTCCGGGACGCCGGTCACCAGCGGGATGCCGGCTGCCGCAAGGAGGATCGCGCCGTGCCCGCTGCGTCCGGACGCCGACGTGACCACGACGAGGGTGGACGCCGGGTCGAGCTCGGCGGCGGTGGCCGCGTCGAGTTCGCGCCCGGCAAGCACGTGGGCGCTGTGCGGGGGGTGCACGGCGAGCCGCTCGTTGCGCAGCGCGAGGCACAGCAGGCGCGAGAGCGACCGGAGGTCCTGCGCGCGCTCCTGAAGGTAAGGGTCGGAGAGGGCCTCGAACCGCGCGGCCTGCTCGTCGCACCGGGCGCGCACCGACTCGATCGCCGGGGTGCCGGCCTCGATGTCGCGCCGCACGCCCTTGGTGAGCGACCTGTCGGCCAGCAGCGCGCGCTGGGCGTCGAAGACTCCGGGCGCCACCGACGCGAGGTCGGGGCGGGGATGCCGGGCCAGGGTGGACAGGTAGTCGTCGACCCGCTTCTGCGCGACCTCGAAGCGCTCGAGCTCAGCCTCCGGTCGGCCGGGCCGGTATCCGTCGGCCGGGGCCGGCTCCGGCAGCCGGACGACCGGTGCCGTGACCTCCTCGGTGAGGCTCGCGGGGGCGGGCTCGCCGCCGTCGTCGGGTTCGTCGCCGAACGAGCGGGCCGCCAACTCGCGCAACCGGTCGAGCGCCGTGTGCGCGTCGGGACCGCTGGCCCGGACCACGAGCTCGTCGCCCTGGCGCAGGTCGAGGGTCGCGACCTGCATGAGGCTGCCCGCGGACGCCGGCCCGAGACCGCGGCTGGCGTTGCGCAGCCGCACATCGGCGTCCAGGCCGGCCAGGGCCGACACCAGCGCCGCCGCCGGGCGCGCGTGCAGCCCGTGGGGGTTGGTGAGGGTGTGCCGGAACTCCTCGCCCTCGTCGGACGCCGGCCCCGACTCCGACACCTGGGGATGCGGGCCCTCGGGCTCGACTCCCAGGTGCTGCGCCTTGGGGACGAGGCCCGCGCGGGCCTCGCGGTCGACGGCGTCCAGCCCCGCCCCGGTGCTGGCGCTCACCATGGCCGCGACGAGGCCCTCGACGAGGGGGGCGGGGGTGAGCCGCACCCGCTCGGCGACCTCGGGGTCGACGAACTCGAGCGCCATCTCGGCGCTGAGCACCGCTGACCCGAGGTCGAGGAACACGAGGACGCCGTCGGGCGAGTCGACCTGGGCGATGGCCTCGGCGACGGCGGCCGCGTCGGTGCCGAAGGTCGTCTCGTCGAGTCCCGCCGCCACGGCGACGGACGGCCGCGAGTCGGGAGGCACCATCTCGTCGGCCAGGCCCACGGCCGCCTGCGCGAGCGCGTGGCTGTGCGAGACGACGACGATGCCGATCATGCTCTGCCCTCCACCGGCACGCGGGTCACCCGAGGGTGCGTGCGGCCGACTCGATGAGCAGGGTGACGCTGCTCGCCCCCGGGTCCTGGTGCCCCGCGGACCGCTCGCCGAGGTAGGACGCGCGGCCCTTGCGGGCCACCAGCGGAACCGTCGCGTCGCGGCCCTCGGCGCTCGCGGACGCCGCGGCCTGCCAGGCGGCCGCCACGTCGTCGCCCGCGCCGCGGAACGCCTTGACGGCCGGGGTGAGGGCGTCGACCATCGTCTTGTCGCCCACCTCGGCGCGTCCCCGCTGGACGATGCCGGCGAGTCCCGCCTCGAACGCGTCGGCCCACTGGGACGCCGCGATCGGGCCGTCGGCCGGCAGCGCCGCGCCGACCCGGAGGAAGAAGGTTCCGTAGAGCGGCCCGGAGGCGCCGCCGACCGTCGACACCAGGGTCATCCCGGCCTTCTTGAGATAGGCGGCCGAGTCGGAGAAGGTCGAGGCGTCGAGCGCGGCGACCGCGCGCATGCCCCGGTCGAGGTTCGAACCGTGGTCGGCGTCGCCGATCGCACGGTCGAGGTCGGTGAGCCAGGCGGCGTTGTCATGCACCTGGCTGGCGAAATCCGCCAGCCAGGTGTGGATCACCTCGGGGTTCAGATCTGTCATGCGCCCCACCGTAGCCCGGGCGTGAGGACCGGGACATCCCAGAGCTTGAGCAGATCGTCGTCGGCCTTGAGCAGGGTCACCGACGTGCCGGCCATCTCGAGCGACGTGATGTAGTTGCCCACCAGGTTGCGGGCGATCGTGACGCCGTGCTTCTCGAGGATGCGGTAGACCTCGTTGTACATGATGAACAGCTCGAGCAGCGGCGTGCCGCCCATGCCGTTGACCATGGCGATCACCGGGCTGCCGGTGTAGTCGAGGTCGGCGAGGATGGGCTCGACGAGCATCTCGGCCACCTCGCGGGCGGACGCCAGCTTGCGCCGCTCGCGCCCGGGCTCGCCGTGGATGCCGATGCCGACCTCCATCTCGTCCTCGCCGAGGTCGAACGTCGGCTTGCCCGCGGCGGGCACGGTGCACGAGGTGAGGGCCATGCCCATCGAGCGGCCCTGGCCGTTGACCTTCTTGGCCAGCGCGACGAGCGCGTCGAGGTCGCGACCGGCCTCGGCACCGGCGCCCACGATCTTCTCCATGAGCACGGTGAGCCCGACGCCCCGGCGTCCGGCGGTGTAGAGGGAGTCCTGGACGGCCACGTCGTCGTCGACGACGACGCTCTCGACCCGCACGCCCGACTCGGCCGCGGCCCTCTCGGCGGCCATGTCGAAGTTCATGACGTCGCCGGTGTAGTTCTTGACGATGTGCAGCACCCCCGCGCCGCCGTTGACCGCCTGGTCGGCGGCCATCATCTGGTCGGGCACCGGTGAGGTGAAGACCTCGCCGGGGCAGGCGGCGTCGAGCATGCCCATGCCGACGAAGCCCCCGTGCATCGGCTCGTGGCCCGAGCCGCCACCCGACACCAGACCGACCTTGCCCTGCTTCGGCGCGTCCTTGCGCAGAACGACCCTGTTCTCGTAGTCGACCCGGACGAGGTCGCCGTGCGCGAGTTCGAGGCCGTGCAGTGAGTCGAGAACCACGTTCTCGACGTCGTTGATGAGTTTCTTCATGGGCAAAAGTCAACACCGGCCGCTGACAACCGGGAAGGGAGCTCGTGCAGGTGTGCAACTTTGGCGCTCCCGGGCCGTCAATCGTGCATCGGTCGCCGGGGTGCGGTCAGTGCGGAGGGCGCGGCGGGGGCGGCGGGATCGTCGACACGGCCGGCGGCTCTTCGGGCCACAGCAGTTCGACGGTGCACGGCGCGTGGTCGAGAACGAACCGGGTGTGCGGCCCGAGGCTGCGCGGACCAAGCCGGCTGCGGTCGCCGTCGCGGGCGAGGACGAGCCGGTCGGCGTCCACCGCCGCGTCGACGACGACCCGCTCGACCCGGCCGGTGAGCACCTGGGCCGAACATTCGCGCCCGAGCGCGGCGGCGGCCTGGTCGAGCAGGGCCCGCGCCTCGTGCTCGCCCAGGGTGGTTCGGGCGGGCAGGTCGTGGTGGTGCGCTCTGCCGAACAGGGACGCCGGTGCGTCCGGCAGGGCGTCGTGCGGGTCGTGGGCGACGACCAGCCGGAGCTCGTCGGCGTCCGGACGCTCGTGCAGGGCCCGCACGACGGCGGGCCAGGTGCCGGGGCTGATCCAGCCGAGAACACGCATGGTGACCTCCTCGGGGCCGGTCGACGGTGGCCGGCCGAGTCGTTCAGGTGAGCAGCGGACCCACCAACCACAGTGCCAGCGTGCACCCGACGAGGGCGAGCGGCACCGTGCGCAGGCCGAGCCGGGTGAACACGCCCAGTTCGGGGTCGTGGTCGTGGGCCGAGAGGATGCGGCGCCACAGCAGGGTGGCGAGCGATCCGACATAGGTGACGTTGGGGCCGATGTTGACGCCGATGAGCACGGCGAGCACCGCGAGCGGCCCCAGCGGAGCGGCGAGCGGGGCGAGCACCAGCACCGCGGGCAGGTTGTTGACGAGGTTGGCGAGCAGGGCGGCGAGGCCGGTGAGCCAGAGCAGGTCGACCAGGCCGACGAGGCCTCCGCCGAGCGGGTGGGCGGGGTGCGGCATGACGTGACGGAGCGCCGAGCCGAGCCCGTGGTCGAGCACCGCGGCGACGACCACGGCGAGGGCGAGTACGAACGCGAGGAACCACGGGTTGGCGGCCCGGCCGAGACCGGCGAGTTCCCCGGTAGGGCGCCCCGCACCGGTCGCCAGCCGCTTGGCGGTGATGGCGAGGACGCCGGCGAGCGCGGCCCAGAACGGCTCGACGTGCACGACCGAACAGACGACGAAGCCGGCCAGCGTGAGGGCGAGGGCGGTGATCGCGAACGCCGGGACCGGCGGGGGCTCGCCGGCGTCCCGGGGCGTCGCGTGCACGGACAGGTCGGGCTCGAAGAAGCCGACGAACACCGCGAACTCGACGCCGACCGCCACCACCCAGGGCAGTGCCATCAGCCCCGCGAACCGGGTGAAGCTGAGCCCCGCGCTGCTCAGCGCGATGAGGTTGGTGAGGTTCGACACCGGCAGCAGCAGCGAGCCGGAGTTGGCGAGGTGGGTCGTCGCGTAGACGTGCGGCGTCGGCCGCATGCCGAGGCGGGACGCCGTCGCGAACACCACCGGGGTGAGCAGCACGACTGTCGCGTCGAGGCTCAGCACCGCCGTGATGAGGGACGCCATGACGAACACGAGGGCGAGCAGGCGCACCGGGCGCCCGCCGGACCGGCGCGCGACGGCGTCCCCGGCCCAGGTGAACAGGCCCTCGCGGTCGCAGAGGTGGCTGAGCATGAGCACGGCGGCGAGGAAGACGACGGTCGGCAGCATCGCCGACACCTGGTGCCCCGCCTGGCGCCACGGGACGACGCCGAGCAGGGTGACGAGCAGGGCCCCGGGCACGGCGGCGACCGCTTCGGGCAGGTCGCGCGGGCGGGTGACGGCGAAGGCCAGGACGCCGAGCAGCACGAGGGCGGCAAGGCCTTCGGCGAGGGCGGTCGGCACCCGCCAAGGCTAGTGGCTAGCGCTGCGAGCCGCGGCCGTCCGGACCGAACACGCGGTCCTCCCGCACGGCCTCCAGCCCCCACGCCACGACCCGGGCGGCGACCCTGCCGGTCTGCAGTTGTACCCGGTGCAGCAGCGGGTTGACGGTGAGGTGCAGCATGGACGCCGCCCAGGGCGGGAGGGCGGCGACCGCGCCCGCGGCGAGCAGCGCGTACCCCGCCCGCGCGGACGCCGGCAGCGGGGGTTCGCGCAACAGGAAGTGTGCGGCGTCCAGCGCGGCCGCGGAGGTGTCGAGTTCGGGCCGGTAGCCCTCGATCGCCGCCTCGAGGTCAGCAACGGTCGTCGGCAGGTCGGTCGCGCCGAGCAGTTCGCTGGGGCGTCGGGTGTGGTCGACGTAGACGTCGGCCTCGGCGGGGGTCAGCGGGTGGGCGGAGTAGAGGGTGTGGGTCTGCAGGAACGCCCAGGTCTCGGCCAGGTGCACCCAGCGCAGCAGGTGCGGGTCGCTCGCGCGGTACGGGCGCCCGCGCTCGTCGCGGCCGCGCACCCGCTCGTGGATGCCGCGGATCCGGGCGATGAGGTCCTCCGCGCCGCTGATCGGGCCGAAGGTGGTCATCGCGATGTACTCGCTCGTGCGCGCCACCCGCCCCCACGGGTCGCTCCGGTAGCCGCTGTGGCCTGCCACCCCGGCCATGGCGAGCGGGTGCAGGCTCTGCAGAAGAAGGGCGGTGATGCCGCCGACGAACATGCTCGCGTCCGCGTGCACGACGGCGACGGGGTCGTCGGGCGGATACCAGCGGGGTCCCGGGGCGCCCCAGATGCGCAGGGCGCGCGCGTCGGCGTCCGGGCCAGCCACCCGGGTGCGGATGGCGGTCCCGACCCGCAGCTGGGCGGACGCGGCCAGGCGCGACACCGGGCCGGTCACGGCCGTGGCTCGAGGTCGGGAATCATCGTCACCACTGTACAAAGGGCGCCGCAGGGGCCCGGCCCTCCTTACCTGACAGCCCACTGGCGTCCGGTGGGCGTGAAGTTGCGCACGTGGGGGCTCGGGGGTTGAGCAGAGGGCGGCCGGGGCGGTGAGGCGCGCGTTTTCGCGGGACAGCGCGCCGGACGGAGGAGTGGGGCGCCACGGCCCGGGCGAAGACCGGCCCGGCGATCCGGGACTCGCGGGAGTCACCGTGCTCGCGTCGCCATTTCGAGGATTAACCTGATGCTGACTGGCCCATCTTGTTCCCGAGCCGACCCCAGGGGTCGCCATGTCGGACGCCGCACGGCCGCGGCAGGTCCGGGCCGAGGGCCAGAATCCGAGGGAAGGAACTCGTCATGACCAAGACCGGGTGGGGACGAAAGGGCCTGGCGGCGGCGGTCGCCGCGGCGGCCGTGACCTGGTCGGCCGGAGCGGGGGCCGAGACCTCGCCCGTCGTGCTGCCGATGGTGCCCGCGAGCGCGCCGACTCCGCCGCCGTCGTGCCAGACGATGGCATCACGACTGACCCGGGCCCAGCAGGTCGGGCAGCTGTACATGATGAGCGTCCAGGGGTCGTCGATCGGCCCGCAGGAGTCCGCTCACCTGCACGACCTGCAGATCGGCTCGGTCGTGCTGCTCGGCACCCCGGCGATCGGGACGAGCGGCGTCCGGCAGCTCACGAGCAGCATCGTCGCCGCGGGTGGCGGGACGATCCCGGTGATCGTCGCCGCCGACCAGGAGGGTGGCCTGGTGCAGCGGCTGCAGGGCAGCGGCTTCTCGACCATCCCGAAGGCCACCGTCCAGGCCACCTGGTCGCCGGGCACCCTCACCTCCAACTGGCGCACCTACGGCTCGCAGATGCGCGGCGCCGGGGTGCTCATGAACCTCGCCCCGGTCACCGACCTGGTCACGGCGGCGGACGTGAGCACGAACGCCCCCATCGGCCAGCTTGGCCGCAACTACGGCACGACCACGACGAGCGTGGCCACCTCGGTCACCGCGGTGATCAACGGGCTGAGGCAGGTGCCGGTCGCCAGCACCTCGAAGCACTTCCCCGGCCTCGGCGCGGTGACGACCAACACCGACTACGGCGTGGCCACCGACACCACCACGACGAGCACGTCCCCGTCGATCCAGGGGTTCAGCGCGGCAAGCAGGGCCGGGGTCAGCTCGATCATGGTGTCGTCGGCGATCTACCAGAAGATCGACGCCAACGTCCCGGCCGTGTTCTCCTCGCGGATCATCACCGGACTGCTGCGAAACCAGCTGCACTACAGCGGCGTGGTCATCTCCGACGACCTCGGCAACGCCAAGTCGGTCGCTTCCGTCCCCGCCGCCGAGCGCGGCACCCGGTTCCTGCTGGCCGGCGGCGACATCGCCATGGACGCCGACCCGCTCACCATCCAGGCCATGGTCGACAACACCCTCGCCCGCGCCGGCAGCGACCCGACGTTCGCGGCGTCCCTCACCGCCCGGGTGGCCCGGGTGCTCGCCCTCAAGGCCTCGGTCGGTCTGGTCCGCTGCACGGTCCCCGGCGGGTTCACCCCGCTGGCCCCGTCGCGGGTGCTCGACACGCGCCGGGGGAACGGGGCGACCGGTCCGGTCGGCCCCAACTCGACAGTGCACGTGCAGATCGCTGGCCGGGGCGGCGTCCCCAGCAGCGGTGTCTCCGCTGTCGCGCTCAACATCACCGAGACCGACGCCACCGGGTCGGGCTACATCACCGTCTACCCCGACGGCACGAGCAAGCCGGTCGCGTCCAACCTCAACTATCCGAAGGGCGACACCCGGGCGAACCTCGCGGTGGTCAAGCTCGGCAGCAACGGCAAGGTCGCGGTCACCAACAGCAGCCTCACCACCGTCCAACTCGTCGCCGACGTCTCCGGCTACTACCTGGCCGGCACCGCCAGCGCCCCGGGCACCTTCGTTCCGCTCAACCCGGCCAGGGTGCTGGACACGAGGACGGGCAACGGCGCGCGCGGTCCGGTCGGCGCCGGCGGCACCGTGCACGTGCAGGTGACCGGACGTGCCGGCGTCCCCTCGGCCGGGGTGTCGGCGGTGGTGCTCAACGTCACCGAGACCAACGCCGCGGGCTCCGGCTACGTCACGGTCTACCCCGACGGCACGAGCCGCCCGGTGGCGCGGAATCTCAACTACCCGAAGGGCGACACGCGGGCGATCCTCGTCGTGGTGAAGCCGGGCGCCGACGGGAGGATCGCCTTCACCAACGGCGGCGGCTCGAGCGTCCAGCTGGTCGCCGACGTCTCCGGCTATTTCCTCACCGGCGCCGCGACCGCGCCGGGTGCGTTCGTGCCGCTGAACCCGGCGCAGGTGGTCGACACGAGGTTCAACACCGCGGCTCCGGGGCCGGTCGGCCCGAACGGGACGGTGCACGTGCAGGTCGCCGGGAGGTCCGGCGTCCCGGGTGGCGGCGCCTCGGCGGTCGTGCTCAACGTCACGGTGAAGGAGGCCGCCGGATGGGGGTACGTCACGGTGTACCCGGACGGAACCACCGAGCCGGTGGCGTCCAACCTCAACTACGCGCGGGGCGACACCCGGGCCAACCTCGTGGTGGTGCAGCTGGGGTCGGACGGCAAGGTCGCCCTCACCAACAACAGCGGCACCACCGTGCAGCTGGTGGCCGACGCCTTCGGCTACTACCGCTGAGGACGCCGGGTCGCCGGACGAGGTGATCCCGAACGTCCCGGGCTCCGGTTTTCTGCGAAACGTGCACCACCTGCCACACTCGGCCCCCGGAGCGGGGTGTGTGGCAGGTGGTGCGAATTTCGCAGAAGCGGGGGAGGGTCAGTCGAGCGCGCGGGCGAACAGGTCGCGGAGCTCGGTGAACATCCGCTCGGTCGCCTTCGCGTCGTAGCTCGAGGTGTCGGCCATCGAGTACCCGTGCGGGGCGCCCTCGTACACGGCGCTGTGGTGGGCGAGCCCGAGGTCGGTCATCGCCTGGTCGAGGGCGGCCATCTGCTCGGGGGTGTTCGACCGGTCGTTGTCGGCGTGGCCGAAGAGGAACTCGGCCTTGGCGGTGGCGAGGGCCAGGTGCGGGCTCTCGGCGTCGTCGGTGACCAGACCGCCGCCGTGGAAGCCGCCGACCGCGGCGACGCCGTCGCCCAGCAACCCGGCGGTGAGCACCGCGAGCCGGGCGCCCATGCAGTAGCCGGTGATGCCGATCGGGCGGTGCGACACACCCTCGAGCTGGTGCAGCGTGTCGACGTAGTCGCGCAGGTCGTCGAGCAGTTCCGGACGCCGCTCGGCGCTGAACAGGTCGTCGAGCCGGGGGCGCAGCGACCCGAAGAACGCCTCCCGCGCCCCGGGGTCGGTGAGCGGGCCGTCCGGAGACGTCTCGGCGACCGTGCCGGAGCGGTGGAAGACGTTGGGCGCCATGACGACGTAGCCCCAGTTCGCGATCCGCTGGGCCATCTCGCCGATCCGCGGACGAAGCCCGAAGGCGTCCATGTAGAAGAGGACGCCGGTGAGCGGAACCGGGTCGGCGGGGGCGAGGTCGGGCCGGGCCACCATCGCCTCGACGAGCTCGCCGCCGACGTGGATGGGGATCATTTCGATCATGTGGTCCTCCAGGGTCTCGGGCCGGGGCCGCTGTGCGCCCGGCGACGTCGGTTTCGACCTTAGCCGGGGCGCCCAGAGGGGACGGCCCGTTGTCGGAACGGGCCCGGATGGCACGATGTGACGGTGCGCCCGACCCCCTGCGACCCCGCCGACCTGCCAGACCTGCTGCCCAGGGCGTTGGCCGGCGAGCTCGTGGTCGCGCCGGTCGACCCGGCCGGAGCAGCGGCCACGCTCGCCATGCTGCGTCCGGACGAGCCCGTCGCCGAGCCGGACGCCGCCCTCGTCGTCGCCACGTCGGGGTCGACCGGGACTCCCAAGGGCGTCGTGCTCTCCCGCCGGGCGCTGCTCGCCGCCGCGGAGAGCGCCCAGCGGCTCACCGGCCCGCTGGCCTGGACCCTCGCGCTGCCCACCCACTACGTCGCCGGCGCCATGGTGCTCGTCCGGGCGCACGTCGCCGGGACGCCGGTCACCACCGTCCGGTCCGACCTCGCCGACCTCGCGCCGCCCGACCGGCCCACCGCGATCTCGGTGGTGCCCACCCAGTTGCACCGCGCCCTCGGGGACGCCCGGCCCACCGCCGCCCTCCGCGCCCACACCCTCGTGCTCCTCGGCGGCGCGGCGGCCCGGCCGGAGCTGCTCGCGCGCGCCGCGGACGCCGGCATCGCCGTGAGGACGACCTACGGGATGAGCGAGACCTGCGGCGGCTGCGTGTGGGACGGCGAACCGCTGCCGGGGGTCGAGGTGCGGCTGGCGGCGTCCGGGCGGATCAGCCTGCACGGCGACATGGCCTTCTCCGGCTACCGGCTGCGGCCCGACCTCACCGCCGAGACCCTCGCCGGGGAGCGGACCGTGCTCACCCGCGACCGGGGCGAGTGGGCCGACGGCCGGCTGCGGCTGCTCGGCCGCCTCGACGACGTCGTCATCAGCGGCGGGGTGAACGTCGACCTCGCGGCGCTGGAGCGGGCGGCGTCCCGGCTCACCGGGCACCCGGTCGCCGCCCTCGGCGTGCCGGACGCCGAATGGGGCACCCGGGTGGTGCTCGCGACGACCGACCCGCGCGACCTCGCGGAGTGGCGGGCCGCGCTGCGCCCGCACGTCGGCGGGCCGGCGCTGCCGCGCCAGGTGGTGCGCCCGGATGCGCTTCCCCGAACCAGTTCTGGCAAGATCGACCGGCGGGTGCTCAGCGAGTGGGCCCTCAGTGAGACGGACAGCGGGCGGGAGTCACGTGGCCACAGCCGGTGAATGGGTCGAAGGGGCGCGACTGCGCACGCTGCCGGCGGCGATCGCGCCGGTCGCGGCGGCGTCCGGCATCACCGTCGCCGCGCACGGGTTCGGGGCGGTGCGCGCGCTGCTCGCCCTCGTCGTCGCCCTCGCCCTGCAGGTGGGCGTCAACTACGCCAACGACTACTCCGACGGCATCCGCGGAACCGACGACGACCGGGTCGGCCCGCTGCGGCTGGTCGGGTCGGGCGTGTCGTCCCCGGCGGCGGTGAAACGGGCGGCGTTCGCGTGTTTCGGCCTCGCGGGCCTGGCCGGACTGGTGCTCGTCGCGCTGAGCGGCCACTGGTGGCTGCTCGCCCTCGGGGTCGCGTCGGTGCTGGCCGCCTGGTACTACACCGGCGGCACCCACCCCTACGGCTACGCCGGGTGGGGAGAGGTGTTCGTCTTCGTCTTCTTCGGCCTGGTCGCCGTGTCGGGCACCGTCTACACCCAGATCGGGCGGGTGCCGGCGTCCGCGTGGCTCGTGGCGTGCGCGATCGGGGGCCTGGCCTGCGCGATCCTCGTCGCCAACAATCTCCGCGACGTGCACACGGACGTCGCCTCCGGCAAGCACACCCTGGCGACCCGCCTCGGGGAGGGCGGCACCCGCGTCTTCTACACGGCGATCGTCGTCGTCTCGCTGCTGCTGCTCGTCGCCGTGGCCGCGCTCACCACGTGGTGGGCGCTCCTGAGCCTGGTCGGAGCGGTGTTCCTCGTGCCGGCCGTCCGGGACATCCACCGCGGAGCGTCCGGCCGGGCGCTCATCCCGGTGCTCAAGCGCACCGGCCTGGGGGAGCTGGCCGCGGCGGTCGGCCTGCTTCTCGGCTGCCTGATCGGCGTCGCATGATCAGCCGGGTCGTCTCCATCCCGATGCGCACCCGCTTCCGCGGCATCACCACCCGGGAGGCGATGCTGGTCAAGGGGGACGCCGGCTGGGGCGAGTTCAGCCCGTTCCTCGACTACTCCGGTGCGGAGCTCGTGCCGTGGCGCCGGGCCGCGCTGGAGGCCGCGACCGTCGGATTCCCCGCCCCGGTGCGCGACCGGGTGCCGGTCAACGTCACCGTGCCCGCGGTGGACGCCGCCGCGGCGCACCGCATCGTCACGGCGTCCGGGTGCTCGACGGCCAAGGTCAAGGTCGCCGAGCCCGGGCAGCCGGTCTCGGACGACCTCGACCGGGTCGAGGCGGTGCGCGACGCCCTGGGCCCGGGCGGACGGATCCGGGTCGACGCCAACGGCGGCTGGGACGTCGCCACCGCGACCGACAACCTCCGCATGCTCGGGCGGTTCGGCCTCGAGTACGCCGAGCAGCCGTGCCGGACGACCGAGGAGCTCGCCGCGCTGCGCCGGGAGCTGGCGCGCCGGGGGATCGACGTGCCGATCGCCGCCGACGAGAGCATCCGCCGTAGCGGCGACCCGGAACGCGTGGTGCAGCTGGAGGCGGCCGACATCGCCGTGCTCAAGGTGCAGCCGCTCGGCGGTGTCCGGGCGTGCCTGCGCCTGGCCGAGACGCTGGGCCTGCCGGTTGTCGTGTCGTCGGCGCTCGACACGTCGGTCGGGCTCCGCGCGGGCGTCGCGCTGGCCGCGGCCCTGCCCGAGCTGCCCTACGCGTGCGGACTCAACACCGCGAGGCTGTTCATGGACGACGTCGCCTCCCCCTCGCTCGTCGCCCGCGACGGCTACCTGCCGGTCGGCGACGTCGACGTCGACGAGGCGGCGCTCGACCGGCTGCAACCGGACGCCGGCACCGTCGACTTCTGGCGGGCCCGGTGGGACGCGACGGCGGCCCTGGACGCCGCGGGAGGGGCCCGGTGAGCTCTCCGCGGGTGGCCCGCGACGTCGTCGGCGCGCTGGTCGCGGCGGGCGTGCGCGAGGTCGTCGTCGCGCCCGGGTCGCGGAACGCGCCGCTGTCGACAGCCCTGCACCGCGCCGACCTCGACGGCCTGCTGCGGCTGCACGTGCGGATCGACGAGCGGTCGGGCGGGTTCCTCGCCCTGGGCCTCGCGCTGTCGACCGGGACGCCGGCCGCGGTGGTCACCACGTCGGGAACGGCGGTGGGCAACCTGCTCCCGGCCGTCATGGAGGCCTCCGCCGCGGGGGTGCCGCTGGTCGTCATCAGCGCCGACCGGCCGGCCCGCCTGGTGGGGTCAGGGGCCAACCAGACCACCGACCAGGACCGGCTCTACGGCGTCCATGCCCGGGCGACGGCGAACCTCAGCAGTGCCGATGCGCCCTCGCACGCGGTGCACGCGATCGTCCAGCGGCTCGTGCACGAGGCGCTGGGCACGCGCACCGGGAGGCCCGGACCCGTCCAGCTCAACGCCCAATTCGCGCCGCCGCTGCTGGAGCCCAGGCCCGGCGAGCCGATCCCGGCGGTGCGACCGCTCGTGGTGGGCCGTCCTCGGGGGTCGGTGCTCGACCTCGACGGGACGCCGCGCACGGTCGTGCTCGCCGGAGCGGCCGACCCGGCCACGGGGGACCGGGCCCGGGCGCTGGCCGAGGCCGCCGGCGTCCCGTTGCTCGCGGAGCCGTCGAGCAACGCCCGGGCCGGGGAGAACGCGATCGCCGGCTACCGGCTGCTGCTCGGCCGCGACGACCTGGGCGGCCGGATCGAGCGGGTGGTCCTCGTCGGGCACCCGACGCTGTCGCGCCCGGTCACCGCGCTGCTCGAACGCGACGACGTCGAACTGGTCGTGGTGACCTGCGGGGCCAGCTGGCCCGACCCGGGGCACCGGGTGGCGGTGGTGGCCGACGAGGTGCGCCTCGAACGCTCGCCCGACCCGCACTGGCTCAACCAATGGCGCACCGCCGACCACGTGCTCCGCACCCGGATCGACCTCGTGCTCGAGCGCGAACGGGAGTCCGTCGGGCTCACCGGGCCGGACGTCGCGGCGCTGGTGGTCGAGCGGGTCGGCGTCGGGCAGAACCTCGTGCTCGGGGCGTCCAACCCGATCCGGGACGCCGACCTCGCCCCGATCAGCCCGGAGCCGGGCGCGGTGTACGCGAACCGGGGACTCGCGGGGATCGACGGCACGATCTCGACGGCGTCCGGCATCGCGCTGGGCAGCGGGCGACCCACCACCCTGCTCGTCGGCGACGTCACCGCGATCCACGACACCGGGGGCCTGTGGCTGGGCGAGCTCGAGCGGCGCCCGGCGCTGCGGGTGGTGGTGCTCGACGACCGGGGCGGGGCGATCTTCCACACCCTCGAACAGGGGGCGCTGCCGCACGCGGACAGCTTCGAGCGGGTGTTCGGGACGCCGCACGGCGTCGACCTCGCCGCGGTCGCCCGGGGCTTCGGCTGGGACGCCGCGGAGGTGTCCGACCTGCGGGAGCTGGGGGCGCGGTTGCGGGTGCCGCCGGCGTCCCCCGAACTGCTCGTCGTCCGCGTCGCCCGCACCAACCGGCGGCGCATCTCCGAGGCCCTGTCCCGCCTCTGACCGGCTTCCTCCAAGGCTCGCCGCCCCGTTCCCCCGGCGTACGACCCGTCCGCTCCGGCGTACACGATGTCGGTTTTCAGCCGACATCTCGTACGCCGTCAGTCATCTCGTACGCCGACGGAACCCGGGGCTGGAGCGAGGGCAGGAGCCATGGCTCGCTAGCATCTCCTGACCACGCCGAGACGAACGGGGACCATGACCGACATCGCCGCCCTGCCCAAGGTCGAACTGCACGTGCACATCGAGGGGACGCTGGAGCCCGAACTGATCCTCGCGCTCGCGGCGAGGAACCGGGTGACGCTGCCCTACGGGTCGCTGGACGAGCTCCGCGCCCGGTACGCCTTCGACGACCTGCAGAGCTTCCTCGACCTCTACTACGCGAACATGGCGGTGCTGCGGACGGCGGACGACTTCGCCGAACTGGCCGAGGCCTACCTCCGCCGGGCCGCGGCGGCCGGCGTCCGGCATGCCGAGATCTTCTTCGACCCGCAGGCCCATCTGGTTCGCGGCGTCCCGCTGGCCGAGGTCGTGGACGGGCTGGTGGAGGGCTGCCGGCGCGGTGAAGCTGCGACGGGAACGACCAGCAGCCTCATCGCCTGCTTCCTCCGCGACCGGAGCGCCGAGGAGGCGCTCGACCTGCTCGAGCGCCTCCTGCAGACGGGGGCGCCGATCGTCGGCGTGGGTCTCGACTCGGCCGAGGTCGGGAACCCGCCGTCGAGGTTCGCCGCGGTCTTCGACCGGGCGGGCGAACTCGGCCTGCGCCGGGTCGCGCACGCGGGCGAGGAGGGCGGCCCCGACTACGTGCGGGAAGCCCTCGACCTCCTGCACGTCGACCGGATCGACCACGGCGTCCGCTCGATCGAGGACCCCGGGCTGATGGGCCGCCTGGCCCGCGAGGGGACGCCGCTCACGGTGTGCCCGCTGTCGAACGTGCGGCTCAAGGCGGTGGCGTCGCTGGCCGAGCACCCGCTGCCTCGGCTGCTGGCGTCCGGCGTCGTGGTCACGCTGAACTCCGACGATCCGGCCTACTTCGGCGGCTACGTCGACGACAACTACGCGGCGGTCGCCGAGCAGTTCGGGCTGGACGCCGCCGACCTCGCGACACTGGCCCGCAACTCGGTCGAGGCGAGCTTCCTGGCGTCCGACCGCAAGGCCGATCTCGAGCGGGAGATCGACGCCTGGCTGCTGCGGCAGGCGCAGTAGCCGCAGACCCTCAGCCCCGCCGCATCCAGGCGCGCAGGGCGTGGGTGGCCCGCACGTCGTCCTCGTTGTACTCGAGCACCCGCCGCCGCGCCGCGTTCCGGACGCCGTCATCACCGGTGCCGATGGCCTCGGCGAACCAGCGCTGGGAGTTGAGCCCACCGGCCTCGCCGTCGCGCCAGTCGAATCCCGGACCCGACCGGGCCACCACCTTGAGCCCCAGCCCGTTGGCGCCGAAGTAATTCTGCCGCACGGTCGTGAACAGGTCGACCGTGCGGGCGTTCACCCGTCGGCCGAGCGCGACGAACTCCGGGTCGCGGCTGCGGGCGGCGAGCCGGCCGATGTGCACCGGCTCGAAGTCGGAGTAGTGGAACACCAGGCCGTCGGGGACGCCGGCGAGCAGGTCGTCGAGCCAGGTGAGCGCCGCTCGGGCCAGTTCGACCTCCGCGGCCGGGTCGAGATCGTCGAACCGGGAGAACTCGACGTAGCGCGGCTCGGACCCGCCGTCGTCGACGAGGAACCCCCACAGGTAGACCCGGTCGTCGGACGTCGTCTCGATGTCGAGGTCGATCTCCAGACGGGACGCCGGCAGCTCGATCGGCCCGTCCGACACCCGTTCCAGATCGACCCCGGAGACCATGAGATTGGCCCGGCGCGCGGCGAGCCGCAGGCGTCCCTCGGCCCCGTCGCGGTGGCGGACCTCCGGCAGGTAGCGCACGAGCAGGTCGTCGATGTCGGCCCCGGCGAGGTCGGAGATGGTCTCGATGCCCAGGGCACGCAGGCTGGCGATCTCGCGCACGTCGAGCGGCGACTTGGAGATCCGCAGGCTGAGGTCGTCCTCGGGCAGTTGGGGATCGCAGACCGACCACCACAGGCAGTGGTCGCACTCCCGGACGACGATCGGGGTCACCATGGGGGCGGGGTCGTCGACCGCGCCGATCCGCTGCTGCGCGACCTGGGCCACCTTGACCCGGAACCCGAACTCGTGGTCGTACCGCTCCAGCGGGCTACGGAGCCGCCAGCCGTCGGGCGACGTGCGCGAGAACGTGCGGAGCATCTTCACCCGCAGGTCGATCCAGGAGATCCCGTACTCCCCGGCGCCCGGCAACTGGTCGGTGCCGATGAGCCCGGCAACCGGCGCCCCGGCGGACGCCCACCCGGCGGCGTCCAGTTCGCGCCAGTAGTGGGCCATCTGCAGCAGGTCGCCGTCGCGGCTGGACTTGATCGTCCACTCCGGCAGGTCGAGGGCCTGGTCGGGCAGGGGCCGGTCGAGCGTCGACAGCCGCACCGCCGCGCCCGAGCCGGTGAACGTCTCCATCACCCGGTGCCGCTTCACCTCGACCGGCAGGTACCCCGGGCCGCCGTCGTCGCGGGCCGCCCCGCGGACCAGCAGGTCGGGGCGTCCGCTGCGGTGCCCGGCGAGGTCGAGCGGGAGGGCGGGCCCGAGGATGACCGCCGCACCGGACGCGACCGCGTCGGCCGTCGCCGCGGTGCGGGTGGCGAGGTCGATCGGCTCGCGGGAGAACTCCTCGCCGGGGGAGCGCAGGTCGACGACGCCCGACGCCCCGGCGGCGATCCGCCCGAGCATCTCGACCTCGAACGCCTTGCCGCCGGCGAAGAGCTCGAGCAGGTGCTCGTCGGCGGTGTTCTCGTCGGGGGCGCTGCGGGTGCCCCCGAGCCGGGAGGCCCCCCGGATGTCGGGCAGCGTCGCGTCGAACCGGTTGTGCGTCTTCACCGGGCAGCTGCGCGCGGCGTAGGCGTCCAGGACGATCGGACGCGTCTGGGGTCGAACGGGTTCGGACGCCGCCAGCAGGTCAGTCACGGGTCGCCTGGACCGGTGAAGCGCCCTTCCATCCGCGATGCAGGGCGACGATGCCGCCGCTGATGTTGCGCCAGCCCACCGCCTTCCAGCCCACGTCGTGCATGAGGTCGGCCAGCCGCTGCTGGTCGGGCCAGGCGAGGATCGACTCGATGAGGTACTGGTAGGCCGGGGGGTTCGACGAGAGCCGGGCCACCTGGGGCAGGACGCGGAGCGCGCCCCGTTGGTAGAGGGTGCGGAACCACGGGGCGGTCGGGGTGGAGAACTCGCACACCACGATCCGGCCGCCCGGCCGGGTGACCCGCAGCATCTCCCGCAGCGCGCCCGCGGTGTCCTCGACGTTGCGGAGGCCGAAACTGATGGTCACCGCGTGGAAGCTGTTGTCGGCGTACGGGAGCTGGAGGGCGTCCCCGGCGACGAAGGGCAGGTCGGGCTCGCGCTGCTTGCCGACCTGCAGCATCCCGAGGCTGAGGTCGGTGGGGAACACCTCGGCGCCGGCGTCCGCGAACGCGGTGGACGAGGTGCCGGTGCCGGCGGCCAGGTCGAGGATCAACTCGTCGGGACGCGGGTCGACGGCCTCGAGCACGTCGTAGCGCCAGCTGCGATCGATCCCCATCGTGAGCACGTCATTCATGAGGTCGTAGCGGTTGGCGACGCTGTCGAACATGTGCGACACGTCCGCGCGTCGCTTGGCCAGGGTCGCTCGCGAAGTCACGCGCACACTCTACGGCGTTGTCGCCGGTTCCCCGACCGGCGGGATGCGGGGTGCGCGGGCACGATGCGGAACAATGGCGGCCATGGCCAAACGCACGTCCGGCACCCGTCCGGTTCTCAAAGTCACCAACCTCACCAAGAAGTACGGCGAGGCCGTGATCGTCGAGCGCTTCAACCTCGAGGTCGCCGCCGGCGAGGCCGTGGCGCTCACCGGACGCAACGGCGCGGGCAAGTCGACGATCCTCCGCTGCATCGTCGGGGCCGACAAGCCGACCGACGGCTCGGTCGAGGTGCTGGGGGAGCGGATGCGCGAGTCGAACCCGGAGATGCGCCGCGCGGTGGCCACCGTCATCGACGACCTCGACTTCTTCCCCGACCTCAGCGTCGTCGAGCACCTCGACCTGCTCGCCCGCGCGCACGGCCTCGAGGACGCCGACGCGCTCGTCGACGAGGTGCTCGAGCAGGTGCAGCTGGTGCCGCAGTCGGGCCAGCTCCCCGGCACCCTGTCGTCCGGCCAGCGCCGCCGCCTCGCCCTCGCCACGGCGTTCGTCCGGCCGCGCCAGCTGCTCGTGCTCGACGAGCCGGAGCAGCGGCTCGACACCGAGGGACTCGAGTGGCTCGGGCAGCGACTCAAGCAGGAGAAGGACGCCGGCCTCGCCATCGTCATGGCCAGCCACGAGCCCAGCCTCGTCGAGGCCGTCGGCGCCCGGATCGTGCACGTGGGGGCTGAGCGCGCATGACGTCGCACACCAGCGGAGAGTTCGCGACCCACCAGGTCGACGAGCGCCAACTCCTCCTCCTCATGCGCGACTGGCGGCAGGGGAGGGCGACCCGCAACATCCGCCAGGCGATCAGCGACGGCTACGTCGCCGTGTTCAGCGCGGCGATGATCACCGCGATGGTCGTCAACGTCATCATCCACGCCCAGCGCTCGGTGTCCGACTGCGCCTCGGCGGGCTGCACCTCCGGGCGCAGCCTGCTGCCGTGGGCCGGGCTGTCCGGCGTCCTCACCATGACCTTCGCCGCCAGCCGGATGTTCGGACCGGTGCTCGCGTCCGCCGCCGAGGGGTTCTGGCTGATGGACGCGCCGCTTCGTCGCTCCCGGCTGCTCATGCGCCGCCTCGTCATGGCCCTCATCGCGGCGTTCGCCATCGGGGCCGGCGTCGGCGCGCTCATCGCCGCGCTCACCGGGTCCCCGGGCCGCAGCATCGTCATCTGGACCCTGGCCACCGGTGCCGCCGCCCTCGGAGCCACCGCGTTCGCGGCGTCCGAACAGACCTTCGAGCGGTCGTGGACGCTGCGCACCCTGCAGGCGGTCGTGGCCCTGGCCGGCGTCGCGGTGCTCGGCATGGTCATCGCCACCGCCGCGGGGAAGGCCACCTTCACGATCACCGACACCCTCGGCCAGTCGATCGCCCTCGGCGTCGCCGGGGTCGGGATCGTCATCGGCGTCCTCGGCGCGGTCACGGCGCGGGCGCGGCTCGGCTTCATTCGCCGGGCCCGGCTCACCAGCGGCGGCTCGCTCATGTCGGGCATGCAGGGCGCCATGTTCGCCCTCGACTTCGGCCTCATGCGCGACATCGTCGTCGAGCGGGACGCCGTGGCCCGCGGCCGGGTGCGGCCCACCCGGGGACGCAGCAGCGGGCTCCGGGCGCTGGTGTGGCGCGACGTGCAGCGGCTGTTCCGGTTCCCGCGTCCGCTCGCCACGCTCGGGGTGTCGGTCATCGTGCCCTACGCCGTGGTGGCGCTAGGGCTCGGGTCGCTCAACGTGGCGATCTCCGCGCTGGTGCTCATGGCCGCGCTCATCCCGTTCTTCAACTCGCTGCGGGTGCTGGCCCGCACGTCGGGCCTCGCCCGGTGCCTGCCGTACAGCACGAGCGAGATCCGCACGGCCGCGTCGGTCGTGCCCGCGGTGCTCACGCTCATCTGGGCGGTGCTCGCCGCGCCCGCGTTCATCGGCGTCTGGTCGAGCAGCACCCACCGTTCGGCCGTCGAAGGGACGATGGTCGCGATCACCAGCGCTGCGGCCGGGCTCATCGGCGCCATCCGCTGGGTGAGCGCCCGCAGCCCCAACTACTCGGGGCCGATGATCGCCACCTCCGCCGGCGCCATGCCGCCTGGGATGATGATGAACCTGTTCCGCGGCTTCGACATGGTCGCCCTCATCAGCCTCCCCGTCGTGTTCGGCGCCCCCACCTGGCTGTCGCTCGCGATCGCGGCGATCGCGTTCGCCTTCCTGCGCTCCGGCGGCATCAGCCAGGAGCAACTCGCCGACATGCAGGAGGAGAACCAGCGCCGGCTCGCCGAGGCCAAGGGCGCCAAGGGTCCGGCCCCCAAGGAGAAGATCCGGGTCGAACGCCGCAAGTGACCGGCGTCCGGGGGAGGCCTTGGCGGCGTACTTGACCTGCGCCGGGGGTCGGGCGGCCTGGTTCGCGCGGCGTACGAGATGACTCACGGCGTACGAGATGTGGGCCGCAAACAGTCATCTTGTACGCCGGAGCGGACGGGTCGTACGCCGGGGGAAGCGGGACGCCGGGACGCCGGCCGCTGGGCCCGGACGCCGGGACGCTCAGGACAGTGCGTCGCGCATGGGGATGAACTTGGCCACCGACTCGAGGAGTTCGTCCTCGGGCACGGAGTCGGCGACGATCCCGCAACCGGCGAACACCTGGATCTCGTGGGGGTCGACCCGGCTCAGCTGGCCGCCCCGAAGCGCCACGGCCCACTGGCCGTCGCCGGTCATGTCGATCCATCCCACGGGGCCGGCGTAGCGTCCCCGGTCCATCGACTCGAGCTCCGCGATGAGCTGGCGGGCGGCCTCCCGGGGGGTGCCGCAGACCGCGGCGGTCGGGTGGATGGCCTGCGCCAGCGCCAGCGACGAGATCTGTTCGTCGGCCACCGCGGTGACGTCGGTCGCCAGGTGCAGCACGTTGGGGAGCTCCAGCACGTAGGGCGCCGGGGGAACGTTCATCGCCGTCACGTACGGCCGCAGCGTCTCGGCGACCGACTGGGCGGCGTAGGCGTGCTCGCGGCGGTCCTTGTCGGACGCGATGAGCTGGGCGCTCAGCTGGCCCACGCCGGCGTTGGCGTCCGCGCGCCGGACGGTGCCGGCCAGCACGCGCGAGGTGATGAGCCCGCGGCGGCGCTCGACGAGCAGCTCGGGGGTGGCGCCCACCATCCCGTCGACGAGGTAGGTCCAGGTCTGCGGGTACTCGGCGCGCAGCCGCCGGACGAGGAACCCGGGCTCGATCGGCTCGTTGGCGCGGACGAGCATGTCACGCGCCAGCACGACCTTCTCGACCACCCCGCGGCGGATGTACTCGACGGCCTCGCCGACCATCGTCTCCCACACCGGACCTGGCATCGCGCCGTCGGCCCACGACACCATGCCGGGACTCGGCGCGGCGGCCGAGGGGTGGGGGAGTTCGGCCTTCGGCAGGCTGCCGATACCGATCGTCGTCATCCAGCTGACGTTCGCGCGGCGTCCGATGACCACCTGGGGGACGATGAGCGTCGACTGGTCCGCCGAGCTGTCGGGGTCGAAGAGGAAGGTGCCGAACGCGATCGGGCCGACGCCGGGAAGGTCGGGCAGCTCGGTCTCGTGCTCGAGGCTCGCGCAGAACTCCTGCCACCAGATGTCGGCGGCGTCGAGGCTGTCGGTGTCGAAACGGGCCAGCGTCCCCAGGCCGATGAGCCCCTGCCCTTGGGAGAGGAACGCGCAGTCGCCGGCCGACCCGAGGTAACGGTCGAGGGGGCCCGGATCGTCGATGCGGACGGTGCGGGCCAGCCGGCGCGTCTCCCCAGGGTTCACGAGCACCTCGGCATGGTATCCGCCTCGAACGCCGGACCGTAACCGTGGCCCGAAGTTGCCCGCGGGTCGCCATGCCCGACCCGGGTTGAGGAAGACGGCGCCGATAGGCCTAGACTCAGGCGAGCCAGACCCGTTGATCGTGCGGCGCCCCCGCGCCGACATGGCCGGACGCCGTCGCGATCAGCCCCCACACCTCCGCACCGGGAGCCGCTGCATGCCAGACGCCGACGTCATCGTCGTGGGCGCCGGGCCCGGTGGTTCCGCGACCGCGGCCAACCTCGCCCGCCGGGGCCTGTCGGTCATCCTGCTCGAGAAGGCGACCTTCCCGCGCGACAAGATCTGCGGCGACGGCCTCACCCCGCGCGCCGTGCGCGCCCTCACCAAGCTCGGCGTCGACATCACCCCGGCCAACGGCTTCCACCGCAACGACGGGCTCAAGGTCACCGGCGGCGGCACCACCGACCTGGTCATGCCGTGGCCCGACCTCACCGACTTCCCCAACTTCGGGCTCACGTGCTCGCGGATGGAACTCGACGAGAAGCTCGCCCGGCACGCGCAGGCGTGCGGGGCCACCCTCGTCGAGGGGGCCAACGTCGTCGCGCCGATCCTCGCGGACGACGGGCGCATCGCCGGCGTCCGCACCAAGGCGGGCGAGGAGTACCGGGCCCCGGTGGTGGTCGCCGCCGACGGCGTCTCCTCCCGCCTCGGCGTCGCCATGGGCGTGCAGAAGCTCGACACCCGGCCGATGGGCGTGGCCGTGCGCGCCTACTACCGCAGCCCGCGGGGCGACGACCACTACATGGAGTCCTGGCTGGAGCTGTGGGACGGCGAGCCGGGCAAGTCCAACGTCCTCCCCGGCTACGGCTGGATCTTCCCGCTGGGCAACGGCGTGGTGAACGTCGGCCTCGGCATCCTCAGCACCTCCGACTCCTTCGGCAAGACCGACTACCGCGAGATGCTGCGCCGGTGGCTCGCAGCCACGCCGCCCGAGTGGGAGCTCACCGACGAGAACCGCATCGGCCAGATCCGCGGCGCCGCGCTCCCCATGGGCTTCGACCGCAAGCCCGCCTACAGCCGGGGCCTGCTGCTCGTCGGGGACGCCGGCGGCATGGTCAACCCGTTCAACGGCGAGGGCATCGACTACGCCCTCGAGGCCGCCGAGATTGCGGCCGACGCGATCGCCGAGGCCCACTCCCGGGGCATCGGGACGCCGGCGGCCGAACGGGCCCTCGCGGGTTACGCGACCCACCTCACCAGTGCCTTCGGCGGCTACTTCCGCCTGGGCCACGTGTTCGCCCGGCTGATCGGGAATCCGATGATCATGCGGGTCTGCGTCAAGTACGGCCTGCCGAGGCGTACCCTCATGCAGCTGGTCCACAAGCTGCTCGCCAATTTGACCGACAGGCGTGGTGGTGACTGGATGGACCTGTCCATCAACACCCTGACCAGAATCGTGCCGCCCGCATGAGCGTCAGTGGCGAGGAGACAACAATGGGCACCTACGAACCGGGCACCGAAACCCGTATCCGAAAGGGCGGATCGCAGTGAGCAACGCCTACATCCCGATCCTCGGGATGATCATCTTGTCGGCTCTGTTCATCCTCGTCTCGGTGGCACTGAGCCTCAACGTCGGGCCGAAGCGCTACAACCGGGCCAAATACGACAAGTACGAGTGCGGCATCCAGCCCACGCCGCAGCCCACCGGCGGTGGCCGCTTCCCGGTGAAGTACTACATCACCGCGATGCTGTTCATCGTCTTCGATATCGAAATCGTGTTCCTCATCCCGTGGGCCGTGAGCTTCAACCGGCTGGGGGCGTTCGCCCTGGTCGAGATGGTGCTGTTCGTGGCCACCGTGTTCATCGCCTACGTCTACGTGCTGCGGCGCGGCGGACTCACCTGGGACTGAGGAACGGAAGGACTCCACCAGATATGGGAATCGAAGAGAAGCTCCCCACCGGGGTTCTGCTCACCACAGTCGAGGGCATCGTCGGCTGGATGCGCCAGGCGTCCTTCTGGCCGGCCACCATGGGCCTCGCCTGCTGCGCCATCGAGATGATGTCCTACGGCGCCCCGCGCTTCGACGCCGGACGCTGGGGGCAGGAGGTCTTCCGCGCGTCGCCGCGCCAGGCCGACCTCATGATCGTGTCCGGCCGGGTGAGCCAGAAGATGGCCCCGGTCGTGCGCCAGGTCTACGACCAGATGCCCAACCCCAAGTTCGTCATCGCCATGGGCGTGTGCGCGAGCAGCGGCGGCATGTTCAACAACTACGCGGTCGTGCAGGGCTGCGACCACTTCCTCCCCGTCGACATGTACATCCCCGGCTGCCCACCGCGCCCGGACATGCTCATCGACGCGATGTTCAAGCTGCGCCAGCAGATCCAGCACATGCCGATCGGCGCGGACATGAAGCGGGCGCACGAGGAGGCGGAGCAGGCGGCCCTGGTGGCGCCGGCGACCCACGAGATGAAGGGCCTCATGCGATGAGCGATCAGGCATCCGGCTCCGGAGCCCCGGCACCGGGCGAGAAGGATGTGAGCGAGGAGAGCAAGACGATCTCCGACCGCGTGACCGAGCCGGAGGCCGCCCCGAAGGCGGGCGTCGAGCGCGAGGACGCCCAGCCCTCCGAGGAGCTCAGCCCGGTCAGTTACGACACCGGCGCCGAGGCCATCGGACGCCGCGACGGCATGTGGAGCCGGGGCACCGGCGACACCTCCGGCTACGGCGGCATCCGCCGGGTCGTCGAGATGCCCGCCGGCACCGAGCCGCCCTTCGGCGGCTGGTTCGACGCGGTGGCGTCCCGGATGGGCGAACTGGTGCCGCACTTCAGCACCGGCCGGATCGTCGTCGACCGCGGCGAGATCACCTTCCACGTGCGCCCCGAGGAGCTCCCCGCGCTCGTCAAGCAGCTGCGCGACGACGCGATGCTGCGGTTCGAGGTGTGCGTGAGCGTCTCCGGCGTCCACTACCCGGACGACGCCGGCGCCGAGCTGCACGCCGTCTACCACCTGCTCTCGATCACCCACAACCGGCGGATCCGCCTCGAGGTGTCGGTGTCCGAGGCCGACCCCCACATCCCGTCGGTCGTGCCCACCTACCCGATGGCCGACTGGCACGAGCGCGAGACGTGGGACATGTTCGGGATCGTCTTCGACGGTCACCCGGCCCTCACCCGCATCCTCATGCCGGACGACTGGGAGGGGCACCCCCAGCGCAAGGACTACCCGCTCGGCGGCATCCCGGTGGAGTACAAGGGCGCCACCGTGCCGCCACCCGACCAGCGGAGGACGTACAACTGATGACCCACGCAGCCACAGAGGACATGTTCGCCCAGCCGGGCGAGCGCCCGGCCGACCGCGTCTACCTCGCCCAGGGCGGCGACTGGGACGAGATCACCGCCGAGCACGCCGAGCGCGGCGACGAGACGATCGTCGTGAACATGGGCCCCCAGCACCCCTCGACCCACGGCGTGCTCCGCCTGATCCTCGAGATGGACGGCGAGACGGTCGTCTCGCTGCGTCCGGGCATCGGGTTCCTGCACACGGGCATCGAGAAGAACATGGAGTACCGCACCTGGACCCAGGGCGTGACCTTCTGCACCCGGATGGACTACGTCGCCCCGCTGTTCAACGAGGCGGTCTACTGCCTCGCGGTCGAGAAGCTCCTCGGCATCACCGACGACATCCCCCAGCGCGCCAACGAGCTGCGGGTGCTCGTCATGGAGCTCAACCGGATCTCCTCCCACCTGGTGGCCATCGGCACCGGCGGGATGGAGATCGGCGCCCTCACGGTGATGACCATCGGCTTCCGCGAGCGGGAGATGATCCTCGACTTCCTCGAGGCGCTCACCGGCCTGCGGATGAACCACGCCTACATCCGCCCGGGCGGGGTCGCCAACGACCTGCCCGAGGACGGCCTCGACCGGCTGCGCGAGCTCATCGCCTGGCTGGACAAGCACCTGCCCGAGTACGCGGCCTTCTGCAACGAGAACCCGATCTTCAAGGGCCGGATGCAGAACGTCGCCACGCTCGACCTGCCCACGGCGATGGCGCTCGGGGTCTCCGGGCCGCCGCTGCGCTCCCTGAACTACCCGTGGGACCTGCGCAAGACGCAGCCCTACTGCGGCTACGAGACCTACGACTTCGACGTCTGCACCTACGACAGCCCCGACGCCTACGGACGCTTCCGGGTGCGCCTCGCCGAGATGTGGGAGTCGCTGAAGATCGTCCGACAGGTGGCCGAGCGGCTGGAGAAGTCCGCCGGGCAGCCGGTCATGGTCGACGACCCGAAGATCGGCTGGCCCGCCCAGCTGTCCCTCGGCGCCGACGGCCAGGGCAACAGCAACGAGCACATCAAGCACATCATGGGCGAGTCGATGGAAGCACTGATCCATCACTTCAAGCTCGTCACCGAGGGCTTCAAGGTGCCCACCGGGCAGGTGTACGTGGCGATCGAGAACCCCAAGGGCGAGCTCGGCTGCCACCTCGTGTCCGACGGCGGCACCCGCCCCTACCGGGCGCACTTCCGCGATCCCGGGTTCAACCACCTGCAGTCCGCACCCGTGATGTCCGAGGGCGGCATGCTCTCCGACGTCGTCGTCGCGGTCGCTTCGCTCGATCCTGTCCTTGGAGGTGTTGACCGGTGAGCGGTCACGAGTTCACGAGCTTCTTCCCCACCTCGGGTGGGGTCGACATGGACGACCAGTCGACCAGCATCGACGAGAAGACCATCGAGGAGCTCGCCCAGCTGGCCGCCCGCTACCCGCAGCCGCGCTCGGCGTTGCTGCCGATGCTGCACCTCGTGCAGTCGGTCGACGGCCGGGTCTCCCCGCGGGGGATCGAGGTCTGCGCCGACCTGCTCGGCATCAGCACCGCCCAGGTGAGCGGGGTGGCCACGTTCTACACGATGTACCGGCGGCGTCCGGGCGGCACCCACCACATCGGGGTCTGCACCACCGCGCTGTGCGCCGTCATGGGCGGCGACATCCTGCTCGAGCACTGCGAGCACAAGCTCGGCATCCACGAGGGCGAGACCACGGCCGACGGCAGCATCAGCCTCGAGCGGATCGAGTGCAACGCGGCCTGTGACTTCGCACCGATCATGACCGTCAACTGGGAGTTCATGGACAACATGACCCCGGCGAAGGCCGACGAACTGATCGACGAGCTGATCTCGGGCCAGGAGGTCCGCTCCACCCGGGGCGCCACGATCACCAGCTGGCGCGAGGCCGAACGGGTCATCGCCGGGTTCCCCGACGGCCGCGCCGACGAGGGCCCGACGGCGGGGGACGCCTCCCTGCTCGGCCTGCGCATCGCCCAGGACCACGGCTGGCACGCGCCCGACCCGGCCGCCATCGCCGCCCCGGCAGAGGAGGAGTCGAAGTGACCGACCTGCTCACCCCCGTCATGTCGGCCAACTGGGCCGACGAGCGGGCCTGGAAGATCACCAACTACGAGCGCCGCGGCGGCTACCGGGCGCTCCGGAAGGCGCTCGCGATGAGCCCCGCCGACGTCATGGGCGTCGTCAAGGACTCCCAGCTGCGCGGACGCGGGGGAGCGGGCTTCCCCACCGGGATGAAGTGGTCGTTCGTCCCGCAGAACAACCCGAACCCCAAGTACCTCGTCGTCAACGGTGACGAGTCCGAGCCGGGCACGTGCAAGGACATGCCGCTCATGCTCGCCTCGCCGCACACCCTCGTCGAGGGCGTCATCATCAGCTCCTACGCCATCGGCGTGCACACCGCCTTCATCTACATCCGCGGCGAGGTGCTGCACGTCATCCGCCGGGTCCAGCAGGCGGTGCGCGAGGCCTACTCCGCCGGCTACGCCGGGAAGAACATCCTCGGCACCGGCTACGACCTCGAGATCATCGTCCATTCGGGGGCCGGGGCCTACATCTGCGGCGAGGAGACGGCGCTGCTCGACTCGCTCGAGGGACGCCGCGGCCAGCCCCGCCTGCGTCCGCCGTTCCCCGCGGTGGCCGGCCTCTACGCGAGCCCGACCGTGATCAACAACGTCGAGTCGATCAGCTCGGTGCCTGCGATCGTGCTCAACGGCTCCACCTGGTTCGCCTCGATGGGCACCGAGAAGAGCAAGGGCTACACCCTCTATTCGCTGTCCGGCCACGTGCGCAACCCCGGGCAGTTCGAGGCGCCGATGGGCATCACCCTGCGCCAGCTGCTCGAGCTGGCCGGCGGCATCCGCGAGGGCCACGAGCTCAAGTTCTTCACCCCCGGCGGGTCGTCGACGCCGATCCTCACCCCCGACAACCTCGACCTGCCCCTCGACTACGAGTCGATGGCCGGCGCGGGCAGCATGCTCGGCACCAAGGCGCTGCAGTGCTTCGACGAGACGACCTCGGTGGTGCGCACCACGCTTCGCTGGGTCGAGTTCTACAAGCACGAGTCGTGCGGCAAGTGCACACCCTGCCGTGAGGGCACGTGGTGGCTGGTGCAGATGCTCATGCGCTTCGAGGCGGGCACCGCCGAGGAGGGCGACGTCGAGAAGATGCTCGACATCTGCGACAACATCGGCGGCCGCAGCTTCTGCGCCCTCGCCGACGGGGCGGTGGCCTGCGTCACCAGCGCGGTGAAGCACTTCCGCGAGGAGTTCGAGGCCGGCTACCACACCCCCGCCTGGGAGCTGTTCCCCTATGAGAAGAGCGCGCTGTTCGCAGCGCCGTCGTCGACCACCGGGTCGCGAGTCGCCGTGGAGGCACACGCATGAGTGTTGACACCAGCAAGCCCACCCCGGGCACCGAGGTGGAGCCGAACCCGGAGATGGTGTCGCTCACCATCGATGGGATCGAGGTGAGCGTGCCCAAGGGCACCCTCGTCATCCGGGCCGCCGAGCAGCTCGGCATCGCCATCCCGCGGTTCTGCGACCACCCGCTGCTCGACCCGGTCGGCGCCTGCCGCCAGTGCATGGTCGACATCCCGGACGCCGGCAACGGCCGCGGGTTCCCCAAGCCGCAGGCCTCGTGCACGATCGAGGTCGCGGCGGGGATGAAGGTGAACACCCAGCTCAGTTCCCCGGTCGCCCGCAAGGCCCAGGAGGGCATGCTCGAGTTCCTCCTCATCAACCACCCGCTCGACTGCCCGATCTGTGACAAGGGCGGGGAGTGCCCGCTGCAGAACCAGTCGCTGTCGCACGGGTACGGCGAGAGCCGCTACAACGGCCTCAAGCGCACGTTCCCGAAGCCGGTGAGCATCAGCGCCCAGGTGCTGCTCGACCGCGAGCGCTGCGTGCTGTGCGCCCGCTGCACCCGGTTCAGCGAGCAGATCTCGGGCGACCCGTTCATCGCCCTCGTCGAGCGCGGCGCCCTGCAGCAGGTGGGCCTCTACGAGGACCACCCCTACAACTCGTACTTCTCCGGCAACGTCATCCAGATCTGCCCGGTCGGTGCCCTCACCAGCGCCGACTACCGCTTCCAGGCGCGCCCGTTCGACCTCGTGAGCGTCGACACGAGCTGTGAGCACTGCGCCGCCGGGTGCGCGCTGCGCAGCGACCACCGGCACTACCAGGTGAAGCGCCGCCTCGCCGGCAACGACCCCGCCGTCAACGAGGAGTGGAACTGCGACAAGGGCCGGTTCGCCTTCTACTACGGACGCCAGGACGACCGGGTCACCACCCCGCTCATCCGGCGCGACGGTGAACTCGTCCCGGCCAGCTGGTACGAGGCGATCGACGCCGCCGTCGCCGGGCTGTCGGCGGCCGGCACCTCGGTCGGCGTCCTCACCGGAGGCCGGCTGCTCCAGGAGTCGGCGTACTCGTTCGCGCGGTTCGCCCGCGGCGTGCTCGGCACCAACAACATCGACTGCCGAGCCCGGGCCATCTCCGAGGAGGAGACCTGGTTCCTCTCGTCGCTGGTCGCCGGCCGCGGCCTCGCCGAGTCGGTGACCTACACCGACCTGCAGCGCGCGGGCACGGTCGTGCTGGTGAGCTTCGAGCCCGAGGACGAGTCGCCGATCGTCTTCCTGCGCCTGCGCAAGGCCTTCCGTCGCAACAAGACCAAGGTGTATGCCGTCGCGCCCTTCGCGTCGCGCGGCCTGGTCAAGATGGGCGGCACGCTCATTCCAGCCGTTCCGGGGCGCGAGGCTGAGGTCCTGCGCTCCCTCGGCTCGACCGAGGCGGGCCAGGCGGCCGAGGCCGCGCTCGCCGCAGGCGGGATCGTCCTCGTCGGTGAGCGGCTGGCCACCTCGCCGGGCGCGCTCACCGCCGTCGCCAACCTCGCCACGAGCAAGGGCGCGCGCCTCGCGTGGATCCCGCGCCGGGCGGGCGAGCGCGGCGCGCTCGAAGCCGGTGCGCTGGGTGCGCTGCTGCCGGGTGGTCGCCCCGTCCACGACGCTGCCGCCCGCGCGGAGGTCGCCTCCGTCTGGGAGGT
>DATAKK010000107.1:0-27948 GCA_036261615.1 Propionibacteriaceae bacterium | reverse complement strand
TGACCATCAGTTCGACGAGCAGCACGAATTGGTACGGACGCCGCTCAGAGAATGCAGCCCTCGACATGTCCCACACACGCTTCCTCGGTGGATTCAGCGCTCGGCACGCGCCTCACCAGAGGCTATACCGCTGATGGGCCAAGTGGATGGGGTGCCGTAATCAGGTGCGATGACCTCATCCCATTCGGTGCCGAAGCGCCCGAGACTCGATTCACAGCCCGTTAATCAGCGCCGGAATAGGGCGCATTTATGTGCGACGGATCGAGCGGCGTAAACGTACGCCGCCCGAACCGGGGGACGCCGGACCGCCCGGCGCCGGTGGCCGGTTCCGCCCTCGCCGAGCGGGCGACCCGCCCCCTAGGCTCGGGGCGAGGAGGGCATGAGCCATGACGGAGGGGCAACCGGCGTCCAGCCTGCTCGCGAGCGGGCGCGAGGCGGACGTGTACCGCTTCGGCGAGCGCCGGGTGCTGCGCCGGTACAAGGACGGCTCGAGCCCGGCCGACGAGGTCGAGCTCATGCGCTACGTCGCCGCCCACGGCTACCCGGTGCCGGCCGTGCACGTCATCCACGGTATCGACCTCATCATGGACCGCGTCGACGGTCCGACGATGATGGACGCCGTCCAGGCCGGCACGCTCGACGTCACCACGGCGGCCGGCCAGCTGGCCCGCCTGCACGACACCCTGCACGCGCTGCCCGCGCCGCCCGGCGTCCCCGAGACCCAACGACTGGTCCACCTCGACCTGCACCCCCTCAACGTGCTCATGTCCGCCGACGGGCCGGTGGTGATCGACTGGCGGTACGCCCGCTTCGGCTCGGTCGACCTCGACGTGGCGATGACCGCGGTGATCCTCGCCGAGGGCGCGACCCGTCCCTCCGACCGCCGCCGGGAGCTGCTCCGCGCGTTGCTCGTCGAGTTCCTCACCCGGGTCGCCGGCGATCCGCGCACCGAACTCGCTCAGGCGGTGCAGCGTCGCGCCACCGACTTCCCCGGCGCGGAGCACCTCGCACGGTTCGAGCGGGCCGCTCAGTTCGTGGCCGACACCGTCACAGCCATCCGGACGCCGCCCGCGTCGTCTCGGTGACCATCGCCTCAAGGTTCCGGGCGAGCGCCTCGACGTCGGCGCCCGGTTTCCACTCCCGGGCGGCGGCCTCGATGGCGGACGCCGCCCCGGCCACCCCGACGGCACCGACCGTGGCCGCCGAACCCGTGAGCGCGTGGGCGAGGGGCGCAGCGGACGCCGGCTCGTCGCCCCGCAGCGCCCCGACGACGTCGGCGACGGCGTCGGGCAACTGCCGGAGGAACCTGCCCAGCGCCCTCGCGTAGAAGGCCCGGTCGCCACCGAGCCGGGCCAGTGCGGCGTCCCCGTCGAAGTACCGGTCGCCCGGCACTGTCGCCGCCGGCATCTGCTCCCGCGGCGCGTCGGCCACCCCGACCCAGTGGCGGATCGTGGCGGTGAGTTCGTTGACGTCGAACGGCTTGTGGAGATAGTCGTTCATCCCCGCCGCGAGGCACCGGTCGCGCTCCGCGCTGGAGGAGAAGGCCGTGAGGGCGATCACCGGCAGCCCCGCGAGCTCCGGGTGCCGCCGGATCCGCCGGGTCGCCTCGAGCCCGTCGAGCACCGGCATCTGCACGTCCATGAGCACGACGTCGAACTCCTGGCCGCTCCGCGCCCGCTCGACGGCCGCGGCGCCGTCCCTCGCCAGCCACACGAGGGCGCCCTCCCGCCGCAGCAGCTCGGCCTCGATGTCGATGTTGATCTCGTTGTCCTCGGCGAGCAGGATCCGGATGCCGTCGAGCCTCCGCGTCTCCCCGGGCACCGCGTCCCCCACCCCCGGCAGCCCCGGACGCCGCCCGGCCCGGCTGGTGGGGAACTCGGCGTCGAACCAGAAGGTGCTCCCTTCGCCGAGGGCGCTCTCGAGTTCGAGGTCGGATCCCATCAGCCGGACGAGCTCCCGGCTGATCGTCAGTCCGAGCCCGGTGCCGCCGAAGCGGCTCGCGGTGCTCGTCTCGGCCTGGCTGAAGCCCTCGAAGATCCGCGCCTGGGCCTCGGGCGCGATCCCGATCCCCGTGTCCGAGACCGACAGCCGCACCCGGACGCCCGCACCTCGGCGTCGATGAGCCGGGCCGACGAGACGACCCCCGCGTAATTGCCCTCGTCGTCGCGCATGATGCCGCCGGAGACGTCGAACCAGTGGTAGTCGCCCGACGCGTAGCGCATCCGGCACCGCACCCGCATCCCGTTCGGGATGAGGGCGGCAAGCTCCTCGGCCGGCCGGTCGAGGGGCAGCAGCGCGACGTCGTCCGGGTGGACGAACTCGGCGAGCGGTCGCCCCACCACCTCAGAGGTATCCCACCCGGCGAGCCGGGTCAGGGACGGAGACACCCACAGGACCAGCCCGTGCTCGATCCGTGCGACGAGGTCGGACGTGTACTCGGCGAGCATCCGGTACCGCTGCTCGCTCTCGGCGGTGGCCGCCGCGGCCTCCCGCTGGGCCGTGACATCGCGCCAGGTGACGCTCAGCTCATCGCTCAGCGGCACGATCCGGATGTCGTAGTGGCGGCCCCTGCCCTGCAGGTCGTTGTGCAGCCACATGTCGTCGAGGATCTGCGGCTCCCCGGTCTCGGACGCCGCCCGGCACGCGCCGAGCAGCCCGCAGTCGTCCATGGCCGGGAAGAGCCCCAGCATCCGGGAGCCCAGCAGCCGTTCCTTCGGCAGCCCGTTGTACACGCATGCCGCCCGATTGGCGCCGACGTAGGTGTAGTCGACGATGAGCCCGGCCCGGTCGCGGACCGGCGCGAACACGACGTGCGGGTCGAGCAGGGCGTCCAGCGCCGCGTTCAGCCGGGCCTGGGAGCGAGCCACGAGACTCTCCCCGGCCCCCGGCCGCGGCGGGGGTGCGGCGACGGCGCGCGCTTCGAGGGCCCGGGCCAGGTCCTCGGTGGCCACCGGCTTGATGAGGTGGAGGGTGTGCGGCCGGCGCGACGGGGACGCCGACACGCTGACGGTCCGGACGCCGGCGGCCTCGGCCGCGTCGAGCAGCGGGTCGGCGCTCTCACTGCCGAGGTTCGCGTCGGCCACCACGACGTCGTAGTGCTCGGACGCCAGCACGGCCAGCCCCTCCGCCAGCGTCGAGGCGCCGGTGACGCGGCAGCCGAGATGTTGGGCCTGGAAGCACAGGAACTCCTGCACGAACGGGTCGTCGTCGACGACGAGCACCCTGAGTCCCCGCGAGTCCACGGTCACGACCTCAGGCGGAAGCCGACGCCCCGCAGCGCGTGCGCGACACGGGGGCCTCCCGCGCCGGTGATCTTGGCCCGCAGCCTCGACAGGTGGACGTCGAGGTGGTGGTCGTCGCCGAACCAGTCGCCCCACACCCGCTCGACGAGCTGCTCGCGGGTGAGGACCCGTCCGGGGTTCTCGGCCAGCGCGGCGAGCAGATCGAACTGGATCTTGGTGAGGGCGACCGCGGTGCCGGCGACGCTCACGGTGCGCCCGTCGAGGTCGATGACGAGGTCGTCGGAGGCGAGGGTGGCCGGCATTGCGGAACCGCCGCCGACCGCCGCCGTGCGACGGAGCAGCGTGGCGACCTTGGCGGGCAGCAGGCGAAGCGACACCGGCTTGACGAGATAATCGTCGGCACCGGCGAACAGGCCGAGGAGTTGGTCGGCCTCCTCCGACCTGCTGGTGAGCAGCATGATCGGGACGCAGCTCTCCTTGCGGAGCCGGCGGCACACCTCCAGCCCGTCGATGCTGCGCGACCCGAGCCCGACGTCGAGCAGCACCAGGTCGGGCGCGCCCGAACGCGCCACCTCGATCGCCCGCTGCCCGTCGGCCGCCTCGACCACGCTGTAGCCGGCCTGGGCCAGCGTTGTCGCGTAGAGCTCTCTCAGCGAGGGGTCGTCGTCGACGATGAGCACACAGCCCTCGGTCATGGCCTGCTCCCCGTCCCGGGCTGGTGGCCGCCCAGCTGGCCGGCCAGCGCCGCCACCACGTCGGCCAGGTCGCGGCGCACGGACGCCTCGTCGCGTCCGGCCCGAAGGTCGGCGTCCAGTCGGGCCAGCCGTTCGGATCCGGGAACGGCGAAGGTGGCCAGCGTCCCGGCGTGCCGGTGCACGGCGTGCCGCAACTCGGAACTCGGGGGGTGGGACAGGTCGGCGATGGCCGTCGAGATCACGGCCGCAGACCGCGCGGCGACGAACGCCGCCAGCGTCGGGGACAACTGCTCAGACACCCGCCTCCTCCACTTCTCGTGGTGTCCGATGACTGCATTGCTGCCACCCCGGTCGCCCCGATCGACCGGCCTTGTCAGCACGGGGCAAACCTTACCCGCAGATGTGACGGAACCGTTCGTCGGGGGTGAGGTGACTGTGAGCGTCCGGCAAGGATGCCCCGCTTTGCTTGAGCACGTCGTCGGGGACATCAGGGGGTCCCCGACACACAGACTCCCAGGCCTCACCTCGCAGGCCTGACGACAGCACAGAGGACGCCGGGGCGTCCGGAACGAAGGGAACCATCCATGAGCACCAAGAAGCGCATCGTCGTCGTGGCGGCGGCCGGCCTGCTGGGTCTCGGCGCCGCGGGCGTCTACGCGTCCGCGATGTCGGTGTCGGCCACCGGCGGCATCGGCGCCGGCACGGCCGCTGAGCAGTCCAGCTGCGCGACCAACGTCGACGTCCACCCGTACGGCGACCCCGTGTGGAACGCCACCGAGAAGACCTTCGTCTACTCCAGCCTCCAGGTGAGCGGTGACTTCTCCGCCTGCGTCGACAGCGCGAACCACTCCTACATGGTGCAGGGCACCGTCTCGGACGCCACCGGCACGGCGGTGCTCAACACCTCGGTCGCCTCGCTCAACCCGACGGACAAGAGCGTGGTGCTCACCCTCACCAGCGGGAGCTGGGGCAAGACGTACCTGCCGGCCGACGTCGACAACCTCACGTACGGCATCATCGTCCGCTCCGTCGCCAACTGATCCCGATCTCCGGTGGGCGGGGGCTCCGCTCCGCTCACCGGACGCCGGCCCGAGGAGGTCCGATGCGCAGCGCGCTCACGGCTGTCGCGGCGATCGTCGTGCTCCTCCTCGGGCTGGGCGCTCGGGGCGCCTTCGCCGGCGGCGTCCAGGTGGTCGCACCCGGACACCTCACCGCACAGACCATCCCGGTCGCGAGCGGGAACTGCTGGACAGGGAGCCTCACCTTCACCCCTGCTCAGCCTGTCGGCAACCCGAAGGCTTTCCGCAAGGTCATCGTGTCCGGCGCCTTCGCCGCCTGCCTCGGGCAGTACGCGGACCTGTCGATCAACCTCGGCTCCACCCAACTCGAGGTCGAACGCAACCTCCTGCTCGGCAGCGGCGACACCTCTGGCTTCACGATCCCGCTCAGCAGGGGTACCTTCACCGCGCCGGCGCCCGTCGGGACCACCTACACCCTCGTCATCCACCCATGACCAACGATCGGACAGCCATGGACCGTCGCCACACCGACCGCCGCGCGGTCGTGCGCAGGCTGCTGGCCGTGGCCGCCGCCGCGCTCGCCGCTCTCGGCGTCTCCGGCGTCTACGCGTCGGCGATGTCGGTGAACGCCGCCGGCCACCTGGGCGCGGGCAGCACGGCCGTCCAGTCCAGCTGCGTCACCGGGCCGGCCGCCATCGCGCCGCTCGACGCGACGAAGGTCTGGAGCACCACCGAGAACTTCTGGGTCTACCCCGATCTCACCGTCAGCGGCGACTTCCACAACTGCGCGGTCGGCGACAAGGTGCTCGTCACCATCTTCCAGCCGGGCAGCGCGCCCACCACCGTCGCCGCGGAGTACTCGCTGCGAGCCGCTGACCTCAGCCCGACGGCGTCCTTCACGGTGACGCTGGCGACGGCCACCTCGGGGAGGCCGTACCTGCCGGCAACGGCCGCGGCGACCTCCGACTACGGACTCCTCGTCCACTCCTAGGGATGCCGTGATGCGACGTACCCGCCGGCGCTCGCCCCGCACCAGCTCCACCCGGCGCGAGATCCTCAGCTGGGTCACCACCGTGCTGCTCGCCGTGGCCCTGTTCGCCGGCATCCGGCTCGCCGGGCTGTCGCTCGTCGTCGTCACCACCGACTCGATGGAGCCGACGCTGATGCCGCGCGACTACGTCCTCACCGTGTCCCCCCGGCTGGTCACGCCGAAGGTCGGCTCGATCGTCGTGTTCACGCCGACCTTCGGCGGCTCCCAGCTCCCCGCGCACATCCACCGCCTCGTCGGGGTGAACCCCGACGGCACCTGGCAGACCCGCGGGGACAACGCCAACGGCAAGGACCCGTGGAGCGTGACCTCCGCCCAGGTGAAGGGCGTGTCGACCGGCATCGTGGTGCCCGAGATGCTGACCCGGAGTCCCTGGACGATCGGCGCGGGCGCCTTCCTCATCGCGCTGCTCGCCCTCTGGCCCAGCCGACGCCCAGACGAGGCAGCCGACCCTGGTCAGGCCGGTGACCCAGCTCTAGAGTGACGCTCACCAGAATGCGATCACCGCTCGTCAGCCCGGGGGGACCGTGCACCCGTCACTCGACCGGCCGTGGCGGCGCCCCGGCGCCCTGTCGTACGCCGGACGCCGCATCCGCGCGGCGCTACGGCCCCCGGTCGAGGTGTCACCGGCTCCTCCCGACCTCGTCAAGGACGTCGACGTCCCCGTCCGCCTGCGCGACGGCGTCGTCCTCCGGCTGAACGTCTACCGTCCCCGCGGAGACGGGCCGTTCCCGGTCATCATGTCGGCGCATCCCTATGGCAAGGACGCCCTACCCCGTCGGACCCGCCGGGGATGGTCGCTGAACCTCCAGTACCGGCTCATGAATCAGCCGGCTCCCGTGCGCCTGTCCGACGAGACGAGTTGGGAGGCGCCCGACCCGGTGTGGTGGGTCGGCCAGGGTTACGCCGTCATCAATGCGGACACTCGCGGGGGCGGTCACTCCGAGGGCCGGGGCGACCTCTTCTCCGATCAGGAGGCCGCGGACATCGCCGAACTCATCGGCTGGGCCGCCCGGCAGCCCTGGTCGAACGGCCGGGTCGGGATGCTCGGCGTCTCGTATCTCGCGATCTCGCAGTACAAGGTGGCCGCGCTGCAGCCCCCGGCGCTCAAGGCCATCTGCCCCTGGGAGGGGTTCACCGACGCCTACCGCGACTTCCTCAGTCCGGGAGGTGTGATGGAGACGGGGTTCGCCAGGATCTGGCTCACGATGACGCGTCGGCTCGCCCGGGTGACCACCGACCTCGAGGCCGAACGCCGCCGGCATCCCGTGCGGGACGAGTGGTGGGAGAGGCTCACCCCCGACCTGCACCGCATCACCGCCCCGATCCTCGTCTGCACGAGCTTCTCGGACGCCAACCTGCACAGCTCCGGGTCGATGCGGGCCTTCCTCCGCGTGGCATCGCCCGAACGGCACGCGTACACCCACCGGGGGCCCAAGTGGGCGGTGTTCTACGGCGAGCAGGCCCGGGCCGCCCAACTCGCCTTCTTCGACCGTCACCTCAAGGAGCGGGCGGACGTGGCCCCGCTCCCCCGGGTGCGCCTCGAGGTGCGCGACCGACGCGACCGGGTCGTCGAGGTGAGAGACGAGGACGACTGGCCGCTCGCCCGCACCCGCTGGACCCGGCTCTACCTGGGCGGCCACGGAAACCTCCTGGACGCACCCACCGGGGACTGCACCACGAGCTTCGAGCTGAGGAGGAATGCCGCGCTCTTCGACTACCGCTTCGGCAAGGACACCGAGCTCACCGGCCCGATGAGCCTCCGCCTCCACGTGTCCTGCGTCGGCACGGATGATCCCCGGCTGTTCGTCGGCGTCGAGAAGTGGTCGGGCGGCCGGTACGTCCCGTTCGAGGGCTCCTACGGCTACGGCCGTGACCGGGTGGCGTCCGGGCGGCTCCGGCTCGCGCTCCGTGGACTGGACGCCGAATCAGGGACGCCGCATCAGCCGGAGCACACCTTCCGGACCCTCCAGCCCCTCGAGCCGGGCGAGCAGGTCGACGTCACGATCGCCCTCAGTCCCTCGGCCACGTTGTTCCGGGCCGGCGACACCCTCCGGCTGCTCGTCGCCGGGCGGGACCTCGAACCGTCCAACCCGGCCTTCGGCCATTTCCCCGCCCGCTACGCGACCAGCCGCGGCGGCCGGGCCACGCTGCGCTCGACCCCCGACCGGCCGTCGTTCCTCGAGGTGCCGGTCATCCCGGCCGCCCGGCCGGCGTGACGCGGGGCACCTCGACGCTGCGCCTGGTCCGCGCCGACTCCTGGGCGGCGACGACGATCGACAGGGTCCGCAGGCCCACCTCGATCGAGGGGTCCATCGGCGAGCCGGTGCGTACCGAGTCGACGAACGCGGCGAGCATCGCCTTGTCGAAGTCCTGTCCGTAGCGGCGGACGATCGGGGTGCCGGTCCGCGCGTCCAGGCCCCGCACCGCCGGGCCGAAGAAGTCGACGTCGACGTTGCCCGCGGTGCCGGCGACCGACAGTGTCACGTCGCCCCACGCCGCCGCGGTGTCGGCCTCGCTCCACGAGCAGTCGACGGCGGCGATGGTGCCGTCGCCGTACTCGATGGTCACCAGCCCGGCGGTCTCCGCCCGGGCCCGCTCCGCGTGCAGCGTCCGGTTGGTCACCGCCGTTACCCGCTCGGGCGCGGCACCGAGCAGGGCGTCGACGAGATCCGCCAGGTGCACGACGTGGTCCATGAGCGCGCCGCCACCCGCGAGCGCCGGGTCGGCGAACCACGACCGCCCGGTGGGCAGCATGCCGTTGTTGGCGCCGCGCACTGCGAACACCCGCCCCAGCAGGCCGGCCGCATGCTCTCGCCGGAGCCGGGCGAACGTCGACGCGAACCGCACGGGGAAGGCCATCATCAACCGGACGCCGTGACGGCTCACCGCGTCCCGCATCGCCAGGCCGTCCGCCCACGTCGTCGCCAGCGGCTTCTCGCAGAGGATGTCCGCGCCGGCCGCGGCCGCCAGCTCGACGTGCTCGCGGTGCCGGGCGTTCTCGCTGGTGACGATCACGGCGTCCGGCCCCCAGCCGAGCAGCTCGTCGTAGTCGTCGACGTAGCCGACGCCCAGGTCCGCGGCCAGGTCGGCGCCGCGACGCTCACCCTCGGGGTGGGGGCCGGGGTCGGCCGCCCGCACCTCGACGTCGTCCATGGCCTGGAGGAGGCGGATGTAGCCCTCGGCGTGACCGTGGGCGAAGGACATCACCGCGATCTTCATGGCTGTGCTCCCGTCACTCGTCGCTCGCGAGATCGACCGGCCGCCCGGTGCCGATGGAGGTGAGGGCGGCGACGGCGATGCGGACCGCCTCCAGGCCGTCGCGCGCGGTGACCCGGGGTTCGGACCCGCCGCGGCAGGCCGCCACGTACGCGGCGATCTCCCGCGTGTACGGATCGTCGTCGTCCGGCTCGCGGGGCGGTAGGAAGTTCGAGCCGGTCACGAGGTGCGCGGGGTCGACGACGTAGTTCTCCTCCGCGGCGGAGGAGTACGTCAAGGCGCCCAGGGTGCCGGTCACCGAGAACTCGGTGCCGAAGCGCAGGTCGGGCGCACCCCACAGACCCGAGACCTGGGTGATGGCGCCCGACGCGTGGGTGAGCAGGACGTGGGCGGCCTCGACCGGGCGGTCGCCCTCGTCCAGGCGGTGCCGCACCGCGCTCACCCGGACGACGTCGCCGGCGAACCACCGGGCGATGTCGAGGTCGTGGATCATGAGGTCGCCGAGCACGCCGCCCGAGCGGCGGGTGTCGGCGAACCACGGCTGCCAGGGGAACGAGCCCGACCGGACGAAGCGCAGCACCGCGAGCTCGCCGAGCGTGCCGGCGTCCACCGCCCGCTTCGCCTCCGCGTAGGCCGGGAAGTAGCGGACGACGTGCGCGGGGAACAGGTGCGCCCCGTGGCGCTCGGCCAGCGCCACCAGCTCCTCGGCGTCCTCGACCCGCAGGGCCAGTGGCTTCTCGCAGATGACGTCGCGGCCGGCGGTGAGCGCCTGCGCGGCGATCCGGTAGTGGGTGTCGCTGGGGGTGGCGACGTCGATGATCTCGGCCCAGTCGATGAGCTCGTCGAGCGAGCCGGCCCGCCGGACGCCGGCGTCCTCGCCGAACGCCGGCCCGTACGCCTCGCTGAACACGCGCAGCTCACCGGCGGCGGCGAGCAGCCCGGGCAGGTGCGCGGAGGCGATGCCCCCGGCTCCCACCAGCCCGATGCGGGGCTTCGGCTCGGTCATCTCGGTCCTCCCTCGTGTCCTGTCCAGCGGCGGCGATGGTCAGAAGTGGGTGTCGGTGTAGGGGGCGCGGGTCGAGGCGAAGAGCCGATCGAGCCGGCCGGCCACCTCCGGGGAGGCGCACCGGATCCTCCCTGCCCGCTCGAGCGGCCCGGCGGGGTATCCGCCGAGGAACAGCGACGCGAGCGCGCCGGCGTCCAGCGTCGCGTCGGCCGGTCCGGTGGTCCGCTCGACCCGGGCGCCACCGGACGCCGGCACGATCCGGTACGTGCCCGGGCAGATGCCGAGCTCGTCCTCCACGGTGAGGGTGACCGGCTCGCCGGTGGCGTCGTGCAGGCGCTCGCGCAGGCAGACCTCCGCATCGAGGACCCGCAGCCACAGCCCGTCCTGCTCCCCGACCACGCGGACGGCGCGCCGGTCGGCGAGCAGCCAGGGCAGCGGGTCGTCCGGCGCCACGTGCCCGACCCGGACCACCTCGGCCGGCGGCTGCGCGGCGAGGAAGCGCCACAGCGCGAGGTGGGCTTCGCCGGTCAGGGCGAGCAGGTCGACGACCTCGATGGCGAGCGGCCGCTCACGCCAACCGCGGAACCGGTAGGTGACGTACCCGTCGGGGACGCCGTCGTCGGTGAGGTGCACGGCGCCCCGCACGCTCCGGTCGGGCTCCGGCGCGTCCTCGGCCCACTCTCCGCAGACCTTGGCGGCGTGCGACCACAGCCGCTGCACCGAGCCGATCGACGTCCGGTGGAACTCGTCGTAGACCCGTGACACGGCCTCGCGGAGGGCCTTCCCGTCGGCGAGCGTCACCGAGCCGGCCGGCGTCCGGGTGAACCGGACGCGGCGCACGTCCACCTCGACCTGCTGGGTGCGCGTCGCCGGCCCGAACCCGTACCTGCCGTAGAGCCCGGCGTCGGCCGCGTACAGGGCGGCCACGGCCACCCCGTCGGCCGCGGCCAGGCGCAGGTCGTCGACCATCGTCCGCCGCAGCAGCCCCCGCCCGCGGTGGGTCGGCAGCACCGCGACGTCGGCGATCAGCTGTGCGGTGACGAGGCGTCCTCCCCCGACGTTGAGCGCCTTGCGCAGGGTGGCGAAGGTGGCCACCGGGCGCTCGGGGTCCCACCCGGGCGCCGCCGGGTCGTGGACGCCGGTGAGCTCGCGGTCGTCCCCGGTGAAGGACTCCACGGTCTTCGCCGCGTGCTCGGGGCTCGGCGGATCGCCGAGGAAGCCGGTGGACGTCGACCACAACCACCCCACCGTGCGGGCGTCGGCGGACCCGTCGGAGTTGCTGCCGGCCCGGAAGCGGCGCAGCGGCAGGTCAGCGGTCATGGGAACCCTCCACCTCGAGAGTCAGCCGCGCCCAGCCAGCGGGCGGCAGCGCGAGTGGCACCTCCTGCCCTGGCGCGACCCGCCGGCTGCCGGCGTCCGCCCCGGACAGGGACACCTGCACGTTACCGGTCGTCCCGACCGCCAGGCAGGGGAAGGCGATCCGGGTGTCGACGGGTGCGGCGGTGCTGTTGTAGGCGAGGAAGGCGAACCGGGACGGGCGGGCGGTGCGGTCGCCGCGGTAGGAGTCGGTGCTCACCACCATGACCTCGGGATGGTCGGCCCTGGCGAGCGCGTCCCACAGCAGGTGGGCGCGAAAGACGAAGCCCGCCCCGTAGGTCTCCTGCCCCAGGAAACCCGCGTCGTTGGGCCCCTCGAGGATGGGCACCTCCTCGAAGGGGATGTGGCTGAGCGGCATCCGCCCGTACAAGTCGGGCGAGCAGACCGGCAGGAACGACTGGTTGGTGCGCCGGGCGCGGTCGAGGAGGCGCAGAGTGCCGGACGGATCCGCCTCGCCGGCCGCCGTGGTCGCGAGCCGGGCGGCGACCTCGATGTTCTCGAAGAAGGCCGGGTACTCGATGGCGGCGCAGGCCTGGAACATGCCGAGGTGGCGCACCTCGGCCGTCCGCGGGGACGTCGCGTCGTCGTACCAATACATCATCCGCAGGGTCTGGGCGCGGAAGTACTCGCGGGCCCGCACCCACTCCTCGTCTCCGGTCGGCGTCGACAGCCGGTCGGCGGCGTCCATCGCATGGGCGATGAGGAACACCTCCTGGAGCGCGGCGTCGACCGGGACGTTCGCGAGCGCCCGCAGGGCCCGTTCGGCCTCGTGCCGGTAGCGGGCCTCTCCGGTCGCGGCGGCCACGTCGAGCATGAGCAGGGCGTAGGTGCCGGCCACTGGGTAGGCCGACCCGGGTCCCACCGGGGTGAGGGACGCCTTGTCGAACTGCAGCGGGAACAGGTGGGCGACGGCGTGCGCCATCGGCACGAGGACGCCGTCGATCTCGGCCCGGATGAGCGCGCGCAGCGACGGGTCGTCGGACTCGGAGAACAGCCGCCACACCTCGGCGAGCAGGTAGACGTACTGCCACGTGCCGATCGGCAGCGGGCGCTCGGTGCGTCCGCGCAGGATCGCGCAGCGGGGCCGGCGCAGCTCCGCCCCGATGAACGCCCGCAGCCGGCTGCGCAGTTCCGGGTACCGGTCGGCACCGAGCGAGCGCGCGAGGTCGTCCAGCGGGTCGAGGGCCCACAGGGCCGCCTCGAGGCAGGGCCCGTCGCCCTCGTATGTGCGCCCTCTGGCGGCGACGGTGACGGCCCAGGCCTCGGAGTGGCCGTCGACGTAGGAGCGCAGGTACTCCCCCGAGTCGTCCGACCCCCAGGAGTGCTGCTCGTCGAGGAGGTCGTCGGCGCAGCCGTCGGCCAGCGCCCGCCAACTGCGCGAGTGCTCGGGCCAGTAGCCGCCGACGGGCGGAAGCAGCGGCAGGCAGTCGGAGACGAGCGAGACCAGTGCGTCCTGCTCGCGGGGGGACGCCGGGTCGTCCGACAGGTGCCGCACGGAGACGTACCACGAGAAGACCTGGCTGCCCGCGGGGAAGCTGTGGCCGCCCTGCGCCTCGGCGAGCAGCCCGAGTTCCGCTGCGGGGTGCCCGTGGTCCAGGCGGCGCAGCCCACAGCGGTAGCCCTGGAACCGCTTGATCGTCTCGGGACCCATCCACGTCATCGGCGTGAGGTCGAAGAACATCTGGAACGACGCCTCGAGGTAGGGGTCGTAGTAGGAGAGGGCCGGAAAGTCGTTGCCGCGGGCCTCACCGTTCCACTGGGTGGGGTTCTGCACCAGGGTCTTGAACCACACGTGGTCGCCGCGTTCGTACGGCGGCAGCGGGCCGAGGTCGAGGGCGATCTGCGGCTCGACCGCGCCGGACGGTCCGATGGCGAAGCCGGACGACGACACGACCACGACCCAGTGGAACCAGCTCGTCCCGGGGACCGGCTCGACCGATCCCTCCCAGGCGTAGTGCCGGCCGTCGGGCAGGTCCTTCACCCCGGACAGCTCCAGGCAGTCCCCGTCGGCGGCGATCCGCTGCGGCCGGAGGTCGAACGACGGCCCGGCGATGAGGGCGTTGTGTTCCGCGGTGACCCGGCGCCAGCCGGCGTCCTCGAGCACCTCGAGGTGGTAGCCGAAGCCGTCGGCGTCCCGCTCGAACACGACGCGCGCTCCACCGGCCTCGAGTCGAGGCGACACCACGGTGGAGATGTTCATCGGCGCGCCGCCCTTGGCTTGGGGGGTGAATGGGACACAGCTCCTCAGCCGAAACGTTTCAGCCTTCACGAGGCTAGTTCGGGCCCCAGGAAGGGGCAAGGATGCCCCCACCTTCCCACCCTTTCCCACTCCGGACGCCGCGACGCCGCAGCCGGGCCTACGCGGCGTCCCCCGGCTCGACCGGCAGTCCCGCCAGACGCCACTCGAGCATGCCGTCCTCGAGACGACGTGCCTCGACGCCGTGCGCGCGGAGGATCCCCAGCGCTTCGTGCGCCATGACGCAGTACCCGCCGCGGCAGTAGGCGACCACCTCGGCGTCCCGGGGCAGCTCCCCGACCCGCCCGTCGAGTTCGTCGAGCGGCACCGACACGGCGCCGGGAATGTGGCCGGCGGCGTACTCCGGGAGCGGGCGGACGTCGACCAGCGTCGGGCGGCGGTCGGCCGGGGAGGCGACGAGGTCGTCGCGACCGAGCACCCGATCGTCGGCGCGCCGACCGTCCACGGCGAAGTAGGCGAGCCGCTTCTGTTCCACCGCGGGGATCCGGGCCTGGCCGACCGACCGCAGCAGGGCGAACAGGTGCAGCACGTCCGGGCCGGCGAGCGCGTAGAAGATCCGCGTGCCCTCCCGGCGGGTGGTCACCAGGCCGGCCTGGCGCAGGGTCTGAAGATGGGCCGACGCCGTCGTGAGGCCCAGTTCGGCGGCGGTGGCGAGGGACTCGACGCTGCGCTCGCCTTGGGCCAGCAGGTCGATGAGTTCGAGCCGCTTGCCGTTGGCCAGGGCCTTGCCCACGCGGGCGAACTCCTCGAACAGCGCCGCCTTGTCTTTCCGATCACCCATTTCGCTCCTCCACAGTTCTATGGAACTCTAGGACGCGCCTATTCCACGATTCCTTGGAACAGTTCTTCCGCCGAGCTTCGCCCCAGGAGGACGACGACGATGAGCCCGTACGTGCAGCCATCCACCACCCGGCCCGTCCGGGTGACCGCGGTCACCCGGCGCCCGGCGGACCGCCCGTCGCACCCGGACGCCGCGGACGCCCCGACCCTGGGGCTGCGCCAGAACCTCGCCCAGTTCGTCCTCCTGGTCGCGGTGAACGCCCTCGTCGGCGGAACCCTGGGCCAGGAGCGGACGATCCTCCCCCTGCTCGCGAGCCGGGTCTTCCACCTCGGCCTCTACACCGGGGCCCTCACCTACATCGTGGCCTTCGGGCTGTCCAAGGCCGCCACGAACTATGTCGCCGGCACGCTGTCGGACCGGTTCGGACGACGGCCGGTCCTCCTCGCCGGGTGGCTGGCCGCGGTCCCCGTGCCGCTCATGCTCATCGTCGGGCCGTCGTGGGCCTGGATCGTCGCGGCGAACGTCCTCCTCGGCGTCAGCCAGGGCCTCACCTGGTCGACCACCGTGATCATGAAGATGGACCTCGTCGGCCCGAAGCAACGGGGCCTGGCGATGGGACTCAACGAGTCCGCCGGATACCTGGGGCTCGCGGTCACCGCGCTAGCCACCGGTTACCTCGCGAGTTCCTACGGTTTGCGTCCGGTGCCGTTCCTCCTCGGCGCCACCTACGCCGCCCTCGGCCTCGGGCTGTCCGCGCTCAGGGTGAAGGAGACCCGCCACCACGCGCGGGCCGAGGCCGGCCGGCACGTCGGCGGCCGGGACGCCGCGCACGCCGACCTCACCACCGCGCAGGTCTTCACCCTCACCAGCTTCCGCGACCGCTCCCTGTCGGCCGTCAGCCAGGCGGGCATGGTCAACAACCTCAACGACGGACTGGCCTGGGGCCTGTTCCCCGTCCTGTTCGCGGGAGCCGGGCTGAGCCTCGACCGGATCGGCGTCCTCGCCGCCGCCTATCCCGCCGTGTGGGGTGCCGGGCAGCTCGTCACCGGGGGCGCGTCCGACCGATGGGGACGGAAATGGCTCATCGCCGGGGGCATGCTCGTGCAGGCTGCGGCCCTCGGCGTCGTCGCCGCCGGCCGCGGTTTCGGACCCTGGCTCGTCGCCGCGGTTCTCCTCGGGCTCGGCACCGCGATGGTCTACCCGACACTGCTCGCGGCGATCGGCGACGTGGCCCACCCGGCGTGGCGTGCGCGTTCGGTCGGCGTGTACCGGCTCTGGCGGGACGGCGGCTTCGCCGTAGGGGCGCTGGTATCGGGGGTGGTGGCCGACCAGTTCGGTGTCCCGGCGGCGATCGCGGGCGTCGCGGCCGTCACCGCGACCGCGGGGTTGGTCGTCGCCGTCCGCATGCGCGGGGACGACCACCGGCGTTAGCTTGAGTCAAAATACCCCTGGGGGTATAGTTCTACGAAGTGCTCGAGACCCGCTCTTCGATCTGGAGGAACACATGATCTTCGCCCAGTACTACCTCGACTGCCTCTCGCAGGCGTCCTACCTCGTGGGTGACGAGACCACCGGGCAGGCCGTCGTCGTCGACCCCCGCCGCGACGTCGCGGAATACCTGGACGACGCCGAGGCCCGCGGTCTGCGGATCGTCGGCATCATCAACACCCACTTCCACGCCGACTTCGTCTCCGGCCACCTGGAACTCGCCCGCGCGACGGGCGCGTGGATCGGCTACGGCGAGGCGGCCGTCACCGACTTCCCCATCCGCTCCCTCACCGACGGGGAGACGATCTCCCTCGGTGACGTGACCCTGCAGATCCTCACCACCCCGGGCCACACCCCCGAGTCGGTCTCGGTGCTCGTCTTCGAGCACGCTGACGACGAGGTGGCCTACGGCGTCCTCACCGGCGACGCGCTCTTCATCGGCGACGTCGGCCGGCCCGACCTGCTGGCGTCCGTCGGCGTCACCGCCGAGGACCTCGGCAAGATGCTCTACAACTCGGTGCAGCACAAGCTCATGGGGCTTCCGGACGCCGTCCGCGTCTTCCCGGCGCACGGGGCCGGCTCGGCCTGCGGCAAGAACCTGTCCACGGAGCGGCAGTCGACGATCGGCGAGCAGCGCCGGTTCAACTACGCCTGCCAGCCGATGACCGAGGAGGAGTTCCTCGAGGTCGTCACCGCCGGCCAGCCGACGGCGCCCGCCTACTTCGTCTACAACGCCACCCTCAACAAGCAGTCCCGCGGGCTGCGCGAGATCGACGCGACCGTCCCGGCCCTGGACGCCGCGCAGGTCGAGGCCGCGCTGGCCGGTGGTGCCCGCGTCCACGACGCCCGCGACGTGCAGGACTTCGCCGCCGGTCACCTGCGCGGCTCGGTCAACGTGCCGGTCGACGGTCGGATGGCCGAGACCGTCGGCATGGTGTTCGCCCCCGACGACGAGATCGTCGTGATCGCGCCGGAGGGGCAGGAGCAGGAGGTCGCCACCCGCTTCGCCCGCATCGGCTACGACCACGTGCTGGGCTACGTGGCCGACGTGGACGAGTACTTCCTCACCCACCAGGACCAGGTGGCGCGGGCGAGCCGGCTCTCGGTGGCCGCCGTCGACGAGGTGGCCGGGCGCGACGACGTCCAGGTCGTCGACATCCGCAACGCCGGCGAGCTCGAGGCCGGCATGGTGCCCGGCGCGCGGCACATCCCGCTCGCCGAGCTGGGACGCCGCACCGGCGAACTGGATCCCCAGCGGCCGGTTCTCGTCTACTGCGCCGGTGGCTGGCGCAGCTCGGTCGGCGCCAGCCTGCTCCGCTCCCAGGGCTTCTCCGACGTCTCCGACATCCTCGGCGGGTTCGGCGCCTGGCAGCGCGCCCACGCCGGCGTCGCCTGAGTCGGCCCCGACCTCCCGTCCCGCAATCCCCGATCCCTTCCCGATCCCCAAGGAGTTGTCATGACCGTCACCGTCAGCATCGATGAGTTCGCCGCGGCCCGCGCCGACGGCTCCCCCGTGGTCGACGTGCGGGAGCCGCACGAGTACGTCGACGGGCACGTGCCCGGCGCGCGTCTCGTACCGATGGGCGAGCTCCCGGCCCGCGCCGGCGAACTCGACCGCTCGCGGCCGATCTACGTGATCTGCGCCAGCGGCAACCGCAGCCGGGCCATGGCCGACCTGCTCGTGCGCCTCGGGTTCGACGCCCGCTCGGTCGACGGCGGCACCAGCGCCTGGAAGAGCTCGGGCCGTCCCGTCGTCACGGGTCCCCGCGCCGACGCCGCCTGACCCAGGCCGGTCAGCCCCGGTGGACGGGGATGGCGCGGAGCCCCTCCGCGTCGGAGAGCACGATCACCTCGTCCACCGCGGGCCGGTCGGTGCGCATCGCGTCGAGCGCGGCCATCACGTCGTCGGCCGACCACGGATGCGCCCCGTCGTCGGTGCGCGACCACACCTGCACCCGTCCGTGGGTGCGGTGGGCCACCTCCCGGGCGACCTCGCGGTCGGCCGGGCCGACGAGCAGCACGTACCGCGGTTCGTGCTCGGCAGCGACCGACGGTGCCCGCTTCCGGTCTGACCGGTACACCGTCCAGTGGTAGGCCGAGATGGCTGCCGTGGCGAGCAGGACGCCGATGGCCACCCGCATCCGGCGCAGCGTCTCCGCGCCGACGACCCCGTTGACGACGTCCTCGAAGAGCATGTAGACGCCGACGAGCAGCGAGATGACCGCGGCGATGCCGCCCACGCCGAACAGCACGAACAGGTAGACCCGGCGGGTCGTCGACATCAGCTCGGCGGCCGGGTCGGCGTCCGCGGCCTCGTGGATGAGCCGCCAGTAGATCCACCACACCGGGCCCCCGACGATGAGCAGGGTGAACGCGGCGAGCAGCGTGTTGACCACGCCGTTGCCGACGAGCACCTGGCGGTTCCCGGCCAGGGCCTCGATGAGGGCCACGACCGCGACGGTCAGCCCGGCCGCGCCCGCGAGCAGGGCGATGCCCGCCATGAGGTACTCGTAGACGCGCCGCACCTCGGTGCGCGCCGCCTGCCCCGCCCCCCGGAGCACGGCCTGGTGGTACCACCACAGCAGCACCCCGACCGCCGCGGTGGCCGCGGCCGTCGGCGCGCTCTGGAAGTGGGTCCTCGCGTCCGCGGCGCCGGGATCCCCGACCAGCCAGACGAGCACCGAGTAGAGCAGCGTGCTGGCCGCGGTGATCGCCATGACGAGGCCGCCGGCGACGCCGGCCAGCAACACGTACACCCACCACAGCGGGTGCCGGTCGTCGCGGCGCGCGGTGAGGTACCAGTAGACGACCCACACCGGGGCACCCACGAGCAGCACGGCCAGGCCGCGGAGGATCGGGCTGCCCTGCCCGGTGACGAGCGTCGCCTCCTGCAGGCCGAGCAGCGTCCGCAGCGCAGCGCCGAGGACGCCGACCAGGCCGGTCGCGGCGGTGGCCAGGCCGATGAGCGAGCCGACGAGGTGGTGCAGCCGGACGTGCTCCGGCGGGGTCACCCGGGCGCCGAGCCACCAGTGCGCCGCCCACAGGCCGCCCCACACGACGACCGTCGCCGCGGAGCGTCCGGAGTAGTCGCTGAGCCCGAACGCCCACTCGAGCACCTGACCGAGCCCGGTCATCGCGAACACCAGCGCGGTCACGGACGCCGCGGTGACGTAGAACGCCCAGCCGAGCGACCGCGACTCCTCGGGGCCGGCCCTGAACCTGCTCCGCGACCACAGGGCCACGCCCGCGAACAGCGGGATCCCGACCACGGTGAACGCCAGGTCACGCGCCAGTCCGGCTTCGTCGCCGGCCAGGCGGAGCTGCCCGTCGAAGAGGCGGCCCAGCAGGCCGGACACCCCGACGCCCACGACCATGAGCAGCCCGTAGAGCAGCAGGTACTGGAAGAACCGGCGCACCGCGTGCGCCTCGGACGAGCCGCCCGCCGCCGCCCCGGCCGTGAACCTCCTGGCGACGAGCACCACCGCGACGATCAACGCGATGCCAACGACCAGACTGACGATCATGTCAAGCCCCCTTGCCGCATTCGTACATCGGCCAGGGCGACCCGGTGATGTGCCACGCTCCACCGGCCCTGGTGAGGCGGAAGGTGACCCTCTCGGTGTACTCGGACAGGTCGAACGGCCCCCCGGTCGACCGGATGACGTCGACCCGCACCTGGGCGGTGTCGCCGTCGATCCGGCTGTCGCGCAGCACGACCCGGACGCCCTCGGTGAGCGTCGAGCGGTCGAGGTCGTCGACCGTGCAGGGGCTGTCGCGGGACAGCTGCGCGGCCGCGGTCTCGTGGTCGCCGTCGATGACGGCCGTGAGATACGCCTGGACCGCGGCGACCGGCGTCCCCGGTGCGTAGGTAGGCGCGTGGCGGGTCGCCGAGACGATGCCGGCGACCAGCGCCAGCAGCGCGACGAGGCCCACCACCGCTGCCACAACCAGATTCGGACGCCTGGCCATAGCATCAGGATCCCAGCGCAGGGGGCCTCCCGCCGCCGCCGGGACAAACCTCAGCGCAGCGGGGAGAAGTCCGTCGGCTCGAGGAACGCCGAGGTGACCGAGCGCACGACCGGCCCCTGCGCCTCGGAGCCGGCCTTGACGGCCACCCACTCGGGATCCGCCCGGAACGCCTCCCACGAGGCAGCGGCGGTCTGGGGGTCGGCGTGCGCCAGCAGGTAGACGAGGGTGTCCGGCTGCGACGCCTCGACCCAGTAGCCGACGTTGGTCATGCCGTGCCGCTCGAACAGGCCCATCGTGTGGTCCCGGAACCGGGCGAGCAGGGCGTCCATCCGTCCGGGCTCGGTCACATAGGTGCGCAACTCGTAGATCTGGGTCATGTCGCTCCACTCCGCCGTGTCGCCGGTTCGGACGCTCCTCGTCCTTGCCGCGACCCGATGCTACCGGCGTCCCCCTGTTCCTCCCGGCCGAGACGATTCACAGCGCCAGCGCGCACTTGCGACACCGGGCGCGGACGGTGGGCGTTGGCGCCCCGGATCCTCTCACCGTTGCGGGACGACGGCCGCCCCGCGAGCCTCCGCTAGACGCCCCTTCCCTCCCAAACGGCGGTGGCACGGCGTGCCGCCCTTATGCGACGCCGGGGCGGTCTGACAGGATCGTGAGGACAGCGAGCGGACCGAAGGTGGTGAGCAGGCAGGTGGGGACCCCCCTCGTCCTGGCCGATGACCTGAGCGGCGCGGCCGAGACCGCCGCCGCCCTCGGTGCCCACCTCCGGCCGGAGCTGTTCCTCTGGCCCGACGTTCCCACGGCATTGTCCGGACGCCCGATCGTCGTGGACCTCGACACGCGCCACCTGCCGCCCGCGGACGCCGAGGCCCGCACCCGCGCCGCTGTGGAGGCCCTGCCCAGCGCGGCGCCCCTGTTCAAGAAGATCGACTCGCTCCTCCGCGGCAACATCGGCGCCGAGGTGGCACCGCTGGCCGAGGCCGGGGCGCTCGTCGTCGTGACACCCGCCCTCCCCCAGCAGGGGCGCACGGTCGTGGACGGGGTGCTCCTCGACCACGGCGTCCCCCTCGATCGCACGGGCCTCTGGGCGCTCGAGCCGACGCTGCCCCCGCCGCGCGTGGCCGGCGTCCTCGGGCGCCTGCCCATCAGCGAGATCCGCCTGGACGCCGTCCGGGGCCCGGGTCTGGCCGAGGCACTCGCGGCCGCGGCCGGAACCGTCGTCGTCTGCGATGCCGAGACCCAGCGCGACCTCGCCGCGATCACGGACGCCGGGCTGCGCGCCGACCCGCACGTCCGGTTCGTCGGGTCGAGCGCGCTCGCCCGGGCCCTGGCACCGCATCTCACCCAGCCGTCAGAGCCGGCGCCCGTCGCCCCACCCAGGCGCCCGCGCGGGGGCGTCCTCTACGTGCTCGGAACCGGGTCCGAGGCCGCCCTCCGGCAGGCCGACCTGCTCAGGGAACGCGCCGCGGCCACGGGATTCACCCTGCCCGCACCCGACCTCGCCCGGCTCACCCCGGAGCTCGCCGGCGAGCTGGGCCGCCAGCTGGCGTCACCCCTCGGCAACCGGAGCATGGTCGTCCAGGTCACCCGGTCGTCGGAGGTCGTGCCGGGCTCCGCCGTCGTGGCCGGCCTCGCCGCGCTCGTCACCTCCGCGGTCGCCGCCGCCCCGGGCTGGCCGGTGCGGCTCGTGCTCAGCGGCGGCCAGACGGCGCGGGCCGTGCTCGACGCGCTCGGGCGTCCCGGGCTCACCCTCGTCGAGGAGATCCACCCCGGCGCCGTCCTCATGGCCACGGACGCGGGCTGGCTGGTCGCCACCCGCCCCGGCAGCCACGGCGGACCCGACTCCCTGTGGTCCATCCACCAGGCGATGTACACCCCCTTCACCGAACCAGGAGACACCCATGAGTAGCGACCAGCGTCCCGTCATCGCCGTGACGATGGGGGACGGCGCAGGGGTCGGGCCGGAGGTGACCGTCGCCGCCGTCGTCGACCCCGGGATCATGGCGCTGTGCCGTCCCATCGTCATCGGCGACAAGCGCCGGTTGGAGCAGGCCGCCGAGATCATGGGGCTGGACGTCGAGGTCGCGGCGATCGAGTCGGTCGAGGACGCCGTGGAGGCGCCCGGCCGCGTCAACGTCATCGACCTCGGGCTCCTCCCCGAGGACCTGCCCTGGGGGCGCCTCTCCGCGGTTGCCGGCGACGCCGCCTACCGCTACATCGAGAGGGCGGCCGCCCTGGCGGTGGCCGGCGACGTCCAGGCCATCTGCACCGCCCCCCTCAACAAGGAGGCGCTGCACATGGGCGGACACAAGTACCCGGGCCACACCGAGATGCTGGCGGCGCTCACCCACACGCCCGAGGTGTCGATGCTGCTCACGGCCCCGAAGCTCCGGGTCATCCACGTCACCACCCACATCGGGCTCATCGACGCGATCAGGAAGATCGACGCCGGGCTCGTGGAGCGCACGGTGCGCCGCGGCTGGGAGGCCCTGCGCCGCGCCGGCATCGAGAACCCCCGCATCGGCGTGTGCGCGATCAACCCGCATGCCGGTGAGGGCGGCCTGTTCGGCTACGGCGAGGAGGAGGAGAAGATCGTCCCCGCCCTCGAGACGCTGCGCGCCGACGGCATCGACGCCGCCGGCCCGCTGCCCGCCGACACCGCCTTCTACCTCGCCGGCCGCGGCGACTACGACCTCATCGTCGCCATGTACCACGACCAGGGCCACGGCCCGATCAAGGTGCTGGGCATCGAGGAGGGGGTCAACATCACCGTCGGACTTCCCGTCATCCGCACCTCGGTCGACCACGGCACAGCCTTCGACATCGCCGGGAAGGGCGTCGTCAAGGTCGAGAGCATGCTCGAGGCGATGCGGCAAGCGGCCGCGCTCGCCACCCGGCCGTCCGACCAGGACTGACGAGCACCGACGGCGGTCGGCTGCGGCCGGGCAGCCGCGGGGACGCCGCTACGCCCGGGTCAGTCCCAGGGCCTGGGCGAGTTCCCCGACGGTGTACGAGCCGGGAGCGCGCCCGGACCGTGCCGCCTCCTGAGCCAGCACGCAGATCCGGCTGTTGAGCGGTGCGTCCATGCCCAGCCGGTGCGCGATCGCGACGATCTCCCCGTTGAGGTAGTCGGTCTCGATGTCCCCGCGGCCGCGGGCCAGCGACTGCCACGACGAGCTCCCGACGTGCGAGGCGCCAGGGATCTCGCCGAACCTGGGACCGGCGGCCCGGGCCTCGGCCTCCACCTCCTCGGACGTCACAGGTACGCCCGCGGCCTCGAGGACGGCGCGCCCCTCGTCCCGGGCCCTCTCGACGAGCTCGTCCAGCCCCTCGCCGCGTCCGGCCAGCGCGTTGAACGCGTTGCCGAGGTTGCTCAGCAGCTTGCTGTACTTCCACGCCATGACGTCCTGAGGCAGTAGCACGCCCAGCTGCGCCTCGGCCCAGTCGCGCTGCACCGAGCCGAGGAACACCCGGTCGTCGACGTCGGCCAGCCCGACCGGGTAGCGCCCCATGTGGAAGATCCCCGAGACCTCGGCGAGGTACGCCTCGACCACCCCGGGCTCGACGTGGACGCAGGGCGCCCACACGCACACCGCGTAGACGCGGCGGAAGTAGCGCAGGGCGAAGTCCTCGGTCGCGACCCCGTTGAGGCAGGTGAGCACCGGGAGCCTCTCGCCCGCGGTGCCGTCCGTTCCAGCCACCGGGAGATAGGCCCACGCGGACAGCGCTTCCTGGGCCTGCTGCGACTTCACCGCCAGGACGAGCACGTCGTCGGCGGTCAGCCGGGCGTCCTCGGGCGAGCGCCACACCTCCGGATGCACCCGGTGATCGCCGTCGGGGGTTCGCAGCAGCAGTCCTTCGGACTCGATCGCGTCGGCGTGCGCGCCGCGCGCCACCGCGACGACAGAGACGCCGTGCTGGGCCAGCCGGCCGGCGATCGTGCCACCGATGGCACCGGTTCCGATGATGACGTATCGACGCTTGTCGGACATGGGCCCGAGCCTAGCTGCGCCCGGGCGGGAGGCGCCCCGCCGTCGGCTCAGTGGCCGGCGTTGAGCACCACGTGGGCGATCAGCCCGTCGAGCCGGCGCACATCGACCTGCTTGCCCACCTTGATCTTGATCTTGCCGGCCCGGGTCCAGAGCTCGATCTCCGCGTTGAAGTCCAGCGCTCCCGCGTTCTCCGACGACCACATGTGGATGGCCGTGTAGGGAAGCGAATACACCTCCACCTTCCTGCCGGTGACGCCCTGGGCGTCTCGGACGATCAGCCGCTTCGTGGTGAAGATCGCGGCGTCCCGAAAGGTCGCGAAGGCAGCCACAGGCTGCTCTCCTTGAACCATCATTCCCGCGACGTCCTGCGGGATCTGGATCTCCGACATGAACGTCCAGGCCACCACGGCGTTGACTTCAGACACCTACCGCTCCTTTCGCTCAAAGCCCCGGGTCAGGGCGTATTCAGCTCAGGCCAGTCTCCCCCACGCGGTTACTTGCGAGTCAGGGCCCCGGGTGAGCGACTCCTACGTCGCGGCGGCGCCCGAAGAAATTCCCACCTACTGACCGAAGCGCACCGATCCGTTCGCGAGGGTTCAACAGAATGAACCGCTTCGTCACGGATTTCCTTGCCCGAACGGACGGCGCCGGACAGCAGTCGGACACTCACCTCCAGCCGCTCTGAAGCGGCCAGGAGAGTCGGGACGATGTTCGACTGTCTTCCGCGCCCCTCCCGCTAGGCGGGCGCGCCCTCGACGAGGCGCAGGGCCGCGTCCTTCGCGTGCCCGTCGAAGTCGTCGTCGACGAGCACGACGTGGCGGCCGTCGGCCGCGAGCACGGACGCGGCGATCGAGGCGCGGTAGCCGCTCGCACAGTGCACCCACGTCTCGCCCGCGGGCACATCGTCCAGGCGCTCGAGGAGCTCGTGGATCGGGATGTTGACCGCGTCGTCTATGTGGGCCGCCTCGTACTCCGACCTCCGGCGCACGTCGAGGATGGTGACGGGGCGGTGGTGACGCACCTGGGCGAGATCGGCGAAGGTGGCGCGCTCGTAGGCGCCGAGCGGAGCGTCCGTCCAGTCGTCCGGCTTTCCCGTGGCGGCGCCCTGCAGCTCGTCGATGCCGATGCGGGCGAGCTCGCGCTGCGCGTTGGCCACCTGCTCGCGGGACTCCCCCAGCAGCGTCAGCGGCGTCCCCCACGGGATGAGCCAGCCGAGGTAGGTGGAGAACTGGCCGTCGATGCCGGTGTTGAGGCTCCCGCGGACGTGCCCGGCGGCATATGCGGTCCGGGTGCGGAGGTCGACGACCCACTCCCCAGCGGCGAGGCTGCGCGCGATCGCCCCCTTGTCGGCGGGGCGGGGCTCGCCGAGATCAGGCGCGCCGGGGCCCGCGGCGTTCGCGGGAGCCATGTGCACGTAGTAGGCCGGGTACGCGTCGAGGGCCGCCAGGACGCCGGCGACCCACGCCTCCTCGGCCTCGGTCAGCGCGGCGTTGACCCTCCTCTCGGCGCCGATGGTGGAGGCGTCGCTGCCGCTGCTCGACCCGGCCGAGCAGAAGCTGCCGAAGCCGTGGGTGGGCAGGACGCTGGCCTGGTCCGGCAGCTCGTCCGCGAGCCGGTGGGCGGAAGCGTACTGGTGGTGGACCAGCGCATCGGTGTGCTCGGGCCCCATGAGGTCCGGGCGTCCGGTGGTGCCGAAGAGCAGCGACCCACCGGTGAAGACTCCGATGGGCTCCCCCGACTCCTCGAGTGCGTAGGACAGGTGCGTGAAGGTGTGCCCGGGCGTGGCGATGGCGCGCACCGACAGCGTCTCGCCGACCGCCACGGTCTCACCGTCGCGGATCGGCGTCCGCTCGAAGGACACCCGGTCCTCGGCGTTCACGTAGTAGCGGGCGCCGGTCGCCTGGGCCAGCGCGAGTCCGCCCGTCACGTAGTCGTTGTGGATGTGGGTCTCGAAGACGTGCGTGATCGTGACGCCCTCGTCCCTGACCACGTCGAGGACCCGGTCGATGTCGCGCTGGGGATCGACGACGAAGGCCGTGAGGCCGTCGTGGACGATGTAGCTGCGGTCACCGAGGCTAGGCGTCTCGATCGTGATGATGCGGGGCATGGGGTGATCTCTTTCGACTCGACTCTGGTGCATCCGAGCGCACTCCCTGAGTGACGCTCCTTTCGGCCGGTACCCCCGGGGGGTAATTCTGTAAACCTCGCTCCGACCTCGCGCTCCCGGGCTGGAGAAGTCCCCGGCGCCCCTGCGCGCTCGGCCCGACCGGGCCTTGCCGCGTCGTTCCCCCGGCACGACGCGATGGTGCGGAGCTGACGCCTTTTCCTCCGAGCCTCCCTCGGGGCAAGGTTCGCAAGGTCCCCTCGATGTCCCCCTGATGTCCGCCGGCCGTCCTCGCGCTCGCGCAGCCCCATCCCGGGCATCGCTGCTCAGGCGTAACCGCGCCGAAGCAGGGTGCCGGCCGCCTTGTCGAAGTCCTGTCTGGAGGGAATGGTGAAGTCCAGGGCGTTGGCGTAGCGGGTGATGATCGCGAACAGGGCGGCCACGGCGGATGCGTCCTGGAGTTCGTCGGGAGTCACCCCGGCCGCAAGAGCCGTCTGGACGTCGCAGGCGGCGAGGTCGTCGGGGGTGCGGGTGAGTTTCTCGAGGTAGGCGAGGGTGACCTTGAGCTTGTCGGGCAGGGGCGCGGACCGGTAGTCCTTGAGGGCCGCGTCCACAACGGCCCGGTCCATTCCCCGGACCGCGACGGCACTGTGCGCGCCGACGCAGAAGGGGCAGCGGTTCCAGGTCGCGACCATCGCCGCCATGAGTTCACGCTCTGCGATGCTCCATCCGCTCGGCCCCCGCATGGTTCGCTGGGTCCACGCGCTCAGGGCAGGTCCCGCGAAGTCCTTCCTGTAGAACGCCACTCTGGCCGCGTCCGGCAGTCGCATGCCGGACAGCCGGGATATGGTCGCGATCAGCATCCGATGGCGCAGGGTGTCGCCCCGCTCCACCTCAGGAAGCCGCATGGCGTGCCTGCTCGATCGCCTGCTGGGCCGCGTCCCACCGGCGCAGGCCGGCGCCGACGGCGGCCGTGAGGATGACCTCGAACGCCTGCCGCTGCGAGCCCGTCTCCTGAACCACCGAGTGGACCTGCGCGTCAGTCACCCTGAACGAGTCCTCGCCGACGGCTGCCACGAGTGAGTTGTAGGGCTCCGGGAGGGCACCGCCACCGCTGGCGTGATCCAGGATGGCGAGACGCACCTGTCGGGGCAGCGTGCCTCGCTCGATCACGCGGCATCGAAGTGCGCTGGCGAGGTCCAGGTGGGTCGACACTCCACGTGCGGACACGGTGGCGAGCTTACGCTCCGCCCCCACCCGGCGGCAACGGGCGGATCCCGCATCGCGGGGACCAGGGCGTTGAGCGACGACACGGCGCTGACGGACGGGCCGTCTAGCATGGCCGCGTGTCCACCCCCGTCGCCGCCCTCGATGTGCTGCGTCTCACCTTCGGCTACGACGCGTTCCGGGGCACCCAGGAGCAGGTGATCAGCCACGTCGTCCAGGGCGGCGACGCGCTCGTGCTCATGCCCACCGGCGGCGGGAAGTCGCTCTGCTACCAGATCCCGGCCATGCTGCGCCCGGGCGTCGGGGTGGTGATCTCGCCCCTCATCGCGCTCATGCACGACCAGGTGACCGCGCTCGACAAGTTGGGGGTGCGCGCCGGGTTCCTGAACTCGAGCATCTCCCCCGACGAGCGGCTCATGACCGAGCGGGCGGCGCTGGCCGGTGAGCTCGACCTGCTGTACCTCGCACCCGAGCGGCTGGGGATGGAGCGGACGCAGGAGTTCCTCGACCGGCTCGACGTG
>DATAKK010000106.1:0-3277 GCA_036261615.1 Propionibacteriaceae bacterium | reverse complement strand
CAGCTGCCGGAACTCCAGCACGTGCGCCTCCTCCGGAAGCCAGAGGACAGCGCGGGCCTGGCACCCGGCGCCCCACAGCCACGGGGTCGGGACCTCCGGGGGCGCGTCGAGCGAGAGGAGCGGCGGGGCGACCCGCTGGGCCGCGGCCGGCTGGTCGACGGTGATGTGCCACAGGGCCCCCCACGCGTGGCGGACCCGCAGCTCGCCGGCGTCCGAGGCCCACACGAGCTCGAGACCGTCGTCGTCGCGGCCGGAGTGCACGAGGGTCCACGGGGCGGGCGGTGCGAGGGTAACGGTGCCGAGCGGGACGCCGTCGGCGGAGCGCACCTCGAGCCGCCCCGCGCCGAGGTGGCGGACGACGAGGTCGTCCCAGGCGATGTCGTCGCTCACGAGCGGCGCTGACACGTCGCGCACCAGTAGAGCTGGCGGCCCTCGAGGACCCGGGTGCGCACCTCGCGGCCGCAGACCAGGCACGGTTGGTGCTGACGCCGGTAGACGTAGACCTCTCCCCCGTGCCGGTCGACCCGGGGTGGGCGGCCCATGGCTTCGGGCGTGTGATCGGGCCGGACGGTGTCGATCCGCCCGTCGGTGACCCCGAGCGGCATGAGCGTGACCAGGTCGGCCCAGATGGCGCGCCAGGACGCCGGCTTGAGCCGGTTGCCGGGGGTCATCGGGTTGATCCGGTGCCGGAACAGCACCTCGCACCGGTAGATGTTGCCCACGCCGGCCGTGATGCGCTGGTCCATGAGCAGGGCGGCGATCGGCTTCGACGAGCGCTGGATGCGCTGCCAGGCGAGGTCGGGGTCGGCGTCCCCGCGGAGGGGATCGGCGCCGAGCGGCGCCACGACCAGGTCGAGGTCGGACTCCGAGATGAGCCGGCAGGTCTGCGGGCCGGCGAGGTCGGCGCACGTGAGGCCGTCGTCGATGCGCACCCGCACCTGGCCGCGGGGCGGGGCCAGCGGTTCGATCCGCAGCTTGCCGATGAGCCCCAGGTGGATGTGCAGGTAGGGCTCGTCGGGCACGTCGAAGGCGATGAACAGGTTCTTGCCGTAGGCCTCGGCGCCGAGGAGCACGTGCTGATCGAGCAGGGCGGCGGAGGCCGCGAACCGGCCCTGGGGGGAGGTCACGCTCACCGGGCGGCCCCCGAAGGACGCGGTGATCTCGCGTGCCAGCCGATGCGTCACATGGCCCTCGGGCATCTCCACCGTCTCTTTGAGTCGTGTCGTCAGCGGTCCGGACCCCGCTGCGCTCCCCGGACGCCGGCAGCCCGCACCACGGTCCTATCGTGGGGGCATGACGGCGTCCAACCGGCCCCCGGCCCCCCGCGATCCCGCCCTGGCGGGCACCCCGGCGAGCGGGGAGGCGCCGGAGCGCGCCCGCGACATGCGTGACCTGGGTCGTGACGGTATCACCGCGATGGTGACGACCGACCGGGCCCTCCGGGCGCGCGAAGTGTCACGTCCCGGCGTCCAGCAGCTGGTCGATGCGGACGCCGCCGTCGAGCGGCTCATCGCCCGGGCGCGGGGGCAGCGCTAGGGGAGGTCGTCAGTCGTCGAGGCTGCCGGTGGCCTCGTAGCGGCTGATCATGGCGAGCCGGCGGGCGTGCCGGGGGTCGCCCGAGAACGGCGTCTCGAGGAACAGCCGGACGTATTCGAGGGCCAGTTCCTGCGACTGCATGCGGCCGCCGAGGCTGATGATGTTGGCGTCGTTGTGCTCGCGCGCCAGGCGGGCCGTGTCGTGGGAGTACGCGAGGGCGGCCCGGACGCCCTTGACCTTGTTGGCGGCCATCTGCTCGCCGTTGCCCGACCCCCCGAGGACGATGCCCAGCTCGCCGTCGGACGCCGCCACCGCCTCGGCACAGGGGATGATCGTCACCGGGTAGTCGTCCATCGGCTGGAAGGTGTGGGCGCCGTGGTCGACCACCTCGTAGCCGAGCGCCGACAGCTCGGTGACGAGGTACTCCTTGAGCTCGAAGGCCGCGTGGTCGGTGCCGATGTGAACGCGCATGGGACGAGCCTATCCGGCCCCGGCCGGACCAGGTACCGGCCGGCGGCGCGGGAACGGGCGCCCGGTGAGACAAATGCCGGGCGCGATGGCGAGTGGTGGCAAGAACGAGCCATAGGTCGCCATCTGGACCGGCATTTGTCTCAGTCTCGCGCGATAGCGGGGCGCCGCTGAGACGATTCGCACCGCCAGCGGCCATTAAGCGCGGCATTCCGCGGGAGGTCGGCGTTGGCGCCGCGGATCGTCTCAGGTCGCGACGGCACGGGACCCCGGCCGTCCGGACGAGGCCGGTCCGGAGACGAGCGGCGCGGCGTCCGCCTGGGTCTGCCGCAGCGGGTGGGAGGATCGGGCGACTCAACCGGGCTTGTGTGCACGAAACGCCACAAGTCGTCGTTGACGCCCCGAATCCTCCCGCCCCGGATGAGACGGCGTGCCTGGAACGCGGCCGTCGAATCTGTCGGCGGCCTCGGGCAGGATGGGCACCATGGCTGACCGCAGTCCGCGCGACACCCCCGTGACCAGCGCCCCCGACGACGAGGGGGCCGAGGACGCCGAGCTGCTCGAGCAGGCGGGCGGGGCGACGGCGTCCGAGCCGGGGCTCGACGAGCGGCACCGCTGGACCGACCTCGTGGGCCGCATCGACGACGCGCAGGAGGCCTACTACGGGCGCGACGCCCCCACGATCTCCGACGCCGAGTACGACGGGCTGCTGCGCGACCTCCAGCAGCTCGAGGAGCGGTTCCCGAGCCTCCGCACGCCCGACTCCCCCACCCAGCGGGTCGGCATGGCGAACATCACCGACTTCGCGCCGGTGCAGCACGCCGAGCAGATGTACAGCCTCGACAACGTCTTCTCCGCCGACGAGCTCGGCGAGTGGATGGCGCGGGCGCAGCGGGGGCTCGGCGACCGGACGATCCGGTGGCTCTGCGAGCTCAAGATCGACGGGCTGGCGGTCAACCTCACCTACCGCGACGGGCGCCTCGTCACCGCGGCCACCCGTGGCGACGGCCGGGTGGGCGAGGACGTCACCCGCAACGTGCTCACCATCGCCGGCGTCCCGCACCGGCTGGCGGGTGACGACGTGCCCCGCCTGGTCGAGGTGCGCGGGGAGATCTTCTTCCCGACCGAGGCGTTCGCCGACCTCAATGCGTCGCTCGTCGAGGCGGGCAAGGCGCCGTTCGCGAACCCCCGGAACGCCGCGGCGGGCTCGCTGCGGCAGAAGGACCCCGGCGTCACCGCCACCCGGCCGCTGCACCTCATCGTCCACGGCATC
>DATAKK010000096.1:0-4398 GCA_036261615.1 Propionibacteriaceae bacterium | reverse complement strand
AGCTCGACGCCGAGCTCGTGGGCCTTGTTCTCCAGCGCCTCGTAGGCCTTGCCGAGCTCCTCGTACGGGCCCACGTGGACGGTCGAGAGCGAGTCACAGGCGGGCAGGTCGTAGGGCTCGATCGAGTCCTCGGCGGCCACCTGCTGGGCGACCTCGCACCCGACCCGGACGTCCCACAGCTCGGGCCCGGTCATGGCATAGCAGCCGTACGGCGGCCCGAGGGGCTCGATCTGGTGCCGACCGAGGTATCCGAAGACGATCCCGAAGGCGCCGGCCATGTGCGTGCTGACCTGGTCGGGCGTGGTCGTGAACCGGGTGACGACCAGGTGCCGGAGCGGTTCCTTCAACTGTGCGATGTCGTAGCTCATGACTCTCGCCTCCAGCATCAACGCTAGGAGGCGGCATGCGACCGGGGCAGGGTCGTTGGACCCGACGTGGCTAGGGGACGAGCGCGCGGCGTACGACGTTGCCGAAGTCGACGTGACCCGCAAGCGTCGGGTGAATCCCGTCACCGAGGTAGGGCAGGCTCTCGGTGATCATCGGCAGGTAGCGCACGTGCGCGCGAGAGCTCTCCGCTCTCAGCACCGCGTCGACCCTCCGCGCCGCGGTCGCGCGAGCCGGCGCCGGCGGCGGTCCGACGACCAGCACGTGGTGGCCGGCCAGCTCACGCATCAGGGAGCGGAACCCGCTCCGGATCGCCGCGGCCGATTGGTCGTAGTCGTTGAGCCCGCCCTCGACGACCACCAGGTCGGCGCCACCCCGCACGGCCTGCGGGGCCCGGGCGGCGTACGAGGCGCTCGCGCAGGACGTGGAATGGCGACTGAAGCCGGAGCCCGAGAAGCCGTAGACCTGGACGCGCCCGGGCAGTCGACTCGGCCACGACGCCTCGGGATGCCGCAGGCCGAGGCCGACCGAGTAGGAGTCGCCGATCACGACGATGCGCTGCCCATGGCCGGTGACGATCTGCTCGCGCGCTCGCGACTGGGCCCACAGCCGGGCGCAGTGCTCGCGGTTCGCGCCGGTGGCGCCGGTCGATTCGAGGAGCGTGAAGAGGCCCACGAGGAGGGCGATCGCCGTCCCCGCCGCCACCATCCAGGTCCCCCGACGTACGTGCACGGGTTCATGATGAATTCCCTGCTGATTCCGCGCAGGCGAATGCCGTTTCCGGTGCCGAAAGTCACCCGAAGCAGGACGTCCGCCGACCGACGGGCGGCGCCGCGCGTACCCTTCCGTGCGTGTCCGAGCCCCTCCCGCCCGCGCGTCCGCACCTCAGGTACACCGACGACGGGCGCCGGGTCCGCGAGGTGCTGAGCTACGCCCGTCGCGGCAGCCGGTTCACGCCCTCCCAGCAGGGAGCCTGGGACGCCCACCACGCGCACTGGGTGATCCCCGACGAGGCGGTCGACGGCGCGGATTTCTCGCTGCCCCAGTGGTTCGGCCGACAGGCGCCCGTCGTCGTGGAGATCGGCTCCGGCGTCGGGGAGGCGACGGCCGCGCTGGCGGCCGGCCGGCCGGACTGCGATGTCCTCGCCTTCGAGGTGTGGCGACCCGGCGTCGCGGCCACGCTCGACCTCCTTGCCGAGGCGGGCGTGACGAACGTGCGGCTGATCAGCGTCGACGCGGTCTGGGCGCTGGAGCACCTGTTCTGGCCGGGGGCGGTCGAGGAGCTGTGGACGTTCTTCCCCGACCCGTGGCCGAAGAAGCGCCACCACAAGCGCCGCCTGGTGAACCCGCGGTTCGCCGCCCTGGTGGCGAGCCGGCTGCGTCCCGGCGGGTTGTGGCGGCTGGCCACCGACTGGGAGGAGTACGCCGAGCAGATGGAGCAGGTGCTCGATGCCGAGCCGGGCCTCGTCGGTGGACGCACCCCGCGGTGGGCGGACCGACCGGTGACGAAGTTCGAGCGCAAGGGCCGCGCGGCGGGCCGCACGATCGTCGATCTCACCTACCGGAGACCGGTGGCGCAGGAGGGCTCAGCCGAGAAGGGCTGAGACCGCCTCGCCGAATACCTCGGTGTGCCGGTCGACGTCGGCGTCGCCGTGGTGCGGCGAGAACAGCGCCATGTTGTGGAACGGCGCCAGCAGAATGCCGCGGTTGAACGCCCACAGGTGCATGAAAGCGTCGAGCTGCTCGTCCACCGCGGCGGCTGCCTCGGCGCCGGTGCGGGGAGGAGGGCAGAACCAGTACTCCGCCCGGCACCCGAGCCGCTGGACGTGCCAGGGCAGGCCGGCCCGCCCGATCACGTCGGCGACCCCGGTGGTGAACCGTTCGGCGAGCGGGATCGCGACCGCGAAGTCCTCGTCCCGGAGGGCGACGGACAGCGTCGCGCGCACGGCGGCCAGCGCCAGGGCGCTTCCGGTGAGGGTCCCGCCGACGCCCGCGACGTCGATGTCGTGGCCGAGCATCGGGCCGTCGAGGCGCTCGGCCAGCGCCAGGCTCATGCCGTACGCCGCGGCAGCGATCCCGCCTCCGATCGGCTTGCCCACCACGACCATGTCCGGCTCGAGGTCCCAGGCACGCGTGCAGCCGCCCGGCCCCGCGCAGATCGTGTGCGTCTCGTCGATGACCAGCAGGGCGTCGTACCTGCGGGTGAGCTCGCGGACCGCCTCGAGGTAGCCCGGCTCGGGCAGCACGATGCCGATGTTGGTCAGCGCCGGCTCCATCAGGACCGCGGCGATCTCGCCGGTGGCCAGCGCCGTCTCCAGGGCCGCGGCTTCGTTGAACGGCACCACCGCGGTCGTGAGGGCGACATCCACCTGCGGCCCGAGGGCACCGGGCCGGGGGATGACCCGCCCGTGGTCGTCGAGCACGGCCAGGGTCTCGTCGACCGTGCCGTGGTAGCACCAGTCCATCACCGCGACCTTCGGCCGACCGGTGAGGTGGCGCGCGAAGCGCAGGGCGAACCGATTGGCGTCGGTCGCCGTCATCGCCAGCTGCCAGCGGGGGAGCCCGAACCTGCGGGCGAGCTCCTCGCCGACCCAGATCGCGTCCTCGCTGGGCAGCATGGTGGTGATGCCGGTCCGGGCCCGCTCGCAGACCACCTCGGCCACCTCGGGCAGCGCGTGCCCGGTCATCGCGCCCGTGTCACCGAGGCAGAGGTCGACGTACTCGAGGCCGTCGACGTCGGTGAAGCGGGCGCCGGAGGCGTGGTCGACGAAGACCGGGAACGACCCCGGCCACCGCGTCATCCACGGCATCGGGACGCCGGCCAGCAGCGACCCGCGAGCGCGGGTCGCCAGCTCGGCCGAGCGCGGATGCAGCCGGACGAAGCGCTCCTCCTCGTCCGCGTGCAGGGTCGCGAGGCGGTCACGGTCGATCACCCGACGAAATCTAGTGATCACCACCGCGTCCGCACAGGACCGGAGGTCCCGGCCGGAGTCAGGAGGCGGGGCAGGCCTTCGGGTAGGTGCCGAGCCGCGGCGCCGGAGCGTTGATCGACTTGTCGTTGGGCTTGGCCAGCGTCCAGTAGCGCAGCCAGTCCATCTGCATCCGGGCCGGGTTCATCCGCTGGCCGCGGACTGCTTTCAGCGTGAACTTGACGGTGAGCGGGACGCCCGAGATCGCTTCCGGACGGCGCTCGGTGGCCACCACCCGCGCATCGACGAACCACGAGATGTGGTTCGGGGTCACCTCGACGGCGAACGTGTGCCAGTGGTCGCCGCCGTACCCGGCGTACGTCGGCCGCCTGGCCGCGCGGAACGCGAGGTCGGGCAGGTTGCGGATGTAGAACTGTGCCTTGCGGCGACCGAACGTGTAGCTCTCCAGGGCGATGTTGCGGCCACCGCAGTACTGCGGGCGGTCACCGGCCGGGACCAGCTCGGTGCGCACGGTGTACGGCGCGCGACCCGACCCGTACTGCTTGGTCTTCCAGCGCATCTCCCACCGGCCGGTGTCGTGGCCGGGCATGTTCAAGGTGGCGGCGACGCTCCGGCCGCTGGCACCGATCGTGAGCATGCCGTTCTTCGTCCGGACCACACCGACGCCGCTCTTCTTCCACTCCGAGCCGAGGGGCCCGATGAACTCGTAGCGCGTCGCGGCGGGATACCAGCCGAACGTGTTGCCGGCGTGGATCGGCCCCGGGACGGCCGATTCGCGGCCGTAGCTCGGGGCGAGGGGCGCCAGCAGCGCCAGGCAGGCGGCGAGGAGGAGGACACGGACCGGCGTACGGTGTCGGAGCATCGAAGCAGCGTAGGCGACGATCGCGCGGGCCCGAAAACCGGGGCCTTCCGGACAACGGCCGGGCGGCGGGACGGGCGAGCCTCCCCGATTTGGCGCTGCGCGGGATCTCTGCCAAGATAGTCCGGTTGCTCCGGCGGGATTGCCGGGGTGCGGACATTGACTACTGAACAGGCTCTCCTGGCCTCCAGCCTGATGGAGGTGCTGTGGTCGCGTGTCCGTGCC